>CAZCGE010000114.1:0-9492 GCA_964498125.1 uncultured Devosia sp. | reverse complement strand
CTTGACGGCGTCGAAGCCAATGGCGCCGCGCCGGATCGCGTCACGCACGGCTGCCGCGACATCTTCGATTGCGAAGGTCTCCATCAACCGGAGAACCTGCACGAACTCGCGCTTGCCGGGCTTGCCCATTCGGGCTTCGAGGCGGCGCGAAGCCCAGTCAGGCTCTTGTACGGAACGTGAGAACCTGTGCTCCGATGACAAAGGAAAAGCCACAAGCGGCTCCAACCGCGAGGGCGAAAGTACCAATGCGGTGCACAGGGACGGAGCAGCCCGTAGTAGCGACGAAGGCTCTGTAATGGGGCTGGAGCGAAGGGGCTGCGTTGTTCAGCCGCGGTTGCAGGCCAACTGGCAACGGGAGGAGCCTGCGAGCGAGGCAAAGCCGTTCAAGACTGGCCTCTATGCCATGGCAACGGCCGAACATCGGGAGCCGTGTGAATCGAGAGGTTCATGCACGGTTCTGGGAGCGCCTGGGGGTGAAAGTCCCCTGGGCGACTCGACATAACTCACCGTCAGACAGTGCTCCGGACGACGGTCGGACTCCAGCAGGAAGCTGACACAAGAGATCGGAGTTGGCAACACACCCACGCCTACTCGCGCAACGGTTGCGTTGTTAGAGCGAGCACGCCCATCGGCGTCAGTCAGACGAAAAAGTAGGGCATCGCCGACAGCTTCACATTCCAGAGGGGTTCACCAACCCTCAGTCGGTTTGGACGGATCGTCCCGAGACGCTGTTGGGGCGATCGGGGTAGGCGCAGGAAGGCCTGGTCCAGCTACAACGACCGCCTCGGAATTCGCCTCTGGAAATCGTAGCGGCTCCGCCAGCAACGCCCGCGACCGATCGCGCAGCGCCGCATGAGCGTCGTCCGACATGTTCGGCTCGCGCTCCGCCAGCCCGAGCGGCACTTGCAGGGTGACGGCGGTGGGCGTCAGGTTGCGCACGTAGCAGGCAAACTCGGTGATAGTGTTGCGCTTGCGCGTCGCCATCAGCACGTCGTTGGTGGTGCGCATGTCGGAGTCGAGGGCGTTGGCGTCCTTCTGCGACACGCCGCCGGCAAACCGTATCGCCGGGTTGGTCATCGTTGCCGCCGACGCGAGCACGGTCTCCTTCCGATACAAGGACTATCGCCTCGATGGGCTCGCCCGCTTCAAGACCCATGATGCTGGCGACCGGCGAGTTCATCCGCCGCTTCCTCTCCCACGTCCTGCCCAAGGGCTTCCACCGCATTCGCCATTACAGCCTGCTCGCCAATGTCGCTCGTAAATGACTTATACATAGCGCTTAGGCTCTACCCCTCGCTGAAAGGACGTAGTAGTCATCATGCTACGCCAAGTGCCTTGCAGACCTTCTGGTGCGCTTGATATTCCAGCGGATCATGGACGCCATCCGCCTCTAACATTTCCTGGCTTGCAAGAATGAGCATTCGAACCTCTGACGCGCGCGGCTTCAACACCTCGATAGCATCGAGCGCATCTTCCGCGGCAATGAGCGGCTCGAAAAAGAATGCTCGTTCATGACGGTCGAATTCATCGGCGACGCTCTGGCTCGAATAAGCCGCGAAAACGGGAAGCGCTCGCATCAACCGCAGCACTCGCTGCCGCTCGGAGGCATCAACGCGCCCATCGGCATGCGCAACCAAGGCGCAGGCAGCTATCATCACCTCCATCAGTTCGTCGCGATCCGTCGTTGCCGCCTCATGCGCCATTCGTTCCTTTTCTACGGTTCGGCGACGATTGCTGGTTCTGCGTGCGTTTGTTCGGTCATTGTGCATGGGAACTACTCCATTCTGACGTTGGCACAGCGGGGTCTTCGGTTTCGGTGGGCGCAAGCGCTGGCGTGGCTGAGACAACGACGGTCCAAAGGCGCAACTTCTCAACGATTTCCGGCGGCGCGACCTCGGCCACCGCGTACAGCGGCGCGTTGCCCTCAATGATGACGATCGCCATGGCGTGTCCCTGGATCGACGCGAAGATCGGATACGGAAGGGCACTCAGCTGCCGCGCGAGTTCAGCCAGGACTGGGCCATCTCCGCGAGATTGCCGCCGATGTTTCCGTTCTGCAGCAGCTCGGAAACCTGACCGACGTCGAGCTGACCAGGGTCGATGCCGTACTGCTGCAGCAGCTCAAAGATCTGGGTCTGATCGAGCCCGGCAAGCTGCGCCGGGTCGATGCCGGCGTTGCCCAGCAGTTCGAGCAAACCGTTGCCCTCGACGGGGGTGTCCTGCCGCGATCCCGAGAACAGTCCACCGATCGTCTCGGTTAGCTTGCCCAAGTCGAACATGGGTCCTACTCCTTGTCTCGTGTGGTTGAACGTTGCTGTGGTCAGCGGCGGGTAGTGCCGGCATCTGCACCGGTCAATACGATAGCCTGGGCATGTCCATGGGCTGCGGCGTAGACAGGCCACGCGGCGAGTGCGCCGACCTGAATCGTCTTGTCACCGGGCGTTTTCTCAGTCCATGTCACTTGGGGCTTCATCCTTCTCTACTCCGTTTGAGTGGTGAGGCAGGATCGCCTGCCCTGTGATGCAAAGATGCGGGACCCGGGTCTCGAACTCCAATTGGTACCCCTGCCGGACCCCATCGGAATTGCAGATGAGCCTTTCCTGCTGCCTCGGCAGCTCCATATGACAGTCCATGAAGAGCGGCCCACTCGGGCAACGTCTGGAGGACACAAGTGCCTAGTATCAGGCAGCTGGAATATCTCGTTGCGATTGCCGACACGCTGAACTTCAGGCGTGCGGCAGAGCGAACAAATACGACCCAGCCGACGCTCAGCGGGCAGCTGAAGGCCTTGGAGGAGCGGCTCGGCGTACAACTGGTCGAGCGCGGCACATCGCGGGTCATGATGACGCCGATTGGCGCGCAGGTCGTTGCCGTAGCCCGGCGGACTCTGCGGGACATCAATCAGATCCACCAGCTAGCCGCGAGTGGCGGCAAGGACCTTTCCGGCGTGCTGCGACTGGGGCTGCCGCCGACCATCGGTCCCTACCTGCTGCCGATGGTGCTGCCACGGTTGCACAAGTCATTCCCGAACCTGAAGCTCTACATTCGTGAGGAGCTGCCAGACGCTCTGCCGCGTGCTTTGGAGGAGGGCAGCCTCGACATCGTGATCACGCTGCTGCCAGTGCCTGAAGCGGAGTTGGTCAGCCACGCGCTGTTCCGCGAGCCGCTATACCTGGTCGTCGGTGCCGATCATCCGCTGGCGAACCGCGTCTCGGTGCAGCCCTCGGACCTGAGCGACCAGGACGTGCTTGCACTGGGGCCCGGCCACCAACTGCATCACGTCGTGGTCGCGCTGTGCGAGGAATTCGGCGCACGCTTGCGCTACGAGTTTGAAGGAACAAGTCTCGACACGTTGAGAGAGATGGTCGTGATGGGCCTCGGTATCACCTTCCTGCCGGGTCTCTACGTGCGGCGCGAAATCCTTTCCGATCCGAACCTCAAGGTGCTCGAGTTGCACGGCCGCGCGATCTATCGCCATGTCGGCATCGTGTGGCGCAAGTCGAGCCCGCTGCAAGCGAGTTACGAGCAGATCGCCGGCTTTTTCAGCCAAGCGGTCGAGAGTGAGTTGGCGGACCTTACAAAGACAGTCTGAAGGATGTGCTGGACCACCTTTCGCCGAATTATCAACCTGGATTCTCGCTCATGGAAACTCTCGCAGCATTGTGGCTCGGTATGCCGATCTGGGTGTGGTTGGCGTTCCTAGCCTCGGTCATCATCATCCTGGTGATCGACCTCGGACTGTTTCACCGCGAGGCGCACGTGCCCTCGATGCGCGAAAGCATGATCTTGGCCGGCTCGTGCATGGCCCTCGGCTTCGCATTCTCGGCAGTGGTGTGGTGGCTCTACTACAACGGCTTCGCAGCCTCACTCGATGATGACATCGCCAATGCCGCAACCCCGACGGCACGGGCGTGGACGGCGTGGGAGTTCTATCTCACAGGTTGGGTCGTCGAGCAGACGCTAGCCTTCGATAACGTCTTCGTCATGTCGATGATCTTCACGTACTTCGCCATACCGGCCCAATACCAGCATCGGGTACTGTTCTATGGCATACTCGGCGTGATCATTCTGCGCGCCATCATGATCGGCCTTGGCGCCGCGCTGGTGCACCAATTCGCTTGGATACTCTACGTTTTCTCGGCGTTCCTGATCATCACGGGCATCAAGATGTTCCTGATGGTCGATCACAAGCCGGACATGGAGAACAACATAGTTCTGCGGTTCCTGCGCAAGCGGATGAACATCACCAACGAGTTCGCCGGGCAGAGCTTCTTCATCTACAAGGCGGACCCGGCGACCGGCAAAGCGGTTCGATATGCGACGCCACTGTTCGTCGCGCTGATCATGATCGAGTTCGCCGATTTGATTTTTGCCGTGGACTCGGTGCCGGCCATCTTCGCGATCACCCAGGATCCGTTCATCGTCTACACCTCGAACATCTTCGCGATCCTTGGACTGCGCGCGCTCTACTTCGTGCTTTCGGCCATGGTGCACCGCTTCCGCTACCTCAAGTATGCGCTGTCTCTCGTCCTCATCTATGTCGGTGCAAAGATCTTCGCGCAGCAGATCATCGGCAAGATTCCGCCTGAGGTCAGCCTGGGGGTGACGTTCACCCTCCTCGCCGGCGGCATACTGTACTCCCTGTACAAAACAAGAAGCGAAGCCGCCACGCCCTCTGTCGACAAGTCGGTGACATGATGACACGCAATCTGAATAGTCAGACCAGCGACAGGGCAATCGACGAAGATGCCGTACTCCTAGGGGAGCTGCGGCGGCTGGGCGAACGCGTGCGCGGCGATGCGAAGCACCGCATCAGCAAGTGGGCGCCGACGATCGAGCGTGCGAGCTTTGCACCGGCTGCGGAAAACCTTGCTCACTATCTGGCACTTCGGTCCCAAGACCTCAGCCACCTGCAGATCGAGCTGTCCGAGCGGGGACTATCCTCGCTCGGTCGCTGTGAGGCACGGGTAGCTTTGTCATGCGATGAACCCAATGGCTCCCATTTCCGCCTTGGCGGCCTCGAGGGGTGACGATCATCCTTCACGCTTGTCATTCGTCTGCTGGCCCTTCTTATACCAACCCGCACAATCATTGACCGCTGATTGCCCAGCTTCGGGTCGCGATGGAGGCGATCCGACCGGTCTCGGCGAGTAGCTTGTTCCAGGCATCGGATGCGGCATCGACGATGTCGTTGTAGGTCGCGAACACGCGGTTGGACAGATAGGTCTGACGCAGGTACTGCCAGATGTTCTCGTGGGCGTTGAGCTCAGGGCAGCCTGGCGGGATGAAGAGCGGCGCCAGGTTGGTGGGCCACCTGAGCTTTTTCGTGCGGTGCCAGCCGGCGTTGTCGAGCAGCATGACGCCATGACTCCCCGGCGCGACGTGCCGTGCGGTCGCATCGATATGCTGCTGCATGGCCCAGGTGTCGGCATGGGGCAGGATGAGGGCCACGCCAGTATCGCGCGCCGGGCACACGGCACCGAACACGTAGGTGCTTTCGTAGCGCTGATCGACGGGCTGGCGGGGACGCGTGCCGCGTTCTGCCCATTGCCGCACGCAGCCATTCTTCTGGCCGATCCGCATCTCGTCCTGGAACCAGATCTCGATCGGAACCCCGAGCGGAATATCCTTCAGCGTTTCCGCGAGCTTTTCCAGGAAGTTTTTTTAAAAGTCTCGATCGCGCCGTCCTTCTGCTCGGGATGCTTCGGCCGGACGCTGATGTGGGAGAAGCCAAGCTGGCGCAACAGCCGCCCGATGGTATCCTCGTCGACAGCGACGCCGAACCGATCCCTGGCGATGCGGGCCAGATCGATGCAACGCCAGCGGACGATGCCATCCTTATCGAAATCCGGACCCTTCTCCACGAGCGCCTTGATCTCGGCCTTCTGCTCCGCCGAGAGCTTGCACGGACGGCCCGGCGAGGTCTCGTTGACAAGACCGTCGACGCCGCCATCGTTGAAAGCGTGTACCCAATCGCGCAGCGTCTGGCGATCCATGCCGCCGAGCCGCGCCGCGACCGCCCGGCTCATCCCGTCACTGATGGCGGCCAGCGCCAACAGCCGTCGTGCCTGGTTGGCATCGTCACATGCCGCCGCAGCGGCGCGGAAGTCCCGCGCACTCATTCCCTCTTTGAGTGGAACCGCCACCATCCCCGCCTCCCCGAATCAGTCGGATCACAGGCGGACGCCACCACAGCGGCATCTCCGGTGGAATCGGCCCCCGCCAATTCAAAACGCCGCAGAAGATCCCCGAGTCATTCTTTCTGCGGGCTGGTATTACGCCCACGCCGATCGAGCATGTTGAGCCCCTCGACCAACGCAGAGAACGCCATTGCCGCGTAGATGTATCCCTTCGGTACGTGTGCGCCGAAACCCTCCGCGATCAGCACCGTACCGATCATCAGCAGGAAGCCTAGAGCCAGCATCACAATTGTCGGGTTGTCGTTGATGAAGTTGGCCAGCGGCGTTGCTGCCACCAACATGACAATCACCGCAACGAGTACCGCGATCACCATGATCGGCACGTGCGGGGTCATGCCAACGGCGGTGATGATGCTATCGATCGAGAACACCAAGTCGAGCAACACGATCTGGCCCAACGCAGCCGCGAACCCCAGACTTGCGTCGCGGCTGTCGAACAGGTCGGGATTGGGATCGGGATCGACACGGTGATGGATCTCCTTGGTCGCCTTCCAGACCAGGAACAGACCGCCGGCGATCAGGATAAGATCGCGCCAGGAGAAGCTGTGGCCCAGCAAAGTGAACAACGGCGCGGTCAACTTCACGATGATCGCGATAGTGCCAAGCAGAACGATGCGGAAGATCAGAGCGAGTCCGATTCCGATCCGGCGCGCCTGCTCACGCTGGCCCTCCGGCAACTTGTTGGTCAGGATCGAGATGAAGATCAGGTTGTCGATGCCGAGCACGACCTCCATCGCGATCAGGGTCAGCAGCGCCACCCAAGCTGTAGGATCGGCGGCAAGTGTCAGCAGCGCGTCCATTTCAGTATTCTACCTCGCAGGATTGTCCGGGGCTTGAGCCGGAAAAGTGCAGGGCACCGCGAGGGCCGCCCTGCACTTTGTCCCAGACCGGTATATGTCGGTTCGATCTCGGTCGCTAAGGAAATAGCCGAGCAGATAGCGCGTGCGTGGCCCACTGCACAAAACCGACCTCGCAACCGACTTCGTAGATCTTGCAGCCAACTTCGTTGGAGCCAGCCCTGATCATGTCGAGTGCGACATACAGAATGATGGCGAGACCGATCCAGGTGATCGAAGGAAAGCGGACGAGAAGACCAGCGATGTAGTGAGAGGCGACGGCCATCAAGACGATCGCGACGACCAAGCCTATCACGAGCACGAGCGGTGAGTCCTTGGCGGCTCCCGCGACAGCCAACACATTGTCAAGCGACATCGAAACGTCTGCTACGATAATCTGCCACATCGCAGCCCAGAAGCTCATCTCCCGCACCTGTGTGCCCGCGCCAGTTGAGACGGCGGCCCCAAGCGAATGCGGCTGTGGGCTCGCGGCGTGCTCGCGGATCTGACGGTACATCTTCCAGCACACCCACACCAAGAGCAGGCCGCCGGCGAGCGTGAGCCCGACAATCTGCAGCAGTTGCGTCGTCATTGCGGCGAACAGGATTCGAAGTACGACGGCGCCTGCGATCCCCCAGAAAATGACCCGCGCGCGAAGGTGCGGCGCAACCTGCGACGCGGCTAGGCCGACGACGATGGCGTTGTCACCGGCCAGAACGACATCGATCATGATGACATTGGCGAGCGCCACCCAGTTGAGGCCGAACCAAGCAAAGACGGCCTCGAACATCGCGTTCTCCAGGAGATCCAGATTTCACACGCCTGCGGCTGGCGTTGGCGCCAGCCGCGTCGCAATCTTGCCGGTCGCAAGCCAATTTCTCGTCAGCGCAAGTGCTGCTGCAAGCTCATCACTGCCGCGTCGGGATCGCCCAAAATTGATGCCGCGAACCCAAAGAACACGATGAGCCCTGGCAGGAGCATCCGATCAGCCAGGGGCGCAGCCGAATTTCGGTGCTTCAGCGCGACGTAGCCGGCAGCCAAGAATCCGGCCAGAACGAGAACGGTGCTGAGCAGCATCACGACGAGTGGATCTGGAAGCAGCAGTGCCATCACCGTGACGAGAGCCAGCACCCACGCGGTGATTGGCAATGACCCGCCGGCATCCGCGCTGGTCGAGGAACCTCTGAGCGTATTCAGATGATGAGCGCGATTAGCGAACATTTTGTCCTCCCACTTCCAGTGTCTCAGGGCATAGAGCGCCGGCGAGAATTTGCGTAGATTGCGCCGCCCGACGGATTAATTCGCCACTGCATGGCGGAGCGCATTCGCCGACAATGATCACCGCTTGCGCATGACCGTGCACAGAGGCGTGAACCGTTTGCGGCCCGGTCGAAACATCGCGGCGTCGGGACACTCCTCGATCTTCGCTTGAAGCAATCATGACAAGTTCTCCCTTTTTCCTAGCCTTGGGCGCATACGGATTATTGCGGTCGACACCGCGGCGTCCGCTGCACCGAGTTAGTCGGCGGCGCAAACAAGGTGCTCAGCAATCCCTCCATCCGCCTCATCTCGTCTCGCATGGCTTCGCTGATGAAGATGAGACGAGACCGCTGGCGTGACTCACGCGGCCGTAAGCCTCGAATGCGTCGCTCGATAGCCGCTGCCGAGATGAGCAGGGAACTCAAGCTGGCGCACGGCACCACAAGGTACGTTGGTGGAACTGTGCCAACGTCCAGCCACGCCGATCCGCCACCGCTAGGCGCCGCCTCCCAACAGACCGTGCTCAGCCTAGTTCGCCTAGTGCCTCGCACCTGTCGCTCCTCCCGATAGTTGCTACGTGTTGTGCTGCCGTGCTTGCGTACATAGTTGGGGTAGTCGAGGCTTTGGTGCCAATTGGAATGGTGGCGTGGTGCAATCGGAAACTTCGATCGGGGCGAGGCGCTGATTGGCAAGCGCAGAGGCCACGGCACTGCGATCATTCCGCTTGAGTACAAGCATCGTGCCTGCCACGGCGCCGATTGCCAGCGGCAGACGATCGGAACTGACCAACGAAGCAATCGGTTTCCTGATTACCCCGGTGTGTCCGCTATTCCGCCACGAACCGCTGATACCGCTGTTCCGATCGATGGTTTGGGGAGGCGGGGATGGCACGCAACGCGGTGCAGTTCCAGAAGGGGCTGAGCTTGGCCGAGTTCAACCGGCACTACGGCACGGAGCCTCAGTGTCACGCAGCGCTCGTGGCGATGCGTTGGCCGGATGGTTTCGTATGCCCGAAGTGCTCGGGGACCAAGCATAGTTTTTGCGAGCCGAAGCGTCTCTTCCAGTGCACGGCCTGTCGCCTGCAGACGTCGGTCCGTGCCGGGACCATCTTCCATAAATCGCGCACGCCACTGACCAAGTGGTTCCTCGCCATGCACCTCATGACGAGCGCCAAGAACGACATCGCCGCGCTCGAA
>CAZCGE010000113.1:0-85774 GCA_964498125.1 uncultured Devosia sp. | reverse complement strand
TTCCGGAAACGCGAGCCCCGGACTTGATCCGGGGCGAGCGTTATCCGGAACCCAGCGTAAAAAGCGTGCGAAGCACACAACATATTGCGTCCTTCGGACAATTCATGCGCTGGGTTCCGGCTCGCGTCGGCGCTGAAGGGCGCCTCCTTGGCCGGAATGACGACGTGAAATGCTTTATGTTAGCGCCAATGGGGTCTGACCCCGACCGATCGCGGCGGGCTGTCCCCATTTAAGCCCTGCTGTTGCCGGGGAGGCTCACCTGTGACCCAGATGACCCGGTCGGCGCCGGCAATGATGGGATTGCGGCCACTGTCGTGCCATATCTGCCGGCAATCCTGTCGTGCGATTGAGTTGGGCGCGCTTCGTGGCTAAATGGCCGTACGATGAAACCAGCAATCAAATAGGCAGGCATTGCCGTATGGAAACGCCTTGCATCCGGGTCTGCAACGTCGACAGCAGCGGCCGCGCGTGCGAGGGTTGCCGGCGTACGCTGGCGGAGATCGCCGCTTGGCCGACTCTGTCAGCCGCCGAACGCCGGCGAATCATGGCCGAGCTCGACAGCAGGCGGCCACAGGCCAGAACTGGGTGATGCCATGACCAAGTGGCTCCTGCTGATCATTGTCGCGCTGGTCGCCGCGATCGCCGTCCAGCATTTCGATATCTCCGCGCTCGAGGTTATCGACGAAGCCCAGGCCATGGCGCTGGTGACGGCCGGCTTGGTTCTGGCCCTGGCTGGTTTTGCCGCCTTCGCCGCCTACAAGGGTAGGTTCGGCAGGGGCCTGCTCGATCTCACGGTCTGGGTCGGCGTGGGGTTCGCACTGGTGGCCGTCTACTCCTTTCGCCACGACCTGACCCACCTCGCCTATCGTGTCGCCGGCGAGCTGCTGCCGCCCGGGCGGACCATCGTCAGCGAGGAACGCGCCGATACCGGCGAGCGCTCGGTGCGCATCCGGCGACGCGGCGACGGCCACTTCATTGCCCGCGTCGAAGTTGTCGGCGTGCCGCTCAGCATGCTGGTCGATACCGGGGCGACCACCGTGGTGCTGCGCGCGGCCGACGCCAAGACGGCCGGTATCGATACCCGCCGCCTGTCCTACTCGGTCGCTGTGCAGACGGCCAATGGCACGGCTTTTGCCGCATCCGTGCGCCTGGCCAGCATCAGCATTGGCCCGATCGTCGTGCAGAATGTCGACGCCCTGGTCGCCCAGCCCGGCGCCTTGAAAGAGAGCCTGCTGGGTATGAGTTTCTTAAGACGATTGCGATCTTATGAATTCTCGGGAGATTTTTTGACGTTCAGGGGCTCATAGCCGCCAAGTTGGGCCGCCGAGTTGGGCAGCCAACTTCCGCCGTCGATCCCGATGAGTGTGGCTGATCGGAGATCGTCTCCCATGGGATCGGGTTCGCGCGGACTGATTGGCGAAGCGATGGGCTGGGTCGTGGCGCTGGCACTGTGCGCCATTGCACTGGTCAATTACGATTTGCTCAAGGATCTGCTGCTGGAGCATGCTGGCGATGTGCGTGTGACCTCGACCGCGGGCAGTCCGCAAGCCGGCAGGGCGATGGTGGCCGAAGCCAAGCCGCGATCAGGACACGGCGTCGAGCTGCGCATCTCCAGGGACGGCCATTTTCATGCCGACGCCGAAATCAATGGCCGCAACATTGGTGTGCTGATCGATACCGGCGCGACGATGGTGGCGCTGACCTATGAGGACGCGCAGCGCGCCGGACTGTCGATCAGGGACAGCGATTTCACGCATCGCGTTTCGACCGCCAACGGCACCGGCCGTATCGCCCCCGTCATGCTCGATCGCATCAGCATCGGCGAGATCACCGTTCACAACGTACAGGCCGCCGTCACAGAGCCGGGCAGATTGAACAAATCCCTGCTCGGCATGGCTTTCCTCGGCCGCCTTTCGCGCACGGAAATGCGCGCCGGCGTGCTGGTGCTGGAAGATTAGGGGACAGGTTACAGGGAAGTGGGGGTTGTGCGACCGGGACCCTATCCCCTGGAACCTGCCCCCTGGAACCTGTAACCTGCCGGCATGACCGCAGCTGACACCGAAGCCCTGATCCGCCGCTACTACGATGCCTTCAATCAAGGCCAAATCGAGGGCATGCTCGCGTGCGTGACCGACGACGTGATCCATGATGTCAACCAAGGCGAGCGGCGCATTGGCATGGAGCGGTTGCACGCGTTCTGCGCGCGGATGGCCCACCACTACAAGGAGCAGCTGACCGGCATCGTCGTGTTCGCCAGCGCCGATGGCACGCGCGCCGCCGCCGAGTTCAACGTCGAGGGGCAATACCTCGTCAGCGAAACCGGTCTGCCACCGGCCAAGGGCCAGCGCTACGGGCTGCCAGCCGGCACATTCTTCGCCGTCCGCGATGGCCGCATTGCCCGCATCACCACCTATTACAATCTGACGGAGTGGATCATGCAGGTATCGGGAGATCCTCAGCCATGACGATCCGTTTGGAGATATTGACCGGCGCCACACTGGTGAAGGCGCTGCCGGCACTCGCCAATCTGCGCATCACCGTGTTCCGCGATTGGCCCTACCTCTACGACGGCACGCTGGAATACGAGCAGGGCTATCTGGAGAAGTTCGGCCGCGCCGACGACGCCGTCATCGTCGCCGCGCGCGATGTCGACACCATTGTCGGCGTCGCCACGGCCTCGCCGATGATCGGACGCGCCAACACCTTCGCCGAGCCGTTTCGCAAGCATGGACTCGACGTCGACAACATCTTTTATTTCGGCGAGTCGGTGCTGCTGAAAGAGTACCGCGGCCGCCGCATTGGGCACGCCTTCTTCGATCACCGCGAAGCGCACGCCAAGGCGCAGGGCCGCTTCACGCACACGACATTCTGCGGCGTCATCCGGCCCGACGACCATCCGCAACGCCCCAAGGGCTACGTGCCGCTCGATGCCTTCTGGATGAAGCGCGGTTATCGGCGCATCGAGGGTCTGCTCGTCAGCTTCAGCTGGACCGACATCGGCGATAGTGAGCAGACCGCCAAGCCGATGCAGTTCTGGATGAGGCCGCTTTAGGCATGCCGGGACCCGATCGCATCCGCGTCGCCGCCGCGCAGTACCCGATCGACGCAACCCCTGATTTCGCGGCCTGGCGCGACAAGCAGGCGCGCTGGATCGGCGAGGGGGCGGCAACGGGCGCCGCGCTGCTGGTCTTGCCGGAATACGGCCTGATGGAACTCGCCGCCGCCGCGGCGCCGGCGGTGACCGGCGACGTCGCCGCCTCGCTCGCAGCCGTTGCGGATCTGCGCACACGAGCGGATGCGGCACACGCCGAGCTTGCCCGGCGGCATCGCGTGCACCTGCTCGCCGCCAGTGGACCGGCACACCGCGGCGATGGCCGGCTCGTCAATGCCGCGCATTTTTTTGCGCCCAGCGGCGCCATGGGCTGCGCCGAAAAGCACATCATGACGCCCTTCGAGCGCACCTGGGGGATCTCGTCTGGGGCGCGGCCCGCGGTGTTCGACACCGGGCTCGGCCGCATCGGCGTCGCCATCTGCTACGACAGCGAATTCCCGCTGCTCGTCCGGGCGCAGACCGAGGCTGGCGCCGATCTGATATTGATCCCATCGTGTACGGAGCGTCTGTCCGGTGCGCATCGCATCCGGTCGGCGGCGCTGGCGCGTGCTCTGGAGAGCCAGGTGGCAACGGTGGTCTCGCCGACCATCGGCGAGGCGCCCTGGTCGCCGGTCGTCGATCGCAACCGGGGAGCTGCCGGTATCTACGTTCCAGCCGAACATGGCCTGTCCGACACCGGAGTCCTGGCCGAGGGCGGCCTCGACACGCCGCGGTGGGTCGTCGCCGACATCGACTTTGCGGCGCTCAGGGCACTGCGCGCCAAGGGCGAAATGCGCAATGCCGAGGACTGGGCCTTGCAACCGGGCGCCGTGCCGCTGGCTCAGCATGCCGAGGTGGTGATGCTGGCCTGAGGGCGCCTCCCGGACGATGAAGCGGCTTCTTGGCCGCGAAATCGATCCGGGACCCAGCGCAAGGAGTGCCGAAGGCACAAGATATTGTGTCTTCGACGAGTCTCTCCCGGGTCCCGGCTCGGCGCTCGGCCTGAAGGGGCCTCGCTTGGCCGGGATGACAGTTAACTGTCCCCTACGCCATCGCCTTGTCCATGAAGTCCGTGCGCAGCAGCTTGGCGAAGTCCGGCACGGCCTTGATCTTGTTCTCCTTCACCAGCACCTCGGCGTGCGCCTTCATGTAGGGCACCAGATCCTTGGGGAAGCCGACATCAACCTCGACGCCGGCCATCGCCTTCTTCATCGTCGACAGCTGCATGGAGTAGCCCTTCGACGTGTAGAACTTGTGCACGACATCGGCGACCTTGTCGGGGTTGGCCTTGATGTCCTTGCCGATCTCGCGCCACGCCTTCAGGTAGGCGACGATCGCGTCACCGTTCTTGTCGACGTACTCGGGCGTGGCGGCCATGAACACCGGCAGCCGGTCGTAATCGGAGTAGTTCAGCAGGATGTTGCCAATGCTGTCCGCTTCGGCGATGGAGCTGTAAGGCTCGACCGTGACGATGGCGTCCACGGTCTTGGCTGCAAGCGCTGCCACCATGTCGTTGACGTTCATACGCACCTCTTGATAGGTGCCCTTCGTCAAGCCGAACTTGGGGGCGATCTGATCGACGAAGATATTGCCGCCAGACGATCCGGTCTGGTTGGCGATCTTCTTGCCCTTCAACTCATCGAGCTTCTTGGCGCCGAGGTCCTTGCGCGCAACGACGTGGTTGGTCTTGCCGACGTACTCGATCAGCGCGATGCCGACGATGCCGCCCTTGTCGTGGCCGAGCATCAGCGAGGGGCCAGCGTAGGTGCCCATGTCGACCTGCTTGGCGACCATCTGCTGCATGGTGATGTTGCCCGACGGAACCGGGAACTCCTCGACGTCGAAACCGTACTTCTTGAGAATGCCCGACTGCAGCATGTAGTAGGTCGGCATGCCCCAGATGTTGGTCTGGTAGCCTTGCTTCAGTTTGAATTTGGCTTGCGCCGAGACCGGCGCGCCGATGCCGGCGGCGACCAGTCCCGCGCCGGCGCCGATCATGAGCTGGCGCCGATCTGTCGTGAGGCTGCGATTGCGTGTCATGGTGATACCTCCCTGTGATAATCGGGGTCCAGTCTTGGCGCCCCACTGTGGTCTGACGACGACGAGCCGCCGGTCAATGTTCAATGACCGAGCAGGCCGACGAGCTTCTTCTGGTGCTCCAGGAACTCCACACTCAAGGGATCGCGCGGCCGCGGCAGACCGATCGCCACCTCGGCGCTGATCCGCCCTGGATGCGGGCTCATGACAATGACGCGGTCGGCGAGATAGACGGCCTCGGCGACGTTGTGGGTGACATAGACAACCGTCTTCCTGGTCTCGGCCCAAACTTCGGCCAGCAGTTTCTGCATTTCATCACGCGTCAGGGCGTCGAGCGCGGCGAACGGCTCGTCCATCAGCAGCACCGATGGATTGTAGGCCAGCGCACGGGCGATGGCGACGCGCTGCTGCATGCCGCCGGAGAGATGATGCGGGTACGACTTGACGAACTTGTCCAGCTTGACGAGGCGCAGCTGCTCGCGGGCGATCTTCTCGCGCTCGGCCTTGGCGACGCCCTTCATCTCCAGGCCGAACATGACGTTGCCGAGCGCTGTTCGCCACGGGAACAGCTGGGCGAAGTCCTGGAAAACGACGCCGCGGTCCATGCCGGAGCCGTTGACGGCCTTGCCGCCGATCTGGATCGAGCCCTCGGTCGGCTTCAGGAAGCCGGCCATGATGTTGAGCATCGTCGACTTGCCGCAGCCGCTCGGACCGACAAGGCAGAGAAACTCGGATTCGCGAATGTCGAGGCTGACGCCCTTGACAGCCTGGACGGCGCCAGCGGGCGTGTCGTACACCAGTGAAACATCCTTGACGTCGATATGACCCATGCCGACGATCCGCCCCTTATCCTTTTGCCGTCCGTACCATACCCCAGCGCATGACGGTGGTGCGCTCGATCGAGCCGAACACCAGACGCTCGAACGTGAAGCCGATGAAGCCGATCACGGCCACGGAGGCCATCATCACGTCGGCATTGAGAAACTCCTTGGCATCGAAGATTACCCAGCCAAGGCCGTAGTCGGATGCCGCCAGCATTTCGGCGCCGACCACCGCGATCCAGGCACGCACGAACGACTGCCTGAGACCGGTGATGATGAAGGCGGACGCGCCCGGCATCACCACCTTCCAGAACATGGACCGCTCGCCGGCGCCCATCGAGCTGGCGGCCCTGAGCCACAGCGGGTTGACCGAGCGCACGCCGGTCCAGGTATTGAGCACCAGCGGAAACAGCGCCGCATAAAAGACGACCAGGATCGCCACCGCGTTGCCGATGCCGCACCACAGGATGAAGATCGGCACCCAGGCCAGCGACGGGATCGGCATCAGCGCGCTGACCAGCGGCAGAAAGAAGCGCTCGATGGCCACGAAGCGGCCCATCAGAATGCCGAGCGGCACGGCGATCGTGACGGCCAGCCCAAAACCGATCAGCACGCGCGTCAGGGTGCTCGCCGCGTGCGCCAGCATGGAGCCGTCGAGCATCATGCGCACCAGCGTGCGCATGATGTCGGGAATGGCCGGCATCAAGGCCGGCGAAAACATGCCGCTGCGTGCGAACGCTTCGTAGATCGCCAGCAGCACAATCACGGTCAGCGCCGCGCGGCGGCTGGAGCGCCAAGGTGATGGCCGGTCGGTCTTGGCGGCGGCGAGAGGCATTGCGGCTGGCGTGGCCGTGGCGGTGACGCTCATGATTTCATCATCCCCCAGCGCACCACGGTGTAGGTTTCCAGCCTCTGGAACACCTGCTTCTCGAGGATCAGGCCGATGATGCCGATGACGAACACGCCGGCCATCATGACGTCGGTGTTGAGGAACTCACGCGCGCCGAAGATCATCCAGCCGAGGCCCCACGGCACCGCGGCGATCATTTCCAGGCCGACCAGCGCGCGCCAGGCTTGTGCCATGCCGAGTCTGAGGCCGGTGAAGATATACGGCAGCGCGCCGGGCAGGATGACCTTGGCGAACATGCTGGCGTCGCCAGCGCCCATGGACTGCGCCGATCGTATCCAGATTTCCTTGACGGCCTTCACACCCGTCCAGGTGTTGAAGATGATCGAGAACGAGGAGACGAAGGCGACCATCAGGATGACGGTCCAGCTCGAGATGCCGAACCACATCATGAACAGCGGCGCATAAGCCAGGCCCGGAATCGGCGCCAGCACGGCGACCACCGGCAGCATGGTGTCCTCGGCGAAGCGGAAGCGGCCCATCAGGATGCCGATCACCACGCCGATGACCGCCGCCAGCCCAAAGCCGCCCAGCAGCCGCAGCATCGTCTCCGCCGTATGATGCGGCAGGATACCGTTCATCGTCAGCCGGTAGAACGTGGCGGCGATTTCTTCCAAGGCCGGAAACAGGCGCTTGGGAAACACGCCGAGGTGCGCCGTGATCTCCCACAGGCCAAGCACGACGAGAAACGGAAAGGTGTTGCGCGCCGCCGTTGCCAGCCAGCTCGTGTCGGCTTTCGCGGCAAGGGGTGCGGATACGGCTACGTCGGCCATGAAATCAGCGTTTCCTCGGTTCGGCCGGGTTGCCCACGCGGGACGTAGGTGCCCTGCCTTACGCGGGGCTTCTATGTCCCCTCACTGTTTGCATTGCCCACTTACTTTGACCGTGCCAGCCCCACTGTCAAGCCGCCGCTGTGGCCAAATCGCTGTCGATGGGCATGATGTCAGGGCGAGCCGGCGCCGCAGCAAGCAGGTTAGCGCGGCCCCGCTGTCGGAGATTGCATGACGACGCCCGTCCCGCGCGCAACCCAACATTCCCCCGTCTGTGGGCGCTTTCAGGCAACCTTGGGATAGAGCTTTTTGAGTTTGAGGGCGGGTGCGTGAAGTCTGGCCTGCGCAAGATCGTACGCCGCCTGCATCCGAAGCCACGTATCGGCCGACGTGCCGATGCCCTTCTCAAGCCGCAACGCCATCACGGGGCTGATTGCCGAAGTGCCGTTCAGCACGCGGTAAAGCTGCTGGCGCGTCACGCCGAGCGCCTCGGCGGCCTCGGCCACGGTCAGGCCAAGCGCCTCGAAGTCGTCATTTAGCAGGCGGCCCGGATGGGGCGGGTTCTTCATCGGCATGCTTACTCTCCTCTCAATGGTAGTCGAGAAAATCGACATCGACGGCCGTCGCATCCTCGCACTGTCCGAAAACGATTCGCCGGATGGCTCCAGTGAGCGGTCAAAGTAGGATGCAGAGACACGGGCGAGCCAACAATGCAGCAGGCTACACGCTTGGCCCACTGACCTGCCCCGCCACCTCGTCCAAGATCTCGAACAGCATCGCCAGATCCTGGGGTCGCGACAAGCGATGCTCGCCGTCGGGCACGGCTGCGACCTCGGTCCAGCCTCCGGCCAGAAAACTCGCCAGATCGAGCGTGTGCTCCCAGGGCACGTCCGGGTCCTGCAGGCCGTGCATGATGCGCACCGGCCGGCCGGGATCGAAGGTGCGCCGGGCGAGCAGGTGGTTGCGGCCCTCCTCGATCAGTTGCCGGGTGATCGGATAGGGATCGCCGTACGACGAGGGACGCATGAACACGCCCGACTGGGCGATTTCGGCACGCGCACTGGTGGAAAAGCGATTCCACATCAGCTCCTCGGTCATGTCCCAGGCCGGTGCGATCAGCACCAGGGCCCCGAGCCGGCCGGCCACTTCGGGCGCGCGCGCCAGCAGCCGACGCAGCAGCAGCAGCGCGATATAGCCGCCCATGCTCGAGCCGACGACGATCTGTGGACCATGTGTCAGGCGGGTAAAGACGGCCTCCCCCTCCTCCAGCCACCGGCCAATCGTGCCGTCCTCGAACCGCCCTTCGGACTGGCCGTGGCCCGAGTAGTCGAAGCGCGTGCAGCCGTGCCCCCTGGCTGCCGCCCACTCGGCCAGCGCCGCAGCCTTGGTCGAAATCATGTCCGACTTGAAGCCGGACAGCCAGAAGACGCCGATGTCGGGATTTCTTCCTCCCCCCTCGCGGCGGAGGGCCGGGGAGGGGGGTGACGCCAGATACGCGATGCGGCGGCGCGCCGCGCCATCGCCCACCTCGAGGAATTGCGGCGACTCGGCGGTCATCCTAAACAACCTCATGCTGAAAGCGGACCGCCATGTGACTGCACCCGGCCGGCAACCGACCATACTGCAGATCGTGCCGCGCCTCGATACCGGTGGCGCGGAGCTGACGACCATCGAGATGACCGAGGCGATCGTCCGCGCCGGCGGCCGCGCGTTGGTGGCCACCGCCGGCGGGCGCATGGCGGACCAGATCGCGCGAGCCGGCGGCGAGCTGATCATTTTCCCCGCCGGGGCCAAGAATCCGGTCCTGCTGCTCGCCAACGTGCACCGGCTGGTTCGGTTGATGGCGCGCGAGGGCGTCGATCTGCTGCATGCCCGCAGTCGCGCCCCGGCCTGGAGCGCATTGCTGGCGGCGCGCATCGCCCATCTGCCCTTCGTCACCACCTATCACGGCGCCTATGCCGAGCGCAGCCGGGCCAAGCGCCTCTACAACAGCGTCATGGCCCGCGGCGACCGCGTCATCGCCAACTCCAATTACACCGCGGGCATCATCAAAGACCGCCACGGCCTTGGTGATGCGCGCATTCGCGTCATTCACCGCGGCGTCGATGTCCGCGCGTTCGATGCCGCCGCCATCAGCGCCGACCGCCTCGCCGGCCTGCGCCGGCAATGGCGCATCGGCGAGACCGATCGCGTCATCCTGCAGGCGGCTCGGCTGACCGGCTGGAAAGGGCAGAGCGTGCTGATCGAAGCCGCCGGCATGCTGAAACGGCAGGGGCTGCTGGATGACGCCGTCGTCGTGCTGGCCGGCGATGCCCAGGGCCGGACGGGCTATGTCGCGGCTCTGGAGCAGCAGATCGCCGATCTCGGGCTCGACGACCGCGTCCGCCTGACCGGCCATTGCGACGACATGCCGGCCGCCTTCGCGCTGGCGCATGTCGCCATTGTCGCGTCGATCGAGCCGGAAGCCTTCGGCCGGGTCGCCACCGAGGCGCAAGCCATGGGCTGCCCGGTGATCGCCACGGCCATCGGCGCACCGCCCGAAACCATACGCGCCGCTCCGCCTGCCGCCGCCGAGCAGATCACGGGATGGCTCGTGCCGGCCAACGATGCCGGCGCGTTGGCGGCTGGCATTGCCCAAGCGATTCGCCTGCCCGGGGCGGCCCGCGGCCAACTTGGCGAGCGGGCACGCGCGCATGCGGCGGCGCACTTTTCACTATTGGCCATGCAACATGCTACCCTCGCGGTCTATGACGAAATGCTGGATTGCGGCCTGGCCGCCGCCTTTGCCAGGGCCGCCGGGTTAAACCCATTGGCAACCGGATAACCACACGGCGCTTGACTCGCGCCATGATTGAACTGATCTTTCGCCATCCTGCGGTCGACCGATCGTCACCTTTCGGTGTCGCATCGGTGCATCGGCTTGCAGGACCAACCGGCTGTCTGAAGCAATCAAAGGAGATGCAACATCCGCAAGCCAATGCGTGGCGCGCCAGAGCGCGAGCAAACCGGTCCCAGGATCAACGACGCCATCCGGGCCCGTGAAGTGAGACTGATCGACGAGACTGGCCAGAACATCGGGGTTGTGCCTCGGCTCGATGCACTGGCCAAGGCCGTTGAAGCCGGCCTCGACCTGGTAGAGATTTCACCGGACGCCGAGCCGCCGGTCGCCAAGATTCTCGATTTCGGCAAATTCAAATATCAAGAGCAGAAGAAAGCCGCCGAAGCGCGCAAGCACCAGAAAATCGTCGAGATCAAAGAGATCAAGATGCGGCCGAGCATCGATGATCACGACTACGACGTGAAAATGCGCTCCATCAAGCGCTTCTTTGAGGAAGGCGACAAGGTCAAGGTGACGTTGCGCTTCCGCGGCCGCGAGATGGCCCACCAGGAACTCGGCTACAAACTCCTGCTGCGCGTCAAGGGCGACCTGGTCGACACCTCCAAGGTGGAGTCCGAGCCGCGCCTGGAGGGCCGGCAAATGGTGATGGTGCTGGCGCCGAAGTGATGGCTTGATGTAGCCCTCTTGCCGACCCAACCACCGGTGTCTTCCCGGCATTTGCTTGCCCCGGCGTCGTGGCGTAGCCATGCTGCGCATGGACGGCCGGGATTGCCGGGACCCGTGGCTGCATGAGTTCCGTCGCCTGAGTTTGTCGACAGTTGGGTCCCGGTGACGAGCACCGGGACAATTGAGAGTGTTGAGCCAGCGAGGGTTGAACCGCCCTATATCCAACTCACGAAAGCAGCGCATGAATTCGCCGATTGATCGCACGCCAGCGCCCGACTTGCGCCAGCGCGGCACATTCAAGTCCTGGCTTGGCGTGCCGCTCAGGTATGCCGATCTCGATACGCTCGGCCATGTCAACAATGCCTTCATCCCCATGGCCTTCGAGCAGGCGCGCTGCGAGCTGCTGCACCCCTTGTTGAAGAACCAGGGCCGCACCAGTCTCGACATCGTGCTGGCCAAGACGACGATCGAATACTTGAAAGAGCTGACCTATCCCGGCCACGCGGAGATCGGCACCATCCTGACGCGCCTGGGCAGCAAGTCGTTCACGCTGGCGCACGGCGTGTTCCAGGGCACGGGCTCGACCTGCGTCGGCACCGGGGAAGCGGTGATCGTCACCTTCGATCTGAAAACACGCACGTCGGTACCGGTGCCAGCGGATATCCGCGCGGCCCTGGAGCGGCTATGGGGGTGATCGCAGAAACGGTTGCAGGGGCGTGAACTCGTCCGCCGCCTGATCACCCCGCCCTTGTCGCCCGAGATGTCACCGTCGGTTGCCTCGATGGCGGCTGTCGCAGGGTCAGACCCGTCCCGCCGGAGGCGGGCAAAAGGGGGGCGGTCTGAAACGAAAGAAACGCGCCAAGACCTCGGCACCGGGCAAACGTCCCAGGTCCACCCATGCACATTCCCCTGCTTTTGGCATGTAACGTTATAATGTTGCGTCGCGGAAGGCAGGGGCTGCAATGGCATCGGCGGGCGACGGCTTTCGTCATCGAGGGTCAGCGCAGCTGGTGTTCGGCTGACCCCGAATGTGCTCCGCCGCGCGCGCCATCAGCCGGCGCGCCACTTCGTCCTTGCCGAGGTCTGGCCATGTCTCGACGCCCGCCTCGCTGATCAGGTGCACGGAGTTGCGGTCGCCGCCCAAGATGCCGGTCTTAGGACTGACATCGTTGGCAATGATCCAGTCACAACCCTTGGACTTGCGCTTTTTCTTGGCGTGCTCGATCACGCTCTCGGTCTCGGCGGCAAAGCCGATGACGAGTTGCGGCCGGAGGTGGCCGTGTGCTGCGACAATGCGCAGGATGTCCGGGTTCTCGACCAAGGTCAGGAGCGGCGCCCCGCCCTTACCCTTCTTGATCTTCTCGTTGGCGGCGTCGGCGACGCGCCAGTCGGCGACGGCGGCCGCAAAAATCGCAATATCGGCCGGCAATGCGCGTTCAACGGCGGCGAGCATCTCGCTGGCGCTCTCGACCCGCACCACCGCCACGCCCGCCGGATCGGCAACGGTCACTGGCCCGCAGATCAGCGTCACGCGCGCGCCGAGCGCGGCGGCGGCGGCGGCGATGGCATGGCCCTGCTTGCCGGATGAGCGATTGGCGATGTAGCGCACCGGATCGATCGGCTCGTGCGTCGGGCCGCTGGTGACGAGCACGTGGCGGCCGGAAAGGGTGTCTGACCTCTGGTCAGACACCTTGGCGACAGTCTTGCCCCCGGTGTCTGACAGGATGTCAGACACCGCGGCCAGCAACTCGGGCACTTCCGCCAGACGGCCAGGGCCGGCCTCGCCGCGCTCGGCCATTTCACCGACTGCGGGGCCGACGAAACGCACGCCATCGGCCAGCAGCTGAGCGACATTGCGGCGCGTCGCAGGATTGAGCCACATGCGCGGATTCATGGCCGGTGCCACCAGCACCGGCGCGGTGGTCGCCATCAGCACGGCGCTGGCCAGGTCGTCGGCATGACCACCCGCCATCTTCGCCAGCAGATCGGCGGTGGCCGGCGCCACCACGATCAGGTCCGCCTCGCGCGCCAACCGGATATGGCCGATTTCGCGCTCGTCATTGAGATCGAACAGGTCGGTGAAGACGCGGTCATTGGTCAGCGTGCCGACCGACAGCGGCGTCACGAACTGCCGCGCCGCCTTGGTCATCACCGCGCGCACATGGAGGCCGCGCTCGCGCAACCGGCGAATCAGCTCGAGGCACTTGTAGGCGGCAATGCCGCCACCGATGATGAGCAGAATGCGTTTGCCGGTCACGTCGCCCTTCGCCTGCGAGAGTGGGTCCTAAGCAGAGTTCGCAAAAGTGTATCTCGCGATTTTGCGATAAAACTCTGCTAAAGCAAAGTCCTAAGCAGATGATTCGTTGGTCTTCCAACGAAAGTCTGCTGAGGTGGCATCCTAACACAACCGCCCGGCAGACGGACCGGCCAGTGCGTGGCGACGTTAAGTTAAGGAAACGGCGAAGAATAAGCATTGATGACGCGGCATCGGCGCGGTTCCCTCCCCCGTCTCGCTTTTCCGGTTGCTCCTGCATCGACGCCACGAACCTGCACCGGGTGAAGATCCCGGATCACCGCGCCGTATGAGCGGCCGGCCAGCAACCTGATCTGCGCGCAGCCGCCGGGCTGGCGCTAGGCGCCAGGATTGGCGCGCAATTCGTAGCGCTTGAGCAGCCCGACTTGCAGCACGGCAAAAACGATGGTCAGCGGCATGATACCGAAGACCTTGAAGCCGATCCAGAATTCGGTGGAGAAACCGCGCCAGACGATCTCGTTGAGCACCGCCAGCAGCACGAAAAACACCGCCCAGCGGAAGGTCAGTACCTTCCAGCCTTCGTCCGTCAGGTGGAACACTTCGCCGAACAGATATTTCAGCAGCGGGCGGCCCCAGAGCAGGCCAGCAAACAGCACCGCGGCGAAAATCAGATTGACGATGGTCGGCTTCATCTTGATGAACAACTCGTCCTGCAGGACCAGCGTCAGTCCACCGAAAAACAGCACGAAGACGCCGGAAATCAGCGGCATCACCGGCACGCGGCCGAACAGCATGCGGGAGGTTACCAGGGCAATGCCGGTCGCAATCATGAACGCGCCCGTGCCCCAGAAGATCGCCGACCCGGGTTGTTCCAGGAAGCGGCCGGCCTGGGAATTGACGACAAAGAAGACAACCAGCGGTCCGAGTTCGACGAGCATCTTCAGCAGTTGCGCGCGATCGAGCTGTGGCTCGGCGGGCTGGACCGACGGATTTGTCATGACGACGCATTCCCACTCAACATGCAACCACCGTATCTGGCCGCGCGGTGCTCGGCCTCGCGCCAGACCTTATATTGTCCGGCCCGCTGCACTATTCAGCCGAGGGCGTGCGCACCATTACGGGCTGTGTCCTGAGGCCGGGCGCGACCGCGAACTCGGCGGCGTCGTTGCGCGCTGCAACGGCGCCGGACTTGCCCAGCGTTTCGCCGCCCTGATCGCCCGCTGGCGGGTCAGGCAGGCGGTGCTTCAGCATCAGCCGCGTCAGGTACCACGCATAAAGGCCGCTGAGCGGCATGATCAGCAGGATCTTGAACAGAATCCAGACCTGCACACCTTCCATGTAGTAATCGAAGATCACGATACCGTCTTCGAATGTCAAACGCACGGCCTCGTTGGCGACCGCCGTAAAGACGAAGAACCAGGCGAAGCTCCAGGTGAAGTTGTCCCAACCTACTTGCGTGAAGTGGAAGGTCTTGTCGAAGACGTGTTTGAAGAAATTCTTCTTGAGCCACAGGCCGCCGAACAGGAAGATCGCGAACGCGGCGTTGAAGATCGTCACCTTGATCTGCACCCACATCGGATCTTGGGTGATCAGCGTCAGAACGCCGAAAGTGATCGTCACGCTGGAGGCGATCTGCGGGAAAACCGGCAGGCGGCCGAGCACCTTGCGCATCACCACCATGGCGATCACGGTGCTGATCAGCAACGCCCACGTCCCGGCATTGATTCCGGCCGCCGCGTTGACGACGAACATCGTCACGAGTGGGCCGAACTCGGACAGTATGTTGACTGTCTGAGCCGCGCTGAACGGAAAGAGACGTTTGAGTCTCGGCGGCATTCGTCCTTGTCCTTCCTTGTCGTGGCCCGCCCGGTGTCCGATGCGAGCCCCCCTTTTGTTGCCTAACTAACCCAGCGCGATGGCGCGGGCAAATTCATCCGCATCGAACGGCTGCAGGTCATCGATTCCCTCGCCGACCCCGATAGCATGCACCGGCAGCCCGAATCGCGCGGCGATTGCCACCAGGATGCCGCCACGAGCCGTGCCATCCAATTTGGTCATGATCAAGCCCGACACTCCGGCCCGCTCGCGAAACACCTCGACCTGACCGATCGCGTTCTGGCCGGTGGTGGCATCGAGCACCAGCAAAACATCGTGCGGCGCGGTCGGATCGAGTTTGCGCAGGACGCGCACGACCTTTTCCAGCTCATCCATCAGCACGTTCTTGTTCTGCAGCCGGCCTGCCGTATCGATCAGCAACACGTCCACGCCCGCCTGCTTGGCGTCCTTCAATGCGTCATAAGCCAAGCCAGAGGCGTCGGCGCCAACGGCGCGGGCAACCACCGGCGCCCCCGTCCGCTCGCCCCAGATCCTGAGCTGGTCGATCGCCGCGGCGCGGAACGTGTCGCCGGCCGCCAACATGACGGCATGACCTTGGCGGCGGAACTGGGCCGCCAGCTTGCCGATCGTGGTGGTCTTGCCGGCGCCATTGACACCGACGACGACGATGACGTGCGGCTTATTGCCCGCAATGATCCGCAGCGGGCGGGCGACGGGCGCGAGCACGCGCCTGACCTCCGAGGCCAGCACGGTGTGCACGTCCTCCGGCGAGATGCCCTTTTCGTAGCGGCCCTTCGACAGGGTTTCGGTGATGCGCATGGCCGTTTCGACGCCCAGGTCGGCTTCGATCAGCAAATCTTCGAGGCGTTCAATAGTATCGGCATCGAGCTTCTTTTTCGTAAAGAGGCTGGTAATACCTTCGGTCAGCCGGCTCGACGTGCGCGTCAATCCCGACGTGAGGCGGCTCAGCCAGCCTCGGCCGGAGGCTGCCTCAGGCGCCGCCGCGGTTGCATCAACATTTTGTTGAGCAAGTTCCGAGATGGCCGCCGCCGCTTCGGCGGCGTCCGGCGCGGCAGTGCCGGGACTGGCGGCGGGCGTGCCTGGCTCGGGGCGGTCGCCAAACAGCCGGCCCAAGAGGCCGCGGGGCGGTGTGTGTGGCTCGCTCACGTCGCCACCTCGCCCAAGAGACGCCTGCCGTCGGGATATGCGGCGCCAATCCTGGCCAGCGCATGCTGGCGCTTCACCAGGGGTTTTCTGGCATTGAGCCGGCAGCCCGAGGATATCATGAGTGGCTTTGACATGCGCTGATCACTGGCACCATCGGACTGTGGCTGCAAGGTGGCACCTGGACACAAAAACGCAGCACGAAACATCTGCTGTGGCGGGCGCGACCAACTCCCGCGCGTATGGGCTGCGCCTACAGATAGGTGGTGGCTGTGACATGCGCTAGGCCCGCCGACCATTGTGTCGCGCCAACGAAAGTCGCATGCCGGGGCCCTCAGGCCCGCGCGGCCGGCAGCGTCACCTCACCGCTGTATTCATCTTCGGCGGGGCCCGTCATCAGGATGCGGTTGCCGGCGGTCCATTCGATCTCGAGCACACCGCCCGGCAGCGTCACATCGACCTTGCGCCCGGTGCGCTCGAGCCGGGCGGCGCAGACGACGGCGGCACAGGCCGCCGATCCGCACGCCTTGGTCAACCCGGCGCCGCGTTCCCAGGTGCGCAACCCGATTGCCGTGCGCGAGGCGACGTGGGCGAGCGAGATATTGGCCCGCTCGGGGAAGATCGGATGGTTCTCCAACAGCGGGCCGATGTGTCTAAGGTCGTAGGCGACGACGTTTTCGACCCAGAACACGGCGTGCGGATTGCCGACGTTGACCGCCGAGGGCGTGTGCAGCACCGGATTTTCGATCGGCCCGATCTGCAGCTCGATGCGTCGCGTGTCGTGGAACGGATCGCGCAGCGGAATCTCGGCCCAGCCGAAGCGCGGCGAGCCCATATCGACGGTGATCGCATTGATGCTGCCGACCGATACGTCGAGCAGTCCGGCATCGGTCTCGAATTGCAGGGTCTTGCGGCCCGTCTCGACGGCCAGCAGCCAGCCGATGCAGCGGGTACCGTTGCCGCACGCCCCCGAATGCGAGCCGTCCGCATTGTAAATGCGGACAAAGGCATCGGTGCCTTTGGTGCGCGGATCATGCAGCACCATCATCTGGTCGAAGTGCGATCGCGGCGCGGCGGCGATGCCTGCCGCCTCGTCGGCCGTGATGACCTGCTTCTGGCCGCGCAAATCCACCACCACGATCTCGTTGCCGAGACCGTTCATCTTGCGAAACGGGAGCGTGTTGGTCATGGCGAAGATATAGGCGCGCGGGGTGGGGTCGTGCAATGCGCTGTTCGTGCGTCGTCGGTCGGGTCGAGCCCGGACACTTGATCCGGGGGAGATCCGACACTTCGGTCGGCGGTCGGCAATGTCGGGTCTCCCCCGGCTTAGTGCAGATGCCGGGGTCGACCCGACCTACTTGTTCCCGCGCGCCTTGATCTCCACACCGGCCCATTCTTCGAGCACCTTGGCAATCTCGGTGAAATCGGAGTCGGCGCCGTATTTGGCTTGCGTGACCGCCCACATCTGGCGCACGGCGGAACCGACGATCATTGGCACGCCGATGGCTTCCGCCTCGTCGACGCACAGCCGCACGTCCTTGTAAGCAAGCCCCGTGGCGAAGGCGAAATCGAACGTGCGCGGTAGCACCGCCTTGGGGAACTTGTCCATCGTCGACGTGTTGCGGCCGCTGGAGACGTTGATGATGTCGAGCAGCACCTTGGGGTCGAGCCCGGCCTTGGTGCCCATCGCCATCACTTCCGAGGTCAGCGCCAAGGCCCCCATCGACAGCATGTTGTTGCAGAGCTTGGCGGACTGGGCGAGACCGGCCTTGTCGCCGGTGTAGAAATACTTGCCGAAGACTTTCAGCATGGGCTCGAGGCGGTCGCATTCGGCCTTGGGGCCGGAAACCATGACGCCGAGGGTGCCGGCCTTGGCGCCGGAGACGCCGCCGCTGACCGGCGAGTCGATCCAGGCGATCTTCTTCGCGGTGACGTCCTTGGCGATCTCGGCGGCGGCACTCGGCCCCGTGGTCGACAGATCGACGATGCTGCGCACTTTGCCGCCGTGCACGACGCCGCCCTCGCCCAGCGTCACCGCCTTGACGATGGGCGGGGTCGGCAGACTGAGGAGCACTGTTTCGACCTGGGCTGCAACGTCGGCAGCGGATTTGGCCACCGTGGCGCCGCGCTGAGCCAGCGGTTCGAGCGCGGCCTTGCTGGTATCGAAGATGCACAGTTTGTAGCCGGCATCGATGAGCCGCCCAGCCATCGGCCCGCCCATGCGTCCGACGCCGACAAAGCCAATTGTCTCGCCTGCCATCTGCCACTTCCTTCCCTGGTCTGGCGCCGTGGTGCAGTGCATGGCGCAGTGCGCGACGGCTTTGGTTTTCCTGTGCGGCTTTGTATATCATGGCCGCGGTTCAATTCACCCCCTCTCGCCGTTTCGCCGCGGGCAGAGGTAAAAAAGCACTGCTTGGAAGCCAAGGCGCCAGGATGAAGGCCGTTGCAATGCGCAAGTCGATCGGAATTGTCGGAGCGGGTGCGGCCGGCATTTGCGCCGCCAAGCACATGCTGGAAGCCGGCTGGGAGGTGACACTCTACGAGATCGGCTCGCGGGTTGGCGGCATGTGGGTCTACAACAACGACAATAACCGCTCGTCCGCCTACAAGACGCTGCATATCAATACCGCGCGTGACCTGACGGCGTTCAAGGACTTTCCCTTCGACGCGCGTGTCCAGCCTTTCCCCGACCACAAGGACATGGCGGCCTATCTCGAGGCCTATGCCGAACATTTCGGCGTTACGCGCCGCATCAGGTTCAAGACCTGCGTCACGGATGTGCGCCCGGCGCCGGGGTATCACCCCGCGCGCCCACGCTGGCAGATCGAGACGGATACCGGCACGATCGACGACTACGACACGGTCATCATCGCCTCGGGGCACCTGACCAAGCCCCACCAGGTGCCGATGCTGCGCGACGGCTTCAAGGGCGAGTATCTGCACAGTCATCATTACAAGGACCCGGCGGCATTTGGCGGCAAGCGCATCTGCATCGTCGGCGTCGGCAACAGCTCCTGCGACATCGCCAGCGATCTGGCCACGATCGCCGAGCGCACCGTCATGGTCGGGCGCTCGACGCCGCTGATCATCCCGAAGCTGATCTTCGGCCGGCCGTTCTGGGACGTGGTCAAGCCATTCTACAAACCTTGGGTGCCGGCCGCCGTGCGCACGCTTGCCGTGCGCTTCCTCACCTGGGTGGTGCACGGCAGCATGGCCGATCTCGGCTTTGCGCCATCGAGCAAGAAAGTGCACGCCACCTCCAACGCCAACATCGTCAACCACATCAAGTACCACCGGGTGGGCGTCAAGCAGGGTATCGCGGCGATCAGTGGGCAGAGGGTGACCTTCAGTGACGGCACGCGCGAGGATTTCGACACGCTGATCGCGGCCACCGGCTTCGAACTCGACCTGCCGTTCATCAAGCCGGAGATCGCGGCGATCAAGGACAACAGCCTCGATCTCTACATGCGCATCGTGCCGCCGGACTGGCGCGGCCTGTATTTCCTCGCCTTCTTCAATTCCGACTCCTCGCTCAACTGGATCACGGAAGGCCAGATCCGCTGGCTGCGCGAGTTCGAGCTGGGCCGCGCCGTGCTGCCGGCCAGACCTGAGATGCTCGACGAGATCGCCACGCGCAAGGCCTGGGTGCGGCGCTATTTCAAGGACACGCCGCGCCATGGCATCGAGGTCGAGCACATGCCCTACTTCCAGGACTTGCGCCGCACGCTGAAAGAGGCGCAACGGCGCGCCCGAGCCCAGGTGCGCGACGTCGGCATCGGCTCGGAGCGACCGACGGCGCTGCACGTGGCGCGCTTGCCACTCGAATTGAATCAGGGGAAAGCGCACTAGTCCTTTGTTTGTCGCATTTGTCTCACGCCAAACCGGTGCCCACTTTGGCGGAAAATGCTCTAGTTGTCGCTCCGCACCAGACCATGGCTTTTTTGGGAGGCCTGCGACGGTGCGCATACACCTCGCCATTCCGCTCATCTGCAACATAAATATTGTTTTGCAACCCATTGAACGGACGTGGGTGCAAACCGACATATTTACCGACTGTTTGGATGTTCAGTGTAGATCATGACCAAAACCCGACTGCTTGTCCCATATAGGAATATTCCTCATGCTCCATTTCAGCGGTTTCGAAGTGCTGGGAGTCCTGCTGGTTGTCCTCGCCGTGTTCGTCCTTTGGTCGACGATCAAGATCGTGCCGCAGGGCTACAACTATACGGTGGAGAATTTCGGTCGATATACGCGCACGCTGCAGCCAGGGTTGCATATTCTGATCCCGGTGATGGAGCGCGTTGGCCACCGCGTCAACGTCAAGGAGCAGGTGATCAACATCCCCTCGCAGGACGTGATCACGCGCGACAACGCCATGGTCAACGTCGACGGCGTGGCTTTCTATCAGGTCTTGAATGCAGCCAAGTCGGCCTACGAGGTCGACCAGCTCGAGCACGCCACCATCAACCTGACGATGACCAACATCCGTACCGTGATGGGCTCGATGGTGCTCGACGAGTTGCTCTCCAATCGTGACCAGATCAATGCCCGCCTGCTGAACGTGGTCGATGCCGCCACCGAGGCCTGGGGCGTCAAGGTCACCCGCATCGAGATCAAGGACATCGCCCCGCCTCGGGACCTCATCGACTCGATGGCGCGGCAGATGAAGGCCGAGCGCGAGAAGCGGGCGCAGATCCTGGAGTCGGAAGGCCTGCGGCAGTCCGCGATCCTCAAGGCGGAGGGCGCCAAGCAGGCCGTGGTGCTCGAGGCCGAGGGCCGCAAGGAGGCCGCCTTCCGCGATGCCGAGGCGCGCGAGCGCTTCGCGCTGGCCGAAGCCGAGGCGACGCGCATGGTCAGCGAGGCGATCGCCAACGGCAACGTGCAGGCGATCAACTACTTCGTCGCCAACAACTATATAAAGGCGCTGGAATCGATCGCCAAATCGCCGAACCAGAAGATCCTGATGATGCCGCTGGAGGCCGCTTCCGTGATCGGCTCGCTGGCCGGATTGGCCGAGATCGCCAAGGAGACGTTCGGCAGGGATGGCGGTGCGGTGGTGGCGCCGCAACCGCCACGGTCCCGCCCGAGCAGCAGCGTTCCGCCCGCCTGACGAGACCACGGTACAATTCCGCGTCTGCCAAGGACATGACCGATGATGCCGATGCTCGATTACGTGACGCAATTTGGATCCTGGACCTGGTTCATGGCCGCAGCCATTCTCCTGGCGCTGGAGATGGTGGTGCCGGGCGTGCATTTCCTGTGGTTCGGTGTCGCCGCCGCCGTGGTCGGCGCTTTAGCGCTGAGTTTGGCGGGGCTCGGCGCGGGTCTGGCCTGGCCGGTGCAGGTCGTCGTCTTCGTCGCGCTTTCGGTGGCGACGGTGTTTTGCGTGGGTCGCTGGGCCCGGCCGGAGCACAGGACCAGCGATGAGCCCGGCCTCAATGCGCGTGCCGAGCAATACCTCGGCTGGACCTGCACGGTGGCCGAGGCGATCGTCGGCGGTCGCGGCAAGATCAAGGTCGGCGACACGGTGTGGACCGCCCAAGGCCCCGATCTGCCCGAAGGCGCCCAAGCCAAGGTGACGGGCACGCGTGGCACGGTGCTGGTGGTCGAGCGCGTGGCGGGGTGAGCCACCGTCCGATTCGCCTCACCGCCCCTTGTACTGCGGCTTTCTCTTCTCGTTGAAGGCGCGGATGCCTTCCTGGCGATCCTCGGTGCCAACGGTGCGATTATAGGCCTCGATCTCGAAGCTGTAGCCGTCGGCGCGGCCGAGGTCGCCGGCCTTGTCGATCGACTTCTTGGCCTGGCGCACGGCGACCGGCGCGTTGTCGGCGATGCGGGTGGCGGTTGCCAGCGCCTCCTGCATCAGGTCGGGGCCTGGCAGCACGCGGTTGACGAGGCCCCACTGCAAAGCTTCTGCGGCGCTGAACGGTTTTCCGGTCAAAATCAGCTCCTTGGCGCGGCGCTGGCCGACGGCGCGCGGCAGGTTCTGCGTGCCCATGGCGCCGGGGATGATGCCGAGCGCCACCTCGGTCTGGGCGAAGCGGGCATGCTCGGCGGCATAGATGAAATCGCAGCCGAGCGCCAACTCGCAGCCCCCCGCGTAGGCCGCGCCATTGACGGCGGCCAGCACCGGGATCGGGCAGTCGACCAGGGCGCGCACGGTCTGCTCGACGATGGCATGCTGGCGCCGCCAGGTGGCGTCCGTCATGCCGTTGCGCTCTTTCAGATCCGCGCCGGCGCAGAAGGCCTTGTCGCCGGCCCCGGTCAGCACGATGCAGCGGGCGGCGTCGGCATCGACGTAGAAGCTCATGAAGCAGTCGCGCAGATCAATCATCATCTGCGTGTTCATGGCATTCATCGCCTCGGGCCGGTTCATGGTGACGACCAGGACATTCGGCACGGGCGTGGTGAGGGCGAGAGTGGCGTAGGTGGCGGACATGGGGGCTCCGGGGTCGCAAAGTTTGGGGCCAGTCAAACCTGGCAGCAGAGGCATGGCAAGCAGCAGCGCCGAAGTCGGGCAATTGCGGGTGGGATAATGGCGGCCGAAACAGTCACTGCCGTGAAGCGATCCGCTCACGCCAATAGTCCGGATGGCGGTGCAAATGAGCTACGGCAAGGACGATGATCTCATCCTTCTCGACGACATAGATGATCCCGTAAGGAAACCGATCCAGCCGATACCGGCGCACGCCATCGCCCATAGGATGCCAGGCATTCGGATGAGTGAGGATTCGCTCCCGGCCAGTGGCAACCTCGGCGAGGAACCGACTCACGACGTCGGCTCCCTTGCCGCGGTACCAAGCGACGGCCTCGTCCAATTCCAGCTCCGCAATGTCGAGGAGCCAAATCTTCATTGATTCGCGTACTTGGCCAGTACGTCGTCGAAATCACGTGCGCCAAGCTCTCCCTGCCGATAGGCCGCGAGGCGATCCTTCGCCTCTGCAAGCCACGCACGATCATCGGCATCAGGCGGATCGAGGCTCGCCATCATGGCCTCGGCGATCTCGATGCGCTCCTCCGGCGAGAGGTTGCGCGCCTCGGCGATCAGAATTTTAGCTTTGTCGGTCATATTGAAAGACTATCAGAGCCGGGCCGTCATTTCCAGGGGCGACGCAAGACCGCGTCGATCTCGGCCTCGGTGGCGAATTCTCCGCGCTCCACCTCGTCCAGCGCCTCGATGATGGCGGCGCGGTCCTCATCACTCAGCGGTGTCGATCGCGCGGCACGGGCTGCGATAAAATGCTCAATCGAATGCGCCAGCTCGCGCTGGTCGGCCTCGCATAGCACTTCCGCCTTCTCGATCACTGGCTGCAGGATCTTGTTCATGCACGATTTATAGCAGGAGCGGGGATGCTGTGAAGCTGGTCAGATGACTTTCCAGCCAAACTTCCTCGTCGTCCCCCCATCAATTCCCGACCGTGCCCCTCGACTTTTGGGTGCGCCGGGCCTATGTACACCGCTGTGACCTAGAACAATTCCAAACTGCGTCGCGGCCGCCCAGTTCACGGCCAAGCCAGCGGCGCAGCACTCGGAGACCTGCCATGTTCATCCAGACCGAGCCGACGCCGAATCCGGCGACGCTGAAATTCATCCCCGGCAAGCCTGTCCTGGCGGATGGGACGGCCGAATACCGTGCCGCGACAGAGGCCGGCGCCTCACCGTTGGCGCAACGACTGTTCGACATCGACGGCGTGACGGGTGTGTTCCTCGGTGCCGACTTCATCTCGGTTTCCAAGGGCGAGGCGGAGTGGCAGCACCTGAAGCCGGCCATCCTCGGCGCCATCATGGAGCACTACATGTCGGGTGCCCCGGTGGTGGCCAGCGACGGCGCCAACGATGCCAGCGCCGGCGGCTACGACCCGGCTGACGAGGAGACCGTCAAGACCATCAAGGAGCTGTTGGAGACGCGCGTGCGGCCGGCGGTGGCCCAGGACGGCGGCGACATTACGTTCCAGGGCTTCCGCGACGGCGTCGTCTACCTGCACATGCGCGGCGCCTGCGCCGGCTGCCCGAGCTCGACGGCGACGCTGCGCCACGGCATCGAGAACCTTTTGAAGCATTTCTGCCCCGAGGTGCAGGAGGTGCAGGCGGCGTGAGCCCCTGCTATAGACCTTTCCCAGGCCCCGCTCGCGGCGGGGCTTTTCTTTGTCCCACAACCCACCGAGACGAGGCCGAGACGCCCATGAAAATCGACGAAAATGCCCTGAAGCAGCTGCTGCTCGACGCGCGCACGCAGAACAAGTGGCAGGCCAAGGATGTGACCGACGCCCAGCTGCGCGAGATCATCGACATCATGAAGATGGGCCCGACCAGCATGAACATGCAGCCGGCGCGCTTCCTGTTCGCGCGGTCCAAGGAGGCCAAGGAGCGGCTGAAGCCGTTCCTGACGCCCGGCAACGTCGACAAGACGATGGTGGCGCCGGTCACCGCCATCATCGGCTACGACATGAAGTTCTACGATCACCTGCCGCGCATCTTCCCGCCGCGGCCCGACGCCAAGACCATGTACGAGGGCAAGGAAGCCTTCGCCCAGACCCACGCCTTCCGCAACGGCACGCTGCAGGGCGCCTATTTCATGATCGCGGCGCGCGCCATCGGCCTCGACGTCGGCGGCATGTCGGGCTTCAACAACGACGGCGTCGACAAGGAGTTCTTCGACGGCACCGCGGTCAAGTCGAACTTCCTCTGCAACGTCGGCTACGGCGATCCCGCCGGCGTCATGGGGCGTCTGCCGCGCTTTGATTTCGAGGATATCGCCAAGGTGATCTGAACCCGGTAGGTTGGGTTGCGCGCGGCGACGGTCGTGGCCAAGAAGCGACGCCGTGCGCCGTGCGCGCAACCCAACCTACGCCCGCTCATGACAGGCAGTGTTGTTGCTTGACGAACTCCTCACAGCCATGGTGATTGGCCGATAAACAGGGTGGCGGCGAAACCGGCCGGACGCCGGTTTTGGCGACGCACGCGCGCCGGAGGACGATCCGAGGAATTGCATATGAGCGATAAATCCAGGTCGTCGCCCATCTGGAGGCGCCCGGACGTCTACGTCGGGCTGATGTTCATGGGCGTGGCTGCCCTCGGGCTGGTCCTCGCCCAGAGCTACCCTGTGGGCACCGCGGTTCGCATGGGCACGGGCTATGTGCCGCGACTGCTGTGCTGGGCCCTGCTGGCGCTCGGCGGCGTCGTGCTGCTGATTGGTCTGGTCAAGCCCGTCCCTGCGAGCGAGGAAATTGGCAGCAAGGATCTCGGGGTCCTGCGGGCGCTGTTTTTTGTGACGCTGGCGACCATTGTTTTCGCCTTCACGATCGAGTCGCTGGGCCTCGTCATCGGCATGTTGCTGACAATCCTGGTGGGCGCCTTTGCGACCCGCTCGCTGACCTGGCTCGAGACGATCATCGCCATGATCGTGTTGACCGCCGCCTGCTGGGGCATCTTCAGCTATGGCCTCGCCTTACCCTTCCCCGTCTGGCCGAGGTTCTGACGCCCATGGATCTGTTCAACAATCTCATGCTCGGGTTCGGTGTCGCCCTGACGCCCATGAATCTGATCCTGGCGCTGGTCGGCTGTCTCGTCGGCACGCTGATCGGCGTGCTGCCGGGCATTGGGCCGGTGGCGACGGTGGCGATGCTGCTGCCGTTGACATTCTACATGGAGCCGGTCACCGGCCTGATCATGCTGGCCGCCATCTTCTACGGCGCGCAATACGGCGGCTCGACCACGGCGATCCTGGTCAACCTGCCCGGTGAGAGCTCCGCCGTCGTCACCTGTCTCGACGGCCACCAGATGGCGCGCAACGGCCGGGCCGGCGCGGCACTGACGATTGCCGCGCTCGGCTCGTTCTTCGCCGGCACGGTCGCGACAATCCTGATCTGCGTCGCCTCGCCACCGCTATCGGAACTGGCGATGCGGTTCGGCGCGCCGGAATATTTCGCGCTGATGGTGCTCGGCCTGATCGCCGCCGTGGTGCTGGCCAACGGCTCGCTGATCAAGGCCATCGCCATGATCCTGCTGGGGCTGCTGCTCGGCCTGGTCGGCACCGACGGCAACTCCGGCGGCACGCGCTTCACCTTCGGTCTCAACGTGCTGGCCGACGGCATCGATTTCGTGCCGATCGCGATCGGCGTGTTCGGGCTCGGCGACATCATCGCCAATCTCGCCAAGACCGAAGAGCAACGTTCGGTGGTGGCCAGCGAGATCACCTCGCTGTGGCCAACGCGCGAGGAGTTCTGGCGCGCGGTGCCGGCTGCCTTGCGCGGCACGGCGCTGGGCTCCATCCTCGGCATCCTGCCGGGCGGCGGCGCCACGCTCAGCGCGTTTGCCGCCTACGCGCTCGAGAAGAAGATCTCGAAGAATCCCGAGCAGTTCGGCAAGGGCGCCGTGGAAGGTGTGGCGGCGCCCGAGTCCGCAAACAATGCCGGCGCGCAGACCTCGTTCATTCCCATGCTGACGCTCGGCATCCCAGGCAACGCAGTGATGGCGTTGATGGTCGGCGCCATGATGATCCACGGCATCCAGCCGGGCCCGGCCGTGATGACCGAGAAGCCGCAACTGTTCTGGGGTCTGATCGTCAGCATGTGGCTCGGCAACCTGATGCTGCTGGTCATCAACCTGCCGATGATCGGCATCTGGATCCAGCTGCTGCGCGTGCCCTACAAGCTGCTCTACCTCGCCATCCTGGTGTTCTGTCTGATCGGCGTCTACTCCATCAAGAACAACCCGTTCGACGTGCTGGTGGCCGCCTTCTTCGGCGTCATGGGCTACGTCTTCATTCGCCTCAAGTGCGAAGGCGCGCCGCTGCTGCTCGGCTTCGTGCTCGGGCCGCTGATGGAGGAGAACCTGCGGCGCGCCATGCGCATCTCTGGCGGCGATCCGATGATCTTCATCAACCGGCCGATCTGCCTCGGCCTGCTGATCGCCTCGGCGGCCCTGATCCTGATGGTCGCGGTGCCGGCCATCAAGTCGACGCGCGAGGAGGCGTTCAAGGAGGAGGGCGCCTGAAGCCGCCTACCAGCTGCAACGGCTCTAGTCGGCGACTCCCAGGCGATGTGAAAATGCGGTCTCCGCGCTGGTGATGAATTCGATGAGGCAGGTGCGGCCGGCCTCCGTCTCGCGCCGCGCCCGCGCGATGGCCGGCGCCACCTGCGCGGGGTCCTCCACCCGCTCGCTCCAGCCGCCGAGTTCGCGCGCGAGGCTGGCATAGTTGCCGCCGATGTCGCGCGATTTGTACTTCTCGTGCGACAGCTTCATGTGGTTGATCTCGATCGCCATGGTCGAATTATTGAGCACGATGGTGCAGATCGGCACGCGGCAGCGCACGGCCGTTTCGAAATCGAGGCCGGTCATGCCGAACGCCGCATCGCCCATGAAATTGACGCAGAACTTGTCGGGAGCCGCCATCTTCGCGCCGATCGTCAAGCCGAGCCCGGTGCCGAGCTGGTGCGACTTGCCCCAGCCCATGTAGCTGCGCGGCGTCGCCGAGCGATAAAAAGGCAGGATCTGGTCGCGCGGCGAGCCGGAATCGTGGGTGACGATGGCTTCGCCCGGCGGCACCACGCGGCCGAACTCGTGGATCACGTGGTAGGGATTGATCGGCCGCTCCTTGGACTCGAGCTTGGCCGCCCACTTGGCGAGCCATGCCTCCCGGTGCGCCGCGATGTCCTTGGCGGCCGCGGTTGTCTTCGGCTTGCCCTTCAGCCGGTCGCCGACCGCCGCGACGAGGGCGGCGAGCACGAGCTTGGCATCGCCCAGGATCGGCAGATCGGCGGCATAGGCCTTGTTCAAATCGCGGTCGTCGTTGGTCGCATGGATGACCTTGACGCCCTTGGGCAGCACCGGCGTGGTGATGCGGTGGTTGGTGAGAGAGCAGGCGATGGCCAGCACGACGTCGGCCTTGGCCAGCATGTTGTGGCCAGCCCCCGTGAAGACGATGCCGCCGCTGCCGACCGACAGCGGATGATCCTCTGGAAATGCGCTCTTGCCGTCGGTGGTGGTCATCACCGGCGCGCCCAGCGCCTCGGCGAGCGCTTGCAGCTGCGGCGCCGCCTCGGCGTACAGCACGCCGTGGCCGGCCAGCAGCAGCGGCGACTTGGCCGCGACCAGCATGGCGGCCGCCGCGTCGATATCCTTGGGGTCGCCGGCGGGCCGCGAACGGCGCACGACCTGGTGATCGAGCTTGAAGTCGCCCAGGTCATGACCCACCACGTCGGCCGGCACCTCGACCATCACCGGACCCAACCGGCCGTTCTTCAGATTGCTGAAGGCGCGGCGCATGACATTGCCGACCTCGCCCGGCACGTTCAGCGTCTCGACCGACTTGGTCACCGCCGCATAGCTGACGGCGGAACGAAACATCGGAAACGTCTGCGCGGTGTCGCGCGGATGGCCGAGGGGAAGGAGCAGCACGGGTGCGGAGTCCGAGAAGGCGCTGGCCACACCGGGGAATGCATTCTCGGCGCCAGGGCCATATTGCATGGCGAAAACCGCCGGCGGCTGGCCGTTGGTGGTGCGTGCAAAGCCGTGCGCCATGTCGACGCCGGCCCGCTCCTGCCGGCAGATGATCGGGCGGATGCCAATAGCGGCGGCAGCCTCGATGATGGGCGTGGTCGGGTAGCAGAACAACTGCTCGACGCCCTCTTTCTTCAGGATCTCGGCGATCGCATCCATGACCCGCATCGGCTTCCTCCCTGGTTCGCGCGTCACAGGACAGCGCGGCTTGCCTTTTGTTTCGCGGGACAGGCCCGGTTCGGCATGACGGGCGCCTGTCCGCCGCGACGGCGCCGCCAGGATAGCCCGATCCTGAAACCCCGGTCTACGTCCCGTTTCGGGGCGACCGAGACGTGAAAGCAACTTGTATCAACGGCGCGGCGCGCGTAAGTGATCGCGCCAGTGCATGCCGAGGCCCGGGCGTCGGGACGAGACCGGGATGACAAGCCAGGAAGGGACTGCTGCAGATGGGCTACAAGGTCGCGGTTGTCGGCGCCACGGGTAACGTGGGTCGCGAAATATTGAATGTTCTCGCCGAGCGGACATTCCCCATCGACGAAGTTTACGCCGTTGCCTCACGCCGCTCGCTCGGCAAGGAAGTCTCGTTCGGCGACACCACATTGAAGTGCAAAGCCTTGGAACGGTTCGACTTTTCCAAGGTTGACTTCTGCCTAATGAGTGCCGGGTCGGGTCCCTCCAAGGAGTGGAGCCCGAAGATCGGCGCCACCGGCTGCATGGTCATCGATAATTCCTCGGCCTGGCGCTACGACCTGGACGTGCCGCTGATCGTGCCCGAGGTCAACGCGCAGGTGCTCGAGACTTACATGGCGCGCAAGACCCGCAAGAACATCATTGCCAATCCGAACTGCTCGACAGCCCAGCTTGTCGTCATCCTGAAGCCGCTGCACGATGCGGCGACCATCAAGCGCGTCGTGGTCTCGACCTATCAATCCGTGTCCGGCGCCGGCAAGGATGCCATGGACGAGTTGTTCATGCAGACCAAGGGCAAGTACGTGCCGGGCCGGGAAGTCGCGCCGAGCAAGTTCCCCAAGGAGATCGCCTTCAACGTCATTCCTCACATCGACGTCTTCATGGAGGACGGCTACACCAAGGAGGAATGGAAGATGCTGGTCGAGACCAAGAAGATCCTCGACCCGAAGATCAAGCTGACGGCGACCTGTGTGCGCGTGCCGGTGTTCGTCGGCCACTCCGAGGCGGTCAACATCGAGTTCGAAAAGCCGATCACGGTGGAAGAGGCCCGCACGATCCTGCGCGAGGCGCCCGGCGTGATGGTGGTCGATAAGCGCGAGGCCGGCGGCTACGTCACGCCGATCGAGGCGGCCGGCGAGTTCGCCACCTACGTCAGCCGCATCCGCGAGGACGCCACCGTGGAGAACGGCTTGGCGATGTGGATCGTCTCGGACAACCTGCTGAAGGGCGCCGCCCTCAACGCGGTGCAGATCGCCGAGACGCTGATCAATCGCAACCTGATGCGCAAGGCCGCCTGAGACCTGGCATCGGCTGCCGGCTCAGGCGCGATTCACACATTGCGATGCCGGCTGATGCTGGTTTGGCATCGAACCGATAGCCAGGCGGTATTTTCGATCGGCGGTGGCGTCAGGCACGATCATGCCTGCGCCGTGCCCGGTTGTCGGAGTGGGCGGTCATTTTGTGCCGGCTTCGGAGGACGACATGCAGAAGCAACGCAGTGCTGCCATCGGCAACGCAGTAAACCCGGTCGCCGAAGCCGGGCAGTTCGTCATCGTCTTCCAGGGCGGCGGTGCGTTGGGCGCCTACCAAGCCGGCGTCTATCAGGCGCTGCATGAGGCTGGCGTCGAGCCGGACTGGATCGTCGGCACCTCGATTGGCGCCATCAATGCCAGCCTGATCGCCGGCAACGAGCCACACAACCGCCTGCCCGCGCTGGAAGAATTCTGGCAACGCATGTCGCTGAAGTCGCCGCTTTACGGCTGGCCGGGACTGGAGAGCATCGCGCAATCCCTGTCGAACTGTACGACGTTCTCGAGTGGCCTTCCCGGTTTCTTTCAAACCAATCCGCTGGCATTCCTGGGCAATACGCTGCCGCTGGGCGCTGATCACGCCGGTTATTATTCGACAAAGCCACTGGAACAGACGCTGCTCGATCTGGTGGATTTTAAGCTGCTCAACCGCCGCAAGCCGCGGCTGACGGTGGGGGCGGCGCAAATCCGCACCAGCCAGATGCGCTACTTCGACAGCCGGGAGACGACACTCGATGTCAAGCACATCATGGCATCAGGCGCGCTACCGCCGGCGTTCCCCGCCGTCCGCATCGACGGCGAACTCTACTGGGATGGCGGCATTCTCTCGAACACGCCGAGTGAGGTCATTTTCGACGACTATCCCCGCCGCAGCTCGCTGATCTTTGCCGTTCATCTGTGGAACCCCGTGGGTCGGGAACCGCAGACCATGCAGGAGGTGATGCATCGGCAGAAAGATGTCCAATATTCGAGCCGCGTCGCCAATCACATCGCCCGCCAGCAGCAGACGCATCAGCTGCGTCACGTCATCAAGGAACTGGCCAGCCTGCTGCCGCGGGACATGCACGCCCGGCCGGAGGTGCAGGAGCTGGCCGCCCACGGCTGCCTCACGCGCATGCATGTCGTTCGCCTGATGGCGCCGAGCCTCGACCACGATGATCAGATGAAGGACATTGATTTCAGCCCAACCGGAATTCGCCGCCGCTGGGACGCCGGTTATGCCAGCGCCCGCAGCGCCATCACGCAAGCGCCTTGGAAGGGTGCGTTCGATCCCCTGGCGGGCGTCATCTTGCACGAATCTGCCGACGAATGGCGTACCGCCGACACGTCGAGCCGGACGGCCATTGCCGCGCCGCCCGCCCCGGCGGCTTCCGCCATGGCAGACGCGAGCGGCAAGGCGCTGCATCGTTCCGCCTGATCCAGTGAGATTGACCGATGCGTCCGCAAAACCATGCTGCCAGACTCAATCCCCGCCAGTATTCATTTTTCCCCGCTCTGGCCGCATTTGCCCGAGGGCCGTTTGTCGGCTAATTTGATCCTTGCCGACGTCGATATAGTCGAGCGGGCCGCTGGCGCGCGCAAGTGGCGACGCACGGGTTCACTGGGGAAGCCTCGGATGGAATTTCACCAGGTCCGTTATTTTCTGGCGGTCTGCGAGACGTTGAATTTTACCCGGGCGGCTGAAGATTGCCACGTCTCGCAGCCGTCGCTGTCGCGGGCCATCAAGCAGCTCGAAGCCGAGCTTGGCGGAGAACTGTTCCGCCGCGAACGCGCGCTGACGCACATCACCGACCTCGGCCAGGCCGTGCTGCCGGCGCTGCGCCAATGCTACGACAGCACGGCGGCGGCAAGATCCCTGGCCAAGTCCTATCTCAAGGAAGGCCATGCGCCCCTGCATCTGGCGCTGTCGCGGTCGCTGGAAATGAGCCTGCTGTCGCCGGTGCTGGCCGAGATCACGCGCGCCTTTCCGCAAATCGAGATCAGAATCGTCCGGGGGCCGCCGAGCGTCATCGCCGAGCGACTGAAAAGCGGCGAATCCGAAATCGCGATCGCCGGTCCATTGGGCGATACGTGGGAGCGACTGGACGCCAAGGCCCTCTTCGAGGACGCATTCGGGCTGGTCCTCAGCCGGCAACACCCGCTAGCCCAGCATCAGCCCATTCGGCTTCCAGATCTTGCCAAGGAACGCCTCCTGTGCCGGCCCGAATGCGGCATGACGGATGCCCTGGTCGAGAAAATGGCCGGCGCCGGCGCGACCAGGATCACGCGACACGAGGTGCCGCTGATCGATGATCTGACCGGCCTCATCCGCGACAATTTTGGCGTTGGCCTGCTGCCGGTCGGTCGCCCGATGCCCGAGGACCTGTGCGCCGGCGAGATCGAGGACATCGAACTGACGCGCTGGATGCATGTCTACACCGTCGCTGGCCGGCAGCATTCGCCAGCCGCCACCACACTGAAGACGCTGCTGCGGGCCCGGGATTGGTCGGTCGTGGCGCAGCCACTGAACCCCGCATCGGAGCGCCGCCCATGAGCGAGCCATCCTTCGCCGAGGTCCTCGAGGCCTGCACCGAGCGCTGCCGCGAGATGGACGCCCCGCTCGCCGCGCGGCTGGCCGCGTTTGCTGCCGACGTGAAGCGGCTCAGCCCGGAGTTCGCCGACATTGTCGACCGGATGGTGGCGCGTCTGAACGAGAGCGGTGCCGGGGCTCTGGCGCCCGCGGTCGGGGACATCATACCGCCGTTCGTGCTGCCGGACGAAGCAGGCCGGCTGGTCGGGCTCGATGAACTGCGGCGGCAGGGGCCCGTGGTCGTCTCGTTCCACCGTGGTCACTGGTGTCCCTATTGCCGCATCAATGCGGTCGCGCTGGCGCGGATCGAGCCCGAGATCAAGGCCGCCGGGGCACAGATCGTCGCCATCACACCGGAGGTGAATAAGTTCACCAGCGAGCTGAAGGCCGATGCCACGGCCGCGTTTCCGGTCCTGACCGATCTCGACAGCAGCTATGCCCTGGAATTGAATCTGGCGATCCGGATCAATGACGAGAAGCGGCTGGCCATGACAATGGCGGGTTGGGACATCTCGCCGTTCCAGGACAATGACACCTGGACCTTGCCGATCCCGGCCACGTTCGTCGTTGGCCAGAACGGCGTGGTCAAGGCTCGCTTCGTCGATCCGGACTACCGCAAGCGCATGGACACCGAGGCCATCCTGTCCGCGCTCAGGTCTTGACTTGCACGCAGGCATGAACGTTGGGCTTCGCTGCGCTGTCGCTCCGCTCAACCCAGAACCTACGGGGCGGCATGGACCGCCGTTGTCGCCATGGCGCGCAGTTCCCGCCGCATCAGCTTGCCCGTGACGGTCAACGGCAACTCCTGGCCGAGCAGAAGCCGATCCGGGATCTTGTAGCCGGACAGCCGCGCACGGCAGTGGGCGAGCAGCAGGTCCAGATCGAGCGCGACACCGGGCCGCGCCACGACGTAGGCAACAATGATCTCGCCTTTTTCAGCGTCATCGACGCCGGTGACGCCGGCCAGTGCGACATCGGCATGCTGCTGCAGCACCTCCTCGACCTCGGCTGGCGAGACGTTGATGCCCGAGCGCTTGATCATCTCCGAGCTGCGCCCGGAAAAGACGAAAGAGCCATCGGGCCGCAGCGAGCCGAGGTCTCCGGTCTTGAAGAAACCATCCGCCGTGAATGTCTCGGCGTTGTGCACGGCGCTGGCGCCGACATAGCCCGGCGTCAGGTAGCCCTTCATCTCGAGTAACCCGACGTCACCGTCTGACACGAGGCGCGCCGTTTCCGGATCGCGAATGCGCAATGTGATCCCCGGCAACGGCGGCCCTTGGCATTGGGCGCGCCGATTGATCGGCCAATGATGCGGCGTGACGCAGCTGTTGCCGCAGCCTTCCGTGCTGCCATAGATGTTGCAGATCTCCGAGGCGCCCAATTCTGTCGCGGCTTTGATGATGTCCTGCGGCCCGCCAATCGTCACGCCCGTGCGCAACGATGCCGTGCGCGCGGACGCAAACGCCGGATGGGCGAGCAAGGCATTGGTCATCGCCGGCAAGGTGTAAATGGCCGTACACCGATGGCGCTCGATCAGCTCGAGTGCCTCACCCGGCTCGAAGCGCGCTTGCAGCACCAGCGTGGCGCCATGACTGACGGCGGCGTGCAACGCATTGACGGCGCCATAGGCCCAGAACAGCGGCACCGAGACCAGCACGCGATCATCCGGCCCGAGCCCTTGCCGCTCGCCGATATTGAAGGTGTTCTCGATCACGGCAAAATGCTGGAGGGGCACAGCCTTGGGGCGGTTGCTGGAACCGGACGTATAGTGGATCAGCAGCGTGTCCGTGGCACTCGGCCCCTGCCCCGGCGGCAAGGGGGCGAGCGCTTCGCCTGATCGATAGTCGGCATAGCCGGCAAAGCCGTCGCGTGCCGGCGCGTCGATCAGAACCACCGTCCGCAGGCGCGGCAAGCTGCCCGATGCGCGCAGCGCCGCGATATCGCCGGCGAAATCGCGGCGGCCGTCCTGTGCCAGCGCGAACAGGCAGCTGACGCCAGAATCGCTCAGCAGGTAGTCGAGCTCGGCGGCCGTCGACCAGGTGCTGAAGGGTACGACGACGACGCCCAGGGCGCTGCTGGCATAGAAGATCTCGAGCCATTCGCGGCGGTTGTCGCAGAGCAGCCCGACGCGATGGCCGCGCGCGATGGCACCGGCCTGCAAGCGCGCCGCGACCTGCCCGGCTCGCCTGACGAGGTCCGCGTAGGACAAACTGCCGGTCGCGGTGATCGCCATGGGCCGATCGGGAGCCTGGGCGGCTTGCTCACGGAGCAAATCGAATGCTGTGCGGCTGAAGGGAGCTTGCATGAGAGATCGCGGGCTTGGATGGGTTGCGGGCCAAGGCTAGAGCATTTTCCGCCTAGAGCGGTTCGCGATGACGATAGAGAGGTGGCAAAGGCTGTGTCTACCCTGCGAATTGCGCTTCGGGCAGGCCGGCGACGCCTGCTTCCAGGGCCAACACCGCCCCTGACAGCGGGAACGCGGCAAGTGCGTCCGCGCTCATGCCCGTTCGCATCGAGGTGACGAACACTGTCCGCAGGTCCGCGCCGCCGAACATGACGCTGGTCGGCCGCGGCACCGGCAACGCGATGACGCGATCGAGCGTCGCATCGGGCCGGTAGCGCGCAACCCGTCCGGCCATGACCTCCGCCACCCACAGGCCGCACGCGGAGTCGACCGTCATGCCATCGGGGTGTCCCTGGCGGTCCTGATAGGTGACGAACGGCGTCCGGTTTTTGACGGTGCCTTCCCCGAGCGAAAAGTCGTAGCGCCAGATGCAGCCAGGAAGGGTATCGGCGAAATACAGAAAACGGTCATCGGGGCTCCAGGCAATACCGTTCGCCAGGGTGATGCCGGTATCCATGCGATGCACGGACAGGTCCGGGTCGAGCCGCCACAGGCCGCCGGCGCCGTGCTCCATCTTGGGTGCGAACGTCCCGAACCAAAATCGCCCCTTGCGGTCGGCGGCGCCGTCGTTGATCCGCTCACGCGCGAAATCAGGCCCGCCGTCGGGTTGGAAGACCTGCCAGGGTCCATCCATCGAGGGCGCCAGCGCCATCTCGTTGCGCGACAAGAGCAGCATGCCGCCCTGTTCACGCTCGGCAAGACACGCCGGCATGCGCTGGCACGGCCAAGTCTCGGCGACTGTCGCCTCCACGCGCTGGCGATGCGCCGTGCGGCCCTGCATTTCGATCCAATAGAGAGCCTGCTCGCGTACGGACCAAATCGGACCTTCGGCGAGCTGCCCGCCCGTCTCAGCGAACACACGCACCGCCGCGGCCATCGTTGCCTCCAAGCCGCCACTCACGCCGACAGACCTGGTTTCAGCACGATACGTCCCGTGGTTCGACCCTGCTCGACCAGAGCGTGCGCGCGGTGCGCCTCCTCCAGCGGCAGGCGCGCCTCGATCATCGGCGTCACCATGCCATGGCGGACAAGGTCGAGCGAGTCGCGCAACTGCTGGCGCGACGTGCTCTTGACGCTCATGATGGTGATGTCCTTGAAAAAGATCTGCGCGGGATTGAGCTGCACGAAATCGCCGGTGAGCTGTCCCACGAACACCCAGCGCCCGCTCATGGCCAGGCTCTTGCGCGTCGGCTGGAACAGCACGCTGCCGACATTGTCGATGACGACATCGACGCCTTCACCGTCCGTGAGCTTCAGCAGGTCCCTGGAAAAGTCGGCGCCGCGCGGCGTCACGATGACATGATGCGCGCCGGCCTGGCGGATGGCCTCGACTTTGGTTTGCGACGTCGTCACGGCGTAGACGATGGCGCCGGCTAGTCGCGCCAGCTGGACGCCGTGGATGCCGAGCCCTCCGCCCGCGCCCGAGACCAGCACGCGCTCGCCCGTTTTGACGCGCGCCACATCGCGGATGGCGTTGAGTTCCGTGCCGATGGCGCAGGCGGTGATTGCGGCGTCATCGAGATCGACACCCTCGGGCACGTGCGCGAGATTGTCGTCCTCGATGCAGACGAATTCCGCCGAGCCGCCGTTCAGCCCCGCATCGCCGAGGAAAATGTGCTCGGGACAGGAGGATTCGCGGCCCGAGCGGCAATAGCGGCAGGCGCCGCAAATGTGCCGGCGCTGGGCCGTCGCCACCCGGTCTCCGGCCCTGAAATGCCGAACATCGGCGCCGACCTCGACCACCTCGCCGGCGACTTCATGGCCCGGAATATAGGGCAGCTCGACGCCGCGCCGCATCGTACCATTGCGCGCCACCACATCATGGAAGCACACGCCGCAGGCCGCCACCTCGATGAGCACGTCCTTTGGGCCCACTGCCGGTACCGGCACGTCCTCGAGCTTGACGACCTCGGGTCCGCCGATCTGGCGTATCACGACAGCGCGCATGGCAGTCTCCCATCCGGGTCAATCAGGCCAGCCTGAATTTGAGCAGTGTCACGTCGGGCGTCACCGGATCGAATGCGGCCTCGACACGGCGGCCGATCTGGATCTGATCCCGACTGGCGCCGACGATGTTGGAGAAGAGCCGCACGCCCTCGTCGAGTTGCACGAGGACGACCGTGAAGGGAGTGTCGGCGCGGAAGCTCTCGAAGTAGATCTGGTGGAAGACGCCAAGAGACCAGATTTCGCCGTGTCCAGACAGCAGCGGCCACTGGCGTTGCTCGCTGCCGCAGCGCCGGCAGACGCGCGTGGGATCGAACGCCAGGTGTCCGCAGGCGGCACATTGCGGCAACCTCAGCTCGCCCCGCTTCAGGGCGTCCCAGTACGGCCGGTTCAGATCGTCGATGACCGGCAGCGGTTTGGCATAGGCCATCATTTCGGCGCGCTCCCGTAAATGATCGAGCTGCAGATCGGCGAGGTGCAGACATACTGGATGAGCCTGGCGTCCGCGACCTGCCGGGCGCCGCATTCGCCGCGCAATTGCCGCACCGCTTCGACATTGAGCGCCCATCCCTGCATGTAGCTGTCCGACAAATGCCCGCCCGAGGTATTGGTCGGATATTTGGCGCCGAGCCGCAAGTTCCCCTCGGCGACGAAGGGCCCACCCTCGCCTTGATTGCAGAAGCCGAGGCCCTCCAGGGCGAACAGTACGGTCGGCGAGAAATTGTCGTAAATCATCAACGCCGACAAATCCTCGCGGGCGACATCCGCCATCGGATAGACCTCGCGCGCCACGCGGCTCAGCGGCGCGTGCCAGAAATCCTCCGGCGGCATATTGACGTCGGACAGCGCCGAGGCCTGGGCAAAGCCGCGAATGTAAACCGGTGGCTTGGCGAGCGCCCGGGCCCGCTCGGCCGTGGTTACGATCAGGGCGACGCCGCCGTCGTTGATCAGGCAATAGTCAAAAATATGCAGCGGCTCGCAGATGAACCGCGAGGCGTGATACTCGGCCCGCGTCACAGGCTTCTTCATCACCGCATCGGGATTGAGCAGGGCATGCTTGCGGAAAGTGATGGCGATTTCGGCCAGCTGATCGCTGGTGGTGCCGTAGAGGTGGGCATGCCGGGCGAACATCATGGCATGGGCAGCACCCGGCGAAGTCATGCCGTAGGGATGCCAGAGTCTGCCGCCAGGGCCGCCGTAACTGTCGGCCGCTCCTCCGTACTTGGCGCCGGCGGATTTACCATTGTTGCCGTAGACGAGGGCGATGGTCGCGGCCTGGCCCGCATGGATCGCCTGCGCCGCCAGTTGGATCGCTACGCCCGACATGCGCCCCTCGCCTGGCGTCATCAGTACGAAGCCAGGATTGAGCGCGGCCAGTTCGCAGAAATGCTGATAATCCGGCATGCGGCTGACGATCAGGCCATCGATATCCGCGCGGGTGAGGCCAGCGTCGGCCAGCGCCAGATCCATGGCCCAGATGCCGAAATCGTAGGCCGAATAGCCCGCAACGGCGCCAAATCGCGTGGCGCCGACACCGGCGATGGCGGCTTTGCCGCGAACAGCATGATCGGGCATCGCGCCTCTCTCTCAGGCCAGGTGGGGCCGGCCGATCCATACTGTGCTCAGCCCGAGGCCATGCGCAACTGGCGGGCGGTCGGGGTCACAGCGTCGGCACTCGACTTCAACACAACATCGGAAGGCCTTGAAAACGCCGGAAATTAAGAATTAGTTAATCTGCAACGTCAGGGGCGTTGTCGCAATCCGCGTTGTCAGGGACCGATCATGGCTAGCGTATTTTCGATGCGGCAGTCGGCCGCTCATTTGGACCGGCATGATGCGGACGACTGGGTGCTGGATGCCGACGACCGCATTTTACCGCCAGCACGCCGCAGTGGCGGCAAGTGGCTGGCGATGGCGATCTGCGTCGCGATGGTTGCCGGTGCGGGCGCGCTGGCCACGAGCGGGTTGCAACTGACGCTGCCCTCGGGCCTCTTCAATTTTGCAGCGTCGGACGTGACGTTGCCCGTCGTCGACGCGGTTCGCCGCCCGGTGGCGAAAGCGGCGGCGCCGCGGCCGTCCGAGCCGCTGCCGCAGTTGCCCACCAAAACCGTCATGGCGGCGCCAGTCGCGCCGGCGGCCACCACGCCGGAGCCGCCAGTGCAGGTGCACATGGCCTATGCCCCACCGCCCGCAGCCCTCAGCGACCCTTCCGCGCGCGACGTGCGCCCGGCCAGCATCGATCCCAACGACCCCATCCAGATGCGCGCCGCCGCCGCTGGCCTGCATCCGCAACTGCCTCGCCACCTGCTGGCGCGATTGACGGCGACCGACTATCGCAATGCCGGCATCGCCATTCGCACCGCCGTGGCGGAAACGCCTGAAGGCAAGACCTTCGTCTGGCCGCGCCAGCTCGGGCCGGATCAGGCCGGCTTCCAGGTGCGCATTATCCGCGCCATCGATCCAGTCTGCCGGCGCTATGTCGTCGCCGTCATCAAGGACGGCTGGACGACGACGGCGCCGGCGATGGAGACCTGCGAGGCCCAGGCCGCGCCCTCGCGCCGGAATTAATCCTGACGCAAGGCGATGATCGCCTTACACGGGCGTTGCGCGCCGCTCGCAACCCCCCTATAAGACCACCCGAGCCGCCCGGCGGGGCATGCCGTGGCGGCTCGATTGCGTTTGCACATAACGACGTGGCCAGCCCCCAGGCTGGGTCGGCTCGAGGGCTCGATGTCGCTCACGCGGCGCGGCGTAGCCTTCAGCCCCGGACTTGATCCGGGGGCCGCCCCCGCGGAGGGCCAGGTCGCGCCGCAAGGCGCGGCCGGTTCGGCCCGTGAGCGAGAACAAAGGAGCAAATCAAATGCCCAAGCAGAAGACCAAGAGCGGCGCCAAGAAGCGCTTCAAGATGACCGGCACGGGTAAAGTGAAGGCGGCGGCGCAAGGTAAGCGCCACGGCATGATCAAGCGGACGGCCAAGTTCATTCAGACGGCGCGCGGCACCATGGTGCTGAACGACTCTGATGCCAAGATCGTCAAGAAATACATGCCGTATCACCGGTGAAGGCGTGAGGTGGTGAGTGGTCAGTGGTGAGATGGTGATCTCACGCAGATCCGCTCCACCACTGATCATTCACCACTGACCACTCACCCACTTTCATCCTCGGAGAGTTCCCATGGCACGCGTCAAACGCGGCGTCACCGCCCATGCCAAGCACAAGAAAGTGCTGAAGGCCGCCAAGGGCTATTACGGCCGGCGCAAGAATACGATCCGCATCGCCAAGCAGGCGGTCGAGAAGGCGCTGCAGTACGGCTACCGCGACCGCAAGCGCAAGAAGCGCACGTTCCGCGCACTGTGGATCCAGCGCATCAATGCCGCCGCGCGCGAGAATGGCATGACCTATGGCCGCTTCATCGAGGGCTTGTCCAAGGCCGGTGTCGAGGTCGACCGCAAGGTGCTGGCCGATATCGCGGTGAAGGACGCCGACGCCTTCAAGGCGCTGGTGGCGCAGGCCTCGGCCGCGGTCAAGGCGGCGCAACCGGCGATGTAATGGTCAAATAGACGACCCTCAGTAGCCAAGCCACCCGAATCATTGGTAAAGAGATGGTTAAGTGTGGCGAGATTTCGGCTTGACAAAGCGCGAATCTTCGCTTGACGACGCAGCCCGAATCGCCATATTAGCGTAGTCGCCAGCATCCACCACTACTTGTTCTGGTGATGCTTGGCCTACTGGACAGACAAGGGTCGCGCCTTCGGGTTGCGGCCCTTTTACTTTGGACGGCGGTGAATCCGATGGCATGCGTGGCAGTGTTTGTGGATGCCGGCTACTTGTTCGCTCAGGGCGCAACTTCGATCTCCGGATCGAACGCCCCAAGGTCTCAGCTGAAGCTGAACGCTACTGCTGCCGTCGCCGAACTTAAGCGTGTGGCGCTGGAGAAAAGTGAGGGCTGCCGCCTACTTCGCATCTATTGGTATGATGGTACTGCATCGGGGCGACTTTCGATCGACCAGTCAGCGTTGGCAAATACTGACGACATCAAGCTTCGACTTGGTCAGATCAACAGCGTAGGCCAGCAAAAAGGTGTCGACTCACTGATTATAACGGATTTGATCGAACTCGCTCGAAACCGAGCCATAAGTGATGCGCTGCTCGTATCGGGCGATGAGGACGTACGAATTGGGGTTCAGATTGCACAAAGCTTTGGTGTCCGTGTCCACCTGCTAGGTATAGATGCGAGCAAGAGTTCTCAGTCTCCTCTTCTCATTCAGGAATCTGACACAACTTCGCTGTGGACGAAAGCGGAGATCGAGAAATTCCTAGCAATTAAGCCATCTACAATTGTGAAATCCGATGTGAAATCCGACCCTGTTGCACTGGTCGAACCACCGAAGCTTGAGGAAGTTGCGACGCAATTCGCGAATATACTCGATGATGATCAGATTAACTCATTCGCTGAGTATCGCAAGTTGAATAAGGGTGTTCCTCCAGAGTTCGATGGTAAATTGCTCGCGAAGGCTAGAGATGCGCTTGGTCGCGACTTAGACCAGAAGGAAAAGCGAAACCTCCGAGCCACATTCGTTGACGGAGCCAAGGCTCGTAAGCCAGAAAACTTTTGATCGCCTCCACGCCTCGTTGCGTCGGCGGCCAATCTTGAGCGTCAACGATGCAACCCCTGTGGAAGAACCGGCGCATGCAAAGCGTTAACCTCACCTCGCTCGAAACCGATCTGCTGGCCGACATTTCCGGCGCGGCCGATCTCGCCGCGCTGGAGCACGTGCGCGTCGGCGCTCTCGGCAAGAAGGGCCGCGTCTCCGAGCTGATGTCGACGCTCGGCAAGATGGCGCCGGACGAGCGCAAAGCCTTCGGCCAGACGGTCAACGCGCTGAAGGACAAGGTTTCGGTCGCGCTCGAGGCCAGAAAGACCACGCTGGAAGCCAGCGCGCTCGACCAGCGGCTCGCCACGGAAATGGCCGACATCACGCTCCCGGTGCGGCTCGGTCCGCAGGGCGATGGCCGCATCCACCCGGTTTCACAGGTCTTCGATGAAGTCACGGAAATCTTCGCCGACATGGGCTTTGCCGTCGCCGAAGGCCCCGACATCGAGACCGACGATTTGAACTTCACCAAGCTCAACATCCCGCCGGAGCATCCAGCGCGCCAGGATCACGACACGTTCTACATGCGGCCGAGGGCCGACGGCACGCGGCTGGTCCTGCGCACGCACACCAGTCCGGTGCAGATCCGCACGATGCTCTCCCAGAAGCCACCGATCCGCGTCATCGCGCCCGGTCGCGTCTACCGCTGTGACAGCGACCAGACGCACACGCCGATGTTCCACCAGATCGAAGGCCTGGTGATCGACGAGGCGACGCACATGGGCCACCTGAAGTGGACGCTGGAGGAATTCTGCAAGGCATTCTTCGAGGTCGACGAGGTGAAAATGCGTTTCCGCGCCTCGCACTTCCCGTTCACGGAGCCTTCGGCGGAAGTCGACGTGGGCGCCGAAGCGATCGGCCGGCCGGGCCAGTGGCTGGAAATCCTCGGTTGCGGCATGGTGCACCCCAACGTCATCCGCAACTGCGGCCTCGATCCGGAAAAGTATCAGGGCTTCGCCTTCGGCATGGGCCTCGACCGCATCACCATGCTGAAATACGGCATTCCCGACCTGCGCGCCTTCTTCTCCGCCGATCTGCGCTGGCTGCAGCACTTCGGCTTCTCCGCGTTCGACGTGCCGACGCTGGCGGGCGGCACGGCATCGTGACACGGGGCGTAGGGTGCAATAACCCGACAGGGCGTATTGCACCGACGCTGGTGCCGCGCGACGAGACCGCGGTGCAATACGCGTCAACGCCGAGCGATGCTCGGCATCGACGCTATTGCACCCTACGATGCTGGCCTCGTTCTTCTGGATCTAGTCGGTTGAAGGTTGCTCCATGAAATTCACTGTCTCCTGGTTGAAGGACCACTTGGATACCAAGGCCAGCATCGATGAGATCGCCACCAAGCTGTCCGCCATCGGCCACGACGTCGAGGGCGTCGACAACCCGGCGGCCAAGCTCGGCGCCTTCACCATCGCCCGCGTGCTCGAGGCCAAGCAGCACCCGAACGCGGACCGGCTGCGCGTCGCCCAGGTGGAGATTGCTTTAGGCCAACCCCCGGTCGAGGTGGTCTGCGGGGCGCCGAACTGCCGCACCGGCATGGTCGGCGTCTTTGCCCCGCTCGGCACGTTGATCCCAGGTACAGGCATCACGCTGGAAAAGAAGCCGGTGCGCGGCGTCGTCTCCAACGGCATGCTGTGTTCCGAACGCGAGCTGGAACTGTCCGAGAATCACGACGGCATCATCGATCTCGCCGGCGAACTCGGGGCACGCGTCGGTGAACGCTACATCGACGTGCTCGGGCTCAATGATCCCGTGATCGAAGTGAAGCTGACGCCCAATCGGCCGGACTGCACCGGCGTGCGCGGCATCGCCCGCGACCTGGCCGCGGCCGGTCTCGGCACGCTGAAGCCCGAGCCGAAGATCGCCAGCTTCGACGGCAACTTCGATTGCCCGATCGACATCCGCCTCGATCTCGACGCCGCCAACCTGTCCGCCTGCCCGGCTTTCGCCGGCCGCTATGTGCGGGGCGTCAAGAACGGCCCATCGCCGGCCTGGCTGCAGGCGCGCCTCAAGGCCGTCGGTCTGCGCCCCATCAGCGCCCTGGTCGACATGACCAACTACATCAGCATGGACCGTGGCCGGCCGCTGCACGTCTACGATGCCGACAAGGTGAAAGGCGCCATCCGGGCGCGGCTCGCCAAGGATGGCGAGAGCTTCGTCGGGCTCGACGGCAAGACCTACACCGCGGATTCGACGATGTGCGTCATCGCCGACGACTCAGGCCCGCTGGGCTTTGGCGGCATCATGGGCGGCGAGAGCACCGGCTGCACGGAAGCAACCACCAACGTGCTGATCGAGAGCGCCTATTTCGATCCGTTGCGCACGGCCTCGACCGGCCGCAAGGCACAATTGCAGACCGATGCGCGCTATCGCTTCGAGCGCGGCGTCGATCCGGCCTTCATCGTGCCGGGGCTGGATCTGGCCACCGACATGGTGATGAAGCTCACCGGTGGCAAGCCCTCACGCATCAAGCTCGCCGGCGTGCCGCCAGTGAAGCAGACGGTGATCGGCTTTGACTTCGGCCGGGTGGAAAAACTCGGCGGTCTGAAGCTTACCGACGCCGAGATCAAGCGCATCCTGGAGGCGCTCGGCTGCGCAATCGATGGCAAGGCTGGCGAAGGCAAGACCGGCGCCGCCAAGGTTACAGCACCGACCTGGCGGCCGGACATCCACGGCGCCGCCGACCTGGTCGAGGAGGTCATCCGCATCGCCGGCCTCGACCGCATTCCGTCGGTGCCGCTGCCGCGAGTATCGGGCGTGGCCCGCGTCGTGCTGACCGAGAAGCAGCGCCGTTCGCGCCGGGCCAGACGCGTGCTGGCCTCGCGCGGCATGGTCGAAGCGGTGACGTGGTCGTTCATCGAGCGCCCGCACGCGACCCATTTCGGCGGCGGCCAGGATGCGCTGGAACTCGATAATCCGATCTCCTCGGATATGTCGTCGATGCGGCCGAGCCTGCTGCCGGGCCTGTTGCTGGCCACGCAACGCAATCGCAATCGCGGCTTTGCCGATGTGGCCCTGTTCGAGATCGGCCAGGCCTATCGCGGCGACCGCCCCGAGGACCAATACATCGGCGCGGCCGGCGTGCGGGCCGGGGCGGCGCGGCTGACCGGGCTTGGCCGGCAGTGGGACGGCAAGGCGGAGGACGCGGGCCTTTACGACGCCAAGGCCGATGTCGTGGCCGTCCTCTCGGGCCTGGGCTTCGATGCGGCGAAGGCGCAGATCACCCGTGACGCGCCAACCTGGTATCACCCTGGCCGCTCGGGCACGGTCAGGCTCGGGCCCAAGGTGGTGCTGGCCCACTTCGGCGAGATCCATCCCGCAACATTGAAACTGCTCGACGTCGCCGCTCCCGCGGTGGCATTCGAGGTGTTCCTCGATGCGCTGCCGCCCGACAAGCGCAAGAGCCGCGCCAAAGGAGCGCTGGCGGCCTCCGATCTGTTGCCGGTCCGCCGCGACTTCGCATTCATCGTCGGCAAGGCCGTGGCCGCCGGCGACGTGGTGAAGGCGGCGGCGGGCGCCGACAAGTCACTGATCGCCGGCATCAGCGTGTTCGACGTGTTCGATGGCGGCACTTTGGCCGCGGAGGGCAAGAAGTCGCTGGCGCTGGAAGTGACATTACAGCCGACCACGGCAACCCTGACCGATGCCGACATCGAGGCCGTGGCACGAAAAGTCATCGCCGAAGTGAAAAAGGCAACCGGCGGCGAGATTCGTGGCTAAGGCGCTAGTGCCCAGTTGTCGTCTGTATGCGTCATTTCATTGCCCAGGACGTGATCGATCCGCTCAAAGCCGTAGGTCGGGTCGAGCCCTTCGCGAGACCCGACAGAAGGGCCGGCAGTCGCCATGTCGGGTCTCCCCCGGCATAGTGCAGAGCCGGGGTTCGACCCGACCTACGATTTCACGCCCTCGCCCCTGCTAACCCTCGCCTCCTGCCACGACCACGGACGTCGCTGCGGGAGACAATCGCTTCTCAGGCCCGCTCCGCCCACAGATCATAGTCGTCGGCGTGCACGACGTTGGCGCGCACCAGATCGCCAGCCTTGACGCCGGTCTCGCCGTTGAGGAACACCGAGCCGTCGATCTCGGGGGCATCAGCCGCCGAGCGGCCGATGGCGCCTTCCGCGTCGACCTCGTCGATCAGCACGTCGATGCCGCGGCCAACTTTGGCTGCCAGCTGGACGCGGCTGATCTCCTGGGCGACGCCCATGAAGCGGTGCCAGCGCTGCTCCTTGACCTCGTCGGGGACATGGCCGGCCAGATCGTTGGCCTTGGCCCCGTCCACATGCTCGTAGCGGAAGCAGCCGACCCGGTTGAGCCGCGCCTCCTTCATCCAGGCCAGCAGTTGCTCGAAATCAGCCTCCGTCTCGCCGGGAAAGCCGACGATGAAGGTCGAGCGAATGGCGAGGTCGGGGCAGATGGCGCGCCAACGCTTGATGCGCTCCAGCGCCTTTTCCTGGTGTGCCGGCCGCCGCATCGCCTTCAGCACCGCGGGGGCCGCGTGTTGAAACGGAATGTCGAGGTAGGGCAAAATCCTGCCCTCCGCCATCAGCGGAATGACGTCGTCGACGTGCGGGTAGGGGTAGACGTAATGCATGCGGATCCACACGCCGAGCGCGCCCAGCGCGCGGGACAGATCGAGAAAGCGGGCTTTCAACGGCGCGCCCCGCCATTGGCTCTCGGCATACTTGATGTCGAGGCCGTAGGCGCTGGTGTCCTGGCTGATGACCAGCAGCTCCTTGACGCCGGCCTTCACCAGCTTTTCCGCCTCGGCCATCACATGCGCCGCCGGCCGGCTGGCAAGGTCGCCGCGGATGCTCGGGATGATGCAGAACGAGCAGCGGTTGTTGCAGCCCTCGGAAATCTTCAGATAGGCGTAGTGGCGCGGCGTCAGGCGCAAGCCTTCCGGCGGCACCAGATCGACGAAGGGATCGTGCAGCGGTGGCACGGCGGCGTGCACGGCGGCGACCACCTGCTCGTATTGATGCGGGCCGGTGACGGCGAGCACGCCGGGGTGGGCGGCGCGGATGCGGCCCTCCTCGACGCCGAGGCACCCGGTGACGATGACGCGGCCGTTCTCGGCCATCGCCTCGCCGATCGCCGCCAGGCTCTCCGCCTTGGCCGAGTTGAGGAAGCCGCAGGTGTTGACCACCACCACGTCGGCGCCCTTGTACTTGGGCGCGATGGCGTAGCCTTGCGCGCGCAGCATGGTGATGATGCGCTCGCTGTCGACCAGCGCCTTGGGGCAGCCGAGCGAGACAAAGCCGACTTTCGGCGCGCGCTTGGATTTGGCGCGGCGCACTTTCGGGCCAGGGGTGGCGGGTTTGGCGGCAGCTCTTGGGCGGCGTGGGGCAGGTGTGATCATGGCCGCTTGTAGCGGACGCCACGGCCCCGGCGCAACTGGCGAGCGCAGACAACGCGCACGGGGGGCAAAACTTAGCGCGCCGGCCTGAATTGCCGCAACAGGGCGAGGCGCTCGTCGACTTTGTCGGGGCCAGGATCATCCGGGGCACGAGCGGCCATGAATTGCTTGGGCTCGGCGCCTTTGCGGCTGTTGGCGGCAGCCCTGGCGTCGTTGTTGCCCTCTAAAGACGCGGCGGCGGCCGCGGCGACGATCGGCGCCTCGGCGGTGGCGGACTGCGATCGACTCGAGGCCACGGTCTCGGCACCGCCTTTGCCATGGATAAACGTCGTCGGGCTCATCTCGATGACATCGGCGGCATCGGGCAGCAGGCGCTCGCGCGGTGCGCCAAGGGCCACAAGCTCTTCCAGTTTGGCGGCGAGCAGGTCGGCATCGCGCTTGTCGACCGACTCGACGGGAACCCGCCACTGGAAGGCATCGAGCGCGCCGGTCACCGGTGAGACGGGCGCCCAGGTATCGGACGTGATGTTGTCGGCGGTCCAGGCCGGATCACGTGGCGCGTTGACGGCCCGTGCCAGCCATTCCCGCACGCGGCCTTTGTCACCATGCTCCTCGCCCTCGATGCGTGCCATCAGCGTACAAACCCGCTGTGTCAGGCGACCCTCCGCAAGCGGCTCCAGCGCGGCGCGCGCCTCCTGCCAGTCCTTGGCTTCGATGGCGGCCATGGCCAGCGCGATCGGGCTCTCGATCGACATCGGTGCCTGCATGGCAAGTTGTTTGATACGCTGCAGCCGGTCACGCGGGCTGTCGCCGATGCGCGCAAAGGCATAGGCGATGACCAACTCCGGATGCGGCGATCGGCGCCAGGTCTGTTGAATGAGCTTGGCGACGCGCGGGGTATTGCCCTTCGACGCCAGCAATCGGCCGGCGATGGCTGCCGCCGGGACCAGGTCTTCGGCCAGCCCATGCGCCTCTAGTGCCAGCCTCAAGGCACGCTCCGGGTCGCTATCCTCCACCGCCTGCGCCTGGCCGGCCAGCAGCACCGCGCGGCGGCGCTCCGCCGTTGCCCGATCGATGTGGCCGTGCTTGCGCGCGACAGCCAGCGTATCGAGGGCCCCCGCCCAGTCGTGCGCCTTGCATTGCAGCGCAAACAGTGAATCGACGGCCCAGCCGAGCTTGGGATTGACACGCAGCGCCCGCTCCGCGAACTGGCGCGCAGCCTCGCGTTCGCCCTCGCCTTCCGCCTCCAGGAACAGGCCACGCAGGCCGAGCTGCTCGGTATCAGGGGCGGACAGCATGGCTTCGAAGATGCGCCGCGCCGTGGCCTTGTCGCCGGTCAGGCGCGCGGCCTGCGCGCGCAACAGGTGGGTCAGCGGCTCGTTCGGCAGTGTGCGGCGCGCCTGCACCGCATACCGCATGGCCAGCTGCTTGTCGCCGGCGCCCAATGCGATCAGGCCTGTCGACAGCGCCTCGAGGCCTCGCTTGTGCCGGCGCCGGTTGAACACATTGCCGATGATGGCGGGCCATTGCCAAAGCTGGCGCGAAAGGTTCCAGACGAAGATGCAGGCGCCGAGCAGCAGCGTCAGAATGACGGCGGCGCGAAACAGGCTGGTTTCGACCTCGTAACCTTGCCAGGTGAGGACCAGGTTGCCGGGGCGCTCGGCGAGCCAGGCAAGCCCGGTGGCCAGAGCGAACGCAGCAGCGAGCAGTGTAATGAGGCGCAGCATAGCGTCGTGATCCGTTTCTCAGACTTAATTCTGCGCTTTGCCGCCGGCCGCGGCCGCAGGCGTGGCGCCGCTCAGCGACGTCTTGAGCTGTGCCTCGATCGTGGCGATGGCGCGGTCGACGCTGTTGCGTGCCTCGACCCGGTCGAGCCAATCCAGCGCCCCGGCGGCGGAGCGCGGCGCCAGCAGCTTGGCTTCCTCGATGACGACGGCGAGCCGGCCTTCCTTCAGTGCCGCCTCCATGCGGCCGACCACGGCCTCCGCGCTCTTGTCGCCGGCGCGATGGTCGACCTTGCGAATGCGCACGATCGATTTGGCGCCGGCCAGCAGCCGATCAACGACGTTGCCGTCCGCAGGCTCGGTGTCGGCATCGAGAATTGCATTGGTGATGGCCCGGAAATCGCGGCCGAGGTCGGCCATGGTCGGCACGCCCTGGGCCTTGTAGCGCTCGAGCGGCGCCAGATCGACCTTGCTGCCGGCGGCTTTCTTGACCTCGGCGAGTTCGGCGTCGTAGCGCTGGCCGCGATCGAGCACGCGCTTGAGATTGGCGAGTTCCAGCGACAAGACGATGCGCTCGGTGTTGGCGCGCCGGTCATCCTCGCTCTTGACGACCGCCTGGAGGGACGTTTCCAGCGCGGCAAGCCTGGTGGTCAGCGGCGACAGCGCGGCGGTGACGTCGTTGGGCCGAGCCATGGTCTTGAGCCCGGACTCGACATCGCCCTTCAGCCCGTCGAGGCCGCTGCGGATGGCGCCGGTCTCCTGCTGCACCACGCGCAGCGTCTGGACAACCCGGTCGCTATCGGCCTTCAGCGCTTCCATGCGCTGGATCAACAGGGCGGAGTCGGTCTTGACGGCCGACAGATCGCGGTCGATGCGCTGCGTCGCGGTGCGGGCAACTTCACCGGCTTCGGCGGCCTGCGAAGTGCGCGTTTCGAGGGCTGCCGTGAGATCGCGGCGCAATGCCGCCGAGTGGGTGGCAATGCTGCCCTCCAGTTCCTTGATGCGGACCGACAGCGCCACGAGTTGGGGCAGGCGGCCTGGCGGGTCGTTTTGCGAGGCTGAGCTGAGCATGGCCAGCATGTCCTCGAGCTTGGCCAGGCGCGTCAGGGCCTCGGCCCCGCTGTTCTGCTCGATTTTCTCTTGCAACGCCTTGGTCTCGGCGACGAGCCGGATCGAGGCCTGGGCGAGTTGCGGCAGACTGCTGGCCTGCTCTTCGACGCGGCTGAGGCGGCTGTCGCTTTGTGCCAGTTTCTGTGTCAGTTCAGCAAGCGCGGCGCCGCGCGACTGGGCCTCGAGCGCGCCCAGACGCTTTTGCACATCAGCGGCGCCGCTCTGGAGAAAGCCGTCCGGCAGGCCGAGCCAAGGCACGAGCGACTCCGCGCCCAGCAGCACCAGCAAGCCACCGACGAGCCCGGCCGCCAGATGGCTGAGGACGCCGCCGCGCCGGGGTGGCTTGGCGCTGGGTCGAGCCGCGGCGAGAGGTGGCGGGGGCGCCTTCGTCGCGCCCGCCGTCGCGCCGGCTGGTGTAAAACTCTTTGCCGCTGTGTCCGCTGCCCTGCCGGCCTCGGCGGGCTTCGATGCGCTGGCGAAAGCCGGCGGGTCGGCATCCTTGCTGGCGATCTCGGTCGCCTTCAAATCGAGTGTGGCGTGCGGCTTTTTGATCGGGTTGGCCTCGGCCGGCCGCGGCTTGTCCCGGGCGGGGTCGTCGGTGTTCGACATCGGACAGGTACTCCACGCCATCGCGCCCGAAATGCCCCGGCCCAGCCGCCGGCGCAGGCGTCTGAACGAGCTCCGTTGTCTTGCCTTCGGGAGCGCACGATCAAGGCCGCGATTGTGCCGCGACCGTGGCGACCAGAGCAAGCATTTCTTCCAGGTTGGGCTGCCGAGCGACGGCGATAACCACAGGTCCGAGTGGCGATAGCCGGGCAGCGACGGCGGCCGACAGACACAGGTGGGTGATCGGCGCCACCGCATCACACAACCCGTGGCGTACGACAAGCTCGGCATAGACGGCGGCCGTGCGCGGCGACATGAGTGTGACACCATCGATGGCGTGGTCGCGCAAGAGGCGCTGGGTGGCCTCGCATAACTGCACCCGCGGACGCGACCGATAGACGATTTGCCGGCGTGTGCGAAAACCTGCGGCACGCAGGGCGCCGGCGAGATCATAAGCCAGCGTCTCGCCGGCAATGTGCAGCAGCGCACCGATTGCGGGGTCGAACGCGGCTTTGATCAATTCGGGCAGGTCACGCGCCGCGGCGGGCCCCGTTGTCACGCGCGAAAATCCGAGGCGGCGTGCCTCGGCCGCCGTGCCGGGGCCGACGGCGACGAGCGGCAGGCGTCGGGCGGCGTCCAGATTGGTTGCGCCGGTGATGCAGCGCAGGGCGTTGCGGCTGGTCGCCAGGATCGCCTGCACGCCTGCCAGATCCAGCAGATCCGCATCGATGGCCTCGATGTTGATCAGCGGCGCGACGGTGACACTATGCCCGGCGGCCGTGAGCCTGCCGTGCATGGCCGCGGCGTCGGCTTGCGCGCGTGTCACCAGGAGATGCATCAGGTCGAATGATGGAATTGTTCCAGGAATTTCGGACCGGCCTGCAGCAGCAGGTGATCGGCGGCGGTTTCGCCGAGCGCGATGGCCGCGGCTGCGCGCCCGCGACGCCGGGTTCTAAAGCATGTCTGGCCGTCGGGCGCGAGGATCAGTCCCGCCAGTTCGACCTCTCCCGCCGACAGGCGGGCAAGTCCCGCCATCGGCGTGCGGCAGGAGCCCTCCAGCCGGGCGAGAAAGGCGCGCTCGGCGGCGATGCAGATGGCCGTCTCTTGATGATCCAGCGTAGCAAGCAGGCGCGCGGTATTTTCGTCGCCGGCGCGTATTTCAATGCCGACCGCGCCTTGCGCCACCGCCGGCAGCATCTCCTCGGTGTTGACGAGCACGGTGACGCGGTGCGCCAGGCCAAGGCGATTGAGCCCGGCAGCAGCCAGGAAGGTCGCATCGACCATGCCGTCCTCGAGTTTTTTCAGCCGCGTGTCGACGTTGCCGCGGAAAGGCACGACCGCGAGGTCGGGTCTGAGGTTCAAAACCTGCGCTGCCCGCCGCAGTGACGAGGTGCCAACAACCGCACCGGCCGGCAGCCCCGCCAGCGAGCGGTGCTTCAGGCTGATGAAGGCATCACGCACGTCCTCGCGCGGCAGCACGGCGGCGATGATCAGTCCGTGCGGCAGTAAGGTTGGCACATCCTTCATGGAATGCACGGCCAGATCGATGCTGCCCGCCAGCAGGGCCTCTTCGATCTCCTTGGTGAACAGCCCCTTGCCGCCGACATCGGCCAGCGGCCGGTCCTGGATGCTGTCGCCGGAAGTCTTGATGATGTGGATCTCGAATGCCGTCTCCGGCAAGCCATGCGCCGCCATCAGCCGGGCCCGGACTTCGCGCGCCTGCACCAGGGCGAGCGGCGAGCCGCGCGTGCCGATTCGCAGTGAGACAGCTTGCACGTGGTATGCTCCCGGTGCTACGCGGACGGCCGAAGCGCCGCCAGCACGATACATGCATCCGCCCGGCGCGGATGGCAAACCTCGATGCTGATGGGCGAAAAAGATTTGCACTCCCCATCTCGCCGCGGCTAAGCCTACTGTAGGGCTCTGGCGAAACATTGGCGAGGTCGAATGCCCGACTGGAGCCGTAACGCCATCGCTCGCCCGTTGTCACCCGTTGCAACAGCTGTTGCCGCCATTGCCGAAAGCGCATGCGGCCATGCCGCCCTGGGGTCCGGCCGGCGCCTGGTGCTTCTCGGCATTGAGACGAGCTGCGACGAGACCGCGGCAGCCGTAGTGGCCCGCGAAGGGGATGGCAAGGGCCGCATCCTGGCCAACGTGGTACGCTCGCAATGGGAGCAGCATCGGCCCTATGGCGGCGTTGTCCCCGAGATCGCGGCGCGGGCGCACGTCGAATGCCTGGATGTGCTGATTGCCGAAGCCAAGCAGGCGGCCGGCGTCGGCTTCGATGACCTCGACGGTATCGCCGCCACGGCCGGGCCGGGTCTGATCGGCGGCCTGATGGTCGGCCTGACGACTGCCAAGGCCATCGCCATGGCGCGGCACTTGCCGCTGATCGCCGTCAACCATCTGGAGGCGCATGCGCTGACCGTCGGGCTGACACATGGCGTGGCGCCACCCTATCTGCTACTGCTGGTCTCGGGTGGACATACACAGCTGCAACTCGTGCACGATGTCGGCCACTACGAACGGCTCGGCAGCACCATCGACGATGCACTGGGTGAGGCGTTCGACAAGACCGCCAAGCTGCTAGGTCTCGGCTTTCCAGGCGGTCCAGCCGTCGAACAGGCCGCGCGCGCGGGCGACCCGAAGCGGCATGCGTTTCCCCGGCCGATGTTCGGGCGGCCCGAGCCGCACTTTTCCTTTGCCGGCCTGAAGACGGCGGTGCGCCGGCGCGCCGAGGCCCAGCAGCCGCTCGACGACCAGGCGGTGGCCGATATCTGCGCTTCGTTCCAGGCGGCGGTGGCCGAGTGCGTGGCGGAGCGTTGCGCGCGCGCAATGTCGATTATCGCCGATCGCGGCGGGCCAGCCGCGCCGCGCCGTCTGGTGGTGGCCGGCGGCGTGGCGGCCAATGTGGCGTTGCAGGCAGCCCTGTCGGAGCTGGCGCACCGCCGTGGATATGAGCTGATCGTGCCGCCATTGGATCTGTGTTCGGACAATGCCGCCATGGTGGCCTGGGCCGGCGCGGAACGGCTGCGGCGCGGCTGGATAGATGGCCTGGATGCGCCCGCCCGCGCCCGCTGGCCTCTCGATCAGATGGCCGCACCCGTGCTCGGCGCCGGCCGGCTCGGCGCCAAGGCGTAAATGGCGCCGCGCGGCGTCAGGCCATTTTGCGAATCTGCTGCGTGGCCTGCGCGACGGCGTCTTCCAGGTGCGGAATGAGGCCGTGGATAGCGTGCAGATCGGCGCCTTGGCCTTCGAGTTTGCGGGCGAGGCCCTCGAGCCGCGCCACCCCGAAGTTGCCGGCCAACCCTTTCATGTCGTGGCCGATCTGTCGCACGCCCGCCAGATCGTTGCAATCAAGGGCCCGTCTGAGCTCCCGCAGGCAGTTGGCCGCCGCATCGGGAATCGTCGCAAGGAGGTCGCGCAAGGCCTCGTCGCCGATCTGCGCGCGCAACAGCGACAGTCGCGCGTCGTCGATGATTGGCTCGGCGTTCGTCGCATCACCAGCGGCGACCACGCTGGCACTGGCGACCGGCAGGTTCTCGGCACACTGATCGGCGATCGTCGCCAGTAATTCGCGTGCATCGAGCGGCTTGGCCAGCAGGCCATTCATGCCGCTGGCGATGCAGCGCGCGCGATGCTCGGGCAACACGTTCGCCGTCAAGGCAATGATCGGCGTGCGCCCGGCGGCGCCAGGCAATTGGCGGATCGCGGCGGCCGCCGCCGGACCGTCCATCACCGGCATCTGCATGTCCATCAGCACGATATCGTAGGGGCAGTTCTGCATGGCGGCGACCGCCTCGAAGCCGTTGCCGACGAGATCGACCGTGTGGCCGGCGCGGCCGAGGATCATCGACACGAGCTTCTGGTTGACCGGATTGTCCTCCGCCACCAAGATCCGCAGCGCCCTTGCGGCCACCACACGCAGGCCATGGCTGTGCGCCGGGTTCGCCCCAGCCGGTGCCTGACCCAGAGTGCAGCGGATGGTGAACCAGAATGTGCTGCCACGGTCCAGTTCGCTGCTGCAGCCGATCTGGCCGCCCATTAGCGCCACCAGGTTCTTGCTGATCGCCAGACCGAGCCCGGTGCCGCCGTACTGGCGGGTGGTGGAGCTGTCGGCTTGCGTGAAGCGCTCGAACAGCTTGTCGCGGACGGCATCGCGCATGCCGATGCCGGTGTCGCCGACCTCGAAGCGCACCTCGAACGCATCGCCCTCCAGCGCCTGGTGCGCACAGCTCAGATGAATGCCGCCGCGCTCGGTGAACTTGATGGCGTTGCCCAGCAGATTGACCAGCACCTGCCGGATCCGCGTGGGATCGCCGCACAGCCATGGCGGCGTCCCCGCGTCCAAGGTGACGTCGATGGCAAGCCCCTTCTCGGCCGCCTTGGCCTTGAGCAGCGACACCGAGCTGTCGACGATGTTGGCCAGGCTGAAGGTGACCGTCTCGATACTGACGGCACCGGCCTCGATCTTGGAGTAGTCGAGGATATCGTTGACGACCGTCAGCAGAACGTCGCCGCTGTCGCGGGCGGTCTGCACCATGTCGCGCTGCTCGGCGCCGAGCGGGGTGCCCAACAGCAGCCCCATCATACCCAGCATGCCGTTCATCGGCGTGCGGATCTCATGGCTCATGGTCGCCAGGAATTCGGACTTGGTCCGATTGGCCGCCTCGATGCGCGCGCGGGATTGCTCGCGTTCGGTGATATCCTCGTGCGTGCCGACCCAACCGCCGCCCTGCATCGGTTGCCGCGTGCTGGCGACCAGGCGACCGTCGGCGAGTTCATCGACCCAACTTGCCGCCCTATCGGTCGGTAATGCTTGCAATGTCGCAAGTTTTTCGGCGACAGCCGATTGGCTACTCTCGCCTTTGAGGATGCCATTCCGGCTGCGATGCGTGATAATATCTTCAAAGCGCGACCCGACGACCAATAACTCGGGCGGCAGTTGGTATAATTTGGCATATTGATTATTGCACAGAACCATTCGTTTCTGCGCATCGAACATCGTTATGCCATGCTTTGTATTCTGCAACGCCGCATCGAACCGCAGGTTCTGCAGGCGCAACTGCTCTCCCAGACGCCGCGCCTCCTCGGCCGTGGCCAGAATACGCATGCGTGACTGCTCACGTTCCGTCACATCGACGTGCGTTGCAACCCAACCGCCATCTTGCATCGGTTGCCGGGTGACGCGGATCAGGCGTCCGTCGGAAAGTTCATCGATCCGACTCGTGCCTGCTTCGGACGGCAGCAGCGCCAAGGCCGAAATCTTCTGCTGCACGGCGCTTGCGTCCGTATCGCCTTTCAGGATGCCATGCGAGACGCGATGCGCAATGATCGCACTGTGTGGCGTGCCGACTTTCAACAAGTCCGGCGGCAACTGATACAGCGCGGCGTAACGGGCATTCCAGACAACCAGCCGTCTTGCGCCATCGAACATGCACAAGCCATCGCCCATGTTGCCGAGGGCGGCATCGAACTGGAAATTGCGAATGCGCAGAGTCTCTTCGTGCCGTCGGCGCGTGTGGTTTTCCTCGAATGCCATTAGTGTGATGCCGGACAATGCGACGAGCAGCATGGCGCCGGCCACGGCAAGTGCCAGGATCGAATCCTCGAGCCATATTGGTGGGACGAGAATGGTCGGGTCAGGCAGGATTGTCACCGCGCTCATGGCGGTGAAGTGCAGGGCGCAGATCGCCAGGGTGAGCAGGCCGGACGCTGTCCACAGCGCGAGCCGGCCGGTCAACCGATGATGGGTGACCATTGCCGCGGCCATGAGCGAGATGCCCAATGCCAGGGAAGCAACAACAGGCGCTGGCTCCCACTGCAGGGTGCCGGCAACACTCAGTCCTCTCATGCCGACGAAATGCATCGCTAGGACGCCAGCGCCAATGACAGCGCCACCGATGCCGGACTTTCGACTGCTCCCGTCACTGGCAATTGCAAATCCAGCAGTTGCTGCCGCGATGGCGATGAGTAGTGATGAGCCGGTTGCGATCGGCTCATGCGCAAGCGTCATGCCCGGCGCATAGGCAAGCATTGCGATGAAGTGGGTCGCCCAGGCGCCGGCGCCGAAACACATGCCCGCGAAACAAAGCAGGCCCCATCGCCGCAGCCCAAGGCTGGTCACCACGAGGGCGTAGAACTTGACCGATGTGACGGTCGCGAGGGCACAAATCACACCGGCCAGCAGCACAAGCCGATAATCATGCTGCGTTGTGATGCAGGTCAATAGTCGGTACATGGGGGCTCCAGCGCAAGATAACATCAACAATAGAGCGTTTGAACGAATGTAGAGTTCATGCGGGCCGCGCAAATTTGCTAAAAATTGAAGCAATCTGTGCGGATCGGCCGCCGGCGGTGACCCTGCCGCCAGCGCGTCGCCATCCCCCATAAAACAACCTGCCGTTGGCATTGCAGCTGCAACCGGCTTAGTGGGGTGGGAGATTGAGGAGACGCGAGGATGCAGGTCAAATCGATCGGCGTGATCGGCGCTGGCGCCTGGGGGTCGGCGCTGGCCATCGTCGCGGCGCGGGCCGGGCATCCCGTGCGCCTGTGGGCGCGTGATCAGCAAGCCGCCACCGCCATCGCCGGCGCACGCGAAAATGCGGCGAAATTGCCCGGCATCGCCTTGCCGGACGGCATTACGCCGACCGCCTCCGCCGGCGATCTGGCCCAATGCGACACTGTTTTGCTAGCGACCCCGGCGCAGAGCCTGCGCGCCGTCATGGGCGGCTTTTCGGGTCATCTCGCCCCAGGCACGCGCGCCGTCATCACGGCCAAGGGCATCGAGCAGAAAACCAGCCGCTTCCTGACCGAGGTCTTGGCCGACGTGGCGCCACACCTCGAGCCCCTGGTGCTGTCAGGCCCGAGCTTTGCCGCCGACGTCGCGCGTGGGCTGCCGACGGCCGTGACGCTGGCGGCGCGATCGCTTGAAGCGGCGCGCCCCGTGGCGGAGGCGCTGAGCCTGCCGACGTTCCGGCCCTACCTGTCGGACGACCTGATGGGCGTGCAGATCGGCGGCGCGGTGAAGAACGTCCTGGCCATCGCCTGCGGCATCGTCGCCGGCCGGGGCCTCGGCGACAGCGCCCGCGCCGCCCTGATCGCCCGCGCCTTCGCCGAGTTGACCCGTTTTGGCCGGGCGCTCGGCGCCAGATCCGAGACGCTGATGGGCTTGTCCGGCCTCGGCGACCTGGTGCTGACCTGCTCCAGCCCGCAGTCGCGCAATCACAGTTTCGGCCTGGCGCTTGGCCAGGGTCGCAGCGTCGCCGAGGCCCAAGCCGGCCAGCGCGGCATCAGCGAAGGCGCCTTCACGGCCGCCGCCGTGGCGAGCATCGCCGCCGCCCGTGGCATCGACATGCCGATCGCGATGGCTGTGCTCGACATCCTCGATGGCCGCGCCAGCGTCGACAGCGTCATCGAGCGGCTGTTGCAGCGCCCACTCAAAGCCGAGGATTGATGCGCGCGGCAGTCGACGCCGGCCACCAAGCCGACTATTCCTGAGCTGAATTCCAGATGCTCAAGACCCATCACCAGCGGGAGCCCAGCATGACCAAGCCGATCCTGATCCTCAACGGCCCGAACCTCAACCTGCTCGGCACGCGCGAGCCGCACATCTACGGCGCGACGTCGCTGAAGGAGGTGGAGGCGATGTGCGCCACCCGCGCCAAGGCGCTGGGGCATACGGTGGTCTGTCGCCAGTCGAACCACGAGGGCGAGCTGGTGACGTGGATCCAGGAGGCAATCACTGCTTTCGCCGGCATCATCATCAACCCGGCCGCCTACACGCATACCTCGGTGGCGATCCTCGATGCGCTGAAGAACGTCAAGGCGCCGATCATCGAGCTGCACATCTCGCATCCCCACCAGCGCGAGGCGTTCCGCCACCACTCCTACGTCTCGTTCGTCGCCACCGCGACCATCTGCGGCCTCGGCGTGTTCGGCTATCCGTTGGCGGTCGAAGCCATGGCGCACTTGCTCGAGGCCAAGGCCAAGGCGTAGGACCGTACGTCAGCATACGGTGAGTCACGATAGCCAAGAAAGGCCCGCGTTGCGTAGCGCTGCAGATCTGGTCGAGGCTGGCCTGGTGCCGGCGCCCGAGGCCCGCGAGATTGCGCGGGTGGGGCAGCGCTATGCCGTGGCCATCACTCCGGCGATGGCGGAACTGATCGATCGCACCAATCCGGACGACCCCATCGCGCGGCAGTTCGTGCCTGACATCCGTGAGCTCGAGAGCCACCCCGGCGAGAGCGCCGACCCGATCGGCGATCTTGTGAAGTCGCCGGTCGCCGGCCTCGTGCATCGCCATCCTGATCGCGTGCTGCTGAAGCTCACCGGCCTGTGTCCGGTGTATTGCCGCTTCTGCTTTCGCCGCGAGATGGTCGGGCCGCGGAACAGCGAGGCGCTGACGCCGGCCCAGGTGCAGGCGGCGCTCGCCCATATCCGCGACGACGCGCGCATCTGGGAAGTGATCATGACCGGCGGCGATCCCTTGATCCTGTCGCCACGGCGGATCAGCGCGGTGACGGCGGCCTTAGCGGCCATTGCCCACGTCAAGGTGCTGCGCTGGCACAGCCGCGTGCCGGTGGTGGAGCCGGAGCGCATAACGGATACTTTGATCGGCGCCCTGCGGGCCGACGGCAAGAGGGTCGTCATTGGCCTGCACGCCAATCATCCGCGCGAGCTGACGGCGGCGACGCGCGACGCCCTGGCCCGGCTGGCGCGGGCCGGCATCATGCTGGTCAGTCAGAGCGTGTTGCTGGCCGGCGTCAACGACGATGCTGGAACATTGGAGGCGCTGATGCGCGCCTTCGTCGAAGCCGGTGTCAAACCGTATTATCTGCATCATCTCGATCGCGCGCCTGGAACGGGCCATTTCCATGTGCCGCTCGCCCGCGGCCAGGCCATCATGGCCGAGCTGCGCCGCCGCCTGTCCGGCCTGGCACTGCCAGCCTATGTGCTCGATATCCCCGGCGCTCACGGCAAGGTGCCGATCGAGCCTGGCCGGGCGGTGGATCTGGGGGAGGGGCGACTTTGGCACATCACCGATGTGCGCGGCACGACGCATCTTTACGAGGATGGGGGCTGATCTGAAACCGCCACCTGACCCATCCAGGCACCGCCACCTGGCTTGGCTTGGCCTGATCGCCGGCATCGTGCTGCTGGTCATCGGCGTCCGATTTCTCGTTGTGCCGCAGTCGGCGCAGCAGACATTCGGATTGCCAACACAGCTCGTTGGCAGCGAGTTGCATGCCGTCATCGGGCTGCGCGACATCTGGCTGGCGGGGCTGGCGTTGGTGTTCGCTTGGCTGCGGCAGTGGCGGGCGTTGGCGCTGTGGCTGCTGCTCGGCGCCGGCGTGTGTGCCGCCGATGGCCTGATCGTGGCGGGCGCCGGTGGTCACCCAGCGGCGGTGGCCTTTCACTGGGGCTCGGGCCTGTTCTGCATCGTGCTGGGCGGCCTGTGCTGGCGCCAGGAGCCGCCGCCGGCTTAACCTCGTGCACGACGAACTCTGGCGGACCGCGCGCGCTTGACGCATGCTCGGCGCACATCTGCCGCCCAGCCCCTCCCTGGCCACAATCAGGCGGGCCACGGTCAGGCGGACCGACTGCAGCGGGGCTTGCGCCCAGACGATGTCGCGGAGGCGTCCATGATCGATACTTTTTTCTTGCTGGCCGCCGGCTCGCTCGGCTGGGGCCTGAGCCTTGCCACCTACCGGCTGTTTGCCGTCCGCAACAACTGGCCCATGGGGCACCTGCACACCGAGGCGCCGCTGGTTCCGGTTCTGCTTGGCATCATTGCCCTGCTGACCGGGCTCGGCTTCGCCGCCGCCCGCGGCACCGAGTTCGGCGGCTGGATCATCATGATTCTCGGCGTGCTGCTGGCCGTGTTCTGGACCGGTTTTCTGCGGGTCGGCTCGCAGGTCTCGCTGTTCCTGGCGCCGGCGGCGGCCCTCATCCTAGTCCTGGGCTTCGTCGGCATTCCGCTGCCGGGCAATTACGATCTGACGCCCGGTTCCTCCTTGAAAAGCCGCGAGCTGCCATCTGGACGTATCGAGGACCGGACCATTCCCGCCTTGCCCCGGCGCTGAACGCGATCGGGCCGCTCTCCCCGGCGCACGCATCGCGTTGCGGGGGCGGGCCGGCCGCGACGTGTGTCGAGCTGTCGCTGGATGGCAGCGGAACTCACTTCGCCTCTTCGACGCGTATGACGAGGCCGGTGCGTGTCTGCGCTTCGAAGCGATTGCGCACCGGCGGCTCGGGCTCCTTGGCTTTGGCCGATTGAGCCTTGCTCTTGCCGCGTGTTTCAGCCTTTTCCGCCGCCCGCCTCATCGGTGTTTCACCGTTGACAAGGGCACGCAGGAAATTGCGCCAATCGCCAAGGGCTGTGAAGCGCTGGCGCTCGAAATCCTGCTGGATACTGTCAGCCAGCTTGGCGTGGGGCGAGCAGATGCCGATCACGCGCTCCGTACCGGCCTGGGTGAAGCGCAAGCGATAGGAAGAGTCCGCGCGCGGCAGCTGCAGTGCCTTGCCGGCCGTCAGCGCATTGTCTGGCTCGAAGTCATTGGGAAAGATGACGATGGCCTTGCCCGCCGCATTGACGTTGATAACGGTCAGATTGCAGTCGACGTTCGAGCGGACAGTGAAGTTTGCGGCTTCACCGACTTTGTAAGACGTCTTGTCGGACACCAGCGCCAGATCCGCCGCGACATCGCCAGCGCCCGGCGTTGCTGCCGGCGCGGCCTGAGCCGCGTCTTCCCGGCCGGCCGGCGTCGGCGCGGCCAGCAGAGAATAAAGGCGAATTGCTTCGGCGCGCGGGATGGGTCCGTGTTGCAGACGCGCCGCGATCAGGCGCGCGTCACCTTCCGCGGCCGCCAGTCGCGCCTTGAACGTGGTGGCATCTTCGCCGAAATCTTCCCCGGCCCTCTCCAGCGGTAGACTGCGCGTATAGACCTTGGCGAGGGCCGCGACGGCCTCCACGCCATTGATCCGCACGTCAGCGTCGATGCCGGCGGCCTTCATGGCCGCGAGGTGGCGCTGCTTCTCCGCGTCGAACACCTGCTGCATTTCCGCGTTGGGCTTGTGCAGTGCCATGACCGCATCGCGAACTCCACGCGGCAGTCTGCTGTTGGCCCCCTGCGCGAAAGTGTGCAGGTCGTCGCCGACCCGCGCGGGCCCATTCACATGACACGAGGCGCACGCCAGGCCTGCCGCTGATGCGTTTCGCCCATGCGGCTGGGCGAACTCGATTTCAGCGGGAACGGCGTTCAGGCGTTGGCCGTCTCCGTCATAGACTGCGTAACCCGGAAAACCATTGCGTAGACTGAACATGACGCGCACGGCATCGGCCTTGAAAGGCTGTGCGCCGCTGATCTCACTGCTGGGGCCAAGGGGGTGGGCAAAGATATCGCGCCGGCCGTCGGTGCCGGCAAAATCGTAGGCGAGCCAGACCGCGCCGCCGGGTCCGCCACGGTATTCGATCAGGCGATGGCCGCGCGTGACGGCGGAGACGCGCAAGCCGATGCGACGCGCACCGGTGGCTGCGCCCTTGACGTGATCGACGCCGAGCCCGCGCAGCAGGTCATCGAGTCGCGCCGGCTGGCCCAGCATATCGTAGTAGACCTGTGGGCGGGCAGCAGCAGCGGCCAGCCAATCGCCCGGCACGACGGGGTGCGCCGTGCCGAAGCGCTGGGCCAGCCCAGCCGGCAATGCGAAGCCCGCCAGGCCACCGGCGGGATTGCCTTGGGTGAGCTTTTCCCATTGAGCCGCGTCCCAGCCCAAACTCGCAAGGCGGATTTTCAGCAGGGTGCCTGCCATGCCGGCGGTTTCGAGTCGTACGGGCGCAGGGCCGGCCGACAGGCTATTGACCAGTTTGGTCACGGCCTGGCGGTAGGTTTGCATCGTCGCCTCGCTGGCGCAGGTATTGTAGAGATGGGCGAGCGAGACAAATCGCAAACCGGCGGCATCGCCACGTTCTTGCGAGAGGGCGCCGCGGATCGACTGGATCGTGGACTGCGGCGTGACGCGGGTTCGATGGCTGCAGGACACGGGGCGGGGTGCGAGTGCTTCGATCCAATCGCGCAGCGCTTCGATCTCGTCGGCCGTCGGCCCATCCGCCTTGCTGGTGCCCTGCGCCACGTCGAAGGGCATCTCGCGCCGCAGCATCAGCGTGTAGATCGGCGATGCATCGGCGTTGCCCGCAATGACCAGTCCGGAGTCGGATGCCAAGCGGTCCAGATCGAGAATGTCGCCGAGGTCTTTCGCCGGGGCCGGCTGCCGCAGCATGTTGCGCTGGTGGCAACGCGCACAGTGGGATTCGAGAACGGCGCGGGCCTTGGCGGCCCGCGGGTCGGCAGGCTCCTTGTCGGTCGCGCCGGCTGCCTGGGCCACCTGGATGGACTGGGCTGGCGGGCGATGTTGCGCTGGGTCGCCACCGTCCACGGCACCGAGCTCGGATAGTCCTGCGGACAGCCCAAGGCACATGGCGGCCGGCAGCCACAAGGCTGCGATCCATCGCCAGCTGACTGGCCATGCAGGTACGGTCTTGCCCGTCATGCCGACGTGTCCCAATCCTCCCGTGGTGGCCGCAGATATAGCCTGGCCGCAGGAGCGGGCACCAGTGCCGCTTACGTCACACCAGTTTGGCCGCAAGCACTATTTTTCCCGCCTGAGTGCGGCCATAACGCGGCAAAGCGCCAATTTTACCAAGCTCGCAGGGCCTGACCCAGGAGGTACCTGGTGAGAGGGGGGCACGATGTGGCCGATTTGCGATTGGCCCTTTCGCCGCATCGCGAGACTCTCCGACCCATATGCGCTATGGGGTTCGCGCTTTCTGACCGATTGGACACGACCTTGGACACCCCGACTTCCGAGCGCCAGCATGATGGATCCGCGCCCGCCGCGGCCGCACCGGCTGGCCGCCTGCAGAGCGAGATCGCCCGCCGCCGCACGTTCGCCATCATCTCGCACCCCGACGCCGGCAAGACGACGCTGACCGAGAAGCTGCTGCTGTTCGGCGGCGCCATCCAGCTCGCCGGCCAGGTGCGCGCCAAGAAGGATCGGCGCTCGACGCGCTCGGACTGGATGGCGATCGAGCGGGCGCGCGGCATCTCGGTGGCCACCTCGGTGATGACCTTCGAGTACGGCGGCGCGATCTTTAATCTGCTCGACACGCCGGGCCACGAAGATTTCTCCGACCACACCTACCGGACGCTGACGGCGGTCGATTCCGCCATCATGGTGATCGACGGCGCCCGCGGCATCGAATCGCGCACGCGCAAGCTGTTCGAGATCTGCCGCCTGCGCGACATCCCGATCATTACCTTCGTCAACAAAATGGATCGGGAAAGCCGCGAGCCGTTCGAACTCTTGGACGAGATCGAGAAGACCTTGGCGCTGGAAACCGCGCCGATGGTCTGGCCGGTCGGGCGTGGCCGCGACTTCAAGGGCACCTTCGATCTGGGCAGCCCGCGCATCCGCCAATTGGACAAAGAAGACGACGGCACACCGGTGTCGGGCCCCGGCGATCCGATGATCGACGAGCTGCTCGACGCGGATGCCGCGGCGCGCTGGCGCGAAGAGATCGAGCTGGTGCATGGCGCCTGCGGCCGCTTCGATCTGGCCGCGTTCCGCCAGGGCACGCTGACGCCAGTGTTCTTCGGCAGCGCGCTGAAAAACTTTGGCGTGCGCGACCTGCTGACCGCGCTGATCGCGCATGCGCCGCCGCCGCGCAGCCAGAAGGCGCAATCGCGCATCGTCGAGGCGGCGGAGCCGGCTATGACCGGCCTGATCTTCAAGATCCAGGCCAACATGGACCCCAACCACCGCGACCGCATCGCCTTCATGCGCATTTGCTCAGGCAGACTAACGCGCGGCATGAAGGTCAAGCTGGTCAGGACCGGCAAGCAGGTGGTGCTGGTAGCGCCGCAGTTTTTCTTCGCCCAAGACCGTTCGCTGGCCGAGGAGGCCTTCGCCGGCGATGTCGTCGGTATCCCCAACAAGGGCCTCTTGCGCATCGGCGACGTGCTGACCGAGGGCGAGGACCTGTCGTTCCTCGGCATCCCGAGCTTCGCGCCCGAGGTGCTGCGCCGGATCAGGCTCGAGGACGCGATCCGCGCCAAGAAGCTGCGCGAAGCGTTGCGCGAGATGGCCGAGGAAGGTGTGGTGCAGCTGTTCCAGCCGCTCGACGGCACAGCGCCAATCGTCGGTGTCATCGGCGCACTGCAGCTCGACGTGCTCGCCGACCGGCTGGCCAATGAGTACAGCCTGCCGATCGTTTTTGAATCAGCGCCCTGCGACGGCGTGCGCTGGATCAGCGCGGATGATCCCGCCGAGCTTGCCCGCTTCATCGACAAGCAGAAGTCGGCGGTCGCCACCGACCTCGAAGGCGATACGGTATTTCTTCCGACCTCGGACTTCAACCTGAGCTGGACCATGGAGCGCAACCCGGTCATCCGCTTCACCGACGTTAAAACGGTGCAGCGGGGATAACAGCCATGGCCAGCCCGATCGATGAGCTGGTGACCCTGCGCGACTGGCTGCGCCATGGCGTCAGCCGGTTCAACGCCGCCGGTTTGGCATACGGCCATGGCGCCAGCACCGCGCTCGACGAGGCGGCCTTCCTCATCCTCTCGACGCTGCATTTGCCGATCGAAACGCTCGACCCCTGGCTTGACGCGCGGCTGACGCTGGCCGAGCGGCAGGCCATCGCCGCCGTGATCGAGGCGCGCATTGCAACGCGCAAGCCGGCCGCCTACCTGGTCGGCGCCGCCTACATCGGTGGCCATAAATTCCATATCGACGAGCGGGTGATCGTGCCGCGCTCGTTTATCGGCGAATTGCTGTGCGCGCCGGTCGAGCCGGAAGACCCGCGCGTGCTGGGTCTGGAGCCCGCGGACGTCGGCCGTGTGCTCGATCTGTGTACCGGCTCGGGCTGCCTGGCCATCCTGGCGGCGCTGACGTTTGCGGACGCGCAGGTCGATGCCGCGGACCTATCCGCCGATGCGCTGGCGGTGGCGCAGCGCAATGTCGCGGATTACGGGCTGGCGGATCGCGTCCGGCTGGTGCGATCCGACCTGTTCGCCGCACTTGCCGGCGAGCGCTATGATCTGATCATCTGCAATCCGCCCTATGTCACGACGGCTGCCGTGGCCGCTTTCCCGCCCGAGTATCGCGCCGAGCCGCGCCTGGCGCACGACGGCGGCGAGGATGGCCTCGATCTGGTGCGCCGTATCCTGGCCGAAGCCGCCGCGCACCTGGCGCCGCACGGCATGCTCGTCGTCGAGATCGGCGCGGGACGTGAGCGGCTCGAAACGCTCTTTCCGCACTTGCCCTTCCTGTGGCTCGATACCGCCGAAAGCGAGGGCGAGGTGTTTGCTCTCACCGCCGTCGACCTGGCGCCCGCCGGCAAGGCGAAGCGGCGGCGCAAGGGGGAATCAGGATGATTTAATTCTCCCTTTCCTCCGCCTTCACGGCCGCAGCCGCGCCGTTCACGGCGCGAGCGGAGAGCCGGGATCTTCCCCAGCTTCAGAACGGTGAAGATCCCGGATAGCCGCGCCATGGGCCGTTTGGAACGCGGCGAGCCTGTCGCGGCGCGGCTTCCGGGACGGCGGAGAGGGAGAGCGTAACGGGATGGATTGAATCACCCTTGGGGTGACGACCGCGCGGGACGTGTCACTGGATGTTATCGCCGCGCCTCGGTATGAATGACGTGACCCATGACGAGCACCCTATGACGACGGCCCATCCCTTCTTCGACCAGGTTTCGCGCCTGCACCGCACCGGCGAATTCACCGCCGAGGAGGTGGCGCTCGCCAACCGCAATTCCGGCCTGATGCTGGAGGGGCTGCGCTACGACGTGACGCCGGCCGGCATGCACTATCTGTTGAGCCACTTCGATGTGCCAGCTGCCGACGCGGCCACCTGGGCTGTCACGATCGAAGGTCACGTGCAGCATCCGCGCACGATCGGCCTGGAAGACATCATGGCGCTACCCGCCCGCACGCTCAGGGTGACGATGGAGTGCGCCGGCAATGGCCGCATCCATATGGAACCGCGCTTTCCGACGCAGCCCTGGGGCTACGAGGCGGTCGGCACGGCTGAGTGGACCGGAACGCCCTTGCATCATGTGCTGGCGCGCGCCGGGCTCATGGAGGATGCCGTCGAAGTCGCCTGCATTGGCGCCGACCGCGGCTTCGACAAGGGCGTCGAGCACAACTTTGGCCGCAGCCTGACGGTCGACATGGCCAAGCGCGAGGAGGTGCTGCTGGTCTGGGCGATGAATGGCCAGCCGCTGCTGCCGCAGCACGGCTATCCGCTGCGTCTGATCGTGCCCGGCTGGTACGGCATGGCCAGCGTCAAGTGGCTCGACAGCATCGAGGTGCTGGCCCAGCCCTACACCGGTTTCCAGCAGGTCGGCACCTACAAGTACCGCGCCGGACCGGGCGATCCGGGCGTGCCGGTGACCACCATGCGCGTCAAATCACTGCTGGCGCCGCCCGGCATTCCCGACTGGTATTCGCGTCGCCGCCTGGTCGAGCGCGGCCCTGTCGAGATCATGGGCCGCGCCTGGTCGGGGAGCGGCATTCCCATCGCCAAGGTCGAGCTGGGTATCGATGGGCGTTGGCAGGTGGCGGAGTTCGATCCGCCTTCGCCGCTCGAGTCGGTTCGCTATGCGTGGCAACACTGGCGTGCGACATGGCATGCTGATCCTGGCGAGCACGAGCTGGCCTGTCGCGCCACCGATGCCAACGGCGCGACGCAACCGCTCGAGCCGCGTTGGGACAATGCCGGTTTCGGCAACAACGTCGTGCATCGCGTCAGTGTCACCGTCAGATAGGACCAAGATGAGCGACACACTGCAGGTATCGCTTTGGCGCGGCGGCGAGACCGGCGCCTATCGCAGCTATGCCGTGCCACAGCGCGCAAACCAGACCGTGCTCGACCTCGTCACCTACGTGCAGCGCCACCTCGACCCGTCGCTGGCGTATCGCTTCGCCTGCCGCGTCGGCATGTGCGGCTCCTGCGCCATGACAGTCAACGGTCGCCCGCGCTGGACCTGCCGCACGCACGTGGCGAAGGTCGCCGCCGACGGCGTGATCGAGATCGGCCCGCTCGCCAACCTGCCGGTGATCAAGGATCTCGTCGTCGACATGACGCGGTTCTTCGAGGCCTGGCAGAAGGCCGATGCGCGCTTCGTGCCGTCGCGGTCGCGCGCCGACGACATCGAGCGCATCTTGCCGGATAGCGCGCAACGCCGGGAGGCCGACGCGGCAATAGAGTGCATCAATTGCGCCGTGTGCTGGTCGGCGTGCGACACGGTACGCTGGAACGCGGACTACCTCGGCCCCGCGGCACTCAATCGCGCCTGGACGCTGGTCAACGACACGCGCGATGGCGGCCAGCGCCAACGCCTTGCAGCCATCACCGCCAACGGCGGCTGCCAGAGCTGCCATTCGCATCAAGCCTGCGTCGAGCATTGCCCCAAGCAACTCGACCCGACCCGCGCGATCGCCGGCCTCAAGCGGCGCGCCATGCAGGCGTATATCCGGGGCGAGCTGTGAGCGGCAGCGCTCCTCAGTCAAAAATCGAGTCCGTCGCTGCCGCATCGAGGATGCGATACTGACCGGGGGCAAGGTCGGCCGGCAAGGATAAGCCGCCGAACCGGTCGCGATGCAGGGCTAAGACGTGATTTCCCAGCGCCGCGAACATGCGGCGGACTTGGTGATACCGGCCCTCGGTCAGCGTGACATGCACCACCGGCGCGCTGGCAGGAGCATCCGCGACGATGTCCATGACCACCGGCAACAGCGGCTTGTCTTCACCCTCCAGCAGCAAGGTGCCCGATGCCAGGATGTCGGCTTCCTCGCCCCGCAGCGGACGGGCGAGCGTCGCACGATAGCGTTTGGCGATGTTGCTCTTAGGCGCAATGGCGCGATGCAGTACCCCGCCGTCATCGGTCAGCAGCAACAGGCCTGATGTCTCCTTGTCGAGGCGACCGATCGTCGAGATCGCGGGCTTGCGCACGCGCCAGCGTGGCGGCAAGAGCTGATAGACGAGCGGCCCGATCTCCTTGTGGCTGCAGGTGACGCCCAGCGGCTTGTGCATCAGCAGCACCAGCCCCGGCGGCGGATCGAGGGCGACGCCGGCCACGAGCATGCGCTGGCTCAATGCCGGCGCCACCGGAACATGCATGCCGGCATCCGTGACGAGTTCGCCATCGAGCAGCACACGGCCATTCTTGACGAGCCCCTGCATCTCCTTGCGCGAGCCATACCCCATGTTGGCGAGCAGGCGATCCAGTCGCAGGGTTGGCGCGGACGCGCTCATCGGCGGCCCCTCGTGGTGGCGTCGCGCGCCGTCGCGGACGCTTTTCTGGCCATGAAGATCTTATAGCCGTTGGCTTGGGCGAGCTGGTCCACCGTGCGGAACAGGGGTTTCAGTGTCGCCTCATAGGGCAGGTGCCGGTTGGCCGTCAGCCACAGCACGCCATTGGGCCGTAGCATGGCCGACGCTTTCTGGATGCAGGCCTGGCCCAGGGCGCGATCCTCCGCGTCGCCGTCATGAAACGGCGGATTCATCACGACGAAATCCAGTCCCGCCGGCAAATTCGGCGCCGTGCGTACATCGGCCCACAGCAGCGTGACGCCGTCACCTGGCACATTGCATCGCGCCATCGCCAACGCGCGTTGATCGATGTCGATCAGGGTCATGCGTGGGGCCTCGGCGCCATGGCGAATGGCACGGGCCAGCACGCCGATGCCGCAGCCCAGATCGGCGCCGTGGCCGGTGAGGACTGGCAGATGGTCGAGCAGCAATTGGCTGCCGGGATCGATCCGATCCCAGCTGAACACGCCAGGTTGTGACCACAAGCCGAGTTCGGGCAGTAGCCGGGGCGAGCCTGCTTCGATCGCGTCATCGAGATTGACGACATGCGTGGGGCGCTGCGTACGCATGATCTGGTAGTGCCGTCTGTGGCTTGCCGCGATGCCGCAGCCGAACGCGGTCAGCTCATCGGCCAACCGCATGCCACCCTTGCTGTTGGCGGCCAAAACGGTCAGGTCGCCGCCGGGAACCAGCGCACGCAGCGCCAGTGCCAAGACGTGGCGGCGCTCGATCGTGCTGGCGGGCGCGTGGACAATGAGACCGGGGCAGCTTGCCGGCGGCAGGTCCGAGAGCACCGTGCAGCCTGGAACGCGTGGCGAGCATTGCAGGCTGCCGTCGGGGCACTCGACCAGACCATCTGGCACCTTGCCGTAAACGCCGTGGACCAGAGGAGGCATGGGTTCTGACTGCATACGGATGGGTGCTGAACTCGAGAGGGCGTGGCAGCCGGACGGTCGCAGGTCCAGATAGGGCCATCCGCGGCATTCGTCAAAGCGGAGCTGGCCCACCACGCTGCCATTAACCCGGAGTGCGTTGAACGCCTGTTGGCGAAAACAGCAACCCTGCTTAGGGTGAAGGCGCCGTTCACGTTCGGAGAGCGAACAACCCATGACCTTCCGCCGCTACCTGCTGCAACGCCTGACGGCCGCACTGATGGCGCCGCTGATCCTCGTGCACATCGCCGTCATTCTCTATGCCAGCGGCCAAGGGCTGTCGGCCGCCGATATTCTCGGCCGCACGCGCGGCAGCCTTGGCTGGGGTCTGTTCTACGCGGTGTTCGTCGCGCTGGCCGCCACACACGGGGCCATCGGCGTGCGTGCGGTGCTCAGCGAGTGGACGCGGCTCGACACCCGCGTGCAGGACGCCATCATGTGGGTTTTTGGCGGCGCATTGCTGGCGTTGGGCGCGCGGGCCGTCTACGCCGTGGTGCTGGCATGAGGCGCCATGACAGCGGCCACCGCCGCGACGGGCTGTGGATTGCAGCGCTCGTGCACCGCCTCTCCGGGCTGGCGCTCGCCTGCTTCCTGCCCGTGCATTTCTTGGTGTTGGGGCTTGCCATCCGCAACGAGGCCCAGTTCGACGGCTTCCTCAAATGGACGGAGCAGCCGCTGGTCAAGGCGGCGGAGTCCGGGCTGGTCTTCCTGCTGGCCATCCATCTCACCGGCGGCCTGCGCGTCCTGGTCATGGAAACGCTGCCGTGGCGCGATGGCCAGAAGCGGCTGGCCGCCATCGCCGCCGCCGCGGCGGCGCTGGTGGCGCTCGGGTTTATCGCCAGGGCCTGGCTATAGGAGGCACGTGACAGTGAATCGTAGGTTGGGCCGAGCGCTCTTCGCGCGAAGCCCAACAACGTCGCACACGGCACCGTTGGGCTTCCCCGGATCAAGGGTCCGGGGTCAACCCAAACCTACAATTCCGCGCAATGCCCGAGCGAGCGACTGGCGCGGCATGCCGTGTCGATGGCACAAGGGTGCGGTGACAGCACGATAACTGCTCATCGGAGCCAGCGGCATGCCTCGCCTGTTCAGTGGCATCGAGATCCCGGCGGAGGCGCGTGCCGCGTTGGCCCGGCTCAAATCGCCGCTGCCGGGCGCCAAGTGGATCGAGCCGCGGGATCTGCACATCACCTTGCGCTATGCCGGCGATATCGATAATCGCCGTGCGGCTGACTTCGCCGAAGCGCTGGCCGGCATTGCGCTGGATGTCTTTGAAATTCGCATCAGCGGACTTGGCGCCTTCGGCGGCAACGATCCGCGCGTGCTGTGGGCCGGCGTCGAGGGCAGCGAAGCGCTCGAGGCCTTGGCCCGCGGCAGCGAACGCGCCGCCCGCCAGGCTGGCCTGGCGCCGGAGGCGCGCAACTTCTCGCCGCACGTGACGCTGGCCCGGCTGCGACATTCGCGGGTCGATGCGGTCGCGCGTTTCCTGCAGCACAACGGCGCCTTCCATCTCCCGCCGTTCGTGGTCGAACGCTTCGTGCTGTTCTCCTCGCGCCCCTTGGTCGGCGGTGGCCCGTATGTGGTGGAGGAAGCCTATCGGCTGCGGGGCGCGTCCCCCGCCGCCCTGGACGATGACGAGACCTGGTGAATGGAGGACTGCAATGGCTGAAAAGCTCGATGTGGCGCAGCGCGCGGCGGCGATGGCCAAGCTGCCGGGCTGGACTCCGGCGAAGGATCGTGATGCCATCCAGAAATCCTTCAAGTTCAAGGATTTCAATGCCGCGTTCGGGTTCATGACCAGAGCGGCGCTGGTGGCTGAGCGCATGGACCACCATCCGGAGTGGTTCAACGTCTACAATCGCGTTGAAGTCACGCTCTCGACCCACGATGCCGGCGGTCTGACCCGCCTCGATGTCGAGCTGGCGGCGGCAATGGATGCGATCGCGGGATAGGCGTGTCGCGCTTCAGCGGTTGCGGGCCCTTGGGTCAGCCGAACACTCGCTGCGCTGGCCCTCGATGACGAAAGCAGTCGCCCGCCTATGCAACTGCAGCCCCTGCCTTCCTCGATGCAACGTTATAACGTTACATGGCAAGAGCAGGGGAATGTGCAGGGCGGACCTGGGACGTTTGCCCGGCACCGAGGTCTTGGCGCGCTTCTTTCGTTTCAGCTTGCATCTTCGGGCAAACGCGGTAACGGCAGCACGCCGATGCCCTCCTCGACGAGATCCTTGGCTTCGCTCAGCGAGGCCTCGCCGTAGATGCCGCGCGCCTCGGTCTCATCGTAGTGGATCTTGCGCGCTTCCTCGGCAAAGCGCGGGCCCACGTACTCGGCGTTGGCTTCGACGTGGCTGCGCACGCGGCGCATCATCTCGAGCATCTGTTTTTGCTGAGCTGGCTGTTCAGACTTGGCAGTTTCTACCGGCCGGGCTTCGTTCCCGTTGCGACGGCGGGTGGCGACCGAGGGCGACATCAGCGCCTTCGACACCTTGGTCGAGCCGCAGTCTGGGCAGGAGATGAGGCCGCGCTTGGCCTGCTTTTCATAGAGTTCGCTATTCGAGAACCATCCCTCGAACTCGTGGCTCTTCTTGCATCGCAGCCGGTACTTGATCATGAGGCCACCTGCACGGATGTGAGGTCGCCGGCATAGACCAGTTCGAAGGGACGGTCATGCCCGAGAGATGGCACACGGTTGCGCGCCTCCTGCACGGCCGCCAGATCGAGATCGGCGAACACCACGCTGGGGTCGGTGCCGCCCTCCGCCAGAATTTGCCCCCAAGGCGCAACCACCAGGCTGTGCCCATAGGTCTCCCGGCCGTTCTCGTGGAGGCCACCCTGCGCCGCCGCCAGCACGAAGCATTGCGCCTCGATGGCGCGGGCGCGCAGCAGGGTGTGCCAGTGCGCCTCGCCGGTCTGGCGCGTGAAAGCCGAAGGGATGGCGAGCAGGCGGGCGCCGCCCTTCGCCAGCGTGCGATAGAGCTGGGGAAAGCGCAGGTCGTAGCACACCGTCAGGCCGAGCCGGCCCCACGGCAGATCAGCGGTCACGGCCAGCTTGCCCGGCTCGAAATTGCGGCTTTCGCGATAACTCTCACCGCCGGGCAACTCGACGTCGAACATATGAATCTTGTCATAGCGCGCGGCGACCTGCCCGTCCGGCGCCAGCAAGAAAGAGCGGTTGGCGATCTTGTCGGGTTTGACCAGGATGCCCATCGAACCGACATGCAACCAGATGCCGAGGTCGCGCGCCAGGTTGCAAAAGTGCGCCAGCGCCGGATTGCCATTCTCAGGCAGCGTCGCCGCAAACAGGCGCGCCCGCTCGCGTTCCATCAGCGTGGTGACTTCCGGCGTCTGGACATAGGTCGCGCCGCCCTTGGCGGCCTCGCGGATCAACGCGCCGGCATCGTTCAGGTTTTTCTCGACATCACGACCCGTCCGCATCTGGACCAGGCCAATTCGAAGGTTCGAGGCATCGCGCATGGCGGCCATATCCCTGGTCCTGGGTCCTATTGCTCAGCGGGCCAGCAGCGGATCGAGTTTGCCGGCCCGGTCGAGGGCATGCAGGTCGTCGCTGCCACCGACGTGTGTCTCACCGATAAAGATTTGTGGCACGGTCCGCCGTCCGCCCGCCCTGTCGATCATCTCCTCGCGCAGTTCGTGATCCCTGCCAATGTCGATTTCTTCGTATCTGACACCCTTGCCCGCCAGCAGTTGCTTGGCCATGTGGCAATAAGGGCACAGAGTCGTTGTATAGATGGTCACTTGAGCCATAAACAGTCCCGGCGATCCAGCGTCGCGCGCACGTGCACGTGCACGAGTCTAACCTAATGCTTCGGCCGGTCCCCGCAAAGGGTACAAGTGCAACAGCGCGGCCCACGGATGCAATTTCTGCATCAGGTTGTCATGGTCGCGGGTGTCGTCACCAGGGCCAACGTCAGCACGTCGATGCGTGCGGCGCCGGCGCGCCGCAGCACGCGCGCACAGGCTTCCACCGTGGCTCCAGTCGTAATGACGTCATCGACCAGGACGACCCGCTTACCCTCGATCATGGGGGTCCCGGCACGCGGGGAAACCGCGAAAGCCGCCCGGACGTTGCGGCGGCGCTCGTCGTGGGTCAGGCCGACTTGGGACGGCGTGCGCTTGGTCCGGACCAGGACTCCCGGCGCACAGTCCAAGGCATTGAGGCGCGCAACCTCATGCGCCAGGATGGCGGCCTGATTGAAGCGGCGCGACAGCAGCCGGAAGCGATTGAGCGGTACCGGCACCACGAGATCGGCATCAGCCAGGATGTCGCGACCAGCATCGGCCAGCCAGTGGCCGAAAAGTCGACGCGCATCATGCCGGTCGCCATACTTGAAGGCGTGGATCAGCCTGCCCATGACGCCGTCATAACTGGCCACCGCGCGCGCCCGGTCGTAGTCCGGCGGATGGGCTGCCGCCGCCGCCGAGATCGACACGCCGCCTGGATCAAAGGGCAATGGAATGCCCAGGCGATCGCAAATGGGCGGGCGAATGAAGCTGACCTGGCGCCAGCAGGCCGCACATAACGCGTCGTGCGAGCCCAGTGCGCACTGACAGCCCAGGCAAACCGGCGGCACGATGAAATCGGCGCAGGTTCGCACAGCGGCGGCAAGCCGCGCGGCCCCGCCGCGCCGCAGCCGGCCCAACCGGGGCCCCTGTCGCTCCGTGCCCACGGACATCGGACTCTCGCGCGGTGGTTTGGTTAACCATGTTAGCCGGTTCTCGGTGCGCTTGGCGAGGGCCCCATTCGTCAAAGCGCGGCCGGCGTGGCCTGGGCCTGGTTTCCTCACCGGAAACGCCAATCGCGCACTGGATTTTTTCATATCTTTGCCGCATGGTGCAGTCGCTGCGGGGTGCGTCAGGCGCAAACCGATCTCCTGGGCCTATAAGACTCGCTCGGGAGCTGTCCCTGGCTGGGATCGTGGTCCCGGACACACGGCGCCCACCTACACATGTAGGGACCTGGCGAGATCAACCGCTCCAACGGCCACCGCGGCATTTTAACTCTCTTGCCGAAGCTCCGACCCAAGAGGGCCAGAGCTCAGGCAATTGTTTCTCCTTGGCGGATTTTTGGTGCTGTCCTGACGAGGCCGGCGCCTACGCGCGCGTCTCACGCCAGAGTCCGACTGCCAGTCCCGCGGCAATGATGACGCCGACCACGCTCGCCCACATGGGGATGTCGGTGCCATTCATGGTAACGTTCCAGCCCAGTCCCAGGCGCAGTGCATGCATGACAGCCACCAATGCCAGGATCACAAGGGTGGTCGCTGTGAAGGGCTTCATGGTTTGCCTCCCTGTGCAGAGGTCTTCAGAATAACATGGCTGCACGCTTTGCCAAAGGAGCGAGCAGCAGGTCGTGACGTGCGTCGCGTATTGGCTTGCATCGCCTGCGGGAGCTACGCCATCCGCCGTTGCAAATCGTGGAGCCGACGATGCGCGAGGCCGTGAGCGAGGTCAGGACCGCCAAGGTCGAGCTGCGGCGCCTAGTGCTTGCGCGGCGCGCCGCACTGCCGGCGGCCGACCGCGCCGAGGCGGCGATCGCGGTCGCCGCGCGGGCTGGCGAGCTGTTGCGCGCCCAGGCGGGTCATCGCATCGTTTCAGGCTTTTTGCCGATCGGCGATGAGCTCGATCCGCGGCCATCACTCGATCAGGCGCGGCTGATGGGGCATCGCATCTGCCTTCCGGTGATGGCGGGCAAGCGCCACGTGCTGGTCGACGATGTTTCCGTCATGGGCGGTACGCTGGCCGAGCTGGCCAACCATATCCAGGCCGGCGGCGGCGAGATCGCCGGCGTCATCACGCTTGTCAACGCCTCGCGCGCCGGGCACTATACGCCGTCACGCACGCAAATCAGCAGGGTCGAGACCCGCCATGGCGACATCATCCGGCAAGAATTCGGCATCGCGCCAGCTGGCCTCACCGCCAGCGAAGCAGGCTTTCTCCTCAATTTCAGAGATGCTGACGCCCTGCGAGGTGGAATCGCTAAGGCGCGAGATGAACGAAGCCAGCGACTACGGGCGAAAGCTGTTCGCGCATCTTCGCCCGAAGGCGACGGTGGAATAAGCGGCCAGCCGCTGTTGGCGCTTGCCGGCGATCGTCGCATGCCGACGCCGGCGCGCGTGGCGGGCATTCCCGGGCAAGCCGTGGCGCTGCACTCGTACACCTCCGATGCCGCCATCAAGGCGCACGCCGACTACAAAGCCGCGAAGGCTGGTGATGCGGCGGCGGCGGGGCGTCTCGTGGCGGCCGTCGTCTCGCCCGAGACGGTGGAGCATGCCAGGGAAAAATTCGGACCAGATGTGGCCTACGTCGCCGTCGCCGCCGAGGAGCAGTCGGGGCGCAACAAGATTCCAGTGCTGCTTGCACACTACTATGCCGCGGCGACCGGGGCCGGCGTTGCCAGCGATATCGTACAGGTCAACCGTGCCTTCCATACCGGGGCGCGGCCGCTGGATCGCATGCTGGGCCGGCCGTTGTTCGATGGTCCTGTCATGGCCGGCAAGCGCCAGCCCCTCGTGTTCCGCGGCTGGCAGCCGGGTGATCCGATGGTGACGCGGCAATGGGGCATCCTAGAGCCCGTCGAATCGGCGGACGTGCTGGAACCCGACGTTCTTTTTGTTCCCCTATTGGCTTTCGATGACGCGGGTGGCCGGCTCGGCTATGGCGGCGGCTACTATGATCGGACGCTGGCGGGTCTCAGGTCCCGCCGCGCCATCCTCGCGGTTGGTCTCGCCCATGACGTGCAAAGGGTCGACTCGGTGCCGCGCCTCGACTATGACGAGCCGCTCGATTGGGTGCTGACGCCATCGCGGGCGATTCACTGCCGGCGGGCTGGCTGAGGTCCAGGAGGAGCGCCATGCTGGCACGACTGAACGTCACATCGGGGCGCTGCCATGGGCGCGTCCTGCAACTGGTGAGAGGCTGATGCGCCTGCTGTTTCTTGGCGATGTGGTCGGCCGCTCGGGTCGCAATGCCGTGGTCGAAGCCCTGCCGGGCCTGCGCAAACGCTGGCGCCTCGACTTCGTCGTCGTCAACGGCGAGAACGCCGCCGGTGGCTTCGGCATCACCGAAGCGATCCTGACGGATTTACTCGATGCCGGGGCCGATGCGGTGACGCTGGGCAACCACGCCTTCGATCAGAAGGAGGCGCTGGTGTTCATCGAGCGGCACGAGCGCCTGCTGCGGCCAGCCAACTTTCCGCCAGGTACACCAGGGCGCGGCTCCGGCCTGTTCAAGGCGGCCAACGGGGCCGACGTGCTGGTCATCAACGCCATGGGCCGGTTGTTCGTGGGCGATCTGGATTGCCCGTTCCGCGCCCTCGACAATGCCACGACCGCCTGCAAATTGAAGCAGGGCGCCGATGCCATCCTCGTCGATTTTCATGCCGAGGCGACCAGCGAGAAGCAGGCGCTCGGCTATTTCCTCGACGGTCGCGTCAGCGTCGTCGTCGGCACACATACGCATGCGCCGACCGCGGACGAGCGCATCCTGCCTGGCGGGACGGCTTACATGAGCGACGCCGGCATGTGCGGCGATTACAACTCCATCCTCGGCATGGATATCGAGGAGCCGATCAACCGTTTCATCACGAAAATTCCGCGTGGCCGCTTCGAGCCGGCGATGGGCCCGGCCTCGCTTTCGGGGTTTGCCGTCGAGACCGACGACTTCACCGGCCTGGCTGTTCAAGCCCAGGGCATCCGGCTGGGTGGCGCACTGAAGCCCTGCGAGCCGCTCTTCTGGATGACGTGAGGCGACCCGCCCGGCGCGACGCTCACATGGACATGTGATCCAGGACGATCCGCGGCAGGCTTTTTCGGCGGGCGAGCCGATGACCCGGCATGGTCTGTTGCCGCGCTCTGCGGGTGGATTTTGCCAGTGCCGGCGCCTATAATCGACATACGCGGCGGTTGGCGGCGGCGCCGAGCAACACTGCCGCCACGATTGACCACACACTGCGCGACAGGGGGACCATGGCCGGCCATTCTCAGTACAAGAACATCATGCATCGCAAGGGGCGGCAGGATGCGATGAAATCCAAGCTGTTCGGCAAGCTGGCGCGCGAGATCACGGTGGCCGCCAAGACTGGGCTGCCTGACCCAACCATGAACGCACGTCTCAGGCTGGCGATTCAGGCCGCGCGTGCCGAGAACATGCCAAAGGATAACATCGAACGCGCCGTCAAGAAGGCGCTAGGCGGCGACGGCGAGGCCTTCGAGCAGGTCCGCTACGAAGGTTATGCTGCAGGTGGCGTCGCCGTCATCGTCGAGGCGCTGACCGACAACCGCAACCGGACGGGCGGGGCCGTGCGCGCGATCTTCACCAAGTGCAACGGCAATCTCGGCTCCACCGGCTCAGTCAGCCACATGTTCGCGCGCGTCGGCGAAATTCTCTACAAGGCCGATGCTGGCAGCGCCGATGCCGTGCTCGAAGCCGCCATCGAGGCCGGCGCCGACGATGTCGCCTCCGATGACGGCGGCCATGCCATCACCACGGCGTTCGAGAGCCTCGGCAGCGTCGCACAGGCCCTGGAGAAGGCGTTGGGGCAGGCCCGTTCCGTCAAGGCCGTGTGGATGCCCAACCTGACCACCGCGGTCGACGAGACCAGCGCCGCGGCGATCCTCAAGCTGATCGGCGCCCTCGACGACGACGACGACGTGCAGGCCGTCTTCACCAATTTCGAGGTGGACGAAGCCATCATGGCCAAGCTGACGGCGGCGTAAGGAGACAAGGCAGAATACACGATCCGACCGAGCCGGTTCGGTGCGGTTCCCTCACGGCACGCCGAAGGCGTCCCTCAGGGCAGTACGGGGGCGAGGTGAGGGTGAGGGGCGGCAGGCACCGACATCGGGTTGAATGACGTCCGTTGTCTCTCCAGCGGCAAGCGTCCGCTGAACGAAAGATGAGCGCGACAGCGACGGGCCAAGGGCGGGCTGTCCAAGTTGTGCGCAATTCCCTCCACTTGCGTCCCCGGCCGGAGCGCGTTAGCGCGGAGAGCCGGGGTCTTCACCGCTCGATGGGGAGCACGAATTGCTATGCCGATTGCGCTGGAGAAGGCGTATTGGGTCTACATCACGGTGAGCAAGCCACACGGCGTTCTTTACGTCGGAATGACGAGCGATCTGGCAGGCCGCACCTGGCAATACCGCGAGCGTGTGATGGATGGTTTCGCCGAGCGCTACTGGGCTGGCAGGCTTGTCTATTTCGAGGCGCATGCGGATGCCGTGGTTGCAGCCAAGCGCGAGCGCGCCATGAAGCGCTGGCGACGGGAATGGAAAATCCAATTGATCGAGAAAGACAACCCGACGTGGCGGGATTTATTCGGCGATGTCGTTCGGGCCGATGGCTTCGAGTGGTAGCCATTGTGCGATACGTTGAACGGTGAAGATCCCGGATAGCCGCGCTCAGGCGCGGCTTCCGGGAACGCAAGAGGAGCGGGATGTGCTACATCCGAGTCGGCTCACTTGCGACGGTATCTGATCGGATACACCCAGCATGGCATCCTTGCCGCGGCCGACATCGGTTGGCTCCGCTGACGCCCCGATCCCGAAAATCGCCGAGATGTGCGGCTTGTCGCGAGCCATCGGGGTCGCCGCCGGCAAGCCGCCTTGCACGAGGCGAGATAGATACGCTTCGAGGCAGACACCGAGCCGCCCGGCCTCGCGGCGCGCGCGCTCCAAATGCTCGGATTCCAGCGAGATGGTGACATGCTCAGTCATGGACGAGTGCCTCGGCGACAATTTTCACAGGTAATATACCCCAGCCAGCACGTCGACAGAAGGCCCATTCGAATTCGAGCGCGGAACTCGAGCGCGATTTGTTCGCCAAGGTTGAGTGCGGCGCGGGTCGGATCGCCGCGCTACCCCAGCAGCAACTTCGGCAGCCACAATGTCAGCGCTGGAATGTATGTGACCAGCATCAGTACGATGATCATCGGCACATAGAAGATCATGATCGAGCGGGAGACCTGCTCCATCGTGACCTTGCCGATGGCGCAGCCGACGGCCAGCGTCGGGCCGACCGGCGGCGTCAGCAGGCCGATGCCGAGATTGAAGATCATGACGATACCGAAATGCACCGGGTCGATGCCGAACTTCTGGATCACCGGCAGAAACACCGGCGTGCAGATCAGCAGCATCGGCGCCAGATCCATGAAGGTGCCGAGGATCAGCAGCAGGATATTGACGTAGAGCAGGAACGTGTACTTGTCCGATGAGATCGCCACGAAGACCTCGACCGCCAGCGCTGGGATGCGCATCAGCGCCATCATGTAGCCGAAGGCCCCCGAGAAGCCGATCATGATCATCACCATGCCGACCGTGCGCACCACGCGGCCGACCAGCAGCGGCAGTTCACGCCACTTGTAGCTGCGGTAGACGAACATGGTGACCAGGAACGCCCAGACGCAGGCGACGGCGGCGGATTCCGTCGGCGTGAAGATGCCCGACAGGATGCCGCCCATGATGATGATGACGGTGACGAGGCCCCAGACCGCGTCGGCGGCGATGCAGAACGCCTGGCGCAGCGGGATCGGTTCGCCCTTCGGCAGATTGTTGCGGTAGGCGTAGATCAGGATCAGGATCATCAGCGAGGCGCCGAGCAGCAGGCCCGGAATGATGCCGCCGATGAACAGATGCGCGACCGAGACGGTGCCGCCGGCCGCCAGCGAGTAGATCACCATGTTGTGCGACGGCGGGATCAGCAGCGGCTGCAGCGAGCCCGAGATCGTCACATTGACCGCGAACAGGCGGGGATAGCCGGCCTTGATCATCTGCGGGATCATCACCGAGCCAATCGAGGCGGTGTCGGCGACGGAGGAGCCCGAGATGCAGCCGAACATCGTCGAGGCGACGATGTTGACGAGGGCGAGCCCGCCGCGGATGAAGCCGACGAACACCTTGGCCAGATTGATGATGCGCGCCGCCATGCCGCCCTCGCCCATGATGGCGCCGGCGAGGATGAAGAACGGGATGGCGAGCAGCGGGAAGTCATCCATGCCGTCGGACGTCTTGAGCGCGATCGCCTCCAGCGGGATGCCCATCCACAGTGCGGCCAGGATCGCGGCGAGGCCGAGCGCGTAGGCGACCGGCATGCCGATCAGGCACAGCACGGTGAAGCTACCCATGAGTACGAGTGCATCCATCTGCCGTACCGCCCCCAATTATTCCGTCGACACCGTGCCGTGCGCCAGCTCGTCCTCGGTCAGAGGCGGGGGAAACCAGTTCCCCTTGAGGAAGCGCTCGACGATGAACAGCGCCGTGATGAAGCTGGCGATCGGCACCGGCAGATAGGAGACGCCGACCGAGACCAGCGGAAACTCGGCGATGCTCTGATACCAGGTGCGCTGCACCAGCTTGATGGCGAACCAGAGCAAGAGCACGTTGGTCGCCAGCATGCAGGCTTCGATGAAGATGCCGAGCAGGACGCGCGGCACGCCCGTCAGCGCATTTGGCAACATGCCGACGCCGATGTGCAGATGCTCGCGGTAGCAGACGACGGCGGACAGGAAGGAGATGACGATCATCAGCAGGATCGCCATCGGCTCCGGCCAGGATGCGGCGGAGTTCAGCACGTAGCGCGTGAACACACCGTAAGGGATGATCACGGTGATGATCACCATCGCCGCGCCGGCAATGACGACGCAAGCCTGATGCAGCACGTCCATGGCGCGGACGTAGGTGGCAATCATGGGGTGTCCGTGGGGTCGAAAAGAAGAGTGGCGAAAGTGGTGTCGGACCCGCGGGGTCAGACACCACACAGGGTCAGGCACCGCACGGGCTTACTTCACCGCGTTGATGCGCTCGATCAGGGCCTTGTGGGCGGAGCCATATTTGTCCCAAACGGGCTTCACCGCGTTCTGGAAGGCCTGCTTGTCGGCGACCTCGTTGATCACCCCGCCCGCGGCGACGATCTTCTTGATCGACGCCTGCTCAGCCTCGTACCAGAGCTTGCGCTGCTCCTGCTGCGCCTCCTTGGCAACCTTCGTGATCAGCGCCTGATCGTCCTTCGACAATGCCTGGAAGCTCGTCTTCGAGAACACCAGGATCTCGGGGATCATCAGATGCCCGGTCTTGGAATAGAACTTGGCGTAGCGATAGTGCTGGCCGGAATCATAGGTCGGCTCGTTGTTTTCCGCACCATCGACGACGCCGGTCTGCATGCCGTTGATCAGCTGGTCGAAGCCCATCGCCACGCCGTTGCCGCCGAGCGCATTCATGGTGTCGACGAACAGTGGATTGCCCATCATGCGGATCTTGAGGCCCTTCAGGTCCTCGACCTGCACGATCGGCTTCTTGGAATTGTAGACGTTGCGCACGCCCGCGTTCATCCAGCACAGGCCGATCAAATTGGCGGTCGGATGATCGGTCAGCTTTTTCAGCAGTTCATTGCCGATCTCGCCGTCGATCACCTTCTCCATCTGCACCACGTCACGGAACACGAACGGCAGATTGAAAACGTTCATTTCCGGCACCAGCGGCCCCATGGGACCGACCGATATGCGGGCGATCTGCAGCGCGCCGACCTGCGCCTGCTCGATCATTTCCTTCTCGCCGCCGAGCTGCATCGACGGGAACATCTGGATCGACAGCCGGCCATTGGTGGCGGCCTCGAGCTTCTTGCCCATCTGCTCCACGGCCACCACGGTCGGATAGCCGAAGGGGTGCACATCGGTGGCCTTCAGGACCATTTTGGCTTGCGCATGGGCTGGCCCGGCGCCGCCGGCCGCCAGGAGCGCGGCTGCGCCGGCGCCGAGCTTGAGAACGTCACGGCGTGCGATCGCAATGTGATCCATGTCTCTCTCCCATGTTGTTGCAGCCGGCCGATTGCGGCTGTGCAGGGATGAGACTGCCCGAACTCGCAACAATTTCCAACAACAGGTTGCGCACGGTTGCCGGTTGTCCCTTTCCCTGGCACCGTATTGCCGGCCGGAAAAGGTCGCGCGGAGCCGGCTTGCATGCGCGTCCCGGCCCAGGCTCAACACTCAATAGGCGGAAACACCATGAAGCGTGTATTACTGACCGGGGCGGCTGGCGGCGTCGGCACCATGTTGCGGCCCCTGTTGCGCAAGATTTATCCCGAGCTGGTGCTGAGCGACATGCGGCGGCCCGATGGGCTTGGGGCCGACGAGCCGTTCAGGCAGGCTGATCTCACCCATCCCGCCGAGGTCGAAGCCGCGGTCGAGGGCATGGAGGGCATCCTGCATCTCGGCGGCTTCTCGGTGGAAGGGCCATGGGAGACCATCCTGCAGGCCAATATCATCGGCTGCACCAATCTGTTCGAGGCGGCGCGGAAGAAGGGCGTGAAGCGCGTCGTGTTCGCCTCGTCCAACCACGCCATGGGCTTCTACCCGCGTCACAGCCACATCGGCACGGCCACCATCCCCCGGCCCGACAGCCGCTATGGCGTCAGCAAAGTGTTCGGCGAAGCGGTCGGCGCGCTCTATGCCGACAAACACGGGCTCGGCGTGCTCTCGATCCGCATCGGCAACGTCGGCGAGCGGCCGATCGACAAGCGGCGCCTCGCCATCTGGCTGCATCCGGAAGACCTGGTGCAACTGATGCGCATCGGCCTCGAGCATCCGGGTCTGGGCTACGAGGTCGTCTATGGCGCCTCCGCCAATGAGCGCATCTGGTGGGACAACACACGCGCCTATCAGCTCGGCTACCAACCCAAGCATCGCGCCGAAGATCACGCCGCCTTCGCGCTCGCCGAACAGGCCAAGGTCGCGCCCGACCCGATCGCCGACGCCCATCAAGGCGGCACGTTCTGCGCCGACGAGTACACGAAAAGGTAATACCGCCAAGCGGAAGAATAGACTCTTCGGCATTGTCCGCTTGGCGCGGCCGCAAGGCGGCCCGGCGCGAGCGCCGTTCTGCGAAAGGTGAGACCTCCTTCGGGTCGAACCTTTCGCTGGTGGGTATAAGGCCCGGCGTTTCTTCCACCGTTGGCAGACCAGGGCGATCCTGCTTATGTGCGCCCCTGTTTTGATCCAACAGGGGAAACGCCATGGCCAAGAAGAACGGCAAACCGAAGAAGCTGACGTTGAAGGATGTCGAGGCGGCCGCCGAGCGGTTGAAGAACTGGGGTAAGTGGGGCAAGGACGACCAGATCGGTACGCTCAACTACACCACGGCGGAAGACATCGTGAAGGCGGCGAGCCTGATCCGCAAGGGTCAGGTGATCAGTCTGGCGCTGAACTATGACAAGGACGGCCCGCAAGGCGGCAAGACCAAGTTTCCGCCTGTCGGCCGCTTCAATCCCGTGCACCTGATGACGCGCTCGGGTGCGGACGCCTATTCGGGCATCCTCGACAAGCGCGGCATCCGTTCCGCCGACGACGTCGTCCTGTTCCCGCTGCAAGCCGGTACGCACTGGGATGGTCTCGGCCACATCTTTTACGGCAACCATATGTGGAACGGCTACGACTGCCGCGAAGTCAATTCGTTCGGCGCGCACAAATGCGGTATCCAGAATACCAAGGAGAAATTCGTCGGTCGTGGCGTGCTGCTCGACATCGCCCGCCACTTCAAGACCGACTGCCTGGAGGACGGTTTCGCCATCACCAACGACATGCTGGACGACGTCTGCAAGGCTGAGAAAGTCCGCGTTGGCCGCGGCGATCACCTGTTCATCCGCACCGGCCAACTGGAGAAGTGCCTCGATGTCAAAAGCTGGGATGGCTATCCCGGCGGTGATGCGCCCGGCCTCGCCTTCGAGACACTCGACTGGCTGCAGGACAAGCAGGTGGCGGCTGTTGCGACCGACACGTGGGGTGTCGAGGTGCGGCCCAACGAGAGCGAGGAGGAAGGCAAGGTCAACCAGCCCTGGCACTGGATCTGCATTCCGATCATGGGACTGACCATGGGCGAGATCTTCAAGCTCGACGTGCTCAGCCAAGCCTGCGCCAAGGACAAGCTGTGGGACTTCTTTTTCTGCGGCCCGGCCCTGCCGATCACCGGAGCGGTCGGCTCGCCGATCAATCCGATCGCGGTGAGGTAATTTGTCAGCGTGGGTATCCGACGTATCGAGCCGGATACCTTCTTTTCGGCGACATGCTTGATAAAACTACTGGTATCCATTACATGGATGACGAGAAGGCTACCGCCAACCTGCGGAAGCACGAGGTCGATTTCCATGACGCGGCGTTTGTGTTCGACGACCCGTTCCTCGTGATCAAGCAGGACGATACTGAGGATTATGGTGAGGTTCGCTTCCGAGCAACCGGAGTTTGGGCGGGCAAGCTGATAACAGTGATCTATGTGGAGCGCGGGAAGAAAATGCGAATCATCTCGGCACGGAAAGCAAACAGCCATGAGCGAAGAGCGTATCACCAGGGTTAGGCGCCTGAAGGGCGGGACGTTCGTCAAGGTGCTGCCCGACGGCACGACCGAGCCGATGCCCGAAGGCCGGACCAACTGGGCCGCACTTGACGCATTGACCGAGAAGGAGCTGCAGGCCGCCGCCCGCTCCGATCCGGACAATCCGCCAATGGAGGACTACCCGACCGGCCGGCTGAAAGCCATTCCGCGCACCAACACCATGCGCCGGGTCATGCGGCTGACGCAGGAGGAGTTCTCGGCCCGCTTCCAGATTCCGCTCGGCACGCTGCGTGACTGGGAGCAGGAGAAGAGCAAGCCGGACGCCGCCGCCTGGGCCTATCTGAAGGTGATCGCGCGCAACCCCGAAGCCG
>CAZCGE010000112.1:0-20048 GCA_964498125.1 uncultured Devosia sp. | reverse complement strand
GCATCCTAGCTCAAACCCGGAGGGCCACCTCGCCGCAGAGAGTCTCCCAAAAAAAAGGCCGTCGGCACTTCTTCAGTGCCAATCAGCGAGTCACTTCAACGGCTTGGCTCAAAGTGGGCGCGGATTATGGGGAAGGTCCTGGCACCCTGTACGTTTCGCCGCCCCTCACGCCGCCTCCAGCACGAACACCGAGCACACATTGGCGTCCAATTCGAACTCGTTGGCGCCCATCGTATGCACCGCTCCGAGCCGAGCGCCCTCCACCTGACGGGGCCCTGCCGCGCCGCGCAATTGCGTGACGATCTCGCCCATTTGGGCGAGGCCGCTGGCGCCGAGCGGATGGCCGCGCGACAAGAGCCCGCCGGAGGTATTGACGGCCGTGAAGCCGCTGCCGGGCAACGACTTGCCCGAAGCCGCATAGCGTCCACCCTCGCCGGGCGCGCACAGACCCAGCGCCTCGGTGTAGAGGATCTCGCCGATGGTGAAGGCATCATGCACCTCGACCACGTCGAGATCCTTGGGTCCGATGCCCGCCATCTCCAGCGCCTTGATCGCCACGCGCTTGGGCGTTGGCATGACGGGTTTGTCGGTGAACACCGGCACGCCCGACCCCAGCGTCGTGGCGCGAATCTTCACCGGTCGGCCGCCGAGCCGGCGCATGACCTTCTCCGACACCAGCACGGCGGCGGCCGAGCCGTCCGTCTTCGGACAGCACTGCATTAGCGTCAGCGGGTCGGCGATCACCGGCGAGGCCAGCACCTCCTCGAGCGTGATCGGGTTGCGAAAATGCGCAAACGGATTGTGCTGCGACAGCTTGCGGCTCTTGACGGCGACGCTGGCCAGCTCCTCGCGCTTCAAGCCGTGTTCGGCCATGTGGCGGGAGGCCTGCATGGCGTACCAGGTCGGCAGATTGAGGCCGGCGTCGAACATCCAGTGGCCCTTGGGCACCTCCAGCGGACCCTTGGGGCCACCCGACAGTGTCTCGGTGCCGAACGCCAGCGCGATGTCGCACAGCCCTGCCTTGATCCAGGCATAGGCCTCGCGCGCCGCCGTCGGCCCCGAGGCGCAGGCGTTCTCGACGTTGACGATCGGCGTGCCGTTGAGGCCCATGTCCTTCATGCAGCGCTGGCCGTTGCCGCCACGCTGGCGGGCCGCCGCACTGAACACCGCCTCGATGTCCTTGATCTCGATGCCGGCATCCCTCAGCGCCAGCGTCACAGCCTCCTCGGCCATGTCCTGCTGGCCGCGCTCGGCTTGCCGCGTGAAGCGGGTCTGGCCCACGCCGATGATGTAAACGTCAGTCATGGCTCTGCCTCTCTGGCCTACAAACCGTCGCCAAACACCGGCTTGGTCGGACTCCCCTCCATGCGCAGCATGGCGAACGCCGTGACGCGGGTTGGGGGTCGGCGACCTCAGTCGGTGATCTCGAACCTGACGAGGTCGTCCTTGGGGGCGAACCTCACGGTGCGGCCGACCTTGGCCTTTTCGGCCGGCTCGAGGCGCCCCGCGACCAGCATGCCGTCGCTGAGCCGGATCTCGCCGAAGGCACTCCCCTCGTAGCCGGCCGCGGCCTCGATGCGCCCCGCCGTGGCCAGCGCGATCACCTGGATATCCTCGCCATGGCAGGAGCGGCAGAAGCGGGCCGGTGGGAAGCTACGTGCCTTGCAGGCGCGGCACTGGATGCCCTGCAGCACCGGTCCCGTGGCCGTCAAGACCATGCGCTCGGCGCGTGGCGTCATCCCTGAACTCCCATCCATCGAGTTTGGTGATGTCAGCGCGTACGATAGGCCGATGCAGCAGGACCGCGCAACCAGCGGAGGTCGCCCCAGCCGCCAACCTGCCGGCCGCAAGCACGACCATACGGCCTTGTGCGACGACAGGGGATCGCAAGTCGCCCGCAAGCCTGCGCGTTCTTGTCATAGTGCGGTCATGTTGCACTGCAGCAAAATTTTGGCTATACATCACCCGACATAGTGTCATGTGGCGTCTCAGGAGCAGTCTAGAATGGCCCGGAAATCAGCAGAAAAGAAGATCCTCGTGCAGCTCGAGGCCGGCGATTGCCGCTGGCCGATCGGCGATCCGCGCCAGGCCCACTTTCATTTTTGCGGCGCACAACAAGTGATCGGCCGGCCGTACTGCAAGGAGCACCAGTCGCAGTCCTGCGACGCGGTGAAGTCGTCGCATCGTCCCAGCACACCGTTCATGTCCTCCCGTCGCGCCGCCTGAGCGCAGCCCGTAGGGTGCGGCAGCGCCCAGCCCGCAACGCACCGTTCCCACAAGCCGCGGAGGCCGCTTTCGCTGGCCGACATCGCGCTTGACGCTGCCGGCTTGGCTCCGATATGCACGACAGGTTCGTGGTGATTTGGCCGGCCGGCTTGCAGCCACGTTAAACAACTCGCTAAACAGGCCGCGCGCGCGACCCGGTGATACGGTTCGGCCCCGGCAAGGATAGCGGGGCGGCCGGTGCCGGGTTTTCTGTTTCCGGCGTCCCCTTGGGGCGCCGTACCGGAGGCGCTGATGCAAGGCCGAAGACCCTCGATCGAACAGGATGTGGTGCTGGAGACGGCCGCGCCGCGTCCGCTCTCGCGCTCGAGCGAGGTCGATCATCCTTCGAGCCCGGTGGTGCGGTTTCCCGCCGAGCAATCCCTGCGGCTGGAAGGCGGACAGGATCTCGGACCCTACCAGCAGGCCTACCAGACCTATGGCACGCTGAACGCGGCCAAGAGCAATGCCATTCTCGTTTGCCATGCCCTGACCGGCGACCAGTACGTCGCCAGCGAGCACCCTGTCACCGGCAAGCCCGGCTGGTGGACGACGCTGATCGGGCCTGGCAAACCGGTCGATACCGATCGCTTCTTCGTCATTTGTCCCAACATCATCGGCGGCTGCATGGGCTCGACCGGGCCTGCCTCCATGAACCCGCGCACCGGCAAGCCCTACGGCTTGGCGTTTCCAGTCATCACCATCGGCGACATGGTGGCGGCGCAGGCCCGCCTGCTCGACCACCTCGGCATCGCGCAGCTGTTTTCCGTGATCGGTGGATCGATGGGCGGCATGCAGGTGCTGGAGTGGGCGGCGCGCTACAAGGAGCGGGTGTTCACGGCGGTGCCGATCGCCGCCGCCGCCTGGCATTCGGCGCAGAACATCGCCTTCCACGAGGTCGGCCGGCAGGCGGTGATGGCCGACCCGGATTGGCGTGGCGGTAACTACTACGAGCACGGCATCGTGCCGAAGAACGGGCTCGCCGTGGCGCGCATGGCCGCCCACATCACCTACCTGTCGGAGACGGCGCTGCAGGAGAAGTTCGGCCGCAGCCTGCAGGGTCGTTCCGAGCGCACATTCTCCTTCGACGCCGACTTCCAGATCGAGAGTTATCTGCGGCATCAGGGCTCGACCTTCGTCGATCGCTTCGATGCCAACAGCTACCTCTACATCACGCGGGCGATGGATTATTTCGACCTGGCCGTCGAGCATGCCCATGTGCTGGCCTCCGCCTTCCACGGCACCAAGACCCGCTTCTGCGTCGTCTCGTTCACCTCCGACTGGCTCTATCCGACGCGCGAAAGCCGCGAGATCGTGCAGGCGCTCAATGCGGTCGCCGCCAACGTTTCCTTCGTCGAGGTCGAGAGCGATCGCGGCCACGACGCCTTTCTGCTCGAGGAACCGGAACTGTTCGCCACCGTGCGCGGCTTCTTGGGTTCGGCGGCCGAGGCCAGGGGCCTCGGCAAGGCCGGCAAGGCTGATCGAGGGCTGACAGCATGAACCCGCCGGACGCCGTCGTGCTGTCCCAATCGCGCGCCGACCATCTGCTGATCGCCGAGATGGTGGCGCCGGGCTCGCGTGTCCTCGACGTCGGCTGCGGCGACGGCGACCTGCTGCAGCTGCTGCGCGAGACCAAGTCGGTGGACGGGCGCGGCATGGAGGTGGCGCGCGAGCGGGTCAATGCCTGCGTGGCGCGCGGCCTCTCGGTCGTCCAGGGCGACGCCGATCGCGATCTCGATGCCTATCCCGACAAGGCCTTCGATTATGCCATCCTGAGCCTGACGATCCAGGCCACGCGCCATCCCAAGCCGGTGCTCGAAAACCTGCTGCGCATCGGCCGGCGCGCCATCGTCTCGTTCCCGAATTTCGGGCACTGGGAGGTGCGGCTCAAGCTGCTCTACGACGGCCGCATGCCGATCACCAGGAACCTGCCGGAGACCTGGTATCTGTCGCCGGACGCGCACCTGTGCACGATCCTGGATTTCGTCGATCTGTGCCGCGTCATCAACGCCGAGGTGGAGCAGGCCGACGCCTTCAATAGCCGCGGGCAGCGGCTGCCGATTCGGCGTTCGATCCGGTTGCAGAATTTCCTCGGCGAGAAGGCCGTGTTCCTGCTCAGAAGCCGAAATGGCGAGTAACCGCTGGTCGGGTCACGCGTCGAAGAATACCGTTTCCTTGTCGCCCTGCATGTGGATGTCGAAGCGGTAGAGGGTACCGCTGCCACCTGGGATGCGCTCGGCGATGAGGGTCGCGCGGCGGTCGGCGGGCACGCTGGCGAGCACCGGATCGCGGGCATTGGCGGTGGCCTCGTCGGCAAAATAGAGCCGCGTGTAGGCATGCAGCGGCAGGCCGCGCATGAAGACGATGACGTTGATGTGCGGCGCCTGCATGCCATCGACCGAGGCCGGCTTGACGGTGTCGAAGCAGAACCGGTTCTCCGGATCGGTGCCGGTGCCGCAGCGGCCAAAACCCTTGAAGCCGGCGTTCGAGCCGCGGCTGTCGGCGGGGTGGGCATAGCGCCCCTTGGCATCGGCCTGCCAGATCTCGATCAGGGCGTCGGGGACGACCTTGCCCTCACCGTCGAACACGCGGCCCTCGATGCGGATGTGGCTGCCCTCGGTGTCGGAGCGGGCGACGGCCGATCCAGCGATGCTCGTCATCGCGTAGCCGTATTGCTCCGGCGCCAGGCCGTAGGCGAAAAACGGGCCGACGGTCTGCGAGGGCGTTTGGCCGTGCTTGCTCATCTCAACGCTCCATCGGCGTGGCGCCGCGCCCGCGCAGTACGAAGTCGAACTGGTAGCCGAGCGCGAAACCTGTCTCGGTGGTATCCAGCGAAAACCGTGAGACCAGGCGATCACGCGCTGGCGCCGGGATGCCCTGATAAATCGGATCGAGATCGAGCAACGGGTCGCCGGGGAAGTACATCTGCGTGACCAGGCGCGTCAGGAATGAGGGCCCAAACAGCGAGAAGTGAATGTGGTTCGGGCGCCAGGCGTTGTGGTGGTTGCCCCACGGATAGGCGCCGGGCTTGACCGACATGAAGCGGTAGCTGCCCTCCGCGTCGGTGACGCAGCGGCCGCCGCCGAAGAAGTTCGGGTCGAGCGGCGCGTCATGCTGATCGGCCTTGTGGATGTAGCGGCCGGCCGCATTCGCCTGCCAGATCTCGATCAGCGTATTGGGCTGCGGCCGGCCCTCCTCGTCCAGTACGCGGCCGGCGACGATGATGCGCTCGCCCAGCGGCTCACCGGTCTTGCGGCCATTCATGGTCAGGTCCGCGTCGTGCGCGCCGACGCTGTCGTGGCCATAGACCGGTCCTGTCAGCTCACTGAGCGTCTGTTTCAGCGGGATCAGCGGCTTGGTCGGCCCGCGCAGCACCGTCGATTTGTACGCCGGCGTGCTGTAGGCGGGATGCGAACCCCAGTCACGCGGGGCGAATTCGCGAGGAGTGTCGGTGGATTGGGTCATGGGAATGGCCGGTTGGGGTGGCTACTTGCGGGGAATGGCGGCGTGGCGGCCGGAGCGCGCCTGGGCGGTGAGACGAATCTGGGCGTTGCTGGCGCCAAAGCCCATGTAGCCGCCGCGACGTTCGACGATTTCGAAGAAGAAGCGATCATCGAAAGTGTGCGTGTAGGCTTGGAAATACTCTGCCAGGCCGTCGCGCTCGTAAAGGATGTTGTGCGACTTGAGCCGGTCGATCTCGGCCGGCGTCAGGTCAGTCTTGGCTTCCAGGTCGTCATAGTAGTTCTCCGGGATCGGCAACAGCTTGACGCCGTTGGCCTCGACTATGGCAACCGTCTCGAAGATGTCATTGCTGGCAAAAGCGATGTGCTGCACGCCCGAACCGAAGGCCTCCGACAGAAAGCGGGAGGACAAGGTGCGGTTGGATTGCGAGGCATTGAGCGGAATTCTGAGCGACCCGTCGGCCGACTGCACCACCTGGCTCCTGACGATGCCGCCTGGATCGAGCACGTCCTGCGCCGGGGTTTTGGTCAGCTGCAACAGCGAGCAATAGAACAGCAGCCAGGACAGCATTTCCTCGTAGTGCATTGACTGCGAGATATGGTCGACGACGGCGAGACCAGCCGCCGTCGATGCGGGCGTGCCGCCGATTTGGGCGAACTCGATGTCCCAGACGCGGGCCAGATCGCTTTTGCGATCCGTGAAGTAGATCAGGCTGCCGCCGAGCCCGCGCACCGCCGGGATGTTCAGCTCGCCCGGACCGACGGCCTGGCGGAAGGGCGTATCCAACAATTTCTGCGCCCGGTCGAGCGTGGCCGCGGCGTCTTCGACCTCCAGCCCGATGGCGCAGACCGAGGTGCCGTGCGTGATATTGTAGGAATGGGCAAAGCCTTCCTTCTCCAGGTTGGTGACGATGTTGATCTCGCCTTGCGTCCAGCGTGTCACGGCCTTGGAGATGTGGCGGCCGGTCCTGGCGAAGCCGAGGCCGGCCAGCAAGGCTTCAAAGCGCGGCGCGGTGGTCTCGTCGATGGCGAACTCGATGAATTTGGTGCCGAGGCAGCGCGAGCGGGCGGGCAGGGGGGCAGGAAGATTCGGCTGGGGACCGAACTGGGCGCGGGCCTGGTCGAGGAGGAACACGAGTGAGCGGTGGCCGTCGACGGCGACGGAACGGACGGAACCCGCGCGAAATTGATCGTTGAAGATCTCCAGCGACAGCAGGCCGTCGTAGGCCGTCGCCTGCAGCGCTGCCATGAAGTCAGCGAGCGGCAGTTCGCCTTGGCCGGGAAAATTGCGGTAGTGCCGGCTCCAGTTGAGGTAGTCCATGTCGAGCACCGGCGCATCGGCGACCTGGACCAGGAAGATGCGGTCGCGTGGGATTGAGCCGATGGCGGAGAGATCCGTCTTGCGCGCCAGGATGTGGAAGGTATCGAGGACGAGGCCGACCGAGGCATGGTCGGCGCGGCGTACGGCCTCCCAGCTGTCGCGATAGTCGTTGATGTGGCGGCCCCAGGCCAGCGCTTCGAAGGCGACGCGCAGGCCGCGCTTGGCCGCGCGTTCGCCAAGCTCGCGCAGATCCGCCGCCGCCCGGTCGATGCCGCCGAGGCTGTCCGGCGAGACGTTGGAGCAGATCATCAGCAGGTCGCAGCCCAGTTCCGCCATCATGTCGAACTTGCGCTCGGCCCGCTGGAAGACCCGCTCGCGCCGGTCCGCCGGCATGCCCTCGAAATCGCGGAATGGCTGGAATGTGATGGTTTCCAGCCCAAGCCCCTCGACCATGCGGCGCACGTCGGCCGGCGAGCCGTTGAACGAGAGCAGGTCGTTCTCGAACAGCTCGACCCCCTTGAAGCCGGCAGCGGCGATGGCTTCCAGCTTCTCGTGCAAGAGCCCGCTCAAACAGACGGTGGCGATGGCGGTCTTCATGGGTCCTCCGCTGGAGCGTTCGAGGTCGCGCGGCGACATCGAAGCAGTCCCGGCCGATGATGGCGAAGTCGAATGCCGGTTGGCAAGCTCGGCGTTGTCCCCGCCGTTGTCCTCTGTCGGTGCGAATGGGCGCAAGTCCGATCCTTCCGCCCCCTCGCCGATCGTCGCGGCGGCGGCTCGCGGGCGCGCCGAATGGCCACGCCAGCGTCGTCCGGCCGCGAATTCTAATTGGAATGTCCGGTTCGGCCGGATAGAGATAGACATCTGGGTTTGCACCGGAGGTAAATGGTCATGCTTACACTCAAGAGAGGTGTCGTCTCTCTCGTTGCCGCGATCATCGCGCTGTGCCTTGCGGCGCCGGCCAGCGCACAGCAGACGCGAACGCTCAAGATGCAGTCGACCTGGCCTGCCAGCTTGACGCTGCAGGACAACTTCAAGATGTTCGCCGAAAAGGTGGACAAGCTGACCAGCGGCGCAATCAAGATCGAGGCGCTCGCCGCCGGCCAGATCGTGCCGCCGTTCGAAATCCTCGACGCCACCCACAAGAAGGTGATCGATGGCGGCCATGGCGTCGCCTACTACTGGGTCGGCAAGAACAAGGCGGCGACGCTGTTCGCGGCCACGCCGGCGGGTCCTTTCGGCATGGATCACATGGACTTTCTCGGCTGGCTCTACGAGGGCGGCGGGATGGACCTGTATTGGGAGTTCTACCGCGACGTCCTCAAGCTTAACGTGGTCGCGTTCCCGATTGGCGGCTCGAGCCCGCAGGCCTTCGGGTGGTTCAAGCGGCCGATCAAGGACCTCGCCGACTTCAAAGGTCTGAAGTGCCGGCAGACCGGCATTGTCGCCGAAATCTACCAGAAGATGGGCATGCAGACCGTCAACCTGCCGGGCGGCGAGATCGTGCCTTCGGCCCAACGCGGCGTGATCGACTGCGCCGAATGGGTCGGCGGCATCGAGGATCTTCGTCTCGGCTTGCCGCAGGTCTGGAAATACCACTACACGCCAGGCATGCACGAGAACAACTCGATGCTCGAGCTCATCATCAACTCCGACGTATGGAATAGCTTTACGCCGCAGCAGCAGGACGCAGTGCGTGCGGCGACGATGGATACGTTCATCCGCTGGGGCGTGAGGTGGCAGCGGCAGAACGCCGACGCGATCGAGGAGATGCGCACCAAGCACGGCACGCAGCTGCTGCGGACGCCGCCCGACATTCTGATCGCGTTCCTCAAGGCCTGGGACGAGATTGCCAAGGAAGAATCGGCGAAGAATCCATTCTTCAAGAAGGTGTACGATTCGCAGCACGATTACGCCGCCAAGGTCGTGCCGGCCAAGCGGTTCATGTTCCCGCCGTACTCGTTTGCGGCCAACTACTACTGGCCGGAGCAGAAATAGTCCGGCGGCCGCCAGCTCTTCCCCTCTCCCCGCTAAAGAGCGGGGAGAGGGGAAGAGCTGAATTACCCGGGGCGTCAGCGCCCCGCCAACTGCATGGCCTTACACCATAGGATAGGCAACGAGAGTGTTTTCCCCGCAACTCTTGGCGATCACCAAAAAAATCGACTGGTTCACCGATACCACAGGTCTATGGGTGGCGTGGTTGAATGTGCCGCTGGTGCTGGCCGTGGCCTACGAGGTCGTCGCACGGTATTTTTTCCACGCCCCGACGATCTGGGTGTTCGACGTGACGTACATGCTGTACGGCACGATCTTCATGCTCGGCGCGGCTTACGCTCTGCTCAAGGGCGCCCACATCCGCACCGACTTCTTCTTCGAGTCCTGGTCAATCAGAACCAGGGGCACAATCGACTCGGTGGCCTACCTCGCCTTGTTCTTTCCCTCCCTGATCATGTTGATGATCGTCGGCGCCGACGAGAGTTGGTATGCGTTCTCCATCAGCGAGACCTCGGAGCAGACGCCATGGCGGCCGATACTGTGGCCGTTCAAGATGGTGGTGCCGCTGACCTGCCTGCTGCTGATGATCCAGGGTGTCTCCGAGGTGGTCAAGAGCCTGCATGCCGCGCTCACCGGCATCGAGCTCGAGCACAAAGAGAAAGTGGAGATCTAGGCAATGACCGGTCTGGAAATGCTCGGCCTGGTCATGCTGCTGGTGATGATCGGCGCGATTTTCATCGGCTTCCCGATCAGCTTCACGATGCTCTTCCTGGCGTTCGTGTTCGGCTACATCGGCATCGGCAAAACGGTGTTCGATCTCGCCTATTTCCAAACCATCGGCCTGATGAAGGAGGAGGTGTTCGCCGCCGTTCCGCTGTTCATCTTCATGGGCTTCATCACCGAGCAAGCCGGCCTGATGGAGCGATTGTTTCGCGCCTTCCGTGACCTGCTCGCGCCCATGCGCGGCTCGCTCTTCGCCGTCGTCATCCTGACAGCTACGGTCTTTGCCATGGCGACCGGCATCGTCGGCGCGGCGGTGACGGTGCTCGGCATCATGGCGGGGCCGATGATGATCAAGGCCGGCTACGATGCGCGGCTGTCGGCTGGAGCCATCACGGCGGGAGGCACGCTCGGCATCCTGATTCCGCCTTCGGTGATGCTGATCGTGATGGGGCCGGTGCTCGGCGTCTCGGTCGGCGAGCTCTATTCGGCCGCGTTCGGGCCAGGTTTCATGCTGGCTGGCATCTACCTCGTCTATCTGCTCGGACGCTCGTTCCTCAATCCGAGCCTGGGGCCTCCGGTGCCAATGGAGGAGCGCGTCCACGGCATCAAGACGCTGGTGTGGGAGGTCGTGCTCGGCGTGGTGCCCTTGACGGCCCTGATCGTGGCGACGCTCGGTTCGATCCTGGCGGGGCTGGCGACGCCGACGGAAGCGGCGGCGGTCGGCGCGCTTGGCGCGTTCCTGCTCGCCGCGATCTACGGCAGGCTGAGCTATGCTGGCGCCAAACAGGCGGTGCTGTCGACCACGGCGACGTCGAGCATGGTGCTGCTGCTCGCCATGACCTCGAATATCTTCGGGGCGGTTTTCTCGCGGCTCGGCACGGCGACCTGGGTCACGGAGAGCATGCTGGCGCTGCCGCTGCCGCCGGTGATGATGCTGGTTTTCGTGCTCGCACTGCTGTTCCTGCTGGGATGGCCGTTCGAATGGCCGGCGATCATTCTGGTGTTCCTGCCGATCTTCTATCCGATTATCGAGGCGTTGAAACCCGCGCTCGGCCAGTCGCTGGGCATCCAGCCCGATTCGGTCATGCTGTGGTTCGGCGCGGTGGTGGCGGTGACGATGCAGACGGCCTACTTGTCGCCGCCGGTCGCGATGTCGGCGTACTATCTCAAGCAGGTGGTGAAGGAGTGGTCACTCGCCACGATCTACAAGGGCATGTTCGAGTTCATGATCCTGCAGTGCATCGCCATTGCCCTGATCGTCACCTTCCCGGCGATCGCCACGTGGTTTCCCGAGTACGTCCGGCGTGAGGCGGCGACGATCAAGGTCGAGAAGGTCGACGACAGCAAGAACCGGCTCGAAGAAGACCCCTTCGAGGCCTACAAACGGCAGTCGGCGCCGCGCAATTGAGCGTTCAACCATCCGCCCGAGCCGGATTGCTGGAGCGAACCGCCCATTAGCGCGGTGGCTCTGTCGCGCTGGCGGTCGCTGCCTGCCGGGCCAACGCCAGCGCCTCCCCCAGCACACCCGCATCACCGACATGATTGGCGAGGATCAGCACCAGGCAGGCATCGAGCGTGCCGCATTGTTCCGCGGTGAGGCCGCGATGCGCCTCGACGATCAGCCGGTAGGCGGCGTCGGCGTCGGCGAGGTTGGGCTCGGTGATCAGGGGCATGAGGGTCGCATCAGGTTGCTCCGCGGGCGCGCGCCAGCGCCAGTGAAATGGTGTCGGGCGTCGGTTGCTTGAAACGGGCGGCGATATAGCCGTCGGGGCGCAGAAGATAGACCGTCCCGGGCTCGGCGTCGTAGCGCTTGGCGCAAAGTCCCTCGGCGTCGGCGAGGCCGGACGACCCGATGTCGATGCGGTGGAGCCCATTTGGCATATCGAGAGATGGCAGCGCATCGAACGCGAGCAGGGTGAAGCCGCAACCGGCGGCCTTGAAGACGTCGGTCAGATACAGCGCACGGCCGGACGCTTCCAAGAGCGGGGCATCGGCCATGCTGGCGCCAGGCCGCGGACCTCCGCTCCAGGTCTCGGTATCCGGCGTCGACAGCGGCGACTCATAGACCGACGGCGTCGACAGGCGGCCGGCATTGACCATGCGGCGCGCGAACGGTGCGGTGCGGGCGAGCGCCAGGGCGGTATTGCGCAGGCGGCGCTCGTAGGCGGTGTGCGGGGCGATGAAGTCGGTCGCGCGCGTCGAGGCGGCGATATTCTCGTCCGCCGCGGCGATCCGCTCGACGTCGTAGCTCGCCAGCAGTCCCGCACCCGCTTCGCCTTTCAGCACGAGATCGAGCTTCCAGGCGAGGTTCTCCGCGTCCTCGACGCCGGAGTTGGCCCCACGCGCGCCGAACGGCGAGACCTGGTGGGCGGCGTCGCCGGCAAAAATAACCCGGCCGTGCACGAAGCGTGCCATCCGCCGGCACTGGAAGCGATAGACGGAGACCCATTCCAAATCGAATTTGTCGTGCCCGATCATGCGGGCGACGCGGCCCCTGACGCGCTCGGGCTCGCGCTCGGCGCTGGCGTCGGCGTCCGGCCCGAGCTGCAGGTCGATGCGCCAGATATCATCGGGCTGCTTGTGCAGCAGCGCCGACTGGCCGGTGTGGAACGGCGGGTCGAACCAGAACCAGCGCTCGGTCGGGAACGCCGCCGTCATTTTCACGTCAGCGATCAGGAACTGATCCTCGAACGTCTCGCCGATGAAGCCGGCGCCGAGCAGCCCGCGCACCTTCGAGCGGGCGCCATCGCAGGCGATCAGATAGTCACACGTCAGACGATAGGGGCCGTCGGGCGTGTCGATCTCGATGCGGACATGATCGCCGTGCTGCCCGGTGGCTACAACTTTGTTGCGCCAGCGCACGTCGATGCCGGGCAGGGCGCGGATGCGATCGACGAGAAACGCCTCGGCATAATACTGCTGCAGGTTGATGAAGGCCGGCATCTTGTGGCCGCCCTCGGGCAGCAGGTCGAAGCGGTAGAGCAGCGCGTCGCGGTGGAACACCTTGCCGACCTGCCAGACGACGCCCTTGTCCAACATGCGGTCGCTAACGCCGAGCCGGTCCCAGGCCTCCAGCGCGCGCTTGGAAAAACAGATGGCGCGGCTGCCCTCGCCGATGCGGTCCATGTCGTCGAGCAGCACGATGGCATGCCCGCGCTGCGCCAGCCCGATCGCCAGTGATAAGCCGACCGGGCCGGCGCCGACGATGACGACCCGGTGGTGGGCCGGGCTGGCGCGCGACTGGTCGGGGCTTTTTCGGTAGCCGAACTGGAAGATGCCGGTGGTGGTGGCGTCGCTCATTTCAGAAATCGTCCGGCAACTTGCCAAGGTCGCGGATGCGGGCCGCGTGGACCACGCGTGCGATCTCGATGCGATCCGCATCGACGACGATACGGTAATAGATCGTGTAGGGGTAACGAACAAGCGGGACGCGGCGGACACTCGGCAGCTCGGTCGCGGCAGATGCGTAGGGGAAATCGGCGAGCTTCACACATGTGCCGCGGATCAAATCCTCGACACGCTGAGCGCTCCGTGGCGATTTCGCGGCAATGACCTCTTAGATCTCCGCGATGTCGTCGCGCGCCCTCTCGGCGTAGACGACCTTCATCGGCGGTTGCGCGACCAGAAGGCTTGCATGTCTTCATCGGCGACCACGCGACCCGCGTCGAGGTCGGCCAAGCCTTCCTCGACCAGCTGCCGCTCCTCCGCGCTCAGGGTATAGACGCCGGCCCCCGCGGCGGCGATCTGCTCGATCACTTGCGCCGCGTACAGCTGGCGCTCCTCTGAGAGTGAGGCGAGCTTCTGGACGGCCTTCTCGAGAGTGTGGTTCATTGTTGCAGTTAGCATGACTGGCAGCCGATTTGAAGTAGGCCGGAGGATTCCATGAGGCTGGACGGCAAGCGCGCCCTGGTCACGGGGGCGGCAACGGGGATCGGCAAGGCGATCGCGCAGCGGCTGGCGGCAGCCGGCGCCGTCGTGGTCGCGGCCGATCTCAACGCGGCTGGAGCGGCGGCGACGACCAAGGAGCTGGGCAAGGGGCATCACGGCATCGGCGTCGATGTCGCCTCCGAGCCATCGGTGATCGCCATGGTGCGGGAGGCCGTCGCGCGCGCCGGTGGGCTCGATGTGCTCGTCACCTGCGCTGGCATCGGCATGCACAAGCCATTCCTGGATGTCACGCTCGACGACTGGCAGAAGGTGCATGGCATCAATCTGCAGGGCACGTTCCTGTGCTGTCGTGAGGTTGCCCGCCATCTGGTGGCCGAGAAGCGCGGCGGTTCGCTGATTACGATCGCCTCGGGCGCGGCGACTCGGGCAAGCTCGTCGATTGCGGCCTACGCCGCCACCAAGGGCGGTGTCCTCTCCTTGACGCGCGCCATCGCCGTCGACCTGGCGCCCCACGGCATCCGTGCCAATGCGATCTGTCCAGGGCCGGTGGCAACCGAGCTGGTCGACAAGGCGCACACGCCTGAGATGCGCAAGGCGTTCGAGGCGACCGTCGCCATGCACCGTTACGCCAAACCGTCCGAGATCGCGGGTGCGGCGCTGTATCTTGCCTCCGACGAGGCAAGCTACGTCACCGGCTCATCCGTCGAGGTCGACGGCGGCTTCGTCAATTCAGGCGTCATCGTGCGGTGAGGGAGTGTTGCGGTCATGCGATATCTGGAGCGCTGGGAGCCGAGCCTGTCGGATGGCTGTTCCGTGCCGGCCTTCTTGCGCCTGGTGGTGCCGCGTGAGACTCCGGCCGAGTGCCGTGTCTGCGAGCGCCATGACGCTGCGTACTACTACGGTGGCGCCCGTCCGCACAGGAGGGCCGCCGATCGGGATTTTCACATAGGCCTGATCGCAGCCGGCATGCCCCGGCCCAAGGCCTGGTGCTATTGGTTCCTGGTGCGGATCGGCGGTGCTCCCTGGTTTCGCGTGAAGGGCGTCTCATGGGGTTTCGGCGGTGACTTTTTCCGGTATTCCCAGGCCCCCGCCGAGCCCAAGCCGCCATCCAACCCATGATCCGCGGGCAGTCGAAAATTATCCCCTCCCCGCGGTTGGTGTGGTACGGATAAGGCAACAAACAAGGGCGTTGCACACCGCAGACACCCTTCTGCCGAACAATACGTGTGGGGAGCAAGGAATTGGCTGCGGATACGGTCGTGGTTACCGCAAACACCGTCAGGTTGACCGGTGACAGCCATGTCGGCCGAGCTGTGTCGAGCCGCGGCAGGATGCTTGGTTGGCTGTGGTCGGGTGCGCTCTTTGTCGTCCTGACGTTCCTGGTCGCTTATCCCGTCGCCATGCTGCTGCTGGGCGCGCTGACCAATACCAATCCAGTGGTCGATGGCTTTGGCGCTTTCAACCTGTCGCTGGACAATTTCATCACCGTTCTGGGCAATCCCAACGTTCACGTGGCGCTCGCCAACTCGCTGATCGCCTGCGCCGGTGGCACCGCGCTCGCGGTCGTGATCGGGCTGACGTTCTCCTGGGTCGTGGTGCGCACCAATACGCCCTGCAAGGGGTTCATCGCCGCCGCCAGCATGCTACCGCTGTTCGTGCCGCCGCTGGTCGCCGCCGTCGCCTGGTCGATCCTGGCCTCGCCGAAAACCGGGCTGCTGAATACGTTTCTGGCGTCGATAGGCATTGATTGGCGCTTTAATATCTATTCCATGGGCGGCCTGATCTGCATCTTCGGGATCTACTATGCGCCCTACGTGTACATGTTCACGGCCTCGGCGCTGCGCAACATGGACCCCGCGCTGGAGGAGGCGGCCGAGGTCACCGGCGCCACGGCGCTGCGCACCATGTTCACCGTGACATTTCCGTTGATCGCGCCAGCCATCATCTCCGGCATGCTGCTGTCGTTCATCGTCATGCTGGGCATCTACGGCATTCCCGCCGTGCTCGGCGCACCCAGCGATATTCCGGTGCTGACGACCTATATCTTCAAGCTGACCAACTGGTCGCCGCCGCTGTACAGCACGGCCGCCTCGGTTGCGATCATCCTGATGGTAGTGACGGCATTCCTGGTTTGGCTGCAGCACAGGGTGGTATCGCGGCGCAGCTACACCACCGTGGCCGGCAAGGCCTTTCGGCCGGCGCTGCTCAACCTCGGACGCTGGCGCTATCTGACGCTCGGACTGGCGGTGGTCTATCTGTTCGTCGTGGTGGTGCTGCCGACGCTGGCGCTAACCGTCGCCGCCTTCCGCAAATTCATGTCGGTGCGCACCATCGCCAGCCTGTTCGACGAACGGCAGTACAGCCTCATTCATTTCGAGCGCCTGTTCGCCAATCCGCTGGCGCTGCGCTCCATCGTCAACACCATGGAAGTCGGCCTGGTGACGGCGATTGTCGGCGGCATCTTCGCCTTCGCGGTCGGCTACACCATCAATCGCTCCAACGCACCCGGACGCAAGACCATCGATGTCATCTCGACGTTGCCCGTCGCCATCCCCGGTCTGGTCATTGGCGTGGCCTATCTTTGGGCCTGGATCGGATTGCCCGGCGGCCTCTATGGCACGATCTGGATTCTCGCCCTGGCGTTCATCGCCCGGTTCATGCCCGATACCGTGAAGGCCCTCTCCACCTCGCTGCTGCAGATCCATCGCGAGCTGGAGGAGGCGGCCTGGATCTGCGGCAAAGGCCTGCTCGGCACGATCCGCACGATTGTGCTGCCGCTGGCCCGGCCCGGCGTGATTGCCGCGATGACCCTCTTGTTCGTCCTTGCCATCCGGGAGCTCGGATCTTCCCTGTTCCTCTACACCAGCAACACCATGGTCATGGCGGTGCTGTTGCTCGACTACTACGAGGGTGGCAATGTCGGCATCACCAGCGCGTTCAGCCTGGTGCAGATGGCCCTGCTTGCCGTTGTCATCGGCATCGCCAGCCTGCTGTCGCGCGGCGCGCGCGGCACGGATGCCAGCATGGGCAATGCTGGATAGTAAAAATGAAAAGCCAAAGGGAGTTGCAACGAATGACTGAACCGTCTGGAAAGCGCCGATTTGGCGCGATCGTCCTTGCCACCTTGCTCGCCGCGGCCGGTGGCCCGGCCATCGCACAAAATTTCGGACCGCCTGAACTGATCGAGGCGGCCAGGAAAGAAGGCAAGCTCGTCTATTACACGGCCGATTTCGCCGAGGTCGAGCAGGAGATGACCAAGGCCTTCAACAAGCGCTTTCCCTTCATCAAAGTGGAGATGGTGCGCGCGCCCGGCGGCCAGTTGATCACCCGCATCAAGACAGAAGCCGCGGCCGGCAAGCTGACGGCCGACGTGATCAATCATTCCGACCGCGGCCTGATTCTCGCACTGCAGGACCTGCTGGCCGACTACGCGCCGCCGAACGCCAGCGACTACCGCGAGGACGTGCAGGTCTCGCCGAAGATCTGGCCGCGCCAGACGCTCGGCTGGTCGATCGCCTACAATACGGATCTGATCAAGAACCCGCCCAAGTCCTGGATGGATCTGACCAAGCCCGAGTACGGCAAGAAGCAGATCGGCCAGGTCATCGCGCCGTCCGGTGGCACGACCTGGACGCGGACGATGTTCGAGCGTCAGGTTCTAGGCGAGGACTACTGGAAGAATCAGGCAGGCGTCGGCACGGCGCTCTATCCCTCGGGCGCGCCGTTGGCGGATGCGCTGGTGCGTGGAGAAGTATCCATCGCGCCGATGCTGTACAACCTCGTGTTCCAGAAGAAGAGAGATGGCGCGCCGATCGAGATCTTCTTCCCGCCGGAGGGCGTGCCGATGAACATGTACGGCGCCGGCATCACCAAGACCGCCGCCAATCCGAATGCGGCCCGGCTGTTCCTGAATTGGGGGCTGTCGGTGGAAGCCCAGACGTTCATGATCAAGGAGCTGGGCTACCTCACCGCGCTGAAGAAGCCGCCGGCCTATCCGCAAGGCTTCGACCCCAAGGTCGCCAAGCTGTGGGTGCCGAACTTCGAGCAGTACGAGAAGCTGCGCAACGGTTGGATCGAAGAGTGGAACAAGATCTACGGCTACCGCCAATAACCGCAACCCGGTGGTGGGCGCTGGGCGCCCACCATCATCTGTCGCCAGCGCGCGGATAAGGAACAGGAATGTCGGCGGAACTGAAGATCGAACGGCTGCGCAAGGAGTTCAGCACCGGTACCGCCGTCGTGGATGATGTGAGCTTCCGCATCGAAGCTGGCGAGATCGTCGTTCTGCTCGGGCCCTCTGGCTGCGGCAAGACCACGACGCTGCGCTGCGTCGCCGGGCTGGAACATCCCACCTCCGGCACAATCTCCATTGGCGGCGCCATCGTCTCGGCGCCCGAGCAGGGCACGCTGGTGCCGCCGCGGTTGCGCAACATCGGCATGGTGTTTCAGTCATATGCGGTGTGGCCGCACATGACGGTGCAGCAGAATGTCGTTTATCCGCTGCGTCACCGCAAAGTCTCGCGCGCCGAGAGCACGCGCAAAGTCGGCGAGGTGCTCGAGCTGGTAGGGCTGTCGGAGTACGCCAGCCGGCCCGTGGTCTCGCTGTCGGGCGGGCAGATGCAGCGTGTCGCGCTCGCCCGCAGCCTGGTCTATCAGCCCGAATTGCTCCTGCTCGACGAGCCACTCTCAAATCTGGACGCCAAGCTCCGCTTGCGGCTGCGCGACGACCTGCGGCGCATCATCAAGCAGACCGGCGTGACGGCCCTCTACGTCACCCATGATCAGGCGGAAGCCGCGGTGCTGGGCGACCGTATCGGCGTCATGCGCAACGGCAAGCTGCTGCAGATGGCCTCGCCCGATGTGATCTACAACCGGCCGGCCGACCTGTTCGTCGCCAATTTTACCGGCGCGTCCAACACGCTTGCTGGCCGTGTTCTGGACCGCGCGGGCGAGTTCGGCACGGTGGAAGCCGGCGCGGGGCAGCGTGTCAAGGCGTGGATGCCCGATGGCGTGGCGGCCGGCGAGCCGGTGAAGCTCGCCGTGCGGCCGGAGAATGTTCGCCTCAGCGCCGGCGGTGCGGGTGAGCCGAACATGTTCACCGCGCGCGTGACCGCACAGCGCTACCAGGGCACGCAGACGATCTACGAGTTGGATGTTCTCGGCGGGCGCCTGGACGCGCTCGAGCTCGGCACGCTCGCAAGATTTCCCGTCGGCGGCAGCGTCTCCGTGGTCCTGCCGCCCGACCTATGCTGGGCCTATCCCGCCAGCCAGAGCGTCGATTCCGAGTAGGCGCTGGTCGCGGTTGGCAGGCGTGCGACGTAGTCACATGTGGGGGATAATCCAGCAATTTTGTACGTCTGGGGTTGCCATGTTACGACCCGAGCAGCATAGATCCCGCTCCATCAACCGACTGGTGCGCCATGCCGCTGATTGGGATGCTTCACCTGCTGATAGCCATCGGCTTCGTCATGCATGCCCACAGAACGGGGCGGCCACAGTTCTGGTACTACATCCTGCTCTTCCTGCCCCTGGTGGGATCAATCGCCTACGTGCTGTTCGAGCTGCTTCCAGAACTCGCCAACACGCGACGCGCGCGGCGGGTCGCGCGGGATCTGCGCACCGTCGTCGATCCCGACCGCGACTGGCACATGCTCAGCCAACGGGCGCGCGATAGCGGCACGGTCGAGGCCAAGTGCAAGTTCGCTGAGGAATGCGAGCGCAAGGGCATGTGGGATGAGGCGATCGCGCTCTACCGGCAAGCCGCGCAGGGCCTGTTCGCCGACGAACCCGACCTGCTGCGCGGCCTGGCCCGTGCGCAGCTAGGCTCTGGCGATGCCCAGTCTGCCGAGGCGACGCTGGACCAGTTGCGCACCGCGCATCCGGATTATCAGCATCAGGACGCCCACCTGACCTATGCGCGGGCACTGGAGGCCCAGGATCGGCTGCGCGACGCTGAAACCGAGTACCGCGCGGTCGCCGGCTATTTCGTCGGCATGGAGGCGCGTACCCGATACGCGGTCCTGTTGCAGCGGCTGGGCGAGCCGGTTGCCGCCAAACGGCTGTTCGAGGAGGTGATCCGCGCGAGCAAGGCTCGCGGCGTGGTCCTGTCCGAGGACGATCACGATTGGGTGCGCGTGGCGCAGCAAAACCAATGATGCGGCTGGTGCGGCTTCGCGGCACGCCAAAGCGCCCCCACATGCGATTTCAGGTCTTGCCAGCGAACCGGCACGTGACGCAATTCACGCGGGCGATCGCGTTCCTGGTGGAGCCGAGGGGAATCGAACAAGCGATTTCGGGTCGTCCAGCGGCGTCTCAGGACGTCTCACAAGACGTTGATATTACTCATACATTTACCACAATCCGTCGCTAGGCTGATCAAGTCCGGCTCACGACATCCTACG
>CAZCGE010000111.1:0-25094 GCA_964498125.1 uncultured Devosia sp. | reverse complement strand
ACGCGATGTTCTCGGACTTCAAGAGCCGCGGCTTCGGACTGGAAGATAGTCAACTCCAGCGCACCGACCGTATGGACCGCCTCATCCTCGTGATGGCGCTGGCGCTCTACTGGGCCGTCTCGACCGGCATGTGGGCGGCGGCATGTGGGCGGCGGAGAACGCAGCCCTTCCTGTCGAAAAAAACGGCCGGGCGCGTCCGATAAAGGTGGCTCGCAGCCTGACGTCCTTCTTCAAGCGCGGCCTGCGCCGCATCCAGACCTGCCTGCAGAGCATCTGCGGGTTGCCGACGATGTGGTCGGTCTGGAGAAACTGATGGATGGTGAGCCCCTTCGTCATCCATCCTTGACTCCCCCACCACCGCCGTATCAACAATCGGCCGCAGCAGCCAAGTCAGCACGCAGGAACAGCCCATGCCGCATCAGCCCGCCAGCGACGTGCTTTCGCATATCACGGTTCTGGACCTCACCCGGGTGCGCGCCGGCCCCACCTGTGTGCGCCAACTGGCCGACTGGGGCGCCAACGTCATCAAGATCGAGGACGCCGACGCCGACGCCAACGGCATGGGCGGCCCGCGCGGCGGTCCCGACTTCCAGAACCTGCACCGCAACAAGCGCTCGATGGTGCTCAATCTCAAGGATCCCAAGGGGGTCGAGATCTTCCAGCGGCTGGCCGCCAAGGCCGACGTCATCGTCGAGAACTACCGCCCCGACGTGAAGCGGCGCCTCGGCATCGACTATGCGGCCATCAGCGCCAGCAACCCGCGCATCGTCTACGGCTCGATCTCGGGCTTCGGCCAGGATGGGCCGTTGAGCCAGCGGCCCGGCTTCGACCAGATCGCCCAGGGCATGGGCGGCCTCATGTCGATCACCGGCGAGCCGGGGCGCGGACCGATGCGCGTCGGCATTCCGATTGCCGATCTGTGCGCCGGCATTTTCTGCGCGCAGGGCATCCTGCTGGCGCTGATCGAGCGCGAGCGTTCCGGCAAGGGCCAGTGGGTGCAGTCCTCGCTGCTGCAGGCGCAGGTGTTCATGCTCGACTTCCAGGCGGCGCGCTGGCTGATGGCGGAGGAAGTGCCGGGCCAGGCCGGCAACGATCATCCGACCAGCATCCCGACAGGCGTCTTCCAGACATCGGACGGCTATATCAATATCGCCGCCGCCGGCCAGCACATGTGGCAGAGATTGAAGGAGATCTTCGCCGACCCTGCCTTCGACAATCCCGACTTCGACTCCGCCGCCGGCCGCTCCACGCACCGCAAGGTCGTCAACGCGCTGATCGCCAAGCACACGATCAAGGACACCTCCGCGGCCTGGATCGCCCGGTTCAACGCGGCCGGCATCCCCAGCGGCGAGATCGACAGCATCGACAAGGTGTTCGCCAACCCGCAGGTCAAGCATCTGGGGCTGGCGCAGGACATGCCGAGCCGCGAGCGCGGGCCGACCAAGGCGGTATCGCAGCCGATCATCCTCAGCCGCTCGAAGAGCAAACTGATCAGTCCGCCACCGCTGATGGGCGAGCACACCGACGAGATCCTGAAGGAGGCCGGCTACAGCGCCGCCGAAATTGCCAGCCTGCGCGCGGGCCAGGTGCTCGGGCCCACCGCCAAGCCCGTCACCAAGGCCGCCAGCAAGACCATCGCCAAATCCTCGGGCAAGCCCGCCACCAAAAAAGGAAAGCCGTCATGAGCGCCGCCATTGCCAAGTCCGAGACGCCGGCCGAAGAAAAGCTGCTGACCCGCAAGGATGGTGCGGTCGGCCACATCATCTTCAACAATCCGGCGCGCCATAACGCTGTGTCTTTGGACATGTGGCAGCGCATGCACAAGGCGCTGGCCGAGTTCGCCGTCGATCCGCAATTGCGCGTGCTGGTGATCAGCGGCGCTGGCGGCAAGGCGTTCGTCTCCGGCGCCGACATCTCCAAGTTCGAGAGCGAGCGGGCGAGCGAGGAGGCCGTCAAGGTCTACAACGCAACCTCCGCCGCCGCCTACGCGCAGCTGGTCGAATTCCCGCGGCCGACCATCGCCAAGATCCAGGGCTACTGCATCGGCGGCGGCGCCAACGTCGCGGTGTGCTGCGACCTGCGCGTGTGCACCGCGGATGCCAAATTCGGCATTCCAGCCGCCAGACTTGGCCTCGGCTACGGCTACACCGGCGTCAACCGGCTGTCGGCCATCGTCGGCGTCAGCCGCGCCATGGAGCTGTTCTATACCGCCCGCCAGGTCAACGCCCAGGAGGCCTACGACATGGGCCTCGTCAACCGCGTCGTGCCGGCCGGCGAGATCGACAAGGCGATCGACGAGTGGACCCAAATGATCGCCGAGAACGCGCCGATGACGATCGCCACCGTCAAGGCTTCGGCGGGTGAGATCATGAAGCCGGAGAGCCAGCGCGACATCGCCAAGCTCGACCGCATGGTCGAGGCCTGCTTCAATTCCGCCGACTACATCGAAGGCCGCCGCGCCTTCATGGAGAAGCGAAAGCCGAAGTTTCAGGGGCGTTAACTCAGGCCAGACTGGCGGGCCGGCTCATAACGCTTCACGGGATCAGCACGACCGAGCCCGTGGTCTTGCGGCCGGTGACGTCGGTCAGTGCCCTGACCACGTCGGCCAGCGGGTAGGTGTGTGCCACGCCCAGGCGCAGCACGCCCTTCTTCAGCATATCGAACACGCGGCCGGACAAGCGCTCACCCTCCGCACGCGATGTCAGATAGTGCACCAGCGATGATTTGTTGAAGTACATCGACTTGGCATTGATGCGCATGGCATCGACCGGACCGGGAATGCCGGAGGCCGCGCCATAGTTGATGAAATAGCCGCGTACCGCGCAAGCCGCCATGTTGCCCTCGAAGGTGTCCTTGCCGACCGAGTCGTAGATCACCTCGATGCCCTTGCCGCCGGTGATCTCCATGCAGCGCTTGGCGAAGTCCTCCTTGGCATAGTTGATGACGTGATCGCAGCCGTTGGCCTTGGCCAGTGCCATCTTGGCGTCCGAGCCGACCGTGCCGATCACCGTCGCGCCAATGTGCTTGGCCCATTGCGCCAACAGAGTGCCGACGCCGCCGGCCGCGGCATGAATCAGCGTCGTCTGGCCGGCCTTCAACGGATAGGTCTGGTGCAGCAGGTAGTCCGCCGTCATGCCTTTCAGCAGCACGGCGGCCGCCGCCTTGTCGTCGACGCCATCCGGAATCGGGTAGAGCTTCTCGGCTGGCGCCAGGCGCTGATCGGCGAAAGCACCAAGCAGGCTGACGTAGGCCACGCGCTGGCCGACCTTCAGCGTCGCCACGTCCGGCCCCAAGGCCTCGATCACACCCGCGCCCTCGAGCCCGGTCACGGTCGGCAGCGCCGGCTTGATCAGATACTTGCCTTGCAACATCGAGATGTCGGCGAAATTGACGCCGATGGCGGTATGCCTGAGACGGACTTGGCCTGGGCCTGGAGCGCCGACCGTCGTTTCCTCGATCTTCAGGACTTCGGGGCCGCCGAATTCGCGAGCCATGACGACACGGGACATGGGTGTCCTCCTTGCATGCTGCTGTACTGGTATGGGCGAACGCTATCTCCGGGCGGCGCCACTGTCGAGGGATCAGCTGGCGTAGGTTGGGTCAAGCAAGCACGAAGCGCGGCGCGACCCAACAGAGAATAGCGCGCGAAGCACTCCATCTTCCTGTCGGGTCTCCCCCGGATCAAGTGTCCGGGGTCGACCCGACCTACAACGGCTGCAACGGCGCCACGCCCTCTGGCATCGGATGCCGGCTGACATTCAGCACGAACGAGGCAACGCAATAATAGCCGACGGTGGTCGACAGATCGACCACGCCCTTTTCGCCCCAGCGCGCCTTCACCTGTTCGAAGGCGCCATCGCTGACCTGCCCCGTGCGCAACAGCTCGGAGCAGAAGTCATGGATCGCCGATTCGTCCGCGGACATGCCCGCCGGCCGCTTGCCGTCGGCGATCGCATCGCAAATCGCCGCCGACAGGCCGGCTTCCAACGCCATGCGACGGTGCGCCTGGAACTCGTAGCTCGCGGTCCAGTGCCGCCCGGTCATGATGATGGCCAGTTCCTTCAACGCGGGGGGAATGGCATTCTTGAAGCGCACCACAGCGCCCAGCTCCTGCACCTTGTCGCACAGCTCCGGGTGCCGCAGCAGCGCGCTGAACGGCCCCTTCATGCCCTTGCGCGGCCCGTTGAGCAGCTTCTCGGCCACCACCTTCTGCTCCGCGTTCATCGTATCCAGCGTCAGCAGCGCCAGCCGCGGACCCTGCGTTTCATTGCCCATCGCGTCCTCCTGTTGACCTTCTTGGTTGGGTTCCGCCCCACTGCTGTCCCATCAATTGGTACTTTGCAAGTTTCGATTGCAAATTCGGGTAGGACGGGCTGGCCGCCCTTGGCTCTCGGCCAGTGACGTGGTCGCCTGCGCTGCTTTGGCTTGATGGCGCTCATGCCGCTGGGCTACACCTGCTCGGATGCGGTCGCCACGCGAACAACGCGGCCCCAAGGTCGACGTCCTGCCGGCGGGGCTGTCCGCCCAGTCTGGATCAACGAGAACCGCCGCAGCGGGAGGAGAACGACGATGGCCGATGCGGAACAGTTCGATTATGTGATCGTCGGCGCAGGCAGCGCCGGCTGCGTCCTCGCCAACCGGCTGACGGAAAGCGGCAAACACCGGGTTCTGGTGCTGGAAGCCGGCGGCCAGGACACCAATCCCTGGCTGCATATCCCGATCGGCTATGGCCGGCACTTCAGCAATGGCGAAGTCAACTGGCGCTACGAGACGGAGCCCGAGCCCGGCTGCGCCGGCCGCAAGATCCCGCAGCCGCGCGGCAAGGTTCTCGGCGGCTCGAGTTCGATCAACGGCCTGCTGTATGTGCGCGGACATGCCGAGGACTACAACGTCTGGCGCCAGCTCGGCAACGCCGGCTGGAGCTATGACGACATCCTCCCATATTTCCGCAAGGCGGAGGATCAGGAGCGCGGCGCCGACGACTACCACGGCAAGGGCGGGCCACTGGCCGTTGCCAATGCCCGCGACCAGCATCCCGTCTGCGAGGCGTATCTGGCCGCCGCCGAGCAAGCCGGTTTCAAGCTCAATCCGGACTTCAATGGACGCGAGCAGGAAGGCTTTGGCTACTACCAGGTGACCATGCGCGACGGCATGCGCTGGTCGGCGGCCAAGGGCTATCTCAAGCCCGCCATGAAGCGTTCGAACCTCGAGGTGGAAACCGGCGCGCGGACCACCCGCATCCTGTTCGAGGGCCGGCGGGCGGTGGGCGTCGAGTATTTGAAGGGCGATGAGCGGCGCAGCGTGCGCGCGAGGGCCGAGGTGATCCTGTCGCTCGGCTCGTTCAATTCGCCGCAACTGCTGCAGCTGTCGGGCCTGGGGCCGGAAGCGTTGCTGCGCACCCACGGCATCGAGGTGATCGCCGACATGCCGGGTGTCGGCGCCGACATGCAGGACCACTACGCCGCGCGCACGGTGTGGCGCTGCACGCAGCCGATCACGCTCAACGACGTGGTCGGCAGCTTCACGCGTTCGATCGGCACTGGCCTGCGCTTTGCGCTGCAGCGGCGCGGCATGATGACCATGGCGGCGGCCTGCGCCGGCGGTTTCATCCGCACCGAGCCTGGCCTGTCGCAGCCAGACATCCAGGTGCACATCATGCTGTTCTCGACGGATCGGCTCGGCACCGAGTTGCATCCTTTTCCAGGCGTGACGACGCCGGTGCTGCTGCTGCGGCCGGAAAGCCGTGGCAAGGTGGAAATTCGCTCCGCCGATCCGCTGGACCCGCCGGCGATCTTCGGCGGCTATCTCACCTCGGCGAAGGATTGCGATGTGATGGTCGAAGGCATGAAAGCGGTGCGCCGCATCATGCGCCAGCCGGCGATGGCCGCTTTTGTTTCCGGTGAGCACGAGCCGGGTCCGGAATGCTCGAGCGACGCCGACATCATCGAATACCTGCGCCAGCGCGGCAACACGGCCTATCATCCGACCACCACCTGCCGCATGGGCAGCGATCCGCGCGCGGTGGTCGACGAGCGCCTGCGCGTGCATGGCTTTACCGGGCTGCGGGTGGTTGACGCCTCGATCATGCCGAATGTGGTCTCGGGCAACACCAACGCGCCGACCATCATGATCGCCGAGAAAGCCGCCGACATGATCGAGGCGGATGCGCGCAAGATGGCGGTGGTGCGGGCGGCGTAACGTGGCGCGATAGGGTGCCAACGGTAGAATCCTTGACTGAGAGGCTGGATGCAGCATGCTTGAAACCGCGCGCGCCACCCGTGGCATGGTCGTGTCCTCCAACCACCTCGCCGCCGAAGCGGGTCTCGCCGTGCTGCGCGAAGGTGGCAACGCCATCGAGGCGATGGTGGCCGCCGCCGCCACGATTGCGGTTGTCTATCCGCATATGAACGGCCTCGGCGGCGACAATTTTTGGCTGGTCAGCGAGGGCGGCAAGCCGCCGGTCGGCATCGATGCCTGCGGCGCGGCGGCGGGGCTTGCCGGCCGCGCCTTCTATGCTGAGCGAGGTCACCGCACGGCGATCCCATCGCGCGGACCTCTGGCCGCCTTGACCGTCGCCGGCGCCATCTCGGGGTGGCAGAAGGCGTTGCAGATCAGCGCGGCGTGGGGCGGGAGAATGCCGCTGTCGCGCCTGCTGGCCGACGCCCGGCATTATGCGCGCAACGGCTTTCCGGTGACGCGGACACAGGCCAGCAACACTAGCGCCAAGCGCGCCGAACTCGAGCCAGTTGTCGGCTTTGCGCCGACATTCTTGCCAGGCGGCGCCGCGCCGCGCGTCGGCGATGCCTTTGCGCTGCCGAAACTCGCCGCGACGCTCGATCATCTGACTACGGCCGGTCTTGATGACTTCTATCGCGGCGACCTCGCCCGGCGGATGGCCAAGGATCTGGAAGCCGCCGGCAGTCCGCTGCGGCTCACCGATCTGGAGCGGCACAAAGCGCTCGGCGTCGAGCCGCTGTCGGTGGCGTTGCGGCACGGCCGAGCCTACGGCATGCCGCCGCCGACGCAGGGCCTCGCCTCGATGATGATCCTTGGACTGTTCGAGCGGCTCGGCTGCCGCGATGCCGAGGGCTTCGACTTCGTGCACAAGCTGGTCGAGGCGAGCAAGCGCGCCTTCATCGTGCGTGACACCCACGTCACCGATCCGGCCTTCATGACCGTCGACCCCGCGAGCTTCCTCGCGCCGGCCGTGCTCGACCGCCTCGCCCGCGAGGTCGATCCGGCGCGCGCGCTGCCCTGGCCGCACGCGGCGGAGAAAGGCGACACGGTTTGGCTCGGCGCCATCGATGGCGAGGGCCGCGCCGTCAGCTTCATCCAGAGCATCTATTGGGAGTTCGGCTCGGGTCTGGTGCTGCCTGGCTCGGGCATCCTCTGGCAAAACCGCGGCACCAGCTTCAGTCTCGATGCGGACAATCGCAACGCACTGGAGCCGCACCGGCGCCCGTTCCACACCATCCAGCCGGCGCTCGCGCTGCTCGACGACGGCCGCGTCATGCCGTGGGGTACGATGGGTGGCGAGGGCCAGCCGCAGACCAAGGCGGCGATCTACGCGCGCCACGTGCTGCATGGCCAGGACTTGCAGCAGGCGGTGAGCGCGCCGCGTTGGCTGCTCGGCCGCACCTGGGGCAATGCCGTGATGAACCTGCGCATCGAGAACCGCTTCGCCGGCGAAGTCTACGACCGGCTGCGCGCCGCCGGCCACGACCTGGACGTCATCGGACCCTATGACGAGGTGATGGGCCACGCCGGCGCCTTGGTGCTGCATCGGCAGGGATCGAAAGCCGGCATCATAGAAGGCGCCGCCGATCCACGCGGCGACGGGCGGGCCGCTGGGTATTAAGTTGGGGTCAGACCCGTCCCGCCGGAGGCGGGCAAGTCAACGAGGGTCTGACCCCGACCGCCTATCGCTCACACCACGGTCTCGGTGATTTTCTGCGCCACCGGCGTTGTCGCGCGGAACGACGCTCGCGACTCGATGCGATCGCAGTAGGCGGCAAGATCGGGGTACTGACCGCGCCATTGGAACTCGGGAAACCGCAGGCTGACATAACCGCACACAGTCCCCGCCGCGATGTCGCCGAGCGTGAAGTGGTCGCCGACCGCCCACTGCCGCGTCCCGATCAACCGGGCAATCTCGCGCATACCGCCTTCGATCTTGCGGCGCTGGCGCGCCATCCATTCGGCGCTCTGGCGGCCTTCGCCGCGCATGCGCTCGAAGAACAGCAGCACCAGCGCGTCGCAAACGCCATCGCACAGCACTTCGAGGCGTCGCGCCGCCAGCACGCCGTCAGGATCGGCAGGCAGCAGTGGCGGCAGGGGGTGCTTCATCTCCAGCCATTGCAGGATGAAGCTCGACTCGTACACTGTCGTGCCGTCATCGAGGATCAGCACGGGCAGTTTCTCGAGCGGATTGTACTTCGGCGTCGATGTGGTGCCATGCCATGGCACTTCGGTCACGAGTTCGAACCGCAGGCCCTTCTCGGCGAGTGCGATGCGTACCTTGCGCGCATAGGGACTCGGCGTGGCACTGATCAGTTTCATCATGGACGACATCCATCACGCGGACCTGGCGCCTACTGCGGAAATACCGCCACGGCACGCACGGGCGAGCCTGTACCACCGCGCCATTTCAGCGGCAGGCAGATGAACTGGAATTCGCCCTTGCCGAGCAATGCCTCGAGATTGCACAGGCTCTCCAGGTGCGTGATGTCGAGCTCCAGGCAGACCTTGTGCACCAGCGTATTGACCACGCCATCGGGGCCGGGCCGCATGGAGTCGATGCCGAAGTGCACGATGCCCTGTTTCGCCAGCCACTCCGTCGCCGCGACGTTCACACCCGGATTGTCGTTGGTATAGGCTGGCGTCGGAAACGTGCGGGCATGATGGCCGGTGCACAGCAGCACCGTGCCCCGTTTCGGGATGGCGACACCGGCTTTCTCGACGGCGGCCTCTAGATCCGCCGGCGTGATCTCCGCCTTCGGCTTGATGTGCCTGAGGTCGAGGCAGATGCCCTGGACGATGCAATTCTCCAATGGGTATTCGTCGATCGGTGTCGCATTTGCCCCGAAATGACGCGGCGCATCGATGTGCGTGCCGCCGTGGTCGGGCATCGAGAAGTACATGACGCTATTGCCATGCACGTTGCCGGAATCCCGCAAAGCCTCCTCGTGGCTTTTCCAGACGCCATGAATGATCGGGGGTTGGCCAGGGTACGACGGCGTCCGGTGATAAAGCTCGCGGCTGAGATCGACGATCTTCATGGCATGCTCCTGCTGCGGCACATTGGGCCGGAAGCGCCGCCTTTCAGGGCCGGCACCGTGGGGCTCACACCCCAACGGGGACACTGTGCGTGACGATCCGGCACGTGCCACATGGTAGATCAAGCAGGGCAGGGGTCAACCGAGCAGGCACGCTAAAGCGCGGGGGCTGGAGTGGACCACCCGCGCTTCGGCGCGCTCGATGCGCCGCCCTGTGACGCCATCACGATGTGGGGCGATCGCCCGCGGACGCCGCCCAAAGAACTCAAAACCTGACGCGCACACCAATGGTGGTCGTGAGCACGCTGAGGTCCTTGGTGGTCAATGCCGACGCGCCACTGCCGGCCGAGGCGCCACCTAGCCAGTTGTAGTTGCTCATCACCAGCAGATCCGTGGCCGGCGACATGCGGTATCCCAGGCCGAGGCCCAGACCACCGGCAAAGTTCGTTTCGGTGTGGCTGGTTATGCCCACCCCGCCAACGCTGCCCGTGCCGTTGAGGAAAGCCGTGCCGATCTCTCCTGTGGCTTCCAGGAAGAGCTGCCGCGACAGGTCGTAGTTGAAACCGAGGCCGAGCATCAGTCCGTGTGCACCCACGTCGAGATTGCCCGGGACGCCAAGAAACCTGCCATCGGCCTCGAATGAGCCGAAATAGCGATAGCTCAGTCGGGCGAACAGATTGTTGGCGAAATAATAGCCGACGCCGACGTTGGCCGCGATCGAACTTTCGTCGCCGTCGCCGCGTGCGCCTGGCAGTCCGGCCAACCTGAACGTCGTCAGGTCTCCCCAGCCGCCGCCGATGTTGCCCTCAACCATCCATTTGCTGGTCTGGTAGCCCTTTGCGCCGTAGCCCTGAGCAGCAGCTTGCCCAGCACCAAGCGCCATGAACGCGGCCAAAAGTACGCCGCCGATACGTCCCACACTCATATTTTGCCTCCGCCTAGTCACCCTCTACAGGCGCCAGATAGGTGCGCGGAGAGGGGGCTTGTCAACGCCGCATGAACAGGCGCTGGACGGCGTGTGGACGGCCTGTTGGGAACCTGTTGAAAGGTGCCCGAAGCGAGCCTTGCAAAGTCCCGCGACGCCGCCATTTCTGCCCCTGTGCACGATTTGCTGTGTCAGCGTTAGCGATTCATTAACCTTGTGTGCTTCATAACGCTAACCATCACATTGCCCGATGGCGAACCGCAATTTGCCATCATCGTCAGGCATTGAGTGACCGTCCTGAATCAGGGTTGTACCGCGTAGACGGGGGTCAAACGCATGCTTTCTGGCCGAATGAGGCGCGCCGCAATGCGCGTATGTTCGCCATTTGCCTCGATCGCCGCCCTCCTGTTGGGCCTCTGGGTGAGTGTTTGCCCGGCGACGGCGGCTGGCGAGACCACAGGCGATGCAAAGCGCACGCGCATCGTGATCGGCCTCGATCGCCTCGTCACGTTCCAGGTGTCCGCCCTGACCGGCACCAATCGCGTCATTGTCGACCTGCCCGAGGTCGGGATGCAGCTTCCAAATCTCCCCGAGGGCCAGGTCGTAGGCCTCGTCCGAGGAGTCCGCGGTGGCCTCTCCGCGCCCGGCAAGTCGCGGGTGATCATCGATTTTTCAGTGCCGGTCATCGTCGAGAGCTCCAATATCGATCGCGGCCGCGACGGCAAGGGCCACCGCATTGTTCTCGACTTCGTACCCCTCGAGGGGAGCGAAGCCGCGGCGCAGCGCAAGCCCATGAAGCCCGGGGCCTACGGTCTTGGCGCCGCGGGCGTGCCGCCCCCCGTGCAACCGCCAATGCCCAAACTCGCCGAGTCGCCGCGGCTCAAGGCGGCCAAGACGTACAAGCCCATCATCGTCATCGACCCCGGCCATGGCGGCCAGGACTCGGGCGCCCAGAAGTTCGGAACGGTCGAGAAGGAGGTCGTGCTGGCCTTCAGCAAGGTGCTGCGTGACAAGCTCGCCGCCACCGGCCGCTACCAGGTGCTGATGACGCGCGACAGCGACGTGTTTGTCGATCTCGACGATCGGGTCGTATTCGCCGAGCGCAACAAGGCGGCCTTGTTTATCGCCGTGCATGCCGACTATGCCAATACCGGGGCCCGCGGCGCCACGATCTACTCGCTGCGCGAAGGCGTGACCGAGGATCTGAAGCGATCCGCCAAGGCATCTGTCGCGGACAAGGCGCTCAGCGGCAACGATCTGGCGGTCGTCAAGCAAGCGGCAGCCGCCGATGCCGACGTCGTCAAGAACATCCTCGCCGATCTGGCCCAGCGCGAAGTGGACGTCACCCGCGATCGCACCGGCGTCTTCACCCGCTCGGTGATCGAATTCATGGGCCAGAGCACCAGCCTGAAAGACAACCCGGATCGGTCCGCCACCTTCCGGGTGCTGAAAACCGCGCAATTTCCCTCGGTGCTGATCGAGCTGGCCTACGTCTCCAACAAAGAGGACGCCCAGCTGCTGAAATCGGACGCCTGGCGGCAGAAGGTTACGGATTCGATCGCCACGGCCGTCGACAACTACTTCAGCAATCAGACGGCCCGCCTGCCTATGTGAGCCGCGGGTTGGCGTCGGCGGCGGGCTTGCGGCGGCGCAGCAGCTCGCCGACGAGGTCGCGCAGCCGAATCGGCGCGGTTTCCACGTGCGGCATGGGCCGGATCACCTCGAGTGCGGCGACGCCAATGCGCGCCGTCAATGCACCGTTGAAGGCGCCCTCGCCGAGCCGTCGCGAGACGCGGCGCAGCAGATCCTGGCCAAGGAACTGACCGACCAGATCCTCCGTCATGGCGATGCCGCCGCTGGCGACGATGTGGGCGATCACCATGCGCGCCAGCCTGAGCCCGCCGATCAGCCCCGGTCGACCGCCATAAATGGTGGCAATCGCCCGCAGCAGCCGCAGGTTCTCGATCAGCACGAACAGCATCGCCAGCCAGGCCATCGGACTGATCGCGGTCACCATGCTGATCCGCTTGGCCGAGTGCAGGATGACCGCGCGCGCCTGCGCGTCGAGTGGCGCCAGCAGCTCGCGCTCGGCGAGCCGCGCCAAATCGCCGGGATCGCGCACGTCACCCATGTGCTCCCGCAGCCGGGCCTGCCCCCACTTGAGTTCGTCGCGGTGCGACAGCAGCTGCGCCAGTCGATCCACCGCCCGCCGCTCCCGCGACAGGTCCTTGTCGCGCAGCGCCCCCTCGACGTCGTGACGCAAGCTGCCAAGCCGTTGCAGCCGCAACAGGCCAAGGCTTTCGCGTACGCCCAGCACCAGGGCAGCCAGGCCCATCAGCAGGGCAAGGGCCCATGCCGTCCAGCCGATCAAGTCGTCGCGCGCCAGAGCGATGGCGACGAAGCGGGCGAACCACAGGCCGGCGGCAAGCAGGGCCAAGCCGATGGCTGCCGAAACCAGGACCTGTCCCCAGCGAATGCCCGCCGCGATATCGGCCGCTGCCGGAACAGCCCACCCGCTGGCGGCAGGCGTGTGCGCCTGGTCTCCATCCGCGGCAGTGGTCTCGCCGTCTGGCTTGGTGGGTGGCATGACCAGCGCGGGATCATCGAGGGAAAACGCGCGCGGTCGCCGGTCTTCGCGAGGGGGCGTCATGCGAGGCGGTCTCCAATCAGGAACTCGAGTGCGCGGTCGAGGCGGATATGGGGGAATGGCGGACCGAAGCCCTCGCCGCTGGCGGCCATACGCGGCGGGCGGAACTTGACGAAGCGCATGGCGCGATCGGACACGGGCTTGCCGGCAACGGCGGCATCGAGCGCAACCTTGGGGTGCTCGGGCAGGTCGCCGGGAAAGATGGCGGCCTCCCGGTAGCCGTCGAACAGCTTTTCTTCCACCATCTCGCCGGGCATCGGCACACCGACGATCAGCGGCAGCCGAACAGCGCCCTGCTGCACTTCGGCTTCCCGCGTGGCGCGCAAGGCCGCCATCGCCACGACATCGACGCGGGCGCCGGCCGTGCTGGCCCGCTTGCAGGCCTGATCGACCAGCAGTCGCAACACCGCCTCCAGCCGGTCATGGCTGGAATGGTGCAGGTGGTCGGCCTTGGTGGCGGCAAACAGCAATCGCTCGACGCGCGGGGCGAGCAGCGCAGAGAGCCAGGAATTGGCGCCGGGCCTGAAGGCGCCCATCACGGCATCGAGCGCCTGCTCCATCTCGTGGATGGCGTCGTAACCCGTGTCCAGGGCGCCCAGAACATCCATCAGCACGATCTGGCGGTCGATGCCGTTGAAGTGCGTTTTGAAGAACGGACGAACGACGTGGCTCTTATAGCTCTCGAAACGGCGGCTCATCATGCCGGCGAGGCTGCCCCGCTCGATCGCTTCTCCCGCCTGCAACTCGAGCGGACAGAATGTCAGCAGGGGCGAGCCTTCGAGATCGCCGGGCATCAGGAAGCGTCCGGGCCCTAGCGTGGCGTGGGCAGCGCCGCTGGCACGCTGGCGGCCAAGATAATCCGTGAATGCTGCCGCAGCCTGGCGCGCGAGGGGATCGTTTTCCGGTGCGCTGGGATCGAGTGTCGGCAGCATTGCGAGAAAGGCGCCGGCATTGGCCGCACGGTTGGGCGCCCGGGCCAGTGCCAAGGCCCGATCCGACCAATCCGCGAAACTCTGGCCGAGCAGCCCGAGGTCGACCAGCCATTCGCCGGGATAGTCGACGATATCGACGTTGAGGCGCCTTGCGCCGAAGCGGCGCCGGAGGCGATGGCGCGGCAGATATTCGAGGACGATGCGCAATTGGGAGATGCGGCGGGTGCTCTCGGGCCAGCGCGGCGGCTCCTCGGCCAGTGCCGAGCAATGACGCTCGTAGTCGAAACGCGGCACGGCCTCGTCGGGCTGGGGCTCGAGCCAAGCGCGGCGCAGGCGACCCTCGATACGGGCTTCCAGGAATGGCAGCCGCCCGCCTGTCAACAGATTGCGTACGAGGGCAGTGATGAATACCGTCTTGCCGGCGCCGGAAAACCCGGTAACGCCGAGGCGCACGGTGGGCGCCAACTTGTCGGAGAGGTAGGTGCCGGCCGACCGGACAGCATCGACGGCGCTGGCCGTCACGTCGGGAAGACGCATGCTGGGGCCTCGCTGGTTGAGTCCCCTAGGTAGGCGCAGTCATTGCGCCAGGCAAGCTGTGGCGGCGCCTGTGCGTGGCAAGTGGCTTCAGCCGTACATCACCACGAAGACACCGGCGACCATCACCGTCATCCCCATCATGACAATCGTGCCATTGCGAATGAACTCGATCATTGTCAACTCCGTCGTCCAGCACTCAGAACATTGCGGAACGAATAGCGTGGCAGACTTGAACCCAGCTTGAAGCTGGTCTTCATCCCGCATTCATCTTTTGCCCTCGCGGACGCCTCAATTGATCGAATGCCGGCGAAAATCAGAATGACACAAAGGGCTTAACCAACGATTTCCATGCGTTGTCAGGAGCAAGAAAAATGCCAGCCTGCGCCAGGCGCCGCGAGCACGAGGGGACATCTTCGGCGCGCCGGCCGCACGTCGCCGGGCGGCTCCGGCCGGGAAGGGGGAGTGGTGGAAATGCGGCAATTCCCCGCCACCGCCTTCCCGGAAACCGCGCCCTGAGGGGCAGTGATAGCTGTGCGCCCCGTTGCGGCGCGGTTATCCGGGATCTTCACCCGGTGCAGGCTCGTGACAGCGATCCAACGGGAACCAGGAAAGATCCCTGATTGGGCTGGCCTCCGGCCGGGAAAGCGAGAAGGGGAGGCAACCGCGCCGATGCCGCGTCGTCGATTGGCTTCGTCTTCGGAGACTCCTGACCGTATAATCCCAATCCGCGGGTTTCAGCGCGGCGTCACCTCACGTTGGCTGCGCAGGCGCATGAGATCGGCTTCGGCCGCCTTCGACCCCAGCGCGGTCGCCTGCTCGTAGAGCGCACGGGCGCGGTCGACATCGGCTTCGGCATCGGCCTTGGGCAGCCGCGCCAGGTGGGCCGGATCATAGGTTCGGGCGAGTTCGTGCAGAACGTCCGGCAAGGGCGCGCTAAGCGCTGCGACAAACCTCTCGCGCGCAGCCAGCACCTCGCCGTTGCGGAACAGCACGCGGCCTTCCTCGAGGAACTGCATGCCGCTGACCGGCGGCCGTCGCACCATTTGCACGGGCGGCGTTGCCTGGGGCGGCGTTGGAACCTGCACGGCGGCGCCGGTGGTCATGGACTGGGGCGGCGCCGGCGCGGCAGCGGTTGCAGCGGGCGGCGCAGGTGGCGCCGCCTTCGCAATCGCAGGCTCGACGACCGCGGATGGCGGTGGCGCGGCAGCCATCTTTGTGCCGTCGGGTACCTTGTCCGGCACGACTGTTTTCGACATCATCTTGGGGGCCGTCGACTTGACTGCGGCATGGCGCGGCGCCGGCGCCGCGGAATACGTGTCCTTGATGGAGCCCTGTGGCGTGAAAGTGCCATCGCGCACACAGCCAGTGTTCACGGCAAGCACCACGGCCATGCATGGGACGGCCCAAGTCAAACGGCAGCCTTGCATCATCACATTCCCTCGACGGTCATGGCACACTTGGCCTGAAGCGAGGCTGCACTTGGTTGTGATTCTGCCGTGCCTGTCAGCACGTCGGTCGCGTCGGTCCACAGCCGGCAGAAACGTGGGGATATCCATGGCAAGATCGTTGCCTGCGGCGGCTAGTCCGTTGTTTGTCGCAATTTCTACGCCAAACCGGTGCCCACTTTGGCGGAAAATGCTTTAGAGCCACACCGCGGCTGATCGGCCACCCCAGCCGGGTACGCGCAAGGCGCATGGTGGGCGGTGCAGGGATTGAACCTGCGACCCCTGCGATGTCAACACAGTGCTCTACCACTGAGCTAACCGCCCAAGCCGCGCAAGACTGCAACGATGCAGCCTGCAAGCGCCTCGTATATCGGCAACGGCCAGGCGTTGCAATACGGCTGTCCGGCGCTGTCAGCCGCACGTTCAGATCGCCCCCTCGAGCAAAATTATGGTGTTCCCTATTGGCGGCGCGCGAGGAGCACGCGTTGTTCCGCGTCGTCTTGACCTGCGCCGAACCGCCACTTGCCGCACGCGACACGTTGCGCACGAGGGCTTGCGCGTATCGCGTCGTCAGGGCAAAGCATGCGGCATGTCCGGCCGATATCCGGCTGGAGCTGTGCGTTTCGCTAGGGGAAATTCTCAGAATGACTGACAAGAGCCTTTTGTTCTCGCCCATTCGCTTGCGTGGGCTGGAGCTGCCGAACCGCCTCGTCGTGGCTCCCATGTGCCAGTATTCCGCCGATGACGGGACGCCCAACGACTGGCACATGATGCACGTCGGCTCGCTGTGCAATTCGGGTGCCTCGCTGTTCATCGTCGAGGCGACGGCGGTGGAGCGCGAAGGCCGCATCACGCACGGCTGCACTGGCATCTACAGCGACGAGAACGAGCGGGGCATGCAGCGGGTTGTCGATGCCGCGCGCCGCTTCGGCACCGCCAAGATCGGCATCCAGCTGGCCCACGCCGGCCGCAAGGCCTCGTGCAAGCGGCCGTGGGAAGGCAAGACGCTGTCCGATCCGCTGTCGGCTGATCCCTGGCCGACCAAGTCCGCCTCCGCCGTGCCGATCGGGCCGGGCTGGCACGTGCCCACCGCCATGACGCTCGACGACATCGCGGCCCTGAAGCGGCATTACCTCGCCGCCGTCGAGCGCTGCCAGCGCATCGGCTTCGACATGCTCGAGATCCACGCCGCGCACGGCTATCTGTTCAACCAATTCCTGTCGCCGATCTGCAACAAGCGGACCGACCAGTACGGCGGCAGTCGCGAGAACCGCATGCGGCTGCTGCTCGAGGTGTTTCACGCCGTCCGCACGGCCTGGCCGGAGGAGAAACCGATCGGCGTGCGCATCTCCTCGGTCGAGTGGGTCGAGGACGGCTGGAGCATCGAGGACTCGGTCGCACTGTCACGCGAATTGAAGCGGCTCGGCTGCGACTATATCGACTGCTCCAGCGGCGGCATCGATCCGACGGCCAAGATTCCACTCGGTCCGAGCTATCAGGTGCCATTCGCCGAGCGGGTGCGCCGCGATGCGGCAATCCCGACGATGGCCGTGGGCCTGATCACCGATCCCGAGCAGGCCGAGAAGATCTTGCAGGACGGCCAGGCCGATATGATCGCCATCGCCCGCGCCTTCCTCGACGATCCGCATTGGGGTTGGCACGCTGCCTACAAGCTGCAGGCCGAGGTGGCGATGCCGCCGCAGTATCAGCGCGTCGGCCTGAAGTCCTGGGATCCGGCCCGCCGGCACAGTGCGCGGGCGTGAGCCTGATCGAAACAGGTCCGGCCAGCGGTGCGCCGTTGGTCGTGCTGGCGCACGGCGCCGGCGCGCCGATGACGAGCCCGTTCATGGAGCAGATGGCCGTGCTGCTGGCCGAGCGCGGCATTGGCGTGGTGCGTTTTGAATTTGGCTATATGGCGGCACGGCGCAACACGGGTAAGCGACGGCCGCCGCCGAAAGCTGAGTTCCTGGTGGACGAGTACGTGGCGATCATCCGGCAGATCGCCGCCGGGGTGGGCGCGGGCCGGAGAGTATTGATCGGCGGCAAGTCGATGGGTGGCCGCGTCGCCAGCTTGCTCGCCGATCGAATGTATACGGATGGACTGGTCGCCGGCCTGGTCTGCCTCGGCTATCCGTTCCATCCCCCCGGCATGCCGGAAAAACTGCGCACGGCGCATCTGATCGATCTCGCGTGTCCAGCGCTCGTTGTGCAAGGCGAACGCGACCCGTTCGGCGGACGGGCGGAGGTCGAGGCGATGCACCTGTCGCCGCGGATCGAAGTCGTCTGGGTGCCCGATGGCGATCATGATCTCGGCCCGCGCGGCGCCTCGGGCCATACCCGCGCCGGCAACCTGGCGCTGGCGGCCGACGCTGTCGCGAGGTTCGCGTTGGGGTTGGCCGGATCGTAAGCCAGAGCTGAAATTGTGTGCAAGCTTGTCTGTGTTGAGAGCAAGTGCCCCGAGCGACGAGAACAAACATCATTGGCACTCGGAAGCGACGGCGCAGCCGATCCACATGCCTGGCACAAAGACGGGTTTATTGTAGATTGAATCCCTAAGGCCCCCTTTCACCGCTCGGAAAAGCTCACATCTACCAGCGTCCGACTTGGCAAAATTGAACGCCTTGCACGTGCCGCCGCTTTTGGCGCATAGATTCTGGCACTCCCCAGCGCGTTTCACTTCCAGATAGGGTATCCCGTTCACTTCATATTCATTTGCCTCCTTGCTAATCAGTCTTAGGTCACCCAACCCAATTCTCTCTCCGTTGAGCGCTCGATCGTAGTCCACGTGATAGATGCTTTTTTCCGGGTCCTGCCGACGTGGCATGATATAAGAATTAACCTGGTCGGCGTCGGGACCTTGCTCTGACTGTGTTTTGTAGAAATCAGCCTCGTCCTTCGGATAGCACTTTGCCTGGGTCTCATTGTAGCTTAGGGCAAGGCAAGGACGACTGAAACGGTTCAGCATGCACCTGAGGCGACACTCCATGCTGGTCATGCCTTCATGGCCATGCTCTCCCGGAGCCTTCTCTATGTTGCCGGCGATAATGTCGGCATCCTCCATGAGACGTATGCTGACAAACTGAATTGTGACATAGCTGAGGAGCCCGACAACCAGAGCAACAATCGGTCCAACGGCCCACCAGAACTTTCGCCGCGTCGCCGACAGCCGGCTGGCAAGAATCAGCTCCAGGATCTCGGAACTCGGGGCAGGCGCGGTCTGGCTGCGATGGTCGATCCACGCCTGCGCATCATTGAGGCCCGCGCCGCGCAGAAAGAACGCGCTCGTTCGTCCCTTGGCGATCCATTGGCTGGCGCGATCGGCAAGCCGCGAGTGCTCCTTCACCCAGGCGCGGTCGGTATTGAGAGCCTCGCGCTATATCTCGAAATGGACGTCGTGGTCGAACACGCCTTCGCGTGGCAAAAGCTGGATCTTGCCAAGCGCTTCGGGCAGCTCCTCGACATTGATCGCGGCAATGGTGACCGGCACGAGCCGCTTGTTCAGCCGCGCCACCTGGCCGAGCTCCCAGTTGCACCATTTCGAGTTCACCGAGGAGGGCGATACGAGCCAGATGACCGTGTCCGAAGCACGAATGAAATCGCCGAGCTCGATTTGCCATTCCTCGCCGTAGGGCAGATCGCGGCGGTCGATCACAACGTCGACGTCGTGTTGCTCGAGCGCGTCGGCCAGCTGCTCGGCGGCCGCCAGGTCGTGCCGGGAATAGGAAATAAACACCTTGAGCTTATCGCGAGAATTGCGAGCATTGGCCATGCGAAGGCTCCTTCGAGCAGGCGGCACGCTGCAAAGTCGCAGTAAATCAGAGGGCGGCCCGGCGCGCAATCGAGCCACTGCGCGCACAAAAACGCACGCACCAGCCTCACGCTGTCAGCCGCCGCAGCAGGTCGATCGAGGAGCGGGAGGCGCACAGCACGGCGCTGCCGGGCGGCTTCGGCCGGGAGGGCGGAGTGAAGTGGAGGTGAGCATCACCGCTTTTTTGCCCCCGCTGTGAGACAGAGCACGTATTGCGCGGCGATCCTGGTGTCAGGGGCGACAGCCGCACCATTGGCCGATTGCGATCGGCGGCGGATGTGCATACTTTTGCCAGCCGCATGGCAACTGGCGAGACGAAAGGAGGGGTGCCGGCATGAAAACGCGCGCAGCCGTACTGCACGAGATGCAGAAGCCCCGACCATACGCCACCTCCAAGCCGCTTGTGATCGAGGAGCTCGATCTGGATCCGCCGGGCGAGGGCGAGGTGCTGGTGCGAATCAGGGCGGCAGGCTTGTGCCATTCCGATCTGTCGACGATCAATGGCGACCGGCCGCGCGCCATGCCGATGGTTCTGGGCCACGAGGCAGCCGGCGAGGTCATGGAGTTGGGCACGGGCGTGCGCGACCTGGCGATCGGCGATCGCGTGATCCTGGTGTTCGTGCCCAGTTGCGGCCATTGCCACCCCTGCATGGAAGGCCGGCCGGCGTTATGCGAGCCGGGCGCCAAGGCCAATGGCGCGGGTACGCTGATTTCCGGCGCCACCCGCCTGCGGCGGCAAGGCAAGCCCGTCTACCACCACGTCGGCGTCTCGGCCTTCGCCGAATACGCCGTGGTCTCACAGAATTCGCTGATCAAGATCGACCAGACACTGCCTTATGAGGAAGCAGCACTGTTCGGCTGCGCCGTGATCACCGGGGCGGGGGCCGTCATCAACACGGCGGCGGTGCGGGCTGGAACCTCGGTCGCGGTGATCGGCCTTGGCGGCGTCGGCCTGATGGCGATGCTGGCGGCGCGCGTTGCCGGCTGCCGGCAGATCATCGCCATCGATACGCTCGACGACAAGCTGTTGCTGGCCAGGCAGCTCGGTGCGACGCATACGGTCAATGCCACGGCGGCCGATGCGGTCGAGCAGGTGAAGGATCTCGCCGGGGGCGGCGTCGAATATGCCTTCGAGATGGCAAGCTCCGTGCAGGCCTTGGAGTTGGCCTACCGTGTAACGCGACGCGGCGGCATGACGGTGACGGCGAGCCTGCCGCATCCCAGCCACACGGTGGCAATCCCGGCCGCGCAACTGACGGCCGAGGAGCGCACGCTGAAAGGCAGCTATGTCGGCAGCTGCGTGCCGGCGCGCGACATTCCCCGCTTCATCTCGCTCTACCAGCAGGGGTTGCTGCCGGTTGATCGGCTGATGAGCGAGCGCATCGCGCTGAAAGACATCAACGCCGGTTTCGATCGGCTGGCCAGCGGCGCAACGGTGCGCCAGATCCTGGTGCCATGAGCACGTGCATCCTTCGCGCAAGGTGCAAGTCCCCGCCAATGCCGGTATCGTGCGCCGCGAGAGGGCATCGGCGGGGAACACGGACATGGGGCTGGCAGCGCAGAGTCTGAGCGGGATCCTTCTCATTCCGCTCGTCGTTTGGCTCCTCTCTGAAAACCGGCGCTACCTGCCGGCCGTCCAATTGGCGCGCATTGTCGTGGTTGGCCTGGTGGCGCAACTGGTGCTGGCGCTGGTGCTGCTCAAGATGCCGTGGACGCGCGGCCTGTTCGACGTGATCGGGCGCGTCGTGCTGACGCTGGAGCACGCGACCGATGCGGGGATGCAGCTGGTGTTCGGCTATCTCGCCGGTGGTCCAGCGCCATTCGAGATCAAGGAGCCCCGGCACGCCTTCATCCTGGCGTTTCGCGGCCTGCCGCTGATCCTGGTGCTGTCGGCGCTGGTGCAGCTTTTCTACCATTGGGGCATTCTGCAACGCGTCGTCGCCGGGATTGCGCTGGTCGTGCGCAAGACGGTGGGCACCGGCGGGCCGCTCGGCACGGTATCGGCGGCGACCATCTTCCTGGGCATCATCGAGGCGCCGCTGTTGATCAGGCCCTATCTCAAGACCATGCATCGCGGCGCGCTGTTTGCCGCCATGGTCGTCACCATGGCAACGATTGCCGGCACCGTGTTGGCACTCTATGCCGCCATCCTGCAGCCCGTGGTGCCGGATGCGGCCGGCCATCTGCTGGCTGGCTCGATCATGAACATACCCTCCGCGCTGATGCTGGCGCGGCTGGCCGTGCCCGAAGGCTTCGATAGTGGTCCCGCCAGCGCCGAGGTGACGCTGGAGAACCCACCGCAAAGCAGCATGGATGCGATCGGGCAGGGCGCCATGCAGGGCGTACAGCTGCTGGCGACGGTGATCGCCATGCTGGTGGTCATCGTGTCGCTGGTGGCCCTCGCCAACGCCATGCTGGCGCTGGTGGCGGAGCCGTTCGGGCTGACGCTGACATTGCAGCGCATCCTCGGCTTTGTCTGCGCGCCGCTGGCCTGGATCATCGGCATACCGGCGGGCGAAGCGCTGGTTGCCGGCTCTCTGCTCGGCCAGAAGCTCGTGCTCAACGAATTCGTCGCCTACCTCGACCTGGTGCAGGTGCCGGCCGCGGATTTGTCGCCGCGCTCGCGCGTGATCCTCACCTACGCCATGTGCAGCTTCGCCAATCTCGGCTCGCTCGGCATCCAGATCGGCGCGCTGACGGCGATGGCGCCGGAGCGGCGTGGCGAAATCGTCGCGCTGGCGCCGCGCGCCATGCTGGTCGGCTTCCTCGCCACATTGCTGTCGGCGGCTATGATCGGCCTCGTGGCATGATGCTCGATCCCTTGGCCATTGCCATCGTCGGCGCGGCCATTTTCGTTGCCTCGGTGCTGTCGGGCATTTTCGGCATGGCTGGCGGCCTGATCCTGCTCGGCGCGCTGCTGTTCTACATCGACGTCGTGCCGGCCATGGTGCTGTTCGGCGCCATTCAGGTGTCGGCCGGCGGCTGGCGTGCGGTGCTATGGGTGGACCACGTGCGCTGGGGCGTTTTCTGGCGCTACCTGGCCGGCGCGACACTCTCGTTCCTGATCATGCGCTCGGTGCGCTTCGTGCCGGACAAGGCCGTCATCTATATCGGGCTGGGGCTGATGCCGTTCGCGGCGGCGCTGCTGCCGGCCCGGTTCGCCCTCGACATCACGCGGCCGGGCATTCCCTATCTGGCGGGCATGCTGATGCAGGTGCTGCAACTGCTCGCCGGCGCCACCGGCGTCATCCTCGACCTCTTCTTCCAGAAGAGCGGCCTCGACCGCAAAACCATCATCGGCACCAAGTCGGTGCTGCAGGTCGCCGGCCACCTGTTCCGCATCGCCTATTTCGCCTCGCTGGCGACGGCGCTGGATCTCGGCTTCCCCTGGTGGATCTTCGCCGGCGCGCTGATGCTGGCGGTGGCCGGAACGTCGGTCGCGGGCGCTGTGCTCGAGCGCATGACCGACGACAGCTTCCGGTTGTGGAGCCGGCGTCTGATCTTCCTGGTCAGCGCCATCTACGTGGTGCGCGGCGCCTGGCTGCTTGTCGCTGGTGGCATCACCCCCTGATGAACCCGACGATGTCCTTGACCTGCCGCATGACCGGCGCAGCGATGGCGCGGGCGCGGGCCGAGCCATCGGCCAACACGCGGTCGATCTCGGTGGCATCGGCGGTGCGGCGGCGGATCTCCTCGCCGATCGGCCCGAGTTTGGCGACGGCGACCTCGGCCAGCGCCTTCTTGAAGGTCGAGAACTGCTGGCCGCCGACCGCCTGCAGGGCGGCTGCCCGTGTCTGGCCCGCCAGCGCCGCGTAAATGCCCACGAGATTCTCCGCCTCGGGCCGGTTGGCCAGCCCGGACTCCTCGGAGGGCAACGCCTCGTTGTCGGTCTTGGCCTTCTGGATCTTGCGGGCAATGCTGTCTGCATCGTCGGTCAAGTTGATGCGCGAGAGATCCGAAGGGTCCGACTTCGACATCTTCTTGGTGCCGTCGCGCAACGACATGACGCGCGTCGCCGGCCCGGTGATGACAGGCTCGGGCTGCGGGAAGAAGACGCCGTCGGCAAAGCCCGCGGCGATGATCTGGTCCTTGAAGTCATTGTTGAACTTCTGGGCGATGTCGCGGGCCAGCTCCAGGTGCTGCTTCTGGTCCTCGCCGACCGGCACGTGGGTGGCGCGATAGGCGAGGATGTCGGCGGCCATCAGGTTGGGATAGGCATAGAGGCCGACCGACGCGCGCTCCTTGTCCTTGCCGACCTTCTCCTTGAACTGCGTCATGCGGTCGAGCCACCCCAGGCGGGCGACGCAGTTGAACACCCAGGCCAGCTCCGCGTGCTCGGCCACCTGGCTCTGATTGAACAGGATGCTCTTTTTCGGGTCGAGCCCGCAAGCGATGTAGGCAGCCGTGACCGCGCGCGTGGCCTCGCGCAGCTCGTTGGGGTCCTGCCAGACCGTGATGGCGTGCATGTCGACGACGCAATAGATGCATTCGTGCGTCTTCTGCATGGCGATCCACTGCAACATGGCGCCGAGATAGTTGCCCAGGTGCAGCGTGCCGGTCGGCTGCATGCCGGAGAAAACGCGCGGTGTGATCGTCATGGAAAGGTCCTTGTTGGCCGGCGCGGGTTATGGCGTAGCGGGAGCCGGGGTGCAAGACCAGGTATTGGCCTCGACTAGTGTTCTGGCACCAACAGTTGATTCCCAACTTCCGTCATCCCGACGAACGTCGGGACCCACGACACGTCTCATCACGTACTATGGCCTGTCGTGGGTGCCGGCCTTCGCCGGCATGACGGGGCCAGTGGGTACCAAGCGTTAGAGTCGGAACACTAGGGTGCAATCCCGGTCGTGACGCTGATTGGCCGGCGCGCCATGGGCAGCCAACGCAAAGCGACGAATGAGCCGACCAGCCATTCGAGCGGTCCGACGCGGAACCGGGCGAGCCAGATCGTGGCGAACACCATCAGCGCGGCATGGGCACCCAGGCTCAGCAGAACACCGCCGGCCAGACCGACCGTCGCCGCGGCCCCAAGGCCATAGCCATGGAATATCCAGCCGAGCAAGACGCTCTGGCCAACATAGACTGACAGCGACATGCGACCGGTCCGCTGCAGCGGCCGGAACCACCACCTCGAATTGCAGGCGGGCAGCAGCAGAATGGCAATCGAGATGTAGACGCTCGCAAGTACGAATTGCATCATGAGCGCCGCCACGCATAGAAGTGAATATATCACCCAACTGGTGATATACGACGTCGGTGCGTGGCCGATATATGTGATAAATTCCGACGATGTTAATGCGCTCAATGCGACTGCGGGCAGCCATAATTTACGGGCGATCTGGCGCGCAATCTGTTGCAACGTCAGCTGCGGCTCTGGTGTGGACTGCATGCCTATCCCCATAGTTCCGGCGCAATCGCCAGCTACATGAGTTCCAACAAGGAGTTGGACCATGACGCACTCGATGCCGGACGATCTGTGGCGTGATTTTCCCAAGACGGCGCCGGAGTTCGAGGCGCGGTTCGCG
>CAZCGE010000110.1:0-56171 GCA_964498125.1 uncultured Devosia sp. | reverse complement strand
CGAACCGCGCCTCGAACTCCGGCGCCGTCTTGGGAAAATCACGCCACAGATCGTCCGGCATCGAGTGCGTCATGGTCCAACTCCTTGTTGGAACTCATGTAGCTGGCGATTGCGCCGGAACTATGGGGATAGGCATGTGCGGTAGGTGCCTACGTCCTGTATCGATGGCATCGCCGCCAGAGCAGGTCCCGCGCGGATGCAATTGGGCAGTCGCGCGCCTCGAATAAGGCGGTGGCCTATGGCACGTTTCTCGGATTGCCGTGGGGCATTCTCGCCGGCGTCTTGCTGGGGGACCTGCCCGCGCGTCAGGAAATGATCCTCATTGCGCTGTGCGTCGGTATGGCCGCCAGCGGCAGTGTATTGCTGTCGGCGATGCGTCCGGCTGCCGTGGCGTATTTCTCGGCGATCCTCATTCCGCTCGGGTTCAAGTGTATCTTTCTGGCGACGCAAAAAGAGTACGTTATCCTTGCTCTTCTGACGGTGAGTTTCGCAGCATTCCTGATGGTCTGCGTCGACAGTTGTTCCCGCCTTTTCATAGAGAAGGGCCGGGCTATCGATGAGTTGAAGGAAAGCCTGCTCGACACGAGCCGAGCCCAGCAAAAAGCTGCAAACTCTGTTTGCGCGCAGCGGCATCTCGCCGAGAAGCTCGACACGGCCATCGACCAGGCCGAAATCGCCACTGCAAAGTCGGAATTTCTGGCGACGATGAGCCATGAGATCCGCACGCCCATGAATGGCATGCTTGGCATGATGGGGCTTCTCATGGAGACCCCTCTCACCAAGGAGCAAATGTCGCTCGTGCAGATCGCGCGCGACAGCGGCGATGTGCTGTTGACCGTGGTCAACGACATTCTCGACTATTCCAAGATCGAGGCGGGTAGCATCGAGATCGAGGCTGCTGATTTCGATCTGCGGGCACTCATCGACACCACGATCGCTCTGACCGGCACCAAGGCGTCCGAGAAGGGCATCAGCATCGAATTCGAGTGGAACGCCGACTCCACGCGCTGGATCCGCGGCGATCCCACGCGGCTGCGGTAGGTCATCTACAATCTGTTGGGCAATGCCATCAAATTCAGCGAAGGCGGCCGTGTGCGCCTCACCTGCGCGCATCGGGTCATGGACGATGACCGCTTCGAGTTCTTGTTCGAGGTGCATGATACCGGCGCCGGCATTCCCGCCGGTGCGCACGACAGGCTCTTCACGCGATTCACGCAGGCCGACAGCTCCAACACGCGCAAGCACGGCGGAATCGGACTTGGCTTAGCCATCTGTAAAAAACTCGTCGAGCTGATGGGAGGCCAGATCGGCTGCAGGAGTACCCTCGGCGTCGGCAGCACATTTTGGTTCACGATCCGCGGCGCGCGCGGCCACGCCAAGCCGGCGGAGAACGCGGCCAAAACCAGCGATTTGCGCAGCGTCGCGCGCCAGCATCTGCGGGTTCTGGTGGCGGAGGACAATCACGTCAACCAGCGGCTGTTGTCGATGGTGCTGGGCCACGCCGGCCACGCCGTCGATCTGGCAGGCAACGGGGCCGAGGCGGTCGAAGCCGTGCAGCGCTGCCCTTACGATGTCGTTCTGATGGACATGCAGATGCCCGTAATGGATGGTCCGACCGCGACCGTGGCCATCCGAAAACTGGCCGGTCCGGCGGGCAGAATTCCGATCATTGCCGTCACGGCCAATGTGCTGCCCGAGCACAGGGCGCAGTGCATCTCCAGCGGTATGAATGGCGTGCTGAGCAAACCGATCAATCCCCACGAGCTGCTGGCTTGGCTCGACACGGTGACGCTGAACCCGGAGACCACCGCCCCAGCGGAGTTGCAACCGCGGGCCCACACGTCCAAATCCGGAGAGGCAAGTCCGCAATTGCTGAGCACCCAGTCGGAGGGCGCGGCCGTCCGCGAATTCCTGGATGCAGTACCCGGCGAGGCCGTCAAGTATCTCAATGACCTGAAGGCCACTATCGCGCAAAAGGACGGACTGAAGATCCAGCGGATTGGCCGCGAGCTGCAGAGCTTTGTAGGCAATAGCGGCATCGCGGAGCTTGCCGAGCTGGCATCGGAGATAGAGCGCGAGGCCGCCGATATCGACAACGCCGACGAGTTGGTGCCCAAGCTCGAAGTCGCTGTGCGGGAAGCCGGTCTGAGCATCCGCGCGGTGGCCTGAGGGCCTGCCGGTGCGGCACCCTGCGACCGGGCGTCCCTCGTGCCGCACTTGTCCCCGTGATGAGGCGCCGCGAAATGCACCGCGCAATGCTGGCGCCGCGTCGCGCCGAGGCCTATCCTCCTGGCCATCGCAAAAACTGGAGGTACACAATGGCGCAGTTCGGCTTTCATCATATTCACTTGCGCAGCCCTGACCCGGAGGCCACCGCGAAGTTCTACGAGAAGATGTTTGGCGCCGAGCTGATCCGCTCGACCGTGCAGGGCAAGCCGCGCCTCGACATGAAGGTCGGTGGTGTCAGTTTCTACATTCTGCCGACTGAGGCCGGCGCCTCCGCCCCGGCTCCGTCCTCGCCCTATCTCGGGCTCGACCACATCGGCTTCGGGGTCACCGGCATCGACGCCATCGTCAAGGATCTGAAGGCCAAGGGCGCCAGCTTCACCATGGAGCCGAACGACATCCGCCCCGGCGTGCGCATCGCCTTCCTGCGCGGGCCGGAAAACGTCTCGATCGAGCTGGTCGACACCAGCGCGGCCTGACGGCCCGGGGCGGTGTCCGACCTCTGGTCAGACACCTCCGCCTACTCCGCTACTCCGCAGCCTGCCGCGCAGGCCTCGCGTACCTGGCGAGCAGCTCATTTCCCCGCCCCTGCGCCGGTTCCCCCGCCCGCAGGTCGAACGCCACGTCGTTGTGATTGCCTCCGCCTTCGGCTAGCATTGTGCCCATGAACATCCGCGTCGACACGCTGGAATACGCCAACGCGCTGGAGCAGGCCGGCATCGCCCGCCCGCACGCCGAGGCCATCGCCAAGCTGCAGGCACGCGCGGTCAACGATCTGGTCGAGCACGAGCTGGTGACGAAGGAGCACTTGCGCAGCGAATTGTCCCAGCTCAGAAGCGAACTCAAGTCGGATACGAGCACGCTCAAGTCGGAGCTCAAGTCCGAGATAGCCCAGCTCGAGTCGCGGATGCGCGGAGATTTCAAGTCCGAGATGTCCCAGCTCGAGTCGCGCCTCAAGGACGAGATCCGGACCGAGACGGGCGCCCTCAAGGTCCAGCTGCGCGCCCTGCAATACGGCGGCGCCATCGCCGCGTTCGCGATCAGTCTGATCGTGCTGTTCTCGCGACTGATCAAATAGGCGCGGTCGCCACCGGCGGTACGGTAGACATCCTCTCTGGCAGCCGCACGCCATCGGCCAGCGCGCCGTGCTGCCAGGACACGGCGATCGGGTGGCCATCAACTTCTATCCAGCATCCCGAAAAGTGGCCCTCGCCGGTTTTCGGATAAGATGCTGCATCAACAAGGAATCTAAGCAGACATTCGTAGGCGAAGCCAAGAAAGTCTGCTTAGTGGTGGCATTGTGGTCCACGCGGCCATCGCATACTGTGTTCTGCATGAACATCCGCGTCGACACGCTCGAATACACCAACGCGCTGGAGCAGGCCGGCATCGCCCGCCCGCACGCCGAGGCCATCGCCAAGCTGCAGGCACGCGCGGTCAACGATCTGGTCGAGCACGAGCTGGTGACGAAGGAGCACTTACGCAGCGAGCTGTCCCAGCTCAGAAGCGAACTCAAGTCGGAGATGTCCCAGCTCGAGTTGCGCCTCAAGGACGAGATCCGAACCGAGACGGGCGCCCTCAAGGTCCAGCTGCGCGCCCTGCAATACGGTGGCGCCATCGCCGCGTTCGCGATCAGCCTGGTCGTGCTGTTCTCGCGCCTGATCAAGTAGGCCGCTGGGCCTTCGCAACGGCCCCGACAGGCTCTGGCCGAGTCTTTGATACGTGGACAGCCCTACTCCGCCGCCTGCCGCGCCGGCTTGCGATACTTCGCCGGCACCTCGATGTTGAACACGCGCGCGGCGTTCAGTCCCAGGATGTTGCGCTTGTCATCCTCGGTCAGGAACGGCAGGTCCCACATTTTCGACGGCAGATCGAAGTCCCAGTGCGGCCAGTCGGAGCAGTAGAGCAGCTGCGTGCGCGCGTTGATCGCCTCGAACGTCCCCTCCAGCAGCTTCATGTTGGTCATTTCCATGGGCTGCGAGGTGTAGAACATCTGCTTCATGTACTCCGATGGTGGCAATTTCAGCAGCGGCGCCTCGGACGAGCGCATCAGGAACTCGTGGTCGAGCCGCTGCATGATGAAGGGCAGCCAGGCGAGCCCGCTTTCCACCCACATCACCTTCAGCTTCGGGAAGCGCACCGGCATGCCGTTGATGACCCAGTTGGTCATATGCACGAGGTTGCACAGCACAAACGAGATGGCGTGCATCGAGATAAAGCGATTGAGCTGCGTCGTGTACTCGTTCTGCCAGTTGTGGTGGGCGTGGAAGCCGAGCGTCTGGCCGGCCTCCTCCAGCATGGCGTAAGTGCGCATGTATTCGTTGGCGTGCACCGGCTTGTGGCGCGAGGATGTGATCAGGAAGCCGGCGACGCCGGGCTTGCCGAGGAAGCGCTTGACGGTCGCCTCGGCGGCCTCGGGCGTATTCATCGGCAGATACAGCATGCCTTTGATGCGCGGATCGACGGGGAGGATCGTCTCGACCAGCCAGCGGTTGTAGGCAGTGGCCAGCTCCACCTCCATCTCCGGCACCGGATGCATGCCGAGGAACAGCAGGCCGTTGGGGAACATGACCTGGTAGTCGAGACCCATAGAGTCCATCGCCTTGCGCGAAATCGCGACCTCGCGCGGCACGCTTTTGTCCTCGGGCTGCTCCTTGATGCCGGCGCCGTGTGGAATTCGGCCGCCGACGTGCTGCCACTGCAGACCCTGCTGGCCGTTGAGGAGAGCGCCGCGCGAGGCCGTCGTCGGCCCGAACGCGAAGGCCTGCGAGCGGATCACCGGGTTCTCGATGAAGGCCAACACATCGGCCCAGCTCTGGTTTTCGCCGACATGGGCATCGACATCGACGATGAAGACGTCGTCGAGATGCCGCTTCCTGGCCTGCTGCCGCGCGCGCGCCAGCACCTCGTATGAGTCCGTCGAGTCGCTGATCTCGGCGAATGTGCGCTTGGGAAAATTATCGTTGCTCATGGCGCCTTGCTCCCTTGGGCATCCAAGCTGGTCTCATCGTTCCTGCGTGGGCGCGAGGCCCACATCGAGACGTCGAACAAGTTGAGATCGACGGCGCGGATCAGATCATTGACGGTCACGACTACCTCGGTCGCCGTCACCGCCTGTCGCGCGGTCACCGGCAGGAAATAGCGGTCCTCAACGTCGACCTTGCGCGCGAACAGGCGCGTGCCAGCGGTCAACAGCTGCTGCACGGCCTCGTCGGGGATGGCCGCCGTCTCCTCGCGCTCGAGTGCACGTTCGGCCGCCTCGAACGCCTCGCGCGCGGCGCGGATCAGCGTCTCGATGTCGGCTGAACGCGCCATCTCAGTCGTCGAGGAGGACATAGACCTTGCCTTCCGTGACGCGCGTCTTGAAGCCCTTGAGCTGGGTCGGGAAATCGCCAGGGTGACGGCCGGTGCGCAGGTTGAACTCGAAGCCGTGCCAAGGACAGACGATGTGCACGTCCTCCTCGACGAAGCGCAGGCCGAGACTCTTCTTGTCGGCATCCAGAATCTCGTCGACGCGATTGAAGATCTTGCCCTGGCAGACCGGGCCGCCATGATGCGGGCAGTTGTTCTCCCAGGCGTGGAAGGCATCACCCAGCTTGAAGACGCCGATTTCGAGGTCGCCGGAGGCGATGACCTTGCGGCCCAGCTCGGCGAACGAGGCAACGTCGGCGACGTAAAGTTCCGTCATTCTGTCTTCCCCGGCGCGAAAATGTCCTGAGTTGCGAGCGTGCATTGATCCGCGATGACACGCAAGGCCCTGTAAGACTTGATGTTATGCAAAAACCGCACCCCGACCAGGTTTGGTAAACGCCACTTCGCCGTGCGCGAACCCGGCGGAATGGACGCCGCTGCCATCATCACATCTTCGCCTCGGGGAACAGCAGGTCCCTGGCGCTCGCCGGCTTGTTCTTGAAGTTGCCGGTGCGCGCCATGAACTGGATCATCGGGTCGATCGGCGTCACTTTGGTGGTGAACTGGTTCTCCGGATCGTTCAGCAGGGCAAGCACCTCCTCGATGCTCATCTTGTCCTTGGAGATCCTGAGGTAAGTCTCCGCCGCCAGCTTCCTGTCCGCGTTGACGATCCCGGTGGCCTCGTCGAGGGCGTCGAGATAGGCCTTGTAGAGCTTCGGGTTCTCGCTGCGGAATTTCGCGGTCGTCGCCACGATGTTGAAGGAGAACGGCGCGCCGAGGATATCTGTCGACGTCATCAGGCGGCGGATGCCAGGTGACTTGCCCTGCCGGTTCTGGAAGGGGAGCGAGGAGAAGTTGGCGGTCACGTCGCGGCTGCCGCTGAGCATGGCGATGGTGGCATCGGGGTGCGCCATGGTGATGGCGAGGGTATCGAGCTTGCCGTGGTTGCCGACACCGAATTCCTTCTCGCAGGCCATCTGCAGCAGGACCGCCTGGTTGGAGACGCGCACCGCCGGCATGGCGATCTTATGCTGGGGGCCGAAATCCTTGAGGCTCTTGACGGCATCGTCGCGCACCATCAGCGCCAGGGGAATGGCGTTGAGGCCGGAGGCGCCCTTGACGTCCATGTTGCCCTTGGTCTTGTCCCAGATGGTCATCAGGCCGGGCACGCCGAGCGAGACGAAATCGACGTTGCCGGAGATCAGCGTGTCGTTCATCACGTCGGAGGAGCGGAACGTGTTCCACTCCACCTTGATGTCGCCGAGGCCGGCCGCCTTGGCATGTTTCTCGACCAGCCCCTTGTCCTCCATGAGCATGTACTGCACGTAGCCGAGCCCGAACTGCTTGGCGGCGCGCACGGTATTGGCTTCGGCGAGGGCGGGCGATGTGTGTGCCCAAGCCAGAATGGTGACAGCAAGACCCACGGCGCGATGAACAGGCATGGCTTCCTCCAATGGCCGGCGACACGACATCTTGTAGGTGGGTCAGACCCTGCGGGTCTGACCCTATGCGCCGAGCCCGCAACGCGGTCTCTGGTCATCGTGCCGCGAGAGCCTTGGTGGGGTCAGACCCCGAACAGCTCTCAATAATGCACCGGCCCCGGCGCGCCGCCGCCGGCCCCGATCACGTCGCCGTTGACCGCGACTGACTTCGGCGAGGCCAGGAACGCAATCAGGTCGGCGACCTCGTGCATGGTCACCACCTTGCGGTTGGTGTTGCGGGCGTCCATGCGCTTTTCCATCTCGGCCGGCGTGATGTTGTTGGCCTTGGCCTGACGCTCGATCAGGCCCGGCGTTTTCTCGGTGACGGTCATGCCGGGATGCACGCAGACCGCGCTGACGCCAGTGCCGGCCAGCTCGTCGGCGATGTTCTTGGTCAGCGCCACGACCGAAACGTTGCGCATGGTGCCGACGATGCTGCCGGTGTTGCGGGCGGCAAGTCCGCTGACGTTGACGATGCGACCCCAGCCGTTCTTCTTCATGATCGGCGCGATCTCTCGGGCTGTGCGCAGGTAGCCCATCACCTTGACGTTCATGTCGCCCCAGAAATCGTCGTTGGTGATCTCCAGCAGACTCGGCGGCTTCGATTGCCCGGCGGCGGCGGCGGCGCAGTTCACTAGAATATCGATGCGGCCGAAATCGGCCACGACGGCGGCGACGGCGGACTTGACCTGGGCGTCGTCAGAGGTGTCGACCTTGTAGGCCCTGACCTTGCGGTTGGTGGCCCGCGCGATCTCGGCGGCGGTGGCCTCGGCGACGGTCATGTCGCGGGCGAGAATGGCGACGTCGACGCCTTCCTCGGCCAGCACGCGCGCGGTCTGCTTGCCGATGCCTTTGCTGCCGCCAGTGATGAAGGCGACCTTGCCGGTGAGTTTCAGGTCCATGTGGCGTTTCCTCTGGTGTTGATGTTGGCTGACCCTGACAGAACGGGGTCGCACGACCCGATGTCAAGCCGGACGTGGCGCTCCAGGTGCGGCCGGCGCAGGCTATTTGGGCTCCGCCAGAAACGTCTCCTGGCTGCCCACGAGCTGCCAGCCGTCGCCGATGCGCACGTAGAACACCGACCAGCGCACTTGATAAGCTTTGCCGCCGGGTGGGGTAAGGACGCTCCGGCCAGTGGCAACCGCCGCCCAGCCGTTGGGCACGCGGATGCGCAGGTCCTCGGCTGGTGCGGTTTCGATCACCGGCGCGCCCGTGAGAACGTGGGCAATGCGCGCGGCTTTGTCCTGCAGGGCGCCGCTGCCATCTGTATGCAAGAAGCTGTCGGCGTACATGGAACGCAGCGCCGCGGCGTCTTTGGCCTCGATCGCCCGGGCCATGCGCTTCCTGAAATCTCCCACCTCCTCGGCCATCGCCTTCTCGGTCGGCGCGTTGATGATGGCTGGCGGGTGGGCGAGCGCCGGGCTGTGCGATGATGCATGCACCGCGATAGCGACGAGAACCCCTGCTACCCAATGCCCCATCTCTCGCCTACTCCCGTACACTGGCGATCATCCGCCGTGTGATGCGGCGGCGACCGTCCAAAATCCGGAGGACGCGAACAGTCTCGCTGTCCGGCCCACCATCGTAGAAGATCAGGTAGGGATGAACCAGGCACATGTGGGTCTCAGGGCCATAGCGCGATCGGGGAGAGCCGATCCCTGGAAACTCGCGCATCCGGTCGAACTCTGCCTCAAACTGCAGCTCATATCGCTCGGCGACGCGCGCCCCGGCTAGCCGTCTCAGTTTCTCCAGAATTGCGTCGAAGTCAGCGACTGCTTGTGCGGAAATCCTGACAGTCGCCATAGCGCTTCTCAGCCGGAGTTGCGGCTTCCCCGACGTGCTGCGTTCCTGGCCTTGAACTGCTCGAGCGACATGCCCTCCCCCCGATCCAGAGACTGGCGGGCTTCATCGAGCATCGAAGCGATCCAGTCGCTGTCCTCATCCTCGACCGTGAGCAACCCCACGATAGCTGCCTCGACGGCTTCCTCGACACTAGAGAACCGCCCCGAGTCAACGACAGCCTCGAGGCGACGGATCTGCTCTGGCGTCAGCTGGAATGTCATGTCACACAACTACCATACCTGTCCGCGTCAAGAAACTGCGGCGGCCACCGCCAGCGCAAACCACGTCCCCCCGCTCCACAAACCCAGCACCTCGCGCCCGTCCATCGTGCGCGGCTCGGCCATCTCGACCAGATCGTAATACAGCGCGCGCGTGACCAGCGCTTCGAGCCGGCCGCGCACCAGGATGTAGGGCTTCAGTCCGCCGCTGCCGGGCTCCTCGACGAAGCGCAGGGGATGGTCCGGGCCGACCACGACAAGATCGTCGACGTTGGTGCGGAAGGTCAGGGTCCGCCGAGTGCCCGCCCCCGCAACGGCCATCTCCACCGCCATGAACGGCGCATCGGCCACCGCCACGTCGACCCTCTCGACGGGCGTCACGAGGTAATGGCGGCCGTCGGCATCGCGACGCAGCACGCGGGCGAACAGCTTGACCAGCGCCATGCGGCCAATCGGCGACCCCTGGTACATCCACACGCCGTCGGAGCGGATGGCCATGCCGATGTCGCCGCAGTAGGGTGGGTTCCAGCTTTCCACCGGTGCCAACGTCTGGCCAGCTTGTGCCTTCAAGAGCGCCTCGAGCCCGGATATGCTGAAGCCGGCTTGCCCGCCTTTTGCCTCTGCCGTCATTCACGCCTCTTAACCATCTTTGGCCATAACGCGGCCCATCTACTCGTGAAGCATAGGTCTACGCATAAGCCTGCACTGGTCCGTTGATCAACTCTTCTTCATATTGTGACCAATTTCGCACTGGCACGGTTCCCTCAACCCAGAAGACGGCTATAGTTGGTCCTTATGAGCACCCTGACACAGACGGACGACGCCATCGTATCCCGCCTTGAAGCCGCCGCCGAGCGCATGCAGCGCGTGCACAAGGCGGCCGCCGGCGTCATCTTTGGTCAGGACCTCGTCATCGAGCGAACGCTGGTGACGTTGCTGGCCGGCGGGCATTGCCTGTTGATCGGCGTGCCCGGCCTTGCCAAGACCTTGCTGGTCGAGACGCTCGGCAGGGTTCTGGGCCTGGATGCCAAGCGGATCCAGTTCACGCCCGATCTGATGCCCTATGACATTACCGGCACCGAGGTGCTGGAAGAGGAGGCCGGCGGCAAGCGCGCCTTCCGTTTCATCAAGGGCCCGATTTTCACTCAGCTGTTGATGGCTGACGAGATCAATCGCGCCAGCCCAAAGACGCAGTCGGCGCTGTTGCAGGCGATGCAGGAACACCATGTCACGGTTGCCGGCCAGCGCTTCGACGTGCCGGCGCCATTCCACGTGCTGGCCACGCAAAACCCGCTGGAGCAGGAAGGCACCTATCCGCTGCCCGAAGCCCAGCTCGACCGCTTCCTGCTGCAGGTCGACGTCAGCTATCCCGACCAGGGCGCGGAACGGCGCATGCTGTTCGCCACCACCGGCACCGAGGAGCGCAAGCTCGAGACGATCACCAGCCCGCTGGAAATCATGGCAATGCAGCGGCTGGTGCGCCAGATTCCGGTGCCCGACAAGGTGGTCGAAGCCATCTTGACGCTGGTGCGCTCGGCGCGTCCGGGCACTGGGGCAAGCGCGGAGACCGATCGGCTGGTGGCCTGGGGCCCTGGCCCGCGCGCTTCACAGGCCCTGATGCTGGCCGTGCGCGCCAAGGCGCTGTTGGACGGCCGCCTTGCCGCCTCCGTCGACGACGTGGTGTCGCTGGCCGAACCCGTGCTCAAGCACCGCATGTCGCTGACGTTCGCGGCGCGCGCTGAAGGTGAGCAGATCAGTGGCGTTATCGGCCGGCTTGCCGCGGCGCTGGAGTAGATCCAGATGGCGGGGCCAGCGGCGCAGCTCAGTTCGCAGGCACGCGCGTCCGACGGCCGCGTCTTCGCGCTCGAAGGCGAGGCCCAGAGTCTGGCCGACCGGCTGCCCGACCTGATGTTGCAGGTCAGCCGCGTCACCAGCACGGTCGCGCACGGCATCCATGGCCGCCGCCGCGCCGGGCCTGGCGAGACATTCTGGCAATTCCGGCAGTACCAATCGAGCGATGCGGCGCAGACCATCGACTGGCGGCGCTCGGCGTCCTCCGACCACCTGTACGTGCGGGAGCGGGAGTGGGAGGCGGCGCACACAGTCTGGCTGTGGTCCGATGTCTCGCCGTCGATGAACTTCAGAAGCCATCTGGGGCCTGTGACGAAGCGCGATCGTGGCCTCGTCCTGCTGCTGGCCTTGTCGGAGCTGCTGGTGCGTGGCGGCGAAAGGGTGGGCCTGTTGGGCCTGCTGCCGCCGATGGCGAGCCGCAAGGTTTCCTCGCGCATCGCCCAGGCGCTCGCCACGCACGGCGATGATCCCTCCTACACTGGCAGCCTGCCCCCCGAAGGACGTCTGTCGCGCTTTTCCGGCGCGGTATTGATCAGCGATTTTCTCGATCCCATCGAGGCGTTGACCGAGCGGCTCCTTGCCATGGCGCATGAAGGTGTCGCTGGCCACCTCGTCCAAGTGCTCGATCCGGCCGAGGAGACATTGCCCTACGAAGGGCGCGCGGAGTTCCTCGGCCTCGAGGGCCATGAGCGCTGGGTGGCTGATCGCGTGGAAAGCCTCAGACCACAATACCAGGAGCGGCTTGCCGCCCACCGCGCCGCGCTCGAAGCTCTGGCGCGCCGTCTGGGCTGGACGGTTCTCGTTCACCACACCGACAGGCCGGCCACTGAACCGCTCCTGTCTCTGATCCTCAGATTGCAGGGCGCCCAGGGAGACTACCGCTGGTCGGGCGCCGGACCGGCCACACGTGCGGGAGGCCCGACATGACCATCGGCGCGCTGGCCTTTCTCAGTCCCTGGTTGCTTGCCGGGCTGTTGGCGCTGCCAATCATCTATTGGCTGCTGCGCACGGTGCCGCCGCAGCCACGCCGCATCCTGTTCCCGGCCACCCGCATCCTGATCGGCTTGGAAAACCGCGAGAAGACGCCGGCCAAGACGCCCTGGTGGCTGATGTTGATCCGCATGCTGGCGGCGACGCTCGTCATCCTGGCGCTGGCCGAGCCGGTGCTCAATCCCAACCGCGAGAAGGCGCTGAAAGGCGCCGGGCCCGTTGTCGTTGTCGTGGACAACGGCTGGGCAGCGGCCGCGCAATGGTCCGAGCGCGTGCAGATGATCGCGCGCCTGCTCAACGAGGCCGAGGCCCAGAGCCGCCCGGCCGTTGTGGTTGCGACCGCCAGCCCGGCCAGGGCGATCACCGCACGCGTCGAAGCTCCGGTGCAAGCCCGCACGACCGCTGCCGCTCTGCAACCGCAACCCTTTCAGCCCGCTCGCCTGGATGCTATCGCTGCCCTCGAAGCGGCGCTGGCGGGCCAAAGCGACGTGAGTGTCGTCTGGCTCAGCGATGGCATCGACCACGGCGGCGAGGCGCGCGGCTTTGCCGAGCGGCTGGCAAGACTCGCGGGCAACGGATCATTCGGGGTATTCGAGGACCTCTCCGGCAAGGAAGCGCTCGGCGCCGTCGCCGGCCTTGGCCGCGACGGCAAGCTCGAGGTCGCCGTGAAACGGGCCGGCGGCATGCAGCGGGGCGGTTCACTGCACGCGTTTTCGGCGCGTGGACAACGGCTCGGCGAGGCGCCGTTCCGGCTTGCGGAGGGTGAGATCAGCGCCACATCGATCTTCGAGCTGCCGCTCGAATTACGCAACCAGGTGACGCGCGTCGAAATCGCGGCCGAGCGCTCGGCGGGCGCTGTCAGTCTGCTCGATGCGCGCTCGCAGTGGCACCGCGTCGGCCTGATTTCTGGAGAAAGCCGCGAGCAAGCCCAGCCGTTGTTGGCGGCACTGTACTATTTGCAAAAGGCGATGCTGCCGTTTTCCGAGATCGTCGTGCCAAAGGATTCCAATCTGGCCGGCGGCATCGATACGCTGCTGAAGCAGAATGCGACGGTGATGATCCTGGCCGACATCGGAACGCTGACCGGTGAATTGAAGGATCGCGTCGAAGCCTGGGTGAAGAAAGGCGGCGTCCTTGTGCGTTTCTCCGGGCCGCGGCTGGAGAACGGCGGCGATGATCTGCTGCCGGTGGCGCTGCGGCTTGGCGGGCGCTCGTTGGGAGGCGCATTATCCTGGTCGACGCCACAACCCTTGGCGCCGTTCGACGAGGCGAGCCTGTTCGCAGGCTTGACGCCGCCGCCCGAGGTGCTCGTCAGTCGTCAAGTTCTGGCCGATCCGGCGCGGATCGGTACCGACGTCAAGGTCTGGGCGCGGCTCAAGGATGGCACGCCGCTTGTCACAGCACAGAAACGAGGCGATGGTCAGCTCGTCATGTACCACGTCACCGCCAATGCGGACTGGTCGAACCTGCCGCTCTCGGGCCTTTTTGTCGAGATGCTGCGCCGCATCACCACGCTCGGGCGCACGTCGGGGGCGGCAAGCGAGGCGACGGTTGCCGATGGCAAGGAGGGGCAGGCACAGGCCCAGCCCGACGTGCTGTCGCCCATTCAGACGCTGGATGGCTTTGGCGCCTTGCGTAGCCCGCCGCCCACCGCGCAGCCGGTCACGGCCGCCAAGTTGCAGGACCTGAAACCCAATCTCGACAATCCGCCGGGCTATTACGGACCGGCCGGATCGCCGCGCGCGCTCAATATCCTGGCGCCACAAACCGAGGTGAAGCCATTGCCGTCGCTGCCGCCGCAAGCTGATCGCCGCAGCTATGAAGGCGAGACGTCGACGCCACTGAAACCAGGTTTGCTGACAACCGCACTGGCACTGATATTCGTCGATATCGTCGCGGTTCTCTTCCTGCAACTTGGTGGCCTGGCGGGTCTCGCCCTTCGCCGGCCTGCGGCGGCGACGGTGCTGATGATCGGCGGCATGTTGGCGGTGACGGCGATGATCGATCCCGCCAGCGCGCAGACCACAGGCACAGCCCCTGGGACTGCCACGCCGCGCAATCCCGGCGATGCCGTTGCGCAGATCGCCACCGGCAAGGTGTCGATCGCCTACGTGCGCACCGGAGAAGCCGCGACAGACGAAGCCAGCCGCCTGGGCCTGTTGGGCCTTGGCCGCGAGCTGATGCGGCGCACATCCGTCGAGCCGGGCGCGCCGTACGCCATCAACATCGTCAACGACGAGATCGTGTTCTTTCCGATCATCTATTGGCCGGTTCTGCCCAATGCGCAGCCCTTGCCCGACGCCACGCTCAACAAGATCGACGCCTACATGAAGCAAGGCGGCATGATCGTGTTCGACACCCGCGATTATGGCCTTGGCCTGCCCTCCGGCATGCCGACCGCTGGAGCCGCCGGCACGCCGCTGCAGCGCCTGCTCGGCCGGCTCGATATTCCGCGCCTCGAGCCGGTGCCCGACGGCCATGTCATGACCAAGTCCTTCTATCTCCTGCGCACCTTCCCTGGACGTTGGGATGGCGGCCAGCTCTGGGTCGAAGCCGAGGCCGATCCCGGCAGCGAGCAAGACCGCAAGGCACGCCGCACCGATGGCGTCAGCTCGATCCTGGTGTCGTCCAACGATCTGGCGTCCGCCTGGGCGCTCGATGAGCGTGGGCGGCCGATATATCCGACCGTGCCTGGTGGCGAGCAGCAGCGCGAATATGCCTTCCGCACCGGCGTCAACATCGTCATGTACGCCCTGACCGGCAACTACAAGGCCGATCAGGTGCATGTGCCGGCCTTGCTCGAGCGGCTCGGGCAGTAGGACATCCTCATGAATTGGTCGATCGACTTCGCGCCGATGGTTCCCACGCCCATCTTCTGGGCGGCGGGCGCATTGGCGGTGGTGCTGGTCGCGTTGCTGCTCTACCGCCACTCGCGGGGTGCGCTGCTGCGCGCTTTGGCATTGGCCGCGCTGATCGCGGCCCTCGCCAATCCGACATTGCGTGAGGAGGAGCGCGAGAGCCTGGCCAATATCGCCATCGTCATCGTCGACGAGAGCACCAGCCAGACGCTGGCCCAGCGCCCCGAACAGGCCCGGGCCATCAAGGCCGATGTCGAAGCCAAACTTGGCAAGATCCCTAATCTGCAAGTGAAGTGGGTGACCGGCGCGCGCCCGGCCGAGGGCCAATCGGGCACCAACCTGTTCGCCGATCTCAACGCCGCGCTCGCCAACACGCCGCCAGACCGGCTGGCCGGCGTCATCATGATCACCGACGGCCAGGTGCACGACGTACCCAAGTCGGCCGGCGCCCTGGGCTTCGATGCGCCCGTGCATGCGCTGCTGACCGGCACGCCGGATGAATTCGACCGGCGCATCGAGATTCTCACGGCGCCGAAGTATGCCCTCGTCGGCTCGACGCAGAAAGTCGAGATCGCAATCCGCGAGAGCGGCAAGCGCGGCCGCGCCGGTCCCAATGTCACGTTGCGCGTGCGTCGCGAAGGCCAGCCCGACGAGACCCTGCGCACCGAGATCGGTCGGCGGCTGACGGTTGCCATGCATTTCCCGCACGCGGGCCAGAACATCATCGAAATCGAATTGGAGACCGCACCGGGCGAGCTGACGCCGGTCAACAATCGGGCCGTGGTCGCCGCGGAAGGCGTGCGCGAGAACCTGCGTGTACTGCTGGTCTCGGGCGAACCGCATGCCGGTGAGCGCACCTGGCGCAACCTGCTGAAGTCGGATGCCGCCGTCGACCTCGTGCACTTTACCATTTTGCGGCCGCCCGAGAAGCAGGATGGCACGCCCATCAACCAGCTGTCGCTGATCGCATTCCCGACGCGCGAGCTGTTCTCGGAGAAGATCAAGGATTTCGACTTGATCATCTTCGATCGCTACCAGAACAAGGGCATCCTGCAGATGCTCTATTACGACAATATCGCCCGCTATGTGGATCAGCATGGCGGCGCGCTGCTGGTCGCGGCAGGCGACGATTATGCCGGCCGCCTCTCGCTGTACCGCACGCCGTTATCGCCTGTGTTGCCGGCGGCTCCGACCGGCAGGTTGCTGGAGCAGCCGTTCAAGGCGCAGGTGACAGAAGAGGGTGCGCGTCATCCGGTGACACGAGGCCTGCCCGGCGCACCGGCCGATTTCAAGGCCGTGCCGAACTGGGGCCGCTGGTTCCGCCAGGTCGAGGTGGTGCCGGATCGTGGCCGCACCATCATGCAGGGGGCGGAAAGCAAGCCGCTGCTGGTGCTCGATCGCAAGGGCCGGGGCCGCGTCGCGCTGCTCACGTCGGACCATGCCTGGCTTTGGGCGCGCGGCTTTGAAGGCGGCGGACCTTATACCGACTTGTTGCGGCGCCTGTCGCATTGGCTGATGAAGGAACCCGACCTCGAAGAGGAGCGCCTGATCACGTCGGCTCGCGGATTGAAACTTACGATCGAGCGCCGGTCGATGGAGGACCGCGTGCCGCAGGTCTCGATCCAGGCGCCGGGTGGCGACAAGTCCGATGCGACGCTGGAGAAGGCCGGCGCCGGTGTGTGGCGCACCACGCTCGATGTCAAAGAGGCCGGGCTTTACAAAATGCAGACCCTTTCGCCCAATGGCGTCTTGACCGCCGTTGCCCACGCGGGCACCGAGGACCAGCGCGAGATGAGCGAAGTGACGGCCTCGGAAGACAAGCTCAAGACCTTGATCGAGTCGACCGGCGGCGGCATCTTCTGGACCAAGAGCGGTGGGCTGCTGTCGAACGCCGATCCGGCATCCGTCGATGTGCCGCGCATCTCGCTGCTCGCCAGCGCCCGCGTGCTGGCCGGCTCGGGCTGGCTCGGCCTCAAGGACCGCGAGGCCTACGTCACGCGCGGGGTCAAGCTGACGCCGATGTTCACCGGCTTGCTGGCGCTGTCGGCGCTGCTGATGCTGCTCGCCCTGGCGTGGTGGCGAGAGGGGCGATAGGGCGTCAAGGACCACGAGCGGCTTCGATCGCAGCCGCCAGTGCCGCCGGTGTTGTTTCCTCCGGTTGCCAGCCGGTCGATCGCAGTGCGCTCGTATCAGCCACGAGACTGCCGGCGAGCCGCGCCCAGGTCTCACCACGCCCGGCAAGGCGCAGCGCCAGCGCCAGTGGTCCCAGTGGCACCGAAACCAGTCCAGGTCCGCGCCCGAGCCCAGCCCGAAGCTGGGCAATCATCTCCGCCACGCTGACTGGCTCGGTGTCGGCGACGAGGTATGTCCCACCCGCGGTGCGCGGCGCGCTCAAGGCATGCGTCACCGCGGACGCCAGATTGCCGAGGCTGAGGATCGACCGCCGATTGTCCAGCGCGCCAAACGGCAGCGGCACCTCGAGCCGCGCCAGGCGAAACAGTGCTCCCATGTTGCCCTTGACGCCTGGCCCATACACCAGCACCGGTCGCAGCACGACACCTTCGGTGCCACCTCCGGCCAGCGCCACCTGCATCATCCGTTCGGCGGCGAGCTTCGAGCGGCCATAGGCATCAGTGGGCACTGGGACATCGCTTTCCGTGATGATCCGATCAGAGACGGTCCCGATCTGGGCGCGTACCGAGGAGACCAGCAGCAGGCGGGCGATGCCCAGGCGTCGCGCCGCTGCCGCCAGGGATTCGGTCGCATGCGCATTGACGGCCATGTATGCCGCTTCCGGCAATCGGGCCGTCGCGTGCGCGAGGCCGGCCAAATGCACGATGTGCGTTACGCCGGCCAGCAGGGGCTCCCAGGCGATGTCGTGGGCTGCCAAGTCGGGCAGCAGCACGGGTGTCAAGCCCGGGCTCGCTGCCAGGTCCTGGGGACGGCGGGCCGCGGCGCGCACCGCGTAGCCTGCCCGCACCAATCGCGGTGCCAGCGCACGCCCGATGAAGCCCGAGGCGCCAGTGACGAGCACGCAGCCGTTCATACCTTCCCCCGCTCCAGCCGGCGCAGCACCAGCCCGGTCAGACCGACGGCGGTGGCGACCATGAGCATACTGACGATGAAGACTTTGATCACGACGCAAGCCAGCGCCAGTGCCGCCAGCGCCAGGTTGAGCCGCAGAACCTCGGCGGTCACATCCGGGACGGAATACCCCTTGGCCAGCGCGCGCTGGTAGAAGTGCGCGCGGTGCGCCTGCCAGATCTTCTCCCCTCGCCGCCAGCGCTGCCACAGCGTGATGCCTGAATCAGCGATGTAATACAGCGGCAGAATGAGCGCGGCGGCCAAATGCCCGGCACTGGCGAGCACGATCAGCAGCCAGCCGACCAGCCCGCCGAGCGGCAGGCTGCCGACATCGCCGAGGAACAGGCGGGCGACGTGCCGGTTGGCCGGCGCAAACCCGAGCAGGGCGCCAGTCAGGATCAGGGCCAGCAATCCGGCGGCCATGGGTACCGCGCCGATATGCGCGAACAGTGCGATGGCAGCCGTGATCGGCACGACCTCGACAATCGTCATCCAATCGATGCCGTCCATGAAATTCGTCAGGTTGATGAACCAGACCAGGCCGACAATCAGGATGATGGGCTCGACGGCGGCAGGAATGGCCAGTGTCGCCAGCGGCGCCGATCCCGGCGGCAGCGCAAGAAAAATGCTCGTCGCCGCCATGAACTGGATGACGAGCCGAAGGATGACCGGCAGCGGCCGGATATCATCGACGGCGCCGACAACCGCAAGGATGACCGCCGCGCCAGCGAGCAAGGCCAGCCGCGGCCCGTCGATGCCGGACATGGTGGCGCCCGCGGTGAGGGCGCTGAACATGATCAGCGATATGCCGATCACGGCAATGCCGCCGCCCTGCGGGGTCGGCACGGCGTGGCTGGAGCGGGTGTTGGGCCGTGCCATGGCGTATCGCAGCAGCAGCGGGCGCAGCAACCGGTTGAGAACCAGCGTCAGCAGCGCCGTGCCGGCGACGATCAGGCCGCTCAGTGCCAGTGGAGTGAGGGCCATCAGCACGGGCTGTCCACTCAATGCAGCAGGCGGGAGGTGGGCCAGGGCGCACCCTGCACACCCGCCGCGGCGTGCTGTGAATCCGGCCGGTACCCCTCCACGGTCCGCATCAGCACGGCATTGACGGCATCCACCTCATTGCGGTCCATGGCCGCGCGCAGCACCTGCAGCTCCTTTGCCAGCTCCGCGGCTGACAGGGCCGGCTCGTCGATCCGCAGGATGCGGGGATGCTCTGTTCCGGTCGCGTTTTCGCCGAGCAGAAGCTCCTCGTACAGCTTCTCGCCCGGACGCAGGCCGATGTAGGCGATGGCGATGTCGCCATCGGGATTGTCGGCATCGCGGACGTCGAGGCCCATCAGGCGGATCATCGAGCGGGCCAGCTCGTCGATCTTGACCTGCTCGCCCATGTCGAGCACGAACACCTCACCGCCGGTCGCCATGGTGCCCGCCTGAATGACGAGTTCGGCGGCCTCCGGAATCGACATGAAGTAGCGGATCACATCGGGGTGCGTGACCGTAACCGGCCCACCCTGCTCGATCTGCTTGCGGAACAGCCGCACGACCGAGCCGGAACTGTCGAGCACATTGCCGAACCGCACCATGGTGAAAACTGTGCCGGTACTGTCCTTGGCCTTGGCCTGCAGCACCAGTTCGGCCAGGCGTTTGCTGGCGCCCATGACGTTGGTCGGCCGCACGGCCTTGTCGGTCGATACCAGCACGAAGCGCTCGACGCCGAGGTCTTGCGCCGCGCTGGCGATGACGGCGGTGCCGAAGGTGTTGTTGGCCAGGCCCGCGACTGGATTGAGTTCGACGATCGGCACGTGCTTGTAGGCTGCCGCATGATAAATCGTTGCCACCGCGTGCCGCGAAATCGCATTGTGCACCGCCGCCGCGTCGAGCACCGAGCCCAGGACGGCGACGATTTCAGGCAACGGTTGGTCTTGCGGCGCGTCCGTCACGAGCGCGCGAACCTCCATCTCGATCTCGTACAGCGCCACTTCCGACAGCTCGAACAGCACCAGCGTGGTCGGGCCCTGCCTGACGATCTGGCGCACGAGTTCGGCGCCGATGGAGCCGCCGGCGCCAGTGATCATCACCGATTTGCCGCGGATGGAGCGCGCTAGCAGATCCATGTTCGGCGGCACCTGGTCGCGGCCGAGCAGGTCGCCGACGTCGACCGGCCGCAGATCGCTGACGGAGACGCGGCCGCTCGCAATATCCTCGATCGCCGGCAGCGTCTTGATCCGCACGGAGTAGCCCTCGAGGCTCTTCAGCGCGGCCCGCCGGTCGCGGCGCTGCGCGTCCGGCAGGGCCAACAGCACCTCGCGGACACCCTCGCGCTCGATCAGCCTGCCGAGCTTGTCGGACGTATAGACTTTCTGGCCACCGATATATTGGCCCTTCAGGCTCGGCGTGTCGTCGAGAAAGCCGGCGACGCGCGCCTGGCCCGTCCTGCGCAGCGCTTCGAGCAGCTGCACGCCGGCCGGACCCGCACCATAGATCAGCACGGTTTTTTGCTCGGCGAGGGGCAGATCGGGAATGCGAATACCGGCGGTTCGCAGCGCCCAGGCCGCGGCATGCCGGCTCGCCAAGATGAAGCCGCTGGCCAGGCCACCGTAGAACAGCACGACGGTGCGCGGCACCCCCTGCAGGCCCGACAGCAGAATCAGCAGCGCCCACAACAGCACCGAAACCGCCATGCAGCCGATGATTCGATAGGTGCCGCGGTGGCCAATGTAGCGGGTAACGATGCGGTAGATGCCGGCATAGGCGAAGGCGGCGATGCTGAGCAGCGGTGCAGCCGCCAGCAGCAGCGCATAATCCCAGCTTGGCGGCAGGAAGACTTGATTGTAACGCAGCGACAAAGTCAGCCACAGGGCAAGGCTGATCAGCGCTGCATCATTGGCGATTAGCAGGATGCGCTTGCCGATGCGCGGCAGGCCAATGAGCCACGGGCGCAAGCGCTTGATGGTGTGCGCCAACTGGCTTTCGATGCTCAAGGCGACCTCTTGCCCTCGCGCGCAGTTTGGGGTCTGCCCCAGGCTCGATTCCAGCGACTATAAGCCATCCAACCGTGACAGCAAGGCGACCGCGCGGATGCCGTTAAACGGCAAACCGCCGCAGCGGGCGGGGTCGTCAAACCTTCAACCGCAAGCGGACCGCGGCCGCCAGCGTGCCATCGTCGAGATAATCGAGTTCGCCACCGATGGGCACGCCCTGCGCCAGCCGCGACACCGTGATGCCGGCCGGGCCGAGTTGCTCAGTCAAGTAATGTGCGGTCGACTGGCCCTCGACCGTAACATTGAGGGCGAGCAGAACCTCCTCCACGCCACCGGTCGAGGCACGCTCGATCAGCTTGGGGATATTGAGCCGATCCGGGCCGATGCCGTCGAGCGGTGAAAGATGCCCGCCCAGCACGTGGTAGCGGCCTTGGATCACGCCGGCCCGCTCCAGCGCCCACAGGTCGCCGACGTCTTCGACAACGACGAGCAGACGCCCGTCGCGCCGCAGATCTTGGCAGATGCTGCAGGGCTCGATGGTGTCGACGTTGCCGCATTCGGGGCATATTCGCAGCTTGGCAGCCGCTTCCGTCAGCGCCGCGGCGAGGGGTTCCAGAAGATCATGCCGCCGCTTCAACAGCGCCAATGCCGCCTTGCGCGCCGAGCGGGGGCCAAGTCCTGGCAGACGCGACAGCAGCTGCACCATCCGCTCGATTTCCGGCCCGACGATCTTGCCTGCCACGTGTTCGTGCTCCCCATCGTGCCCGTGTCTAAGCAGAGTTCGCAAAAGTGTACCTCGCGGTTTTGCGATAAAACTCTGCTAAAGCAAAGTCCTAAGCAGACGATTCGTTGGCCTTCCAACGAAAGTCTGCTTAGGATCCCGTGCGGCGCCCGAACAGGCCGCGCAGGACATCGAGTAGAGCCGCCCAAACGAGTGGGAAGCCCGAGATGGGCGCCACGGTCGCGCGGGTTGTCGGTGCTGGCGGATCTCCCGTGGCGGCCACCGACATGCCGGCAGCCTGGCCCCGGTTGAGCTCGGCCTCCAGGTTTTTGGCGAACTGGCCGATCAGCTGAGTTGCCACGGACTGGATCATGCCGGTGCCGCGCCCATATTGCGCAATTGAGCCCGACAGATTGAGCGTGGTGTCGACAAGGACCTTGCAGCCTGCCCCCGCCGGTTCGAGACGGAATGTGACATTGGCGCTGGCGCCGCCGCGGCCCTTGGCGTCCGTGCCTTGCGCCGACACCTTGGCTCGGTGGGAGGAGGCATCGGTCTCCTCGAAGCGCGCCGCGCCGGCGAAGGCCAACGCCACCGGCCCGAGCTTGACCGACACCTTGCCCTTATAGGTCGTCGCATCGACCACCTCGGTCAACTCGGCGCCAGGCATGCACGGGGCAATGCGCGCAATGTCGAGCAGCACGCGCCAGGCCTGATCCGGCGGCAGCGGCACCTCGAACGTATTGTGCAGGTCCAAGCGCAAGTCCTCGCATAAGTCGGCAGCCGCGCCTCTGCCGGCGCAGTCAAGTGGGTCTCTATCTAAGCCGCGAATCCGGCGTTGACCAGCGGATGGCCAGTGCCGGGGAAAGACCGGGCGTTGCCAGCGGGATTGGCGGGCGGCCGCTGCACCCTGCATCGGGGCGGCATTTGAACAAAATCGGAACGTGACGAGGCGGGCCAGCACGGGCAGACGGTAGAATGATCGATCAGGTAACGTCGTGTCATTCTGCCACAAATGGCATCCTGCCACCTTCGTGCGGCCATCGTTGCGGTTCATTTTCACGCAATGGCTTGCAGAGCAATGTTCGGAGGCAGAGCGTGAAATTCGATTTGCAACATCCTGCCGTCATCCTTGCGGGACTTGCCGCCGTTTCCGCGACGCTTGGAACTTTTTTCCAAGATCTCGGCTACGGAGTTGCCCCTGACCTTGGCCTCTACATGGTGGCCACCGGCGTTTGGTTCGGCCTCGTGGTCGGATTCGGTGTCTGGCGGTGGGGAAACCACTCCTGGATAGCTGCCGCGATGGCCCTCGTGGCGACTTGGGTCGGCTGGGAATTGGCCGTCAATCTCGCGCTGCAACTCGAGGAGCGCTGGCTCAAGGGATGGTTACCAGCGGCGCTGACGATCTATATCAGCGGATTTGCTGCAGGCGCCGTTGGCGCACTCTCGACGTGGGCTGGTGCAGCCGCTTTCATCCACGCGCTGCGGCGGACCTCGGTCATGGTTGGTCTCATTGCAACCGGCGCGGCTTTAGGCCTACTCCTGCCATTCACCAACAACTACGACCACGGGATAATCCTGCTGCTACCCTGGCAGACCGCAATTGCAGCGCTGCTTGGATTGGGTCTCGGTCCGAGGCTGATGGTTCGCCATCATGATTGCGCTTCCCGCCCGGACTTTCCACCCCAATCCGCTGCTGGCGGATGAACGGAAAGGCGACGCCAGGTTATGTCCAAAGCGCCTTGGATGGTCATCGTGATGGCTGACGTTCTGGCACTACGCCAACGGGCCAATAAGACCCATTCGTCAAAGTCGATGGCGTAGCGCGGCCCGATTTTTGCTCGCTTGCCGCGACGTCGGTGGCCACGCTAACCAACCTACAAAATTCGCGGTTAGTCCGCCGCTGTGCCGAACCGGCAGGCCATATCGGTCCCCGACAGGTCACTCAGGCGAGGTTTGGCGCTGCTCGACAAGAGGGTCTTCACGACATCTGTTTATGTTTGGGAAGGTATAAGCTGCCTCGTACGCCGTCGACTGCAAAGTCGTTAGCAAGAACGGAGCCGCCCGCCATCTGATCACGGCCGATCACGATCTGGCGCGGTCGGTCACGACTGCTTGAGACCCCATTTCCAAGAGCGGCCATTTCGATCACCGTCACCGCGTCGAACGGGGGACCCCGTGCCCCGCCACTGATGCATGAGGAGATTGAGATGCAACTGATAGCCCATCGCATGATGCCAGACAGGTCCACCAATGCACGCCGGTGCGTCCAAGGCCGGGCCACGGCCCTGGCCTTGGCGCTGCTGTCCGGTGTTGTCATTGCAGCGGCAGCCAAACCGGCGCTCGCTCAGGACTTCACCAAACACACCGCTGGCTCGACCAAGACCGTCGATCACAGCACCTGGGACCGCCTGCTCAAGGCCTACGTCAAGCCGGCCGCCGATGGCGTCAATCGCGTCGACTTCGCCCGCTTCAAGGCGCAGAGCCATGCCGACTTGAAGAAATATGTCATGGCGCTTGAAGCGATCGACTTCACGACCCTCGACCGCCCGGAGCAGTTCGCGTTCTGGGCCAACCTCTACAACGCCAAGACCATCGATGTCGTGCTCGATAAGTTCCCGGTTAAATCGATCAAGGATATCAGCCTCGGCGGCGGCCTAAAGACGTTGGTCACCGGCGGGCCCTGGCAGGCCAAGGTCGTCAAGGTGAACGGCCTGGCGATGAGCCTCGACGACATCGAGAACAACGCCATGCGCCCGGTGTTCAAGGACCCGCGCGTGCACTACTCGGTCAACTGTGCCTCGCTCGGCTGCCCCAACCTGCTGCCCGAAGCCTTCACCGGCGCCAAGCTAGAAGCCCAGCTCGAGGCCGCCGCCAAGGCTTTCATCAACCATCCGCGCGCCTTCAAGGTCGAAGGCGGCAAGGTGGTCATGGCCTCGAGCATCTACACCTGGTTCGTGGCCGACTTCGGCGGCAGTGTCGCCGGCGTTTTGGACCATGCCCGCACGTATGCCGAGCCGGCATTGAAACAGAAGCTCGAAGGTATCACCGCGATCGCCGATTACGACTATGATTGGAAGCTGATCGACGCCAAGAGTGGCGCATGAGTGGGATGCACATGGGAGGCCGTGTGATGCCGGAGATGACAGCCGGATTGGGCAAGGCGGCGCCCAGATCGAACCTGCGGCGGTGGCTGCCGCTGATTGCGCTAGCAGCTTTGATGCTGCTGGCCTTCGGCATGGGCTGGCACAAGGTCCTGTCGTTCAAGACCATCGGCATGAATTACGATGCCTTGCGCGGGTTTATCGGCCAAAACCTTCTGGCCGCGCTGGCGCTGTTCGTGCTGGTCTATATCGCGGTGGTGGCGCTGTCGCTGCCCGGCGCCAGCATCATGACCATCTCCGGCGGCCTGCTGTTCGGCTGGCAGTTTGGCGCGCCGGCCACCGTGGTGGGGGCGACGATCGGCGCGACACTGATCTTCCTCATCGCGCGTTCGTCGATCGGCGAGACGCTGGCGGCCAAGGCGGGTCCCTGGCTCGAAAAGCTGCGCGACGGCTTCAAGGACAATGCGTTGAGCTACCTGCTGTTCCTGCGCCTCGTGCCGGCCTTCCCGTTCGTCATCGTCAATCTGGCCGCCGCCGTGCTCGGCGTGCCGCTCAGAACCTACGTGCTCGGCACCGCGCTCGGCATCATTCCTGGCACCACAGCCTTCTCCTTCGCCGGCGCCGGCCTCGGCAGCGTCGTCGAAGCCCAGAACGCGGTTTACAAGGCCTGCCTCGCCAAGGCGCCGGCCCATGCGGAATCCGCCTGCCCCTACAGCATCGACACCAGTGCCCTGGTCACCAAGGAGCTGCTGATCGCCTTCGCCCTGCTTGGCGTCGTCGCCCTGATCCCCGTCGCCATCAAGAAGTGGAACCAGCGCCATGCCAACGCCTGACCACCCCCACGCAAGTCTGGTTGCAAAAGATGCCGCCAATGGGTCCCCGGGCCCGAACGGCGGCGGCCAAAGACGTTCGGAACCCGAGCACATGTCGCAGGTCGCAGCCGACCCGATCATGGCCGACTTCTGCATCATCGGCGCGGGCTCCGGTGGGCTGTCGCTGGCCGCGGCCGCCGCGGCCTTCGGCCAGAAGGTGGTGCTGATCGAGAAGCACAAGATGGGCGGCGACTGCCTCAATTACGGCTGCGTGCCCTCCAAGGCGCTGATCGCGGCGGGCAAGCGCGCCCAATACATGCGCACGTCGCAACCGTTCGGTATCACGCCCGTCGCGCCGATGGTCGACCCTCGCGCCGTGCGCGACCATGTCCAGGGGGTGATCGCCGCCATCGCGCCCAACGACTCGGTCGAGCGCTTCACCGGCCTTGGCGTGCAGGTGATCGAGGCGGCCGGTCGTTTCGTCGACCGCGACACGGTGGTGGCCGGCCCGCACAGCATCAAGGCGCGCCGCTTCGTCATTGCAACCGGCTCCGCGCCCGCTGTGCCGCCGATCCCTGGCCTGAAGGATGTGCCGTTCTTCACCAACGAGACCATCTTCGACAACGACACGAAGCTCGAGCACCTGATCGTCGTCGGTGGGGGCCCGATCGGCATGGAGCTGGCGCAGGCGCATCTGCGGCTCGGCAGCAAGGTGACGGTGATCGAGGCCCTGACAGCGCTCGGCAAGGACGATCCCGAGCTGACCGCGGTCGCCCTGAAGCAGCTGCGCGCCGAGGGCCTCGTCATCCGCGAAGCCACCAAGGTGGAGAAAGTGGAAGGCGCGGCGGGCGCCGTCAGCGTGCATGTCGACGCCAATGGCGCCAAGGAAGTCGTCATCGGCACCCATATCCTGCTGGCGGTCGGACGCCGCCCCAACATCGCCGACCTCGGCCTGGAGGCGGCGGGCATTGCCTTTGAGCGGACCGGCATCACCGTCGATGCCGGTCTCGTCACCTCGAACCCCAAGGTGTTCGCCATCGGCGACGTGGCGGGCAGCCTGCAGTTCACCCACGTCGCCAGCTATCACGCCGGCATCGTCATCCGCCGCGTCCTGTTCCGTCTGCCGGCCAAGGCGCGCACCGACATCATCCCCTGGGTCACCTATACCGAGCCGGAAATCGCCAATGTCGGCCTGACCGAGGAGCAGGCGGTCAAGGCCGGCCACAAGGTGAACGTGCTGCGCTGGCCCTATCATGAGAACGACCGGGCCCAGGCCGAGCGCGCCACCGAAGGCCACGTCAAGGTCGTGACTGACAAAAAGGGCCGCATCCTCGGCGCCGGTATCGTCGGCGAGCACGCCGGCGAGTTGATCCAGATGTGGTCGCTGGCGATTTCGCAGGGGCTGAAGATCAAGGCCATGACGGAATGGGTCTCGCCCTATCCGACGCTGTCGGAGATCAACAAACGTGCCGCCTACCGCTATTATGCCACTGCCGCGGCCAATCCGCTGGTGCGCAAGGCGATAGGATGGCTGGCTAAATTGGGATAGTGTGGGAAGCTTACGCAACCCGCAGCCAAGGGACGAGGACGGCGTGCCCCGCGATAGCAATGAACTGGCGGGTCTGGCGACAAGGGCGGCCGCAGGTGGACTGCCCGGCGCAGCGCTTGCCTGGATGAAGCAGGTGCGTTCCGCCAAGCTTGGTCTGTCGGCCAAGCTGCTGCTGCTGACCGGCCTGTTCGTCATGCTGGCCGAGATTCTGATCTTCGTCCCCTCCATCGCCAATTATCGCGTCAGTTGGCTCACCGATCGGCTGACCGCGGCCCACCTCGCCTCGCTCGCCGCCGAAGGCGTGCCAGGCGGCGTAGTCCCGGAGGGCCTGCGCATGGATCTGCTGCGCACGGCGCAAGTCAGGGCCGTGGCCATCAAGCGCGCCAACGAGCGCCGCATGGTGCTGCCGGCCAGCGGCGAAGTCGTGATCGACGCCCACTACGAGCTGGATATGATGCAGACTGGCAGCGTTCTGCGTGACATTGGCCACCGTTTCGGGTTGATCGGCGAAGCACTTGCCGTTTTCGTGCGCACGGATGGCCGGACACTGCGCGTCACTGGTCAGATCGCCAACGGCGACACCATCGAGGTGGTGCTGCCGGAAGCTCCGCTACACGCCGCCATGGTGCGTTACGGGCTCAACGTGATGGGTTTATCCGTGATCATCTCGATGATCACGGCCGCGATGGTCTATTTCGCGCTCAACCGGGTGCTGGTGCAGCCGATGATGCGTCTGTCGCACAACATGCTGCAGTTCTCCAAGAATCCCGAGGACACCAGCCGCATCATCACGCCATCTTCGCGCGAGGACGAGATCGGTACCGCCGAGCGCGAACTGGCGCACATGCAGCGCGAGCTGGTGCATGCTCTGCTGCAGAAGAACCGGCTGGCCCAGCTCGGACTGGCGGTGAGCAAGATCAACCACGACCTGCGCAACATGCTGGCCAATGCCCAGCTCATCTCCGATCGCCTGACCGCCATCACCGATCCGACGGTGCAGCGTTTCGCGCCCAAGCTCATCGCCTCGCTCGACCGCGCCATCAATTTCTGCAACGACACACTGCGCTTTGGCCGCGCCGAGGAAGCTGCACCCCGGCGTGAGCTGTTTCTGCTCCGGCCCCTTGCCGATGAGGTCGGCGAAGGGCTCGGGCTGCCGCGCGATGGGCTACTCGATTGGATCATCGACATGCCCGAGATACTGCGTGTCGATGCCGACCGTGATCACATGTTCCGCATTCTCACCAATCTTGCGCGTAACGCTGCCCAGGCGCTGGAAGCGCAGCATCGCGATCGCGGTCTGACCGGCGCCATCCGTATCGCCGGCAAGCGCCAGGGCCGCAGTGTGCTGATCGAGGTCAGCGACGACGGACCGGGTGTTCCAGCGAAGGCCCGCGAGCATATGTTCCAGGCGTTCCAGGGCTCGGCCCGCCAGGGCGGCACTGGCCTTGGCCTGGCCATTGTCTTCGAGCTGATCGGCGCACACGGCGGTTCCATCCAGCTGGCCGACACCGATGCCGGTGCCACATTCCGCATCGAGCTGCCGGACCGCGGCGCGATGTGAGCGTGCGGGTTGATGTGGTGCGGGCCGTTGCAGGTTAGCGCCCAGCCGCTGCTTCCTCCACCCGCTTGGAATAGCGCGCATCGCCCGGCTCGATGCTGCCGATGCGCATGGCGGCTTTCAAGGTCAGCACGTCGTTGGTGCCGTCGGAGTGGATGAAACTGACGGCATCGCGCAGCAGTTTCTCGATCGGGTTCTTCCTCATGTAGCCGGTGGCGGCCCATAACTCGAAGGCCTGCGTCACCACATTCACTGACGCCTCGGAGGCAAACACCTTGCACATCGAGGCGGCGCGCGCGTCCGGGTTGCCGCTCTGCGCTGTCCAGCCGGCATACCAGAGGTAGTTGCGGGCGGCGTCGAGCTGCATCGACATGCGGGCGATGCGGTGTGCCTGCAGGTCGTGCTCGAACACGGTCTTGCCGCCCTGGCGGCGCTGGCGGGCATATTGCAGCGTCAGGTCGTAGGCGCGTTGCGCCACGCCGAGCACGGTGGCGCCGGCCTGGATGTTGGAGCCGAAGCGCGTCAGCAGCGCGCCCATCTCGGCCAGCGCCTTGCCGGGCGTGCCGATCACGTCCTCGTCGGGGATCTCGACGTTGCGGAACTCCAGCGTGCCGTTCTGGATGCAGCGCTGGCCGAGCTTGTCCCACACCTCCGTGCACGCATAGCCGGGCGTGTCGGAGGTGAGCAGAAAGCCCATCAGGCTGTCAGTCGGCGACTTGTTCAAGTCCGTGCGCGCCAGCACGTAGATGACCTTGGCCAGCCCGCCGTTGGAGATGTAGCGCTTGGTGCCGTTCAGCACCCACTTGGAGCCCTTCTTGACGGCGGTCATCTGGATGCCGCCCTCGGTGCCGGTGTAGGGCAGGATGGTGTCGCTGCCCGAGGTCGGCTCGGTGGCGCAGACGGCCAAGAGGCAAGTCGGATCATCCATCACCCTGGGCAGCCAGCGCTTGCGCTGCGCCTCCGTGGTCAGATTGCAGATGGTGGTCATGATCTTCCAGCTCTGGTCGAAGCCGACGGCGACGCCGAGATCACCGTAGGCGATGCACTCGCCGACCATGGCCAGCGTCAGCACGTCGGCGCCCTCGCCGCCGAACTCTTTCGGCACCGACAGCGTCCTGAGGCCCAGCCGCGAGGCCTCGCGCACCAGATCCCAGTCGAAGGCGTTGTCGGGCTCGGGCACGCGATCGTTGCGTTCCGCGACCGGGATCACGCGCTTGATGGCAAAGTCCATCGCCATCTCGCGCAGCTGCTTCTGGCGGGGTGTCAGGGCAAAATCGACCATGGGGTTCCTCCGATCGTTGATGTTGTTGTGGGCGTTGCACGCAACCAAGCATTATTCGAGCGGCGGGAAAAGTGGGGGGACGAGCTGATCTGACGTGCCTGGAAGGGGTCAGACCCATGGGTCTGACCCCACCGGGTTGTCGCCTTCTGCCCTTGTCACGCGGTGTCGGAGTCGTCATATTCCCGCCCGGGAGGTTGGCGGCGGACGTACTCCTCGCCAATCGGGTCAGGACCGGAAGGTAGCAGCCCTAACGAGACCGGCACGGGTCGTTCGTCAACCTCTCATGATGGCGCTCACGGGCGCTGCTCGGGCGCCAGGGCGCCCGGCGCCCTCCGCGGGGGCGGCGCTTGCGCCGGGCCGCACTTGCGGCCTTGGCCCTTCGGGCCGTTCGTTCCCGGCCAGTGGCAGCGCAGAATGGCACGTAAGAAATCCACCAAGGACGGCGAGGGTGACAAGCCCACCGAGGTCGAGCCGGCCACGTCGGCGCCTGCCGATGACGGCCCATCGCTGTTCGGCGATGCCGCGCCGCCCGCCGCGCCCAAGCCCTATGTCGTGCTCGCCCGCAAGTATCGCCCGCACACCTTCGACGATCTGATCGGCCAGGAAGCGATGGTGACGACGCTCACCAACGCGTTCGCCACCGACCGCATCGCCCAGGCCTACATGCTGACCGGCGTGCGCGGCGTCGGCAAGACGACCACCGCGCGCATCCTGGCCCGCGCCCTCAACTTTGCCCGCGACGGCGGCCCCGACAAGCCGACCGTCGACCTGCCCAAGGACCCAGACGCATTCGGCCGGCACTGCCGCCAGATCCTGGACAGCCGCCATCCTGATGTGGTCGAGATCGACGCGGCGTCCAACACCGGCGTCGACAACATCCGCGAGCTGATCGAGAGCGCCCGCTACCGGCCGATCTCGGCGCGCACCAAGGTTTATATCATCGACGAGGTGCACATGCTGTCGAAGGGCGCCTTCAACGCCCTGCTGAAGACGCTCGAGGAGCCGCCGGAGCACGTCAAGTTCATCTTCGCCACCACGGAAGTGCGCAAGGTGCCGGTGACGGTGCTGTCGCGCTGCCAGCGCTTCGACTTGCGGCGCGTCGATGTGCCGATGCTGGTTCAGCATTTCAAGCGCATTGCCACGGCGGAAGGCGCCACCGCCGACGATGATGCTCTGGCGCTGATCGCGCGGGCCTCCGAGGGCAGCGTGCGCGACGGGCTGTCGATCCTCGATCAAGCGATCGCCTCCTGCTCCAGTAACGAGGGCTCGGGCGCCGTGACGCTGGAAGGCGTGCGCGCCATGCTGGGCCTGGCTGACCGCGGTCGCATTTTCGATCTGCTCGAGTTGCTGCTCGCGGGCGAGGCGGCACGGTCGCTGGCGGCCTATGACGGCTTGCACAAGGACGGTGCCGATCCCGCGCAAGTGCTGGAGGATCTCGCCGAGGCGCTGCACACCGTCACGCGCGCCAAGGTGGCCGGTGCAGCCGGAGCCGGCGACGCCCTGTCGGCCGAGGAGCGGCGGCGGGCCGGCGCGCTGGCGGAACGACTGTCGGTGCCGCTGCTGTCGCGCGGCTGGCAGATGCTGCTCAAGGGCCTGGAGGAGACGAGCCGGGCGCCGGATCAGCGGGCCAGCGCCGCGATGGTGCTGATCCGCATCGCCCACGTCGCTGATGTGCCTCCTCCCGAGGAAATCATCAAGATGCTGGGCGGCCGGCCGGTGGCGCGCGGTGCAGCCCAGGGCGCAGCCCCGGTGCCCAGCGACGGTGGCAGCGCCACGGCTGCGATCGTCCAGCAAGCGCCAGCTGCACGCACTGCCGACCCGCCGCCCGCCGAAGCGGATGATGGACCCGCCCCTGGCGAGGTCAGCGATTTCGACGACGACGCGCTCGGCGATCCCATGGACGCCCCCGGCGAGGAGCAGGTAACGCCGCAGCGGCTGCCTGATCCACGCACCTTTGATGAGGTCATCGATCTCGCCGGCGCCAAGCGCGACGCGCGCCTCAAGGTGCATCTGGAGGAGCACGTCAGCCTCGTGAAGTTCGATGCGACCGCTGGTTCGATCGACCTGTTTCTGCTGCCGGGTGCACCGCCCGAGGTTGCCAACGAGCTACGCGAGAAGCTCGGCAAGTGGACCGGCAAGAGATGGATGATCGTGCTCAGCAAGACCCAAGGTGGCCTGCCACTTGGCCAGGTTCGGCGCGACCGTGCCGCAGCCGAGATCGAGGCGTTGAAACAACATCCGGCGGTGAAGGCCGTGCTGGATGCTTTTCCCGGTGCGAAAATGGCCGTGCGGCCGCTGCTGACGACGACGCGAGATGATGATGCAGAGATGGGGTGAAGGCGTGAGTGGTGAGTCGTGAATGGTGAGTGGTGGATCGAGCAGACCGCGCCATAACGGGCCTACCACTCACGACTCACCACTCACCATTCACGCTTTTCCAAGAGGAGCGACACAATGAAAGACGTCATGGGCATGATGCAGCAGGTGCAGCAGCTGCAGGCGCGCATGCAGACGATGCAGGAGGAGCTGGCGGCGATGGAGGTGACCGGCCAGTCGGGCGCGGGCCTGGTCAAGGTGACGCTCAACGGCAAGGGCGAGGCGCGCGGCGTCAAGATCGATGCGTCACTGATGAAGCCCGACGAGACCGAGATCGTCGAGGACCTGATCGTGGCCGCGTTCCAGGACGCCAAGGCCAAGGTCGAAGCCAACATGCAGTCGAGGATGCAGGAGGTGACCGGCGGCCTGCCGCTGCCGCCGGGGCTGAAGCTGTTTTGAGCGCTCCGCGAAACGCGTGGTCCGACTGATCTACAGCTCGTCGAGGTCGGGCAGTTGTCGCGATGTGTGGCGGACATGCAGGACGACGACCGTCCGGTCGATGACCGTGTAGTAGATGCGATAGGGATACTTGGTGGGACTGAGAATACGTATGCTGGGATGACTGGTCGCCGTTGGTCGAACCGGTCGCTTGCCGAGTGAGCGTATTCTTTGCTGCAGGTGCTGACGCACGCGGTTGGCAGCTTGCTCGCTGGCATTCTCCAGAAGGAAGTCCCTGATCTCCTCGAGATCGGTGACTGCTCGCGGACGCAGCTCGACCTTCACGCGTCGCAACTCCCATCACGAGCCCTATGATTTCGTCCACGGCTTGTTCAAGATCGCATCCACTTCTGCCTGGGATGCGAACTCGCCGCGGCGCGCACCTTCGAGCTCCGGCTCGAGCACCGCCAGCTCGTCCCCTGAAAGCCGGTAAGGCGTGGGGTCGGTCAGCTCGGTCAGCGTCTCGACGATCAGCTGTTGGCGCGGCTCGGGCAGCGCCCGAACCTTGGCGAACAGGGCTTCGAGTTTTTCATCGATCGTTGGCATAGCCGCATTTTATCGTCCGTCGCGATCCGAGGGTAGCGCTTTCTGGCGCGGGGCGCGGCGCATGCTGACGCCTTGCTGTTGCCGTGACAGGAGCGTGGCTGTCCTTTAGGAATGGCTCAGCACGGATTTCGGGGACCTTCCATGATCACCATCGCCGCGGACCGCCTCGGTGGCTTCATCGCCGACATCTTCACGGCAGCCGGCTGCGCGCCGGCCGAGGCGCGGCAGATCGCCACATCGCTGGTCGGCGCCAATCTGACCGGCCACGACAGCCACGGCGTCGTGCGTGTGCCGCGCTATGTGCAGCAGCAGAAGGACGGTACCGTCGTTGCCGGCCGCACGGTCAGGGTCATCAGTGAGACGCCGGTGCTGGCGGTGCTCGATGCCGAGTACGGCTTTGGACCGTGGGTGACGCCGCAGGCCGTCGATATCGGCATCAAGAAGGCGAAAGAGTTGGGCCTGGCCTGCATCGCCATGCGCAACGCCGGCCACATCGGGCGGGTCGGCCAGTGGGCGGAGCAGGCGGCTGCGGCAGGTCTCGTCTCGATGCACTGGGTCAACGCTTCGGGCAGCGTGCTGGTGGCGCCCTACGGCGGTGTCGAGCGCCGTCTGTCGACCGCGCCGCATACGATCGGCATCCCGCGCGCCGGCGACGACCCATTGCTGCTCGATTTCGCCACATCGATCGTCGCCGAGGGCAAGGTGCTGGTGGCGAGCCAGGGCGGCAAATATCTCCCCGATGACGCCCTGGTGCAGCCCGATGGCAGTCAGACCGGCGACCCACACGCGCTCTACGGCGATTACGAGCAGAAAGGGCCGCGCGACTACAAGCTCGGCTTGGGCGCCATCCGCGCGTTTGGCGAACACAAGGGCTCGGGCCTTGCCTTCATGGTCGAGTTGCTGGGCGGCTCGCTGACGGGAACGGGTGCCACCGATCTGGAGCGCGGCAAATTCGCCAACGGCATGCTATCGATCTATATCGACCCCAAGCGGCTCGATCCCGATGGCTTCTTTCCCAAGGACGTGACGCGCTATACTGAGTTCTTCAAAAGCTCGAAGCCGATTGCCGCCGGCGGCGAGGTGCTGATCCCCGGCGAGCCCGAGGTGCGCATGCGCAAGAAACGCCTCGCCGAGGGCGTTCCCATCTCGGAAGACACCTGGGCCGCGATCGTCAAGGCTGCCAGGGACGCGGGGGTCGATGAGCGGAAGATTCAAAGCGTGAGTGGTGAGTCGTGAATGGTGAAAGGCATCAGTGGCGACACCCCTGCACTTCACCACTCACCACTCACCACTCACGCCTGCACTTGGAGGACCCCCATGCTGAAACCCGATCTCCTGAAACAGCTCGCCACTTTCGACACACCGACCATCTGCAATGCGCTGGAGATCGTCGCGCCCGAGCGGCGGCTGACTGGCTACACGGTCAAGCCACTGGTCTGCCCGTTTCCGGCCATGGCGCCGGTGGTCGGTTACGCGCGCACCGCCACCATCCGCACGACGCACGCCTCGGAAAAAAGCGGCGCGGACGCGCGCGCCCAGCGCATCGGCTATTATGAATATGTGGCCAGCGGTGGGCCCGCCCCCTCGATCGTCGTCATCCAGGACTTGGACGGCGCCGACGTCGGCTATGGCGCCTACTGGGGCGAGGTGCAGAGCAGCATCCACAAGGCGCTCGGCTCGGTCGGCGTCGTCACCGACGGCTGCATCCGCGACATCCCGCAATGGGCGCCGGGATTGCAGGTGCTGGCGGGCTCGATCGCACCCTCGCACGCCCACGTGCACCTCGCCGACTTCGGCAAGGAGGTGCGGGTCGCCGGCATGCTGGTGCGCTCCGGCGACCTGATCCACATGGACCAGCACGGCGCCGTCGTCGTTCCCGAAGCGATCGCCGACAAGATTCCAGCCGCCTGCGATCTGCTGGCGCGCAAGGAGGCCGTGATCCTCGACATGGCGCGGGCGCCGGGTTTCACGGTGGCGAAATTGACGGAAGCGCTGAAGAAGCAAGACGAGATTCATTGAGGGCTACATGAAAAAGAAAATTCTGATCTTCCCCGAACTGCACCCGGATGCGCGCGCGGCGTTGGACAAGCGCGACGATTTCGAGATGATTGTGCCGCCGAGCTTCGATCCGGAAGCCCTGTCGCGCATCATGCCCGACATCAATGCGTTCATCGTGCGCGTCAGCCGCGTCGATCGGCAATTGATCGAGCGCGCGCATAACCTGAAAATCGTCGCCCGTCACGGCGTCGGCCTGGACAATCTTGATCTGCCGGCACTGGCGGAGAAGGGCATCATTGCCACCGATGTCGGCCTCGCCAATGTGCAGGCCGTGCTCGAGCACACCTTCGGCTTCATGCTGATGTTGGCCAAGCAGTTCAACAGCTACGACGCGGGCGTGCGCAACGACAATTACATGCCTGCCAAGAACAGCCGCATGGCCTTCGAGCTGATGGGCAAGACGCTGCTGATCATCGGCCTCGGCCGCATCGGCTCGCAGGTGGCGCGCATCGCCAACGCCTTCGGCATGCGCTGCCTCGGCGTCGACATCGCCAAGTCGGATGACGAGATTCTTAGCCTGGGCTGCGAGCCGGTCGTCGACTGGCGTGCGCGCCTGCCGGAAGTCGACATCCTGACGCTGCACATTCCCAAAAACGAGGCGACCGTCGGCCTCGTCGGCGCCAAGGAGTTTGCCGTCATGAAGAAGACGGCGCGGCTGATCAACTGCGCACGCGGCGGCATCGTCGACGAAGCGGCGCTGATCAAGGCACTGGAGTCCGGCCAGATCGCGGCCGCCGCCTTCGACGTGCAGGTGCGCGAGCCGCTGCCGCCCGACGATCCCCTGCTGCGCGCCAAGAACCTGATCCTGTCGCCGCACTCGGCGGCCGCCACCGAGGAGGCCGTGCGTCGCATGGCCATGCAGTGCGTCAAGAATGTCTGCGACTACTTCGACGGCATGCTGGATGAGAGCATGATCGTCAACGGCCTGAAGGCGCCGCGCATGAAGACTTGATTTCCCCTCACCCCGCCCCTCTCCCCGCTCGCGGGGAGAGGGAGAAGATTGGAGACACCCATGCGACCCAACGCGATCAAGAAAATGCTGGCCGCTGGCCAGAACGTCGTCAACGGCTGGTGCGCCATCCCGAACTCGTATTCGGCCGAGCTGATGGCGCACGCCGGCTGGGACAGCGTCACCATCGACCTGCAGCACGGCCCAGTCGACTTCCAGATTGCCGTCACCATGCTGCAGGCGATCTCGACGACGGCCGCGACGCCGATGGTGCGGGTGCCGTGGAACGAGCCCGGCATCATCATGAAGCTGCTCGATGCCGGCGCCATGGGCGTCATCTGCCCGATGATCAACACCAAGGCGGAAGCCGAGGCCTTCGTCAGCTATGGCCGGTACGCGCCCAAGGGGCAACGCTCGATGGGGCCCAACCGCGCCGTGCAGTATGCCGGCGCCGATTATTGGCAGCACGCCAACGACGAATGCCTGATGTTCGCCATGATCGAGACGACGACGGCGGTGGAAAATCTCGACGCCATCCTGTCCGTGCCCGGCCTCAGCGGCACCTACATCGGCCCGAGCGACCTGTCGCTGACGATGGGCAAGCCGCCGACGCTCGACCCGACCGACAAGGGCGTGCTCGAGGCGATGCAGCTCATCTGCAAGAAGACCAGGGCCAAGGGCCTGATCGCCGGCGTGCATACCGACAGCCCGAAAACGGCGGCCAGGCGCTACGCCGAAGGCTTCCAGCTCTGCACCTTGCTCAACGATGCGCGCCTGCTGCTGGCGGCGGCGCAGGCCTTCGTCAAGGAAGCCAAGGGCGAGGGCCCGGTGGCGGCGCCGAAGACGTATTGAGATGATCGGCGCGACCGCGCATCGGCTGGCCGTGCTTGTGGCCAGCCTAGACTTTGGAACCACAATTGTCTGATATACCCACAGCCGATAGAGGTAGAAATGGGCTTTCGCCCACCCGCCTCGCCCCCAACCTGATCGCATCTGAAGTCGATGGCGGACGCATCGGCGAGAACATCCTCTATTTCGGGCGGCTCTTGCGCGCCTCGGGTTTGCCGGTCGGGCCGGAGAAGATCGTGCTGGCGACGCGCGCGGTGCTGGCCGCCGGCATCGACAGCCCGAAGATCCTCTACTGGGCGTTGCACGCCGTATTCGTCAATCGGCGCTCCGAGCACGACATTTTCAACCAGGCCTTCCTGATGTTCTGGAAGGACCCCGGCTATCTCGCGCAGATGATGTCGCTGATGCTGCCGGCGCAGCCCTCGCCCGATGCGCCGCCCGACAAGGCGCTGTCGCGGCGGCTGGCCGATAGCCTCATGCAGCGTGCCGAACGCGCGCCGCCGAAGGCCGAGGAGCAGGACGAGATCGAATTCGACGCAATCGGCACGTTCTCGGATACGGACGTGCAGCGCACCAAAGACTTCGAGCAGATGAGCGCTGAAGAGCTGGCCACAGCCCGTCGCGCCATTCGCTTGCTGGTGTTGGCAACGCGCCAGGTCCGAACGCGGCGCCACCAGCGGGGCGCGCGGCACGAACGGCTCGACATGCGGCGCTTGCTGCGCGAGACCGCGGCCAAGGGCGGCGACAGCCTGCAGCCGGCGTGGAAGCAGCGACGCTGGCGGCGTCCGCCGGTGGTTGTGCTGTGTGATATCTCCGGCAGCATGGACACCTATGCGCGCGTATTCCTGCACTTTCTCTACGCGCTCACCAACGAGAGCGATCGGGTGCATGGCTTCCTGTTCGGCACCCGCCTGAGCCACGTCACGCGCGAATTGAAAAACCGCGATCCCGACGCGGCGATCGCCAAGGTGTCACGCGATGTGACGGATTGGGCCGGCGGCACGCGCATCGGTGCGGTGCTGGAGGAATTCAACAAACGCTGGGCGCGGCGTGTGCTTGGCCAGGGCGCCACGGTTTTGCTGTTCACCGATGGCCTCGATCGCGACGGCGGCGATGGCATCGAGCGGGCGGCACGCAAACTGCGCGCCAATTGCCGGCGCCTGGTCTGGCTGAACCCGCTGCTGCGCTACGACCGCTACGAACCTATCGCGGCGGGCGCGCGGGCTCTTTCCGCGCACGTCTCGGAGGTGCGGCCCTGCCACAACCTCGACAGCCTGGCGGATCTCGCCGCGGCTCTGAGCGAGCGGAGCTGACCCCGACACGGGGACCCCAACATCCGCCGAACCTACCGCAGCGCCGCAATCAACCCGGCCATATCCGGCGGCAGTGCGCTGGAAAAGCGCAGCGCACGGCCATCGATGGGGTGTACAAAGCCGAGTTCCGCGGCATGCAGGGCCTGGCGCGACAGTGCGCGCAAGGCTGACTGCGCCAGCACCGGCAGATTGCGGCTCTTGGAGGCAAAACCCGCGCCATAAACCGGATCGCCGAGCAGGGGATGGCCGATATGGGCCATGTGCACGCGAATCTGGTGTGTGCGGCCGGTCTCCAGCTGCAGCCGGACAATCGTGGCAAGCGGCGCGGCGCGCCCGATCTTGAGCATGCGCTCGATGCTATAGTGTGTGATGGCTTGCCGACCCGCCGCCGGCGCCACCACCGCCATGCGCTGGCGGTTGGCCGGACTGCGCCCGATCGGGGTTTCGATGCGACCGCTGCGACGATCCGGAACTCCCCAGATGACGCCGACGTAGGCGCGATGCAGGGCGCCGTCGCGTCCATGCGCGGCAAACTGGCGGGAGAGCCCCTGATGCGCCACATCGGACTTGGCCACGACCAGCAAGCCCGAGGTGTCCTTGTCCAGCCGGTGCACGATGCCCGGCCGCCTGACACCGCCGATGCCGGACAAACTGTCCCCACAGTGCGCGATCAGGGCGTTGACCAGCGTGCCGGTGCCGTGTCCGGCGGCGGGATGCACGACCAGGCCCGCCGGCTTGTCGATGACGATCAGGTGCTCGTCTTCATAGGCGATGGCGAGCGCGATGGCCTCGGGGCCGGGTATGGCCGGCTCGGGCGGCGGCAGATTGACAACGTAGACGTCGCCGGGTTTGACCCTGCCGCCGGGGTCACCTATGGTCCGGCCCGCCCGGCTGACGTGGCCTGTCTTGATCAGGTCCTGCAGCCGTGAACGGCTCAATTCCGGGAGCTGCGCGACGAGCCAGCGGTCGAGCCGGACACCGGCGTCCTCCGCCGTGGCAGGCCCGGTGGTTCGCGGGTTTGATGGTGTCGCCTCGGAATGGGGGGGCATGGGTGTGTGCGGGTCCTGCAGGAACGGTGGCCATGGATGTCGAAGCGCAGGGCGCCGCCGGTCAGCGGGCTCCCAACACCGAACGCACACTCAAGATCATCGTCGCGGTGTTGGGCGTGCTCATTGTGCTGGGCGTGCTCACGGTGATCGGTCGCATGATCTATCTCGCGTCGCGCGGCCCGGCGCAATCAGCTTCGGCTTCCGCCATCGCCGCCACGCCGCGCCTGGCTTTGCCGGCGGGCGCCGTGATCCGTTCCATGGCACTGTCCGGCGACCGGCTCGCCGTGCACTTCGATGCCGCCAGCGGCTCGGGCATCGCCATCCTGGACCTGGCGAACGGGCGCACCCTCAGCCGTGTCGAACTGGTGCCGGAGCTGCCGCGGAATTGAGCGTGGCGATCGTCTGGAGCATTTTTCGCCAAAGTGGGCACCGGTTTGGCGTAGAAAATGCGGTAAACAAAGGACTAGCTCGCCGAGCCCGGGGCGATCGGGTCGGTGCTTTGCAGCACGTGATACGGACTGCCGCCATCCTCTGCGTACACAGAGCAAACCGATTGGTGGAGACTCGCAAAAACCCCGGTCCAAAACCATGCCAAGCTTCGCGCAAGCCAAGCCAAGCCGCGCCATGCCGGTAACACAACGATGCCCGCATAACGACAACGGCGACAGACGATTAAATCATCGGTGCGATTAAGACGATCATAACGAATTGCGATTAGAACTATCGCCATGACAGATTGCGCCGGCGCACCGGCAGCGAAGGCATGAAGCCGCTCTGTCGTGCCGGTCGATCCGGAATGTCCCCAAATCACATCGCTAACTCATATCCAGGGACATCACCCCATGACGAGCATTGTCACGAATTCCTCCGCCATGACTGCGCTGCAGTCGCTGACGCAGACCATGAAGAACCTCGAAACAACGCAGAGCCGCATCTCCACCGGCTTCCGCGTGGCGAATGCCGTCGACAATGCCGCCTACTGGTCGATCGCGACAACGATGCGTTCCGATCACAGCGCACTGTCGACCGTGAAGGACGCGTTGAACCTTGGCGCGTCGACCATCGACGTTGCCTATACGGGTTTGAAGAGCGCCATCGACGTCACCAGCCAGATCAAGTCCAAGCTGACCGCCGCGGCGCAGCCGGGCATCGACCGCACCAAGATCCAGGCAGAAGTCACGCAACTGCAGAAGCAGCTGCAAAGCATCTCGCAGTCGGCGGTGTTCAGCGGCCAGAACTGGTTGTCCGTGGACTCCGGGGCTGTCGGATTCAACGCCACCAAGAGCATCGTTGCCTCCTATCAGCACGATGCCGCCGGCGCTGTCAGCATTACCACGATCGATCTCGACATCTCGGGCATTAAACTGTTCGACGCCAATGGCTCGATCGGCATTCTCGACACGGTCGACGGCGGCACGAGTGCCTCGGTGTTCTCGCTCGACATTTCGATCCTGACCGACTCGCCCGCCGACCTGACGATGCTCAACGACATGACCAAGCAGGTCGATGCCGCGATTGCCAGCATGACGAGCGCAGGCTCGGATCTGGGCTCCGTCAAGGCGCGCGTCGGCTTGCAGCAGTCGTTCGTGACGAGCCTCATGGCGTCGATCGACAAGGGCATCGGCGCACTGATCGACGCCGACATGAATGAGGAGTCGACGCGTCTGCAGGCCCTGCAGGTGCAGCAGCAGCTCGGCGTCCAGGCGCTCAGCATCGCCAACCAGTCGAGCCAGTCCATCCTGTCGCTGTTCCGCGGCTGATCGGCCAAATCACCCGGTATTGTTTCAGCACGACATGGCCGGCGGCGTCGCCAAGCAGAGTTCCCAAAAGTGGCCTTCCCGGTTTTGGGATAAAACTCGGCGCAAACAAAGGAATCTAAGCAGACATTCGTTGGCTGCCCAACGAATGTCTGCTTAGCCGTCGCCGGCCGCTTCGCCATCCCCGCGCAAGCTATTGCGCTCAGTATCCGCGTCGGGGACTTTGCTGGAAATTCCGGAACATGGCATGTCGTGGCAGCAGCAGCTGGAAGTGCTGAAGGCGAACCTGCTGGCATTGGGGATGCGGCGCCTCATCGCGCTCGCCGTGGTCGGCGCGAGCGTCATCGCCGCGATTGCCGCCACGGGGTATTTTGCCAGCCGGGCGGACAGCGAGCCGCTGTATGTCGGCCTCAGCCAGGCAGACGTCGCGCGCATCGGCTCGGCCTTGCGCGAGGCTGGATTTCCATTCGACGTCAGCTCCGACGGCACCAGGGTCATGGTGCGCCGGTCGCAGGCGCCGGCGGCGCGCATGTACTTGGCCGAAAAGGGTCTGCCTGCGGGAGCAACCGCGGGCTACGAGCTGTTCGACAAGCTGGGGCCGCTTGGCCTGACCTCGTTCATGCAGGACGTGACGCGCACCCGCGCGCTCGAAGGCGAACTGGTGCGCACCATCCAGACTATCAAGGGCGTCAAGTCCGCGCGCGTCCATATCACGATGCCCGAATCCGTTTCATTCCGTCGCGCGAGGCAGCCGGCCTCGGCATCGATCGTCATCCGCATGGACGGCGCCCGCGAGGCGGCAATTCCACAGATCATCCGCCATTTGGTCTCCGCGGCCGTCCCAGGGTTGCCATCAGAAAACGTGTCGGTGATGAGCACGGACGGGGCAATTCTGGCTGCGGGAGGCGATGCCGCAGGCCTCGGCTCGGCCAAGATGATCGAGCTGGAGCGCTCGGTTGCGCGGCAATTGCAGGACAATATCCGGCGCACACTGTCGCCCTACCTGGGCGTCGACAATGTCGAGGTCAGCGTCTCTGCCCGGATCAACATGGACAAGCGGCAGGTCAGCGAGCAGGTGTTCGATCCCGACTCCAAGTCGGAACGTTCCTCACGGGTCATCAAGGACCTCGGCAACGCACGGAACTCCGCGCCGCGGCCTGCCGTCAGCGTCGAGCAGAACCTGCCTGGCGAGCAAGGCAATGGCGGGGGCCCCGAACAATCGAAGAAAAGCAACGAGCGGCGAGAGGAGCTCACCAACTTCGAGCTGAGTTCCAAGACCATCTCGACCGTGAGCGAGGGGCACAGGATTGAAACGCTGACCGTCGCCGTCGTCATCAACCGCAAGCGCCTGGCCCAGATCAGCGGCGGCGGTGCTGGCGATGCCGCCACCATCGACAAGCTGGTCAAAGAGATCGAGGCGATCACGACCTCGGCGGCCGGGATCGATATGAAGCGCGGCGACAAGATCAGCATTGCCGCCGTCGACTTTATCGATCCCCAGGCCGACGCCGCCGACAAGCGCGCGCTGCCCGAAATCCTTGCTCGCCACCTGGATACGTTCATCATTGCCTTGACGGCACTGGCCGCCGCGGCGATTTTCGTCTGGTTTGGCCTGCTGCCGGCTATTCGCGCGATCGTACCGCGGACGGAGCCCGCACTGGCCGGCGGGCCACTCAGGTCCGGTGCCCCAGCCGTGCTTCCACCACCCGACGGGCCTGTGCAGCTGCCCGCTGCCGACAGCGCGGAGCGGCCATTGGCGGGACCCAAAGTCAATGCAACGCAAAGCCGGCTGGCCGAACTGATCGAGCAAGACGAAAAGCAGGTCGCCGAGATTCTCAGGCAGTGGCTGAGCAAGGCGGCTTGAGATGATTGCCGTGCCGATCTCGACCCTGCTGATCGAGTTTCAAGCCGACAGCGCCGCCAACGCGCCGCCGCCGCAGAGCGTCCGCAAAGCCGCCGTTGCGGTCGACGCCACGCGCAGCGATGCGCAAGCTGCGATCACCGAGGCCTACCAGCGCGGCGTCTGCGACGGCCGCGGCAAGGCGCTAGCGGAATGGACCGAGCAGCAGCTCGCGTTGGCGCGCGGCGATGCACAAGACCGCGCACGGCAGATGCAGCGGTTGGCCGCGGATTTATCGCGGCAATTCGCCACCGGCCTCGACCGCATCGGCACGACGATTGGCGATATGCTCGCCGACCTCCTGCAGCCGGTTCTGGCTCACTCCATCCAGGCGGCCGCTCTGGCGGCTTTGCGCCAGAACGTGCAGGACTGTCTTGCCGGCCGCCCAGGATTGACCGTGATCGTCACCGGGCCCGAAGATCTGCTGAAGACGCTGCGCCCGGCTCTGGTGGATACGCGGCATGATATCCAATTCAAGCTCGCCGAGGAGCCAGAGGTTCGCGTCGTTATCGACCAGCTGCTGCTGGAAACCCGGATCGGCGACTGGATCAAGACCATCGAGATCGCCGTATGAGCGCCGGTGAAGATCGCAAACCACCGCACGAGGTCGTGATCATTCGCCGCCGCCGCGGCGGGCACGACGAGGGCCACCATGGCGGCGCCTGGAAGATCGCATTTGCCGATTTCATGACGGCGCTGATGTGTTTCTTTCTGGTCATGTGGCTGATCAATTCCACCGACAAGAAGACGCTCACGCAGGTGGCGACCTATTTCAATCCAATGCGGCTGAACGATCGCACCGCCAGCCAGAAGGGGCCGAATGAACCAGCGCCGACTGCGGCGGGCGAGAAGAGCGAGGAAAAGGACAAAGCCAAAGCAAAGGCAGCAAGCAAAGCCGAAAAGGCCAAGAAGGATGCAGCCGGCGCCGCATCATCCGCCGCCAAGGACGGCCCGCCGCAGGACGCGGCCGGCGCTGTTGCCGCCGAGCGCGAGTTGTTCCGCGATCCCTATGGCGTGCTTGAACGCATCATGTCCGGGGAAGCCAGCCCGGCCGCAACCTCCGTCCATCCACGTGTGCCTCCCATTTCCGCTGCGCCACGGGATCTTTTCGATCTGACGCAGAAGCGAGCCGGCGGCGGCGGCACTCCCAAACCCGATCCAGCGCCAGACCACAAGGTAGACGAGGCCGCCGGCGCTATCGAAGGCGCGCGGCAAGCTCCGCTGGACCTTGATCAGACGAGCATTGGCAAGACCGATCCGCCGCGCGATGCATCGCCCGATGCGGTACCCGAGCCGCATTGGTTCGACGAGCCCCAAACGCTGCAAGTCCGCATCGAGCGCGAGATCCGCGATGCCTTGGCGGGATTGGAGCCCGGCTTGCGGCCCCACGTCGAAGTGATTGATCTGGAGCATGAGATCTTGATCAGCCTGATGGACGAATTCGATTTTGCCATGTTCGCCGTGGCATCGGCGCGCCCGACCCGCGAACTCGTGCACCTGATGGAGCGGATTGGACATGCCCTGGCCCGGTCAGAAGAACACGTCACCATCCGTGGGCATACGGACGCGCGGCACTATCGCACCGCCGGCTACGACAACTGGCGCCTGTCGACGGCCCGTGCTCAGACCGCATTTTACATTCTGGTCAGAGGCGGGCTGCAGGAAAGCCGTGTCAAACGCATCGAAGGCCATGCCGACCGCAGCCTCAAGGTCGCAGGCGAACCGCTGGCCGCACAAAACCGCCGCATCGAAATCCTGGTCAGGAAATCGCCTAAATGACTGTCCACCGCCTGTTGGCCACAATCGTCATCGGCGCGTTGCCTCTGGCGGCCTGCAATGCCCGCGCCGATACCTTGCAACATCCGATCGAAATGGCGCGCTCCCTGCAGATGCTGCAGGACCAGGTCGTTCACGGCAGCACGGCGGCGCTTAGCGGTCAGCAGCAGCTTCTCGCCAGCATGGCCCGCAGCCTGGCCACCTTCGATCCAGGGCAATGGGCGGACCCCGGGCATGTCCGCGCCATTGCCATCTATCTGCTGAACGGCGGACCGCCGCGCGCCGTGCGTGACCTGCTGCGCCAGCATGCCGACACGGGGGCGGCCAAGCCCCTGATCCTGGCGCTTCTGGCCTACGCCGAGCAGCGCCAGGACGCCGCCGAGTTGTTGCTGCGTCTCGACGCTTTGGCACTGGACCCGAGCATCGCTGGCCACGTGGCCCTGGCCCAGGCGATCCTTGCGGAGCCGACGCCGTCTACGGTCTTGGGTTATCTGGCGACTGCGCGCCTGTTGGCACCCGGCACATTGATCGAGGAGGCAGCATTCAGGCGCGAGATCAAGCTGCTCGTCGCCACGGGCAAGCGGGCGCAGGCCGCCCAACTTGCAACGCGTTACCTTTGGAAATTCCGATCGAGCGTTTATGCACGCGAGCTCCTGGTGCATCTGTCGGACGCGGTGCTCTGCGAACTCGCGCGGCACCCCGAGACACGACCGCTGGTGACGCGCTTCCTCGAGGAGCTGATCGCGCCGGCACGCAAGGATCTGCTCTTGGCGATGGCCCGATCAAGCCTCCTGGAAGGGCGGATCGACGTTGCCGCCTTCGCCAGTGAGCAGGCCCGCGCCATGACCGAGCTGGCCGTCGCCGAGTCGGCACGGCTGCGCATCTACGCGGCGATCGCGCGTTCGCTCGGCCAACTCTCCTCCTCCAGCGTCGATGATCTGGCCAGTGTCGATCGCGCACTGCTCGGGCCGGAAGAACTCGGTCTCAGCGATGCAACACGCGCCGTCGTGCAGCGTGTGCGGGCGGGCGTGAGCGCCGAACCAGAGGACGGCGGCGCGCCACCGCCAAGCGTTGCCAAAGCCCGCGATGCCATCATCCGTGCCGACCACAGCCTTGCGGAGGCCAATCCATGAGCATGTCACCCCTTCACGCCGTCGCTGTCCCGCGGCATGCGAGCAAGTCCGACGCACAGGTCCCGCGGGCCGACGTGGGACAGGCCGGCGTCGCATTCGAGGGTGTGATCGCCAAGCTCGAGGGGGCCCGCCAGGAGGCTACGGCACCGCGCGAGGCTGAGCCAGCGGATCGGCAGCCCGACGCTGATGGCGATATTGCGCTCCAGTCCGCGCCAACCGAGGTGCAGCCATTGGCCACCACGGCGGTTGCGGAGCTGCCCTTGCCGCAGGCGAACTGTGCAGACGCAAGGCCCGGGGTTGAGGCCGGTTCAGCATATATCGAGGCGGCTCAGGTCGTGGCGCAGTCTTCGGCGCCAGCGCAGTACCCGCAGGCGAATCGCCTCGAGGCAGCGATGCGCGCCGCGTTCGACTCGGCTGAGCCTGCCAAGTTGAATCGGCACGCCCTGCCCACAGTCGCGCCGGCGCCGGCGCAAGTGACCCTGACGCCGTCGTCTGGATCACAGCAGGCTTGGGCGCATGCGATGCCGGAAGCTGCCACACTGGCGCCACCGCGGTCGCCGCAATCGATGCCGATCCAGATGCTGCGCGCCGAGACGCATCTGGCCCCTGACCGGCGCGGCGACACTGCAAGAAGCCCAGCCGCACCGCTCGCATCGCAAGCAGAGACCGACATCGCCTTGCCCGCGGCGTTGGCTCCGGCCGCGATGGCCAAAGTGCGCGATGATGCCAGGCTCGCTGGGGCAGCCGTCATCGGCCCGGCGGAGGGCGACCGGCCGGCTCACACCGCCACGCCTGCTGCCCAGATTGCGCAGGTCGTCGCCGGAGCACTGGTGACGGCCGGAGCTGATGCGCCCGGCGAGGCCAATCCGGCTGCTCGCAGCGACCCCACCGCGGATCGGGACACACCGATGGCGGCTTCGGCTGTCAAAGCCATTCACTTCGTCTTGCATCCAGCCCACCTCGGCGCCGTCGACATCAGACTGGTGGTGAGGGACAACGCACTGCACCTGCACCTGCGCTTTGATCAGGCCAATACCGCGGAAACGATCCGTACCGTCCACGGCGAGCTGGCCGGGATGTTGGCGGAAACCGGCCTCGCCGTGGAAGGATTGCTCATTGACGTCGTGCATCCGCCGCAGCCGACGCCGGCGCAGCCCGAGGATCGCTCCTTGGCCGATCCGCACTCAGCCGCTCCGCAATTGTCGGATCGTGACGGGCGGTCACCGCACCACCGCTGGCGGCCAGGACTGCAAACCGGCAGCGAGAGCCCGGATCCGGACGCAAAATCACCTGTCGGCGGGTCGACGCATGACCAGCTCCGCTCCAGCCATGGGCTGATCTATGTGTGAGGCAATGGCTGCCGCCTTCCGCCGCGCCGCATGCGTGCATCCCGCAGCTAGAGCGCTTGCCACTCGAATTGAACCAGGGGAAAGCGCTCTAGTCCTTTGTTTGTCGCATTTTCTACGCCAAACCGGTGCCCACTTTGGCGGAAAATGCTCTAGCAGATCGAGGACGGGGGGACCGCAATGGCGACGATGAACCTGCAAGGCCCGTATCGCCTGGCATTCGATGCGATCCACGCCCACGTGGCGCCAGCCTCCCCTGGCGTATTCGCGTTGGGATACGCCGGCCCCGGCAATGTCTTCTATGTCAATTACATCGGCCGGGCCGACGGCGACTTGCGCGCACGGCTGCTTGAATTCATCGGCTCCGACGCCGGCTTCAAGTTCGGGCCTTCGCCATCGGCCGAGGACGCTTTTCACCGTGAATGCGAGTTGTTTCACTCATTCCGGCCGCCAAACAATCGCGTCCATCCCTGCAGGCCCCCGCTCACGACGTGGAGCTGTCCGCGATGTGGGCTGTTGGATTGGTCGACATGAGCATGTGGATCACATCGTCGAGCGCAGCCTGATAGCCGTGATGCCAATAGGCGTGCTCGGAGCATCCCGGGTCCAGATGGGCTTGCTCGAGGCTGATCTGGCTGGCTTCGGACATGATCCAATCCCGGATCGTGTCGCGCCGGCCCACCAGCCGCGCCAAAGTCGCGTTGAAACTTTTCGCCACGCCACATCACTCTCTGTAGGGGTTTGGATCGCTGCGCACCCTATCAAGAGAGCGTGAGCAATCGGTGGACTGGAACCTTCGAAATCTAACCATCTACGTCCGTCCACCGCGCACGTCAGCCCGGCGCAATGTTGCCGGTTTAGACACAGCCCTGCTGGGATGGGGATCGCAATGCGGCCGCAATATCTCGATTCGATCCGGTCGTTCGAAGGATACACAGCCAGGGCCGGCCACGACTATAAGCAGTGGTCGAACGGATTTGGCACCCGGGCGCGGCATCCCGGCGAGGTCATCGATCGAGCCGAAGCAGAGAGCCGCTTCCGGACGGAGATCGACGCGGCGCGCCGGGCCGTCACGCGGTTTGCGCCGATGTTGGACGAGGGCAGCGCCGCTGCCTTGACGTCGTTGACATTCAATGCGGGCACGGCCTGGATGTCGTCCGGACTGGGTGCGGCCATCAAGGCGGGCGACCTCGACCAAGCCAGGGCTATTTTCACGACGTACGTGCATGCCGGCGGCGAAAAGCTTGCAGGCCTGGTCCAGCGGCGCACCGTCGAGGCGCAGTGGTTCGCCAACGGCGTGGCGGAAGCCTCTGGCCTCGACCCAGCCGAGCCAATCGCGCGCGCCATGACCAGTGACCTTGTCGAGGGTCCCTCGCCGCAGCCCGAGCCCGCAACGGCCACAACCATGCGCGCCGATCCGCCAACGGATCGCTCCAATCGGCCGGCCGCGGGGCCCGACGACGGTGCTGCTCGCTTCATGGCGCTTCTCGCCGGACTCCGCGTCCTGGCCCTCTTCGCTCATTCCTCAGCCCTGGATCGCGGCGATGCGACGGGATCAGCGCTTTTCTCGGGGGATCGCCGGAGAAGTGCACGCGCCACGACCAGCGTTTGATCGGCCTATAATACCAACCTGCGCAGACTCTGACTCTCAGTTATGCCGTGCGCAGGTTGGTATTCTCTTTTGTTTGCGCGCAGCCGCCACGCCAACCCTGCGCGCGTATACCAATCTGCATGGGTCAACACCCATGCAGATTGGTATAACGCAGTCCAACCGCGGGGAAACTGAACATATCGAGTGCCAAAATGAAAGTTCTCGTGGTCGATGATTTTCCGACCATGGTTCGCATCACCAAGAAGCTGCTGAAACAGATCGGCTACGAGGACGTGGATGAAGCGGCCAACGGCGTGGCGGCCTACGAGAAGATCCTGGCCAATCAGTATGGCCTGATCATCTCCGACTGGAACATGGAGCCGATGACGGGCTTTGAGCTGTTGCAAAAGGTGCGGGCCAATCCCGATCGAGCAACGCTGCCGTTTATTCTCATCACGGCCGAATCCAAACCCGACTACGTCACGGCTGCCAAGAACGCCGGCGTCACCGGTTATCTGATCAAGCCCTTCAACGACAAGACGCTGCGGGACATGATCGACAAGGCCATTGCACCGCCAACCACCTGAGCCGACCGAGGCTTCGGTCAGCCCTTCAGTTGAGGATGCAGTGCGCCATGCGCGGGCTGGCGTGACTGCGGGCGGCGATGCCCTGAGCCAAGCGCTGCACGCCGGGGCTCGGGCGAGCTGGATTGCGCGCCAGTGGATTGGGAAGAGCCACGGCCAGCAGCGCGTTTTCTGCTTCACTGAGCCTTGACGCCGGCTTGCGGAAGTGATGGCGGGCCGCCGCCTCGATGCCAAACACGCCGGGACCCCATTCCGCCACGTTGAGGTAGATCTCCAGGATTCTGCGCTTGGGCAGCACCGCTTCCAGCACCAGCGTCAGGGGTATCTCGACGGCCTTGCGGACATAGCTGCGCTGCGGCCACAGGAAGAGGTTCTTGGTCACCTGCATGGAGATGGTGCTGGCGCCGCGCGGGATGCCGTCGCGGCTGCGTTCGATCGCCTTCTCGATCTCGTCGATGCTGACGCCAAAATGCTGGCAGAAGCGCGCATCCTCCGAAGCGATCACGGCGCGAATGAGGCCGGGTGCGACACGATCGAGCCCGACCCAGGTCTGGCGCACGTCCCGGCCAACCAATCGCGCCGCCGCCGTCAGCGTCGTGAATGGCGGGTCGACCCAGCGGTAGAGCACGATCGCCGCCACGACGAGGAAAAGCCACAGCATCGCCGCGGCCAGCACCCAGCGCGCCAGGCGCAAGCCAATCCGTCGCCAGACAGTGCTCGCTTGCCAGACGTGCGAGGCGGCCATGGCTACCCCGGTGGCGAGGGGCGCCGATCCTGCATCGCGGTAGCCCGGCGCAGGATGGTGTTGTGCTGAATCCCCCTCGTCGGCGGCCGGCGGTCGACTCATGCTCACGCCACCTCAATCGAAATGCTATATGCCGTCGCAGACCCACGCAGAGCCGTCGCTGGAGCAGACAACGTAGCATATGGTGCGCCATGACCTTCGAGCAAAGGCTAGCTGCAAGAACGGCCCCGATCGAGCAGCGGCTGAGCGACCTCTTCTCGACACAGCGCATGACAGGGGTACCGGCACGCCTGTTGGCGGCCATGCGCCATGCCGTTCTCGGCCAAGGCAAGCGCTTTCGGCCGTTCCTGGTGCTGGAGTCGGCGGCGCTGTTCGGTCTTGCGGCCGATGCGGCCATCGATGCGGCCTGCGCGCTGGAATGCCTGCATTGCTACAGCCTTGTCCACGATGACCTGCCGGCCATGGACAACGACAAGCTACGCCGCGGCGCACCGACCGTCTGGGCAGCGTTCGACGAGTGGACGGCGGTGCTGGCCGGCGATGCCTTGTTGACGGCGGCCTTCGAGATCATGGCCAATGCGACCACACATCCCGATCCCACGCTGCGCTTGAACCTGATCTCTGGCCTGGCGCGGGCTTCGGGGGCCATTGGCATGGTCGGCGGCCAGGCCCTCGACATGGAGGCCGAGAAACTCGAGCCGTCCGCGCACCCCACTCTCGCCCACATCCGCCGCCTGCAGGCGATGAAAACAGGCGCTCTCATCACGTTCGCCGTGGAAGCTGGCGCCATTCTCGGTCGCGCGGAGACGGTGCAGCACCAAGCCGTGGCGCGCTATGGCGCTGCCCTGGGCCTGGCCTTTCAGATTGGCGATGATCTGCTCGACGTCGAGGGCGATACGGCGACGGTCGGCAAAGCGGTTGCCAAGGACGCGAGCCTCGGCAAGGCGACGCTGGTCAGTCTCATGGGGATCGAGATGGCACGATCACAGTTGGCTGAGGCCGAAGCCGACGCCATCGCGGCCCTGAACACCTTCGGTGCTGCCGCCGAGCCGTTGCGCGAGGCCGCGCGATTCCTGGCGCGTCGCAAGCGCTGAGCCCGCCGCGGGCGATACCGGTTACCAAAGCAGCAGATGCGACGATATAATCAGCACGGCCGGCCGCGTCACCGCCAGAGGCCGCCGCTGATCCGCATCAAGCTCACCGGAGGACACACCATGTTGAAGACCCGCAACGCCGCGACCGTCGCCCCGCCGCAAGCGCTCTACAGCCACAGCGTCGAAGTGCCACCCAACGCACGCTGGTTGTTCACCGCCGGCCAGGTCGGCGTGCGCCCCGATGGCACCGTGCCCGACGGCTTCGAAGCGCAACACGAGGTGATCTGGCAGAACACGCTGGCCATCCTGGCCGATGCCGGCATGGGGCCGGAGAACATCGTGCGCATCAACGTCTATTCGACAGACCCCGACGGCCTGAAATACCTCCGGCCGCATCGCGAGAAATATCTCGCGCCCGGCCACGTCCCGGCCTCGACCTGGGTCGTCGTCAGCCGGCTCGCCCAAGCGAAGTGGGTGGTCGAAATGGAAACGGTGGCGGCGAAGGCTTGATCGGACGGGGTCAGGCCCGTCCCGCCGGAGGCGGGCGGGTGGTTGAGTGCCGACGTGAGTGGCGGTTATTGGGGCGCGTGCCCCATTAACCGACCAAGCCGCCGCTGTGCAACGGCTGCGGCCGGAAGGTCAGGTTGTCGCTTGCCAATTGCCGACCTTCACGCTTACATATTGAAATATGTCACTAGGTGTTATACATTGCCGGACGAGACGGGAGAGGCTGATTGCGGATCTACAAGACGAAGGATTTTGCGCGGTTTGCGCGCCAGGAGAAAATCGACGATGCCGCCCTGTGTGAGGCGATTGCTCGGGCTGAGCGCGGACTTATCGATGCCGACTTGACCGGTGGCCTGATCAAGCAACGCGTGCCACGCAAGGGACAAGGGCGGTCGGGTGGATATCGTACGCTGATTGCCTACCGGCGGGCGCACCGTGCGGTGTTCCTTCACGGGTTTGCCAAGAACGTGCAGGACAATTTGGACGATGCCGAGATCAAGGCACTGAAGGCAGCGGCGACCGCATTCTTTCAGCTCGATGACGCGACGATCAACAAAGCTCTGAAAGACGGCAAATGGATGGAGGTCGATTGCGATGGCGAAGAGGTACAAGAGTGACGTGACACGCTCCGTGCATCGGGCGATGGCCGACCTCCACGAGATCGGGGCGGTGGACAAGACGACGATGCGCGAGTTCGACCGCATGTGCCTGACCAAGACCGAGAAGCTGACGGCGGCGCAAATCCGCGCCATCCGCGAGACGGCGGGCGTCAGCCAAGCCGTGTTCGCCGAGCACATCGGGGTGACCACCGGTCTGGTGTCCAAGTGGGAATGCGGCGACAAGAAACCGAGCCGGATGGCTCTCAAGCTGTTGGCTCTGGTCAAGACCAAAGGCCTCGACACGATCGCGTGAGACGACGATCGATGGCGTGCGATCAAGCTGTCAACGGGCTGAAACCCGCCGAGCGTCGACATCGCAACACCGCACCCACCCGCTCACCCCGCCATCGTCCGTGCATCGCCCCGCACCTTCTCGACCAGGCGTGCCGCCTCGCTGCCCTTGATGCGGGCGATGTCGTCCTGGTATTTGAGCAGGGTGCCGAGCGTCGAATCGACCTTCTGCGGATCGAGCGCCACCGTATTGAGCGATGTCAGCGCCTGCGCCCAGTTGATGCTCTCGGCGATGCCGGGGTTTTTGTAGAGGTCCATCTGGCGCAGCGACTGGATGAAGGCGACGATCTGGCGGCTCAGCTCCGCCGGCGCCTCCGGCACCTTGAGCGCCAGGATCGCCTTCTCGCGCTCGGCGCTGGGGAAATCGACCCAGTGGTAGAAGCAGCGTCGCCGCACCGCGTCGTGCACCTCGCGTGTGCGGTTGGAGGTCAGGATCGTGATCGGTGGCCGCTCGGCGCGGATGGTCCCGAGTTCGGGGATCGTCACCTGGTAGTCGGCAAGGATTTCCAGCAGGTAGGCCTCGAACGGCTCGTCGGCGCGGTCGAGCTCGTCGATCAGCAGTACCGGCGGCTCGCCGGTTTTCGACAGTTCCAGCGCCTGCAGCAGCGGCCGCTTCAAGAGATAGGCCGCAGTGTAGATGTCGCGCTCCATGGCCGCGAGATCGGCGCGCCCATCTTCGCTGCCATGTCGGGCGGCCTCGGCGGCGCGGATGTGCAGGAGCTGGCGCGAGTAGTTCCACTCGTAGACGGCGGAGGAGACGTCGAGGCCCTCGTAGCACTGCAGGCGGATCAGCGGCCGGCCGAGCACGGCGGCCAGCACGCGCGCGATCTCGGTCTTGCCGACGCCGGCCTCGCCCTCCAGCAGCAGCGGCCGCTCGAGCTTCAGAGCGAGAAACACGGACGTCGACAGCGCCTCGTCGGCAAGATAGCCGCCCGACTGCAAGGCCGCGCGTGTCTCTTCGACGGTTGTGGGAAGCGTGATCATGGCTGGAACATAGCCGAGCGGGCCCAAGGTGTCGCGATCTGTGCACCCTGCCGGGTTGCCGCACGGGTGGCGTGGCCGGTGGGCAGGGGGGTAGGTCGGCAAGGGGGCGAGGTCATTGGGGAGCTGGCGGGTTGCATGCGAATGTTGCAAGGTGGGGCGCTGATCCATTGGAATGACACATGCAACTTCCCTTTCACACCCTCGACGTCTTCACCGATACCCGGTTCACCGGCAATCCGTTGGCCGTGGTGCTGGATGCCGATGGACTGGATGCATCCCGCATGGCGGCGATAGCCCGCGAGTTCAACACGCCGGAAACGGTGTTTGTCCTCAAGTCGGAGAACCCGGCGCATACAGCGCGCGTGCGCATCTTCACGCCGGCCACTGAATTGCCGTTCGCGGGCCATCCAACGGTCGGCACGGCAGTGCTGCTGGCGGGACTGCGCGCACCAGGACATCAAGGGGTGCACGACGCCATCATTGTGCTCGAGGAGGCGATCGGTCCCGTTCGCGTCGGCGTGCGCATTGGTGCCGCGCAGGCCGCCTTCGCCGAGTTCGATGCGCCTCGCTTGCCAGAGGAGCAGGGGCAATTACCGGGACCCGAGCGGCTTGCTTCAGCGCTCGGCCTGATCCCGTCCGAGATCGGCTTCGAGAATCATCGGCCTGCGCGGTTCGCGGCCGGCAACAGTTTCGCGTTCGTGCCGGTGGTCTCGATCGAGGCCATCGCCAAGGCCCGTCCCAACCTGTCGCATTGGGCCCCCGCATTCGGCGGCAAGGAAGGGGTGGGGGCGTTTCTTTATACGCGGCAATGTGTGCACAAGACGTCCGCGTTCCACGCCCGCATGTTCGCGCCCGAGAGTGGCGTCGCCGAGGACCCGGCCACCGGCTCGGCTGCGATCGGGTTGGCCGGTGCCGTTGCGCGTTACGATGAGCTGCCCGACGGCGTGCACCGGCGCAACGTCGAGCAGGGCTATGAAATGGGCCGGCCGAGCCTCATTCAGCTGACGCTCGAAGTCGACCAGAATCGCCTCAAGTCGGTGCGGATCGGCGGGCATGCTGTGCGTGTCAGCGACGGTATGCTGACGCTCTGAGGTGGCGGGCAGGCTGTCGATAACGAAAGTTTCGATTGCAATCGGCGCGCTGCGCTCGCCGCGACGGAGTGATGCCGGGCATGCCGGAAACCGCAGCAAGCCGTGCCGCAACCCAGAGATATCTCGGTGCGGTCGCCTGGATGATGGGCTCGCTCGTCTCTTTCACGCTGGTTGCCATTGCGGCGCGTGAGGCGTCGGCCACGCTGGGCGTCCCAGAATTGATGTTTTGGCGGAATTTCAACGCCCTGATCATCCTGCTGGTGGCAGTGCCACTGGCCACGGGCAGTTTCGCGCCGTTCAAGACGGTTCAGCTCTCCCGGCACGTGTTGCGCAATGTCATCCACTTCTTCGCGCAATATGCCTGGTTGACGGCGTTGACGCTGATTCCTCTGGCACAACTATTTGCGCTGGAGTTCACCGCTCCGCTGTGGGTTGCCCTGATGGCGCCGCTGATTTTGCGCGAGCGGCTGACGGGCATGCGGTTAATGGCCGCCGCGATCGGTTTCTTCGGCGCGCTGATCGTTGTCAAGCCAGGCGCGGAGCCCTATTCGGCCGGCATGGTGGCGGCGCTTGTCAGTGCCGTGGGCTTTGCCTTGTCGCTGGTGCTCGTCAAGCAGCTGATCGCCCGCGACAAGGCGGCGACCATCCTGTCCTACATGGTATTCCTGCAGACCTTCCCAAGTCTGTTGCTGGCCTGGCCGAAGCTGCATCTGCCTGAACCGGCGATCCTGGCCTGGGTCGGTGTGTTGGCGCTGTCATCGCTGACGGCGCACTTCTCGCTGGCGCGCGCGTTTGCACTCGCCGACGCCATCGTCGTGGCGCCCCTCGATTTCTTGCGCTTGCCGCTGATCGCGGTCGTGGCGGCGATCTTTTATGCCGAGCCGCTCGATCTCCTGGTGCTGGTCGGCGGTGGCGTGATCGTCGCGGCAAACCTGCTCAACATGTGGGGCGAGCGGATAGCCTCGCGAGACGCCGGCCGCAAGCCATTGCACATTGGCCACGATGGCGGGAATAAAGAATAGTCGCGCCAGCAATTCTCAATGTGACGGATTTGGCAGTGACATTGGCAAAAAATGCATCTGAAGCGAGGGAGGGTTGCGGCTGACGGGACGGGCGTCAGCCGCCGAGCACGGCGGGCGGCGGTTTTCCTGCGGTCAGGGTCTGGAC
>CAZCGE010000109.1:0-50289 GCA_964498125.1 uncultured Devosia sp. | reverse complement strand
TCGCGAACCGCGCCTCGAACTCCGGCGCCGTCTTGGGAAAATCACGCCACAGATCGTCCGGCATCGAGTGCGTCATGGTCCAACTCCTTGTTGGAACTCATGTAGCTGGCGATTGCGCCGGAACTATGGGGATAGGCATGTACGGCCCCAGTTGACAAAGAGCCACGCCCACGCCTCTTGGAAGGCTCGGTAAAAGACGTTGCGCCAGTAGCCGAGATACCCCATGCGCTCGAAGGTGCCCGAAGTCGGGAAATTGGGCAAGCAAGAGCGCTGAAGCACAGTTCGAGCTGGGACATTTCAAACAGACCCACCACCAGTTGTTCTGCCTTGCCGCCGTTAGAACGGCACTAACACTTGGTATCAATCTGTCATCCCGGACAAGCGAGGCCCCTTCAGGCCGAGCGCAGATCCGGGACCCAGGAGAAATGTGTCGAAGACGCTATATTGCGTGCCTTCGGCACTCTCTTGCGCTGGGTCCCGGATCGACTGTGCGGCTAAAGGGCCGCTTCGTCGTCCGGGGTGACAGCGGGTACGACCCGTTAGAGATGTTCCACCTCGCTTGCGGGTGGCGGCGGCTGCCGGTAGGTTCCACACCATCGCCCCGATGTCCCAACAACCCGAGAGGCTGACGTGGTGCCCGTTGCCGAAAACGTTGTTGCCGCCGTTGGCCGCACGCCCCTGATCAGGCTGCGCCGGGCTTCCGAGTTGACCGGCGCGACGATCCTCGGCAAGGCCGAGTTCATGAATCCCGGCCAGTCGGTGAAGGATCGCGCGGCGCTGTATATCATCAAGGACGCGGTGCGGTCGGGCCGGCTGCAGCCGGGCGGCACCATCGTCGAAGGCACGGCCGGCAATACCGGCATTGGCCTGGCGGTGCTGGCCAACGCGCTGGGCTACCGCACCGTCATCGTCATTCCCGACACGCAGAGCCAGGAGAAGAAGGACGCGCTGCGCCTGCTCGGTGCCCACCTGGTCGAGGTGCCGGCGGTGCCCTACAAGAACCCCAACAACTATGTGAAGTATTCCGCCCGCCTTGCCGAGGCGCTGGCGAAGACCGAGCCCGGTGGCGCCATCTGGGCCAACCAGTTCGACAACATCGCCAACCGGCAGGCGCACATCGAGACGACGGCGCAGGAGATCTGGGCAGACACCGGCGGCAAGGTGTCGGGCTTTGTCTCCGCCGTCGGCACCGGTGGCACGCTGGCCGGCACGGCGATGGGGCTCAAGGCCATGAATCCGGCGATCAAGGTGGCGCTCGCCGATGTCCACGGCGCGGCACTGCACGCCTACTACACCACCGGCGAACTCAAATCCGAGGGTTCGTCCATCACCGAGGGCATCGGCCAGGGCCGCGTCACCGCCAATCTCGAAGGCTTCACGCCGGACTTCTCCTATCTGATCGATGATGCGGTGGCGGTGCAGATCTGCTTTGATCTTCTGACCGAGGAGGGGCTTTGCCTCGGCGGCTCCTCGGGCATCAACATTGCCGGCGCCATCCGGCTCGCCCGGGAGCTGGGCCCCGGCAGCACCATCGTTACGATCCTGTGCGACTACGGTACGCGCTACCAGTCGAAGCTGTTCAACCCCGAGTTCCTGCGCTCCAAGGGGCTGCCGGTGCCGGGTTGGCTGGACCAGCCGCGCGCCGGCGTGCCGTCGGTGTTCATGAAGGCGGATCAAGCATGAGTGCGGGTTGCCAGCATGACTGAGCTGCTGTTCAGGACCGATGCCTACGCGCGCGACTGCGCGGTGAAGGTCTTGGGCGTCAACGAGCGCGGTGGCATCATCCTGGATCGCACGGTGTTCTATGCCGCTGCCGGCGGGCAACCGGGCGATACCGGCCGGCTGGAGGTCGACGGCCTGGCGCCCATCGAAATCGCTGCCACCGTCTACGATGCCGACAAGTCGACGATCGTGCATGTCCCGGCCGTGCCGGCTGTGGCGCTGCGGGCCGGGCAGGGCGGGCGTCTGGTGTTGGCCTGGGACACCCGCCACCGGCACATGCGCATGCACACGGCCCTGCACCTGATGTGTGCGCTGGTGAAATTCCCAGTCACGGGCGGCCAGATCGGCGCCGAGGACAGCCGCCTCGACTTCGACATCGCCGAGGCCGCCGCCGTCGACAAGGACGAGCTGACAGCCGGTCTCAATCGATTGATCGAGGCGGATCATCCCGTCACGGAGCGTTGGATCAGCGACGCCGAGCTCGAGGCCAACCCCGGCCTGGTGCGCACCATGTCCGTGCAGCCGCCCAAGGGCTCCGGCCGTGTGCGCCTCGTCGTCATCGGGCATGATGGTGCGATCGACTTGCAGCCGTGCGGCGGCACGCACGTCCGGCAAACCGCCGAGATCGGCCGCGTCGCCGTCAGCAAGATCGAGAAAAAGGGCAAGCTCAACCGGCGCATCCGGCTGGCGCTCGTTTGAACATTAGAGCGGCGTCGCAACCGTGTTGTTACGCGCCGAACATTGAAGGGAGGACGACACGTGCCCAGCACAAGCAACTGGATCGTCGAGACGGACTGGCTGGCCGAGCATCTGGCGGCGCCCGATCTCGCCATTCTGGATGCCTCCTGGCATCTGCCGACCGCCAAGCGCGACCCCCAGGCCGAGTTCCGCGCCGAGCATATTCCTGGCGCCCAGTTTTTCGACATCGACGCGCTGTCGGATGAGGCCTCCAGTCTGCCGCACATGCTGCCGCCGCCGGCCAAATTTGCCAGCCGCATGAAAAAGATAGGCATCGGCGACGGCATGCGCATCGTCGTCTACGACAGTGTTGGCGTATTCTCGGCGGCGCGTGCCTGGTGGATGTTCCGCGTCATGGGCCACACCGACGTAGCAGTCCTCAACGGCGGCCTGAAGAAATGGAAGGCGGAGGGGCGCACTGTCGATAACGGCGCGCCGGAGCGCCGCGGCGAGCGACATTTCACGGCGCGGTTCGATGCCAGCCTAGTGCGGGATTTCGCCGAGGTGCAAGCTCACGTCGCACACAAAGATGTGCAACTCGTCGATGCGCGCTCGGCGCCGCGCTACGCCGGCACGGAAAAGGAGCCGAGGCCGGGCTTGCGCAGCGGGCATATTCCCAGCTCACGCAACGTCCATTATGCACGCCTGCTGAATGCGGACGGCACCCTCAAGCCCGCGGCGGAGCTGCGCGCGGCGTTCGTGGAGGCTGGCGTCGATCCCGAGGTGCCCATCCTCACCACCTGCGGCTCGGGTGTGTCGGCGGCGATCCTGTCGCTGGCGCTGACCCGGCTCGGGCAAACCAATGCGCCGGTCTATGACGGCTCCTGGTCGGAATGGGGCCGCGAGGATAGCGGCGTGCCGATTGCGACGGGCAGCGCGCCGTAGGCCGCAGCTCGGCGTTGACCGGCAGGCAGGCGCAGAAGCGCTAGAGCATTTTCCGCCAAAGTGGGCACCGGTTTGGCGTAGAAAGTGCGACAAACAAAGGACTAGAGCGCTTTCCCCTGATTCAATTCGAGTGGAAAGCGCTCTAGAGCATTTTCAGCCAAAGTGGGCACCGGTTTGGCGTAGAAAATGCGACAAACAAAGGACTAGCGGCTGATCAGCCCACGAACTCTTGACGCCTGTACCCCTGCAGATACAGCAGCGCGGTCAGGTCGCCGTGATTGATGACGGCGCCGTTGGGCAGCGCGGCGACGGCCTCGCGGACTTTGGGCTTGGCGCGGAAGGCAACGCCGAGGCCGGCGGCGGCCAGCATGGCGAGGTCGTTGGCGCCGTCGCCGACGGCAATGACCTGGGACGGATCGATCCCGAGTTTCGCTGTCAAACGTCGCAGCGCGGCAAGCTTGGCGTCGCCGCCGAGGATCGGCTCCAGCACGCGGCCGGTCAGCTTGCCGTCGGCGATCTCCAGCACGTTGGCCTGGTGCTCGTCGAAGCCGAGTTGCTTGGCGACGCGTTCCGTGAACACCGTGAAGCCGCCGGAGACGAGTGCGCAATAAGCGCCATTGGCCTGCATGGTGCGGATCAATGTCTCGGCGCCGGGCATCAGCGTGATGCGGTCCGCCACCTCGTCGAGCACTTTCGCGTCGAGACCCGCGAGCAGCCCAACGCGCTCCCTCAGCGCCGCCTCGAAATCCAGTTCCCCGCGCATCGCCCGCGCGGTGATGCCGGAGATCGTCTCGCGCAGGCCGACGCAATCCGCCAACTCGTCCAGCATCTCCTGCTCGATGATGGTCGACTCCATGTCGGCAATGAGCAGATGCTTGCGGCGATGGGGAGAGTCCGGCAGCCAGGCCACATCGACCGGCAGGTGTTCGAGCAGGTCGTCTCTGATCTCATCGGCAAACGTCAGGCGCAGGCGCAGAGCCTCCGCCGCGTCGTCCGCGCGCACGCCGATGTCGATGGCCTCGCCGTCGCCCAGTGTTTGCTGGCGGGGGACGATCAAAGGGTTCAGGCGGTTGGCGACATCCGTGACCAGTTCGCGCGACAGCGCCGGGCCGTGCGGCGGAGCGATCAGGGTCAGATTGAAATCGGGCATGCCGGGTCTCGTCGTGTCAGGTCGCCAAGAGCTGCGCGCCCGCCTTGCGAGCTGCCGCGGCAAGTGCATCGTCGCGCGTTGCGAGCGGTAATCCGGTACGCAGGGCAAGCTCCAGATATGCCGCATCGTACAAAGTCAGCCCATGCTTGCGCGCGATGGGAATAAGAACGGAATGAGCGGTATCGATCAGCGCGTCATCGATTTCGAGTTCGATCAAATCGAGCTCAACGAGTGCTCGATCGAGCTGGTCGCCCCTCAGCTTGCCGCGCCGCTCCAAGATCAACAGGGCGTTTCCGATCTCCACCGGAAAGATGAAAGGAACGCGGCCGCCTTCCTCGCCCACGATGCGTTCGCACTCCACTGTAAGTGGTGATGCCTGGCTCTCAACCGACCATGCCAGCGCAATCGAGCAGTCGACAATGATAGCGCTCACCTCTTGCCCTCATCGCGATAGGCTTTGAGTTCCTCCCAACTCATTTTGAGGTCGACTTCTTTTGCGAGTGCTCTCATCCGGGCAAACGCCTCTCGTACTTTTGCCGGGTCCCTATGTCTGGTTGGCACCATTTCCGCCACGGGTTTTCCATGCCGCGTAATCGTCACGCGCTCCCCCTTTTCGACGCGCTCCAAAAGCTCCGAGAACTTGGTCTTGGCTTCGTAGGCGCCGATGGTGGACATGGGCGTGATCCTCAATTACGACTGGTCGACGACTAGTTTAATCTGGTCGTAAATGAATTTCAAGCTGCAGGTGCACGTTGAAGGAGAAACGAGCGATCCTGATCGCCGGCCCCACCGCCTCGGGCAAGTCGGCGCTGGCCATGATGCTGGCGGAGCGGGTCGGTGGCGTCGTCATCAACGCCGACTCGATGCAGGTCTACGCCGAGCTGCGCATCCTGACGGCGCGGCCGACGCCGGAGGAGGAGGCTCGGGCCCCGCACCGCCTCTATGGCCACGTGCCGGTGCGCGAGGCTTATTCGGTGGGTCGCTACGCCGAGGCTGCAACGCACGCCATTGCGGCTGTGCGCGCCCAAGGCAGGGTGCCGATCATCGTCGGGGGCACGGGGCTTTATTTCAAGGCGCTGCTCGAGGGCTTGTCGCCGATCCCGAACATTCCCGACAATGTGCGCGCGCATTGGCGAGCCGAGGCCGGCCGTCTGCCGGCAGGCGCGGCGCATGGCCTATTGGCTGGGCGCGATCCGGAGATGGCGGCACGGCTCGATCCTGCCGATCTGCAGCGGATCGTCCGCGCTCTGGAAGTGCTGGAGGCAACGGGACAATCGCTGGCGCAGTGGCAGCGGGAGCCGGGGCGGCCGGTGCTGACAGAGGCGGAGACGATCCGCTTGCGCGTGCAACTCCATCGATCGGTCCTGCACCAGCGCTGCGACGCGCGCTTTGCGACCATGCTGGCCGCCGGCGCCATCGAGGAAGCCCAGGCCATGGCGGATGCGCGGCTGGAGCCGACATTGCCGGCCATGCGGGCGATCGGTCTGCGCCCGCTGCTGGCGCATGTGCGCGGCGAGGTCGGCCTTGCAACCGCAACCGAGCAGGCGCAAGCCGAGACACGACAATATGTAAAACGGCAGGAAACCTGGGCAAGACGTAATTATAATACGTGGAGAACAGTTCATGCGACTGAAACAGAAAGAATAGACCAGACGTTCTTCGCATTCATTTAATTGTAGCAATTGACCAACCATAGTCGCCTGACTAGGGTGGGCCGGCATTTCGCCTGGCTGTTCGTTCGGCATTGCCGACGCGCCGTTAGCCCCACTGCATCGACAGGAGACGACGATGGCACGCGCGATGACCGGCGCCGAAATGGTGATCAAGGCCTTGCAGGACCAAGGTGTCGAGCACGTGTTCGGCTATCCCGGTGGCGCCGTGCTGCCGATCTACGACGAGATTTTCCAGCAGGATAAGGTCAAGCATGTGCTGGTGCGCCAGGAGGGTGGGGCGGTGCACGCCGCCGAGGGCTACGCGCGCTCGACGGGCAAGGTCGGCGTTGTCCTCGTCACGTCGGGTCCCGGTGCCACCAACGCCGTCACGGGGTTGACCGATGCCCTGATGGATTCCATCCCCATCGTCTGCTTGACCGGCCAGGTGCCGACGCATCTGATCGGCAACGACGCCTTCCAGGAGTGCGACACGGTCGGCATCACGCGGCCGGCGACCAAGCACAACTGGCTGGTGCGCGACGTCAATGACCTGGCGCGCGTCATTCACGAAGCCTTCCACATCGCCCGCACCGGCCGTCCGGGGCCGGTGGTCATCGACATCCCCAAGGATGTGCAGTTCGGCACCGGCAATTATGTCGGTCCGTCCAACATTCAGCATAAGACCTACAAGCCCAAGCTGAAGCCCGACATCAACGCCGTGCGCGAGGCCGTCGATCTGATCGCGGCCGCCAAGAAACCAGTGTTCTATACCGGCGGCGGCGTCATCAATTCCGGACCGAAAGCCAGCCAGCTATTGCGCGAAATGGTGCGCCTGACGGGCTTTCCGATCACCTCGACGCTGATGGGTCTCGGCGCCTTTCCGGCCACGGATAAGCAGTGGCTCGGCATGCTCGGCATGCATGGCACCTACGAGGCCAACCTCGCCATGCATGACTGTGATCTGATGATCAATATCGGCGCGCGGTTCGACGACCGCATCACCGGCCGGGTCGACGCGTTCTCGCCCGGTTCCAAAAAAATCCACGTCGACATCGATCCATCCTCGATCAACAAGAACATTCACGTTGATTTGGCCGTCGTCGGCGACGTCGCCTACACGCTTGAGGAGATGCTGAGACACTGGAAAATCAGGGCGCCGCAGCTCGATAAGGCCGCGCACAAGGTCTGGTGGAAGCAGATCGAGGGCTGGCGGGCGAAGAAGTCGCTTTCCTATAAGGCGCCGAACAAGGACGTGATCATGCCGCAGTACGCGCTGGAGCGGCTGCAGGAGCACATCAAGGGGCGAGACACCTACATCACCACCGATGTCGGCCAGCATCAGATGTGGGCCGCCCAGTTTCTGAATTTCGACGAGCCGAACCGCTGGATGACGTCGGGTGGCCTCGGCACCATGGGCTACGGCCTGCCAGCCGCCATCGGCGTGCAGATGGCGCACCCCAAGTCGCTGACGGTGTGCATATCGGGCGACGCCTCCTTCCTGATGAACATGCAGGAGATGTCGACGGCGGTGCAGTACCGGCTGCCGGTCAAGATCATGATCCTGAACAACCAGTACATGGGCATGGTGCGCCAGTGGCAGCAGCTCTTGCACGGCAACCGCATGTCGGAGAGCTACACCGAGGCGTTGCCGGACTTCGTCAAGCTGGCCGATGCCTTCGGCGCCACCGGCATGCGTTGCGACAAGGCCGGCGACCTGGATGCCGCGATCGGCGAGATGATCAAGGCGCCCGGACCGGTGATCTTCGACTGCCGCATCGCGGCCTTGGCCAACTGCTTCCCGATGATCCCGTCCGGCAAGGCGCACAACGAGATGCTGCTCGGCGCCGATGTCAGCGACGAGGAGGTTGCTAAGGCGGTCAGCGAGGCGGGCAAGGTGATGGTGTGATGGGCGCGCTGGGCAATGTGAAGTGACGGCCGGCAAACTCTTGCTATCCTGGCCGAGGCCAGGGATTGATCACATTCACGTCGAGGCCTTCGAAATGGTCCAAGTTGCGCGTTACGACGGGAATGCGTCTCGATACCGCGATGCCTGCGATCTGGGTATCGCGGGTCTCGATCGTGCGCCCGTCGCGCGCGCATTTTGCGAACCAGGCCGCGGCCGCATAGGCAGCTTTCCTGTCGAAGTTGAGAATCCTGTTGCCGAGTACGGTGCCGAGGATCCACTCGACGTCTTCGGACAATTCGCGTTGCCGCCGGCCGGGCTGCATGCGCTCGACGCCTGCCCGCAATTCCATGACGGTGATCGACGTCGTGACGAATTCGTCAGACCGGAATCCTTCAGTCCACGCCTGAACGGCGGGCTCCGGGTGTCGCCTTGTCAGCTCGGACACCACGTTGGTGTCGAGAATCATCATGCGCCGTCACCTGTATCATCGCCGAAATCGGGAATGCGCATCTCGGATCGTGCGTTGAGCTGCCGGATGGCCGAATCGAACCGCTGCTTCTCGTCTTCGGTCAGTCCTCGCTCGCCGAACCGCTGCCGCATGAGCAGACCCAGGCTCTGGGCTTCGACCGCGTTGTCGCGCTCGCTTTCGGCGCGCAGGACAGCCTCCTCAAGGATCTCCCGGACGGCTGCCTCAAGGCTCTGTCCGCGCTGCAGTGCCCGCTCCTTCAGCCGCTCTTTGACATCGGGGTCGAGGTTGCGCACGATCAACTGTGCCATGATCTGCTCCATCTATGATATCATGATATCGCACATCGTCGCGCCGGGCAATTCACTTCGGGACACAGTCTGAACCCCCATGCTTCACCTCATCATCGCCAACAAGCTCTACTCGTCGTGGTCGCTGCGGCCGTGGATGCTGATGACGGCGCTCGGTATTCCGTTCAAGGAGACGGTGATCCCGATGTATCAGCCCGAAACTCGCCAGCGCATGCTGGGCTTCGGGCCGACGGGCAAGGTGCCGGTGCTGGTCGATGAGGATGTGGCGGTGTGGGAGAGCCTGGCCATCGTCGAGTACCTGGCAGAGAAATTCCCCGACAAGGCGGTCTGGCCGCGGGACGCCAAGGCACGTGCGCATGCTCGCGCCATCGCCTCCGAAATGCACGCTGGCTTCCAGGGATTGCGAAATGCCTGCCCGATGAACTTGACCAAGCGCTTCAAGACCCCGCCGATCAGCGATCAAATAAAGGCCGAGGTGGCGCGGCTGGAGGCGATGTGGACAGGCGCGCGTGACCAGTTCGGCGCCGGGGGGCCATTCCTGTTCGGTGCATTCTCAGCCGCCGATGCCATGTATGCGCCGGTCGTGACGCGGCTCGATACCTATCAACTTCCAGTCTCCACCAGCACGCGTGCCTATATCGATGCCATGCTGGCGCATCCCGCGTTCGTCGCCTGGCGTTCGGCGGCGCTGACCGAGCCCTGGACCATTCCGCACTACGAGGAGGGGCACACGGCGGTGGAGGTGTATTATAAGGCGTGAGATGGTCAGATGGTCAGTGGTCAGATGGCGCCGGCCTACGCTTCACCACCTGACCATCTGACCACCTGACCATCTGACCACCTGACCCTTTCACCACTCACGACTCACCACTCACGGGAACAAAAATGCCCCAGACCCAGAAACAGTCGCACTACCCCGGCCCGACCCATCATCAAGCCGTCGAACGGCGCACGCTGGCGGTGATCGTCGACAACGAGCCCGGTGTGCTGGCCCGCGTCATCGGCTTGTTCTCCGGCCGCGGCTACAATATCGACTCGCTGACCGTCACCGAGACCGAGCACGAGAAGCACATCTCGCGCATCACCATTCAGACGCAGGGCACGCCGATGGTGATCGAGCAGATCAAGCATCAGCTCGAGCGCCTGGTGCCGGTGCATCGCGTGCGCGATCTGACCATCGAGGGCGAGATGGTCGAGCGCGAGCTGGCGCTGGTCAAGGTTGCCGGCAAGGGCGAGAAGCGCATCGAGGCGCTGCGGCTCGCCGAGACCCTCAACGCCAACGTCATCGACGCCTCCACCGAGCATTTTGTGTTTGAGTTCACCGGCCCCTCGGCGGAGGTCGAACGCTTCATCAAGATCATGACCGAACTCGGCCTGGTCGAGGTGTCTCGCACCGGCATCGCCGCCATCTCGCGTGGCGCGGCCGGGATGTAAGTGGACGGGTATGCAGGCGCAACGCTGACGCAGGACCGCCATGTGCAATTCCGGCAGTCGTCGTTCATTTCTTCATGCCTGCGCGGCCGGCTTGGCTCTGTTGGGATATCGGCCAGGGGCCGTTCGCGCCCAGGACAGCCGCCAGGCGCATTTTCTGGCCGAGGCCGAACGCATGCGGCAGCAGGCCGTGGCGGCGGGTGATCAGTCCTATGGCGCTGTTCTGGTGCTCGACGACCGGATCGTCGCTTTTGGGCCGAGCCGCGTCGTGACGGACGCCAACCCGAGCGCCCATGCCGAGCGTGTTGCGGTCTGGGAGGCACAGAAGGCGCTGGGCCGCAAGGACCTGACGCATGCCATACTTTACTCGACATCGCGACCATGCGCGGCCTGCGAGGCGGTGGCCGCGGAGGCCAATGTCGCCCGCATGATCTACGGCAGGAACGGCGCCGACGCGGGCAAGCCCCGCAAAGCCTGACGGCCAGAAACACACCCTGTTCCCCCTGTGTTGGGATAGCGGCTGGTGTTGCGGGTGCGTATGGGCTAAGAGCTGCATCTCATTGGTCTCAAACCGCGATGGCCCGCGCACCGCTGCCGGTCGCGCGGTGGCGCCGCTCTGGCTCGAAAAGCTCACCCCGCTATGTCCTTTCCGTCGACCCATGCCGCGCTGGCGCGTGCCCTTGCGGCGCGCGACTACTCTGTCCCGACCCCTGTTCAGCTTGCCGTCCTCGAGGCCGATGCCGCGGCATGTGATCTGCTGGTGTCGGCTCAGACCGGCTCCGGCAAGACCGTTGCATTCGGCCTGGCGATGGCCCCGGCGCTGCTCGGCGAAGCGCAGCGTTTCGAACGGGCCGCTGCACCCCTGGCGCTGATCGTGGCGCCCACCCGGGAACTGGCTATGCAGGTGCAACGCGAGCTGGCTTGGCTGTACGCGCACACCGAGGCCCGCGTCATCACCTGCGTTGGCGGCATGGATGTACGGGCGGAGGCACGCAACCTCAGCAGCGGCGCGCATATCGTGGTTGGCACACCCGGCCGGCTGCGCGACCACCTGGAACGCAAGCGGCTCGATCTGTCGCAACTGAAAACCGTGGTGCTCGACGAGGCCGACGAGATGCTCGACCTGGGGTTCCGGGAGGATCTGGAATTCATTCTCGAGGCAACGCCCGCCAGCCGGCAGACGCTCTTGTTCTCGGCCACGGTACCGCGCGAGATCGAGGCGCTGGCACGCCGTTATCAGCGCGATGCACGGCGCATCGGCACCAGCCGGCGTGACGAGCAGCACAGCGATATCACCTATCAGGCCATCCGCGTTGTGCCCGGCGACATCGAGAACGCAGTGGTCAACGTGCTGCGCTTCCATGAGGCGCACTCGACCTTGGTGTTCCGCGCCACGCGCGAGGCCGTCAAGCGCCTGCATGCGCGGCTCCTGGAGCGCGGTTTTGCCGCCGTGGCCCTGTCGGGCGAACTGTCCCAGAGCGAGCGCAGCCACGCGCTGCAGGCGCTGCGCGATGGGCGGGCCCGCGTGCTGGTTGCCACCGATGTCGCCGCGCGCGGCCTCGACCTGCCGGACCTGGCTCTCGTCATCCATGCCGACCTGCCCAACGACGGTGAGACGCTGCTGCACCGCTCGGGTCGCACCGGGCGGGCGGGCCGCAAAGGTATCTGCACACTGATCGTCCCGCACAACCGCCGCCGCAAGGCCGAGACGTTATTGGAGACCGCCAGGATCAAGGCAGCCTGGGAACCGGCGCCAACCGCCGATCAGATCAGGGCGCGCGATCAGGAGCGGTTTCTGGCCGATGCGGTCTTCACCGAGGCCGCCACCCCGGAAGAAGCCGCGCTGGTCGGCGCGCTGCAGGCGGCCCGCTCCGCCGATCAGATCGCGCTGGCATTGGTGCGGATCCACGGTGCCCGACTGCCCGCGCCGGAAGATCTGGCCAAGGATATGGGGCCGCCGCGCCGCGAGGAGCGTTCGCATGCCGGCCGGGACCGTGTCGAGCGCGGCGCCCCTTACGCAGCAGGCCAGGAAAGGGCCGGTCCTGGGGATTCCAGACCCGTTCAGCCGCGCCGTCCCCGCCGCGAGGATGGGCGGGCCATGATCTGGTTCCGCCTCAACATCGGCCGCAATCGTAACGCCGACCCGCGCTGGCTGGTACCGCTCATCTGCAAGGCCGGCAATATCAGCAAGGCCGAGATCGGCACCATCAGCATTGCCGAGCGCGATACGCAATTCCAGATTCTCGCCGAAATCGCCGACCAGTTCGCCACGGCCGTGCACACAGCCAAGAACAAGGAGGGCCACATCACTCGGGTCGGCGCGGAGACCGAAGCCGATGAGGTAGTCGCTGCCAATGTCATCGACACCGCGCCGACGCCGGTGATCCCACGGCCAGCCAAACCTCCGGTCAAAGTCCAGCCAGAGAAGGCTCCAACGCTGGTCGCAGCCCTGCCGCGAGAGCGGCAGAAAAAGCCCTGGCAGCCCCGTCCACACGCAACTTCGGGCGGCCAGCCGAACCGGCCAGAAGGCAAGAAGGCCTTTGTGGCCCATGGCCACAAACCGCGTGGCACTCAGACTTATCACGGGCAGGGCGCGCAAAAAGCAGCGTCCAAGTATGCGAACAAGAAGAAGAACCGGCCACCTGCCGCCACCTGATCGGGCAGCGCCGCCGTGCACTACAACATTTCGAACAACGCGAGCTGGTCGGGGTGAGCGGCGCGTGAGATGCGCCTGTGCGGCCCCTTGTCGATGCGATCGACAAGGGTGGGGTAGCGTTCGGCGAGCACCTCCAGCGCCCGGGCACGGCTGCCGGGAAAGCGGGTCTCTTCCCAGATCTCATAGAGGCGTCGCGGATCGCAGCCATAGCGGACGAGAATGTCTTTGCGCCGCACCCTGAGCCAGCGCGCGATCCAGATGTCGACGGCGTCGGCCGCCGTAAGCCGGCGCGGTTCCCCGCGCGCACGGACTGGCGCTGGCGGTTCGGGCAAGAGTGACGTCGGGCTGGTGGGCACGTGGGACAACTGCGAGCTTGACTGAGGGACACTGTTGACTGTTTGTTCGCATGAGATCGCAGCAATCTCAAGGCGAAGTCGGCTATCGCGACCATGCAGGTACAAGCTTGATCCTCTTTCCCGCCATCGACCTCAAGGATGGCCAGTGCGTGCGCCTGAAACACGGCGAAATGAGTGCGGCGACGGTGTTCAACACCGACCCGGCGGCGCAGGCGCGCGATTTCGAAGCCCAAGGCTTTTCCTGGTTGCACATCGTCGATCTCAACGGCGCCTTTGCTGGCAAGCCGGTGAATGGGGCGGCGGTCGAGGCGATCCTGAAGGCGCTGACCATTCCGGCCCAGCTCGGCGGCGGCATCCGCGACATGGCGACGATCGAGGCGTGGCTCGACAAGGGCATCCGCCGCGTCATCCTCGGCACCGCCGCCGTCCGCGAACCCGAACTCGTGCGCCAGGCCTGCAAGTCCTTTCCCGGCAGAGTCGCCGTCGGCATCGATGCGCGCGAGGGCAAGGTGGCGGTCGCGGGCTGGGCGGAGACCAGCACCATGACGGCGCTGGATTTGACGCGCCGCTTCGAGGACGCGGGCGTGGCGGCGATCATCTTCACCGACATCGGTCGCGACGGCGTCCTGAAGGGCCTCAATCTGGACGCCACCGCCGAGCTGGCGCGCGCCACCTCGATCCCGGTGATTGCCTCGGGCGGACTGGCCTCGATCGACGACGTCCATGCCCTGCTGCGGCCCGAGTACCGCATGCTCCAAGGCGCCATCACCGGCCGCGCGCTCTATGACGGCCGGATTGATGCGCGGGCGGCGCTGGCGCTGCTGCGGGGGTAGGCAGCAGGCAGCAGGGAGAGGGTCGGCCAAAATCCGCCAGATTTCCACTTTCTGACTTCCAATTCCCCACTCCCTCACTTCACCACGCTCGATGTGATCGATGCGATCACGCCCGAGGCCGTCTTGAATTGCGCGTCACGATTGGTGATGCCGTGGCGCTTGGCGATCCAATCGAAGTTCGTATAGACCGCCCAGACGCCGCCGTTGCCGTCTTGCGTCACCAGCAGGCGCACCGGCCAGTCGAGGCCGGCATTGGCATTGGCGGTGATGAACTGCGTGCCGAGCGGCGGGTTACCGAAAGTGAGGAGCGTCGACGGATTAAGCGTAATGCCGGCGCCTGCCGCGAGCTTGGCCTGGTCGACCTCCGAGAAGAACATAATTCCCTTGCCGGCGATGTCCTGCTTCAGGCGGGTGATGGTCTCCGCGACCGAATAGGCGCTTTTCACCCGCACGATGCCGTCGCCGGAGAGCACGGCCTGCGCGCCGGCCGCACGCATGGCGGGGATCGATGCAAGGGCCAGAACGGCCACGATCAAGACGCTGGCGCAAAACGTGGCGGCGCGGTTCGACATGAGACTCTCCTGTTGAGTTGTGCGGTGCGCGCCCGGCATTCGAGCGCTAGGTCGCAGTGTGGCGAAGGCGGCGGCGGACTGGAAATATCGATTGCGTCGCAATTCGATAGGCGAAGGCTATCGTGCGCGGCACCACTCTATTCACCGCGCCGCCACGGCCAGCGCCCCTCGATCTCCAGCACCAGCGTCCAGCTCAGGAACGTGCGTGCCAGGATCAGCGCGGCCAGCACGCCGACGCTGGTGAAGGTCAGATCCAGCGCAATCGTCTTGACGATATCGGCGGCGACCAGCACTTCGAGACCGAGCAGCAGCGACCGGCCGAGGCGTGTGCGCAGCGCGACGTAATCCTCCACATCCGCATGCCGGCGCACGAACTGCGCGGTCGACCAGGCAATGCCCAGCACAATGAGGAGAACGCCGAACACATCGATCGCCGTGCCGACCAAGCGCAGACCGTGGCCGACCACCGTTTCGAGCAGCGCCATGTTCGCGACCATTTCGTGCATGGGTCCGCTCCATGTTCCACGGCCTGGACCGGCGCGGTTATTCCTCGACGTGTCGGGCCAGCACGACCGCGGCGAGCAGCGCGGCACCGATGCCGGCCACGCACGCCGGCCAGCCCAAACCGACGAACAGCTGGCCGAGCACGGCGCTGCCGGCGAGGCCGCCCAGGAAGTAGCTCGCCAGATAAAGGCCACTGGCGGAGCCTGGATCGCCCCTGGCGGCGCGGCCGACAAATCCTGTCGTCGTCGCCTGCGCAAGGAAGGTGCCGACCCCGACCAGGGTCAAGCCGACCAGGACCGCCGAAAGTCTGGGGAGCAGGAGCAGGGGCAGACCGAGACCGGCGATGCCGAGACCGGCCTGGAGTGTGGCGCGCGTTCCGAACCGCTCGGCCAGGCGGCCGGCGAGCGGCGTCGTAAAGATCGAGGGCAAAAACACGAAATAAACCAAACCGACCGACATCATGCCGAGGCCGATTTCCGGGCTCACCAGCACGAAATTGACGTAGGAGAACGTGCCGATGAAGGCGAACAGGATGCAGAAGCCGATGGCGAAGCTGGCGCGCAAGGCGGCGTTGGATAGATGTTGCCGCCAGGCGGCGAAATGGGACTTGCGCATGTCCATTGCCACCGCCATGTGGCTCACTCTGTCGAGCGCCAGATAGGCGAGGCCAGCACCCGCCAGATTGAGCATGGCGAAGATCTGGAAATTGGCGGCGATGCCCACGCTGTCGGCCAACGTCGCCGAAAGCAGGCGGCCCAACAGATTGCTCGTGACGTTACCGGTGATGTAGGCGGCGAACGCGGCGGCGGTCTCATTGCCGCTGGTCTCCTCCGCGAGATAGGCCAGCGTCAGCGTGAATGCCGTCGCCATGCATAGGCCTTGGGCAATCCGCAGCAGCGCGAAGGTCGTCAGGTCCGGAGCCACCGACAGCAGCGCGGTCGGCAAGGTCAGCAATACCAAACTCCACACCACCCCACGGCGGCGATCGATATCACGACTGAAATAGGCGACCACAAGCCCCGCCACGGCCATGCCCAGCGTACTGGCATTGACGGCCGTCGCCATCGCCGCCGGACTGACGCCGTAACTCGACGCCAGTGCTGGCAGGAGGGCTTGCGTCGCGAACAAATCGACCAGCGTCAGGAAGGCGATGACGCCGATGACGATCTGCAACACGCCGCGCTCGGCGTGGAAGCCCGCGCGGTCGCGATAGGGGGACGCGGAAGATGCAGCATCGGTCATGGTCGCACGCTCCTGCAGCCGGACGAGTTGGGTTGGGTTGCACGCGAGATCGAACCTGTCAGCCGTGGCTGTCGTGTCCGGCGGGCGCGCAACCCAATTGCGGCGACGATCACATCGTGTGCGGATCGTCCTTCATGTGCAGGATATCGGCCGACAGCAGCACGACCGGCTTCTTGCTGTTGTTCTTCCACCAGTGCGACGTGGCATGCGTCTCGCGCGCCACCTCGCCCGCCTTGTGCACGATCGGCACGGCGCAAGTGCTGGCATATTCGACGATGGTGCCCGAGACGATGTAGATGATGGCCGGCCGCTCGGCATGGCTGTGCCAGGCGACTTCGCCGCCGGGCTGGACGACCAGTTCGCGCAGGCGGAACTTGTGATCCTTGAGGCGCGGGGCTTCGTTGGCCAGATCAATCGAGCCGATGACTTTGTCGGTCACGTCCTTGTGCGCGGTGGCGCCAGGCTTCTGGCCGTCCGCCGTGACCTTGTCGGCCGGGCAGGAGCCGGCATTGGCGAGTGTCGGGGCGGCGGCAATGGCCCCGGCGGCGAGCGCGCCGAGTACCATTGTACGAACCAGCCCCGTGCGGCTTTGGCGAAGTGCTGTCATGACTGTGGTCTCCATATCGGAATTGTGGGCCATGTCGTGACGGCCCGACGATTGGCAGAATGGAGAAAGTGCCGCGCAACGAGAAATATCGTTACCCTTCGAATTCGATAGCTGCCGGCTATCACAGCGCTTCGCACTTGCGCCGTCCGGCGCAATCCGGTCAACTCGCGGTACGTCAGCGAGGAGAGGGGCCATGTCGGAACTGTGGCGGCTGTCTGCCGGGGAGATCGCGGAGCGCGTGCGCCAGCGCAAGCTTTCGGCGCGCGAGGTCACGCAGGCGGCCCTGGCCCGCCTTGCCGCCGTCAATCCGAAAATCAATGCCGTCGTCGCCGAGATGCCGGAGGAGGCGCTGGCTGCGGCGGGCATGATCGACGCGGCCATCGCCAGGGGCGACAATCCAGGCCTGCTGGCCGGCGTGCCGATCACCATCAAGGTCAATATGGATCAGGCCGGCCACGCCACAACCAACGGCGTCCGCCTGCAGCGTGACCTCGTGGCCAAGATCGATAACCCGGTGGTCGCCAATCTGCGCAAGGCCGGTGCCGTCATTGTCGGTCGCACCAACACGCCGGCGTTCTCGCTGCGCTGGTTCACGCGCAACTCCTTGCATGGCCACACGCTGAACCCTCGCGACAAGACGATCACGCCGGGTGGCTCCTCCGGCGGCTCGGCGGCGGCGGTGGCGAGTGGCATCGTGCCGATTGGCCATGCCACCGATATCGCCGGCTCCATCCGTTATCCCGCCTACGCCTGCGGTCTGCATGGCTTGCGCCCGAGTTTGGGCCGCGTCCCGGCGATGAATTTCACCGCGCCCGATCGCCACATCGGCGCACAGCTGATGGCGACGTCTGGTCCGCTGGCGCGCAGCATCGCCGATGTGCGACTGGCTTTCCGTGCCATGGCCGTCGAGGACCTGCGCGATCCCTGGTGGATCCCAGCGCCCCTGATCGGCCCGCCGGCGCCGAAGAAAGCCGCGCTGTGCGTGGCGCCGGAGGGCCTGAAGGTCGTGCCCGAAGTCGAGAAGGCGCTGCGTGACGCCGCCCAGCGGCTCGAAGCCGGCGGCTGGCAGGTGGTCGAGGTGGCGTGCCCGCCGCTGCGGCAGGCCGTGCAAGTTCAGCTGATGCTGTGGCTCGCCGAATTCCGGCGCGGCGCCAGTGAGGCGGTCGCCAAGGAGGCCGATCCCGACGCCATGTTCGTCTACGCACGGATGCAGGAGCTGTGCCCGGCGCCGACGATCGAGGCGCTAATGGATGCCCTGCAGCTCAGGGCCAAGCTAACGCGCGAATGGCAGCTGTTCCTGCATGACTATCCCGTGCTGCTCTGCCCCGTTTCGGCCGAGCTGCCCTTTCCCGATCAGCTCGATGTGCAATCGCCGCAAGCCTTTGCCCGGGTCTGGGAGGCGCAGTTGCTCCAGATCGGCATCGCGCCCATGGGACTGCCCGGCCTGACCGTCACCACCGGCCGTGTCGGCAAGACGCCGGTCGGCGTGCAGATCGTTGCCGGCCGTTATCGCGAGGATTTGCTGCTGGCGGCCGGCGAAGTGATTGAAACCGGTTCTGACGCGACGGCGCCGACCGATCCGATGTAAAAACACGTTCACGGAGGACTTCCGATGCCGCTTTCTCGCTACGTCTTGCTGATCGCCCTCGCCCTGGCTGGCGCGACCAGCGCGTGCCCCGCGTTCGCCCAAACCAAGCCGGCAATGCTGGAGTCGGGCGTGGCACGGCCGGCGTCGGCGATCTTCATCGGCAACAGCTTCTTTTATTACAACAACAGCCTGCACTCCCATTTCCTGGCGCTGCTGCGCGCTGGCGAGCCGGGTTACGCCATGCGCGCCACCTCGGTGACGATCTCCGGCTCGGGATCGGACTGGCACGACGTCGAGTCCTATTTCCGGCCCAACGCCATCGGCAAATATTCCTTCGACGCCAACAACAACATCGTCATGAACACGTTCAACCGGCTGTTCGATCTGGCCATCATGATGGATTGCAGCCTGTGCCCGGTGCACCCTGATTTCAAAACTGTGTTTGCGGAATTCACCAAAAAACATAGCGACACCGTGCGCAAGCATGGTGCGGTGCCGGTATTCTTCATGTCGTGGGCCTATGCCGACAAGCCGGAGATGACCGCGCAGCTGGCCGAGGCCTATACGCAAGCCGGCAACGCCAACCGCGCCTTTGTCGTGCCGGTGGGACTGGCCTTCGCCAAGTCCGTACAGCAGCGCCCAGAGCTCAACCTCTATGTGGCTGACAAGCGGCATCCGAGCCTGGCGGGCACCTACCTGTCAGCCGCCACCCTGTATGCCGCCCTGCTGAAGAAATCTCCGGTCGATCTCAGCTACACCGCGGGCCTCGATGCCGCGACCGCCAAGCACCTGCAATCCGTCGCCTGGGACACCGTGCAGGGCTATTACGGCAGCGCGGCGGCAACCCGGTGAAGCCTGCTGGCGGCGACCATCGTCGCGCGCCACGCGATGACCAAAGTTTGGCCCTAAACGTGGCGCAATGTCAGCTTCTGTTAGCCATTTGTACGGCAATGACGGGAGTAGGGGCTTGCGACATCAGCGCAAAACGATGGAGGGGGTGAGGCGGCTCGTCTGGTTGTCGGGCGCTGCCGCCGCTGTCCTGGGGGTGCTGCAGCCGATCGCCGCGCCCGCAGGGGAAGGCGAGCCGCTGGCGGGCACCCGCAGCCAGCTGGGATTTGCGCCCACCGCGGCTCAGCCTGGGGCTGGTGGCGAATGGAAAGTCGAGGTGCATCCAAGCCCTGTGATCTCCGATGAGTTTCGCGCCACAATTGGCGACCGCGTCTTCTTTGCGCCCGGCAGCAACGATCTCAGTGCGCGCGCGCGCACGGTCCTGAATGCGCAGGCGGCCTGGTTGCGGCGCAATCCAAGCGTTGTCGTCACCGTCGAAGGCCATGCCGATGATCCAGGCACGGCGCTGCAGAATCGCGCGCTGGCCGAGCGGCGTGCCGAGATCGTCCGGCGCCGGCTGCTGGAGGAGGGCGTGGCGCCCGAGCGCATCATGACGGTGTCGCTGGGTAACGACCGCCCGGTCGCGCTGTGCCGGGAAGCGGTGTGCAGCGCGCAAAATCGTCGCGCGGTCAGTCACTTGAATGTCACGGGCCCTGCCCCGCACGCTGCCTCGGGCCGTGCAATGCGTGGGGATGAGCGCGCGCGCAGCAGCTTGCCCCGTTGACAATTTGCCCGTGACCGTCAATGCGTAAAAATTGTGGGGTGCCTGCATTGCGCCTGTTTTCGCGGGCTTGATGCAAGTCTTGGTCAAAGGCGAGATCTGGAATCCGATGCACTGGAATACTAACCGCAAAGTCGCAGGCGCAGGCATCATGCTGCTGCTGGCGGCGCTGCCTGCCGTAGCCGTCGCCCAGCAGATGCAACCGCTGCCGCCGGTTCCGCAGCCACCTGTGTCACAGTTCCCAGGGCAGCCACCGGCGCCGCCAGGCAAGGCCAAGTCGAACCCGGCTCCGGCAGGGACCGCCAAGGCTCCCGCCAAGTCGGAGACGGCGGGCGGGGCCGGCGAAGGTGCACTGCGCCAGCGCGTCGATCAGCTCGAGGAGCAGCTGGTCGATATGCAGGTGGTGATCGGTACGCTGGAGTCGCTCGCGCGCTCAGGTGGCGGCCAAAGCGCTGCAGCGCAGTTTCCCCGGTCGGGCCCGCAGCCTTCGGCCGGCGCCTATTCTTCGAGTGATGCAGCGCGCCTGGATGGCCTGGAAACACAAATTCGCGCCCTGACAGCACAGCTCGAACAGGTGGCTGAGCAGATGCGTGCGCTGGATGGTCGCCGGTCCAGCGCACCGCCGCCGCCAGCCGTTTCGCCGGTCGCCCCGCGTTTTGGCTCGACCACGGTGACGCCTGGCGACTCGATCGGCGCCGTCATCGCCGAAAGCGCATCCCAGCTACCCCCTGTGCAGCGCCATCCGGTGCCACCGGTGCCCGCGGCCGGTGGCGTGGAGGGCGTGGCTTCCAAGCAGCTCTACGAGACCGCCTATGGCCACCTGCTGCAGCAGGACTATGGTGCGGCGGAAGTCGTTTTCGATGACTTCATCAAGCGTTTTCCCAGTGATCCGTTGGTGCCCAATGCGCAGTACTGGCTCGGCGAGACGTATTTCGTGCGTGGTCAGTTCAAGCAGGCGGCCGAAGCTTTCCTCAAAGGCTACAAGACCTACGCGCGCAGCGCCAAGGCGCCCGACAGCCTGTTGAAGCTCGCCATGTCGCTCGATCGGCTGGGGCAGCGCGATGCGGCCTGCTCGTCCTATTCCGAGCTGATGTCGCGCTTTCCCAATGCGCCCAACCACATCAGGACGCGAACCCAGTCGGAGCGGCAGCGGATCGGCTGTGCGTGAGGCAATGACGGGCGAGGTTGCAGGGCTGCGCGACGACGAGCTGGAAGGCACGTATGGCTGGCTTGCGGCCTATGCCACGCTGGTGATTGCTGTCTCCGGGGGGGCCGACAGCATGGCGCTGCTGGCAAGCCTGGCGCGGTGGCAGGCCAACCGAGGCAACCATGCGCCGCAGCTCGAGGCCGTGACGATTGATCATGGGTTGCGGCTGGAATCGGCGAGCGAGGCCAGGGCGACCGGGGTCGTGTCGCAGCGGCTCGGGGTGGCGCATCGCATCGAGCGGTGGGAGGGTTGTAAGCCCGGTACCGCGATCCAGGAAGCCGCGCGCCAGGCGCGTTACCGGCTGCTGGCGCACGCGGCACGCCGCTGCCCCGGTCAGCCGGCCGCCATCGTCACCGCCCATCATGCCGAAGATCAGGTCGAGACGGTGTTGATGCGGCTCGCCCGCGGCAGCGGTGTCGACGGCCTGGCCGCCATGTCGCTGGCGCGTCTTGAAGGCGATGTGCCGGTGTTGCGACCACTGCTCGCCATCGCCAAGGCGCGGCTGGTCGCCACCGCGGTCGCCGCCGGCATCGATTCGGTCGATGATCCGAGCAACGCCGACCTCGCCTTCGAGCGCGTTCGCCTGCGGGCCGCCTGGCCAGCCTTGGAGGCTGCCGGGCTGAGCGCGGCGATGATCGGGCGCAGCGCGCGCCGCTTGGGGCGGGCGCGACGGGCGCTCGAGACCGCCACGCAGGAGTTGGCCGAGCGTGTCGTCGACAGCCACGACGGCGCTTATGCAACGATCGACAAGGCTGGCTGGCTGGCCGCCAGCGACGAGCTACGCATTCGCCTGCTGGCCTCTCTCGTGCAGGCGCATGGCGGGCAGGCCCTGCCGGCGCGCTTGTCGCAAATCGAGGCGCTGGCCGCGGCCCTGGACGGCGGCGCACATTCGGGCGTGACTCTGGGCGGCTGTATTGTCGTCGAGCGGCAAGGACGGATCGAGATTTTTCGGGAATCGGGGCGCGAAGGCCTACCGGAAGTTGAATTGCCCGCCGGTGGCGAGGCCTGCTGGGACCGGCGTTTCCAGGTCACTTGGCGCAGCCCAGGGTCCGGCCACGTCCTGGTGCGCGCGCTGGGGCAACAGCAAGGCGGGCAATTGCGCAGCGGTGGGCGCGGTGGCCGGGCGATGCCAGCCCTGGCGGCGGCCACATTGCCGTCCTTCTGGCGGGATGGCCGGCTGATCGCTGTTCCCCATTTGGGGATCGGGCTCGCGCCACTCGGCGCGGCCGGCCCGGCCATTGCAGCCAGCGATGAGGCTTGCTTGGTAAGATTTATCGGGCAGGCTCGCGGGCGAGCGGGGCACGGGGCGGGCGGCGGTGCCAATGGTTGACCGGCGATAGTGTGGACTGGATCATGAACGAAAATCGGACAAATACCGATTTCGAGGCAGCGGCAACTTGGCAAGACCTCTGCAGGACCCTATCTTCACATGAACTGCAGGTGGTAAGTTCGCCCAGGCGTGCACTAGCTGGTGGTAACAACATGCAGTGTTGCGGCGAGGGTGCTGGGCTCACATAGGAAGCGTGATGAACTCCAATTTCCAGAAGCTCGCGATCTGGGTGATCATTCTGTTGCTCCTCGTCGCGCTGTTCAATCTGTTCCAGAACCCGACCCAGAGCCGGCGCGGGCCCGAGGTCAGCTATACCGAGTTCAACAACCAGGTGAAAAGAGGGGTCGTCAGCGAGGTGACGATCGCCGGCAATCGGCTATATGCCAAGAACAGCGACGGCAATCCGTTCTTTGCGCTGAAGCCGAACGATGATCCAGGCCTGGTCGAGCGGCTGATGACGAAGGAGATCAAGGTCACGGCGCGCCCCTCCGAAGAGGACACGCCGACCATCATTTCCATGCTGCTCAACTGGTTCCCGATGCTGCTGCTGGTCGGCGTGTGGATTTTCTTCATGCGCCAGATGCAGTCGGGCTCGGGTCGCGCCATGGGGTTTGGCAAGTCGAAGGCCAAGCTGCTCACCGAGCGGCAGGGCCGCGTCACGTTCGAGGACGTGGCCGGTGTCGACGAGGCCAAGTCCGATCTGCAGGAGATCGTCGAGTTCCTGCGCGATCCGCAGAAGTTCCAGCGGCTCGGCGGTCGCATTCCGCGCGGCTGCTTGCTGGTTGGCCCGCCCGGCACCGGCAAGACGCTGATCGCCCGGGCCGTGGCTGGTGAGGCCAATGTGCCGTTCTTCACCATCTCGGGCTCCGACTTCGTCGAGATGTTCGTCGGCGTCGGCGCCTCCCGCGTGCGCGACATGTTCGAGCAGGCCAAGAAGAATGCGCCGTGCATCATCTTCATCGACGAGATCGACGCCGTCGGCCGGCACCGTGGCGCGGGCCTCGGCGGTGGCAACGACGAGCGCGAGCAGACGCTCAACCAGTTGCTGGTCGAGATGGACGGCTTCGAGGCCAACGAAGGCATCATCATCATCGCCGCCACCAACCGGCCCGACGTGCTCGATCCGGCGCTGTTGCGGCCCGGCCGTTTCGACCGACAGATCAACGTGCCGAACCCTGATGTCGGCGGGCGCGAGAAGATTTTGAAGGTGCACATGCGCAAGGTGCCGATGGCGCCCGACGTCGACCCCAGGGTGATCGCACGGGGCACGCCGGGATTCTCCGGCGCCGATCTCGCCAACCTGGTCAACGAGGCGGCGCTATTGGCCGCCCGGCGCAACAAGCGGCTGGTCACCCAGAGCGAGTTCGAGGACGCCAAGGACAAGGTGATGATGGGCGCCGAGCGGCGCTCGATGATCATGACCGACGAAGAGAAGCTGGCGACGGCTTATCACGAGGCCGGTCATGCGATCGTCAATGTCCTGGCCGAGGGGACAGACCCATTGCACAAGGTCACGATCATTCCCCGTGGCCGCGCGCTGGGCGTGACGATGAGCCTGCCGGAACGTGACAAGCTCAGCTATTCCAAGCAGTGGTGCGAAGCCAAGATCGCCATGTGCTTTGGCGGGCGTATCGCCGAACAGTTGATCTATGGCAGCGATCACCTCAATACTGGCGCTTCCAGCGACATCATGCAGGCGACGGATCTGGCGCGGCGCATGGTCACCGAGTGGGGCATGAGCAGTACGCTTGGACCACTGCGCTACAATGACAACCAGCAGGAAGTGTTCCTTGGGCACGCCATCACGCAGCGCCAGAACATGTCCGAGGATACCGCGAGATTGATCGACCTGGAGGTTCGCCGCATCGTCACCGCCGGTGAAGACAAGGCGCGTGAGCTGCTTTCGGTCAATGTCGACAAGCTGGAGGCCATCACGCAGTCCCTGATGGAATATGAAACCCTTTCGGGTGACGAGGTCATGAGCGTGATGCGCGGCGAAAAAATCGTGCGCACGACGGATGATGATGGACCCAAGGGGCCCGCCGTTTCCGCCGTACCCGTTTCCGGCCGTGCCCGCCCACCGCGCGGCGAGCCCGACACCGGCGGCATGGCGCCACAGCCGCAGGGTTGAGCCCAAGGCGACGCGGAACATGACGTGCTCCGCGTGCGCCGCCTTTCTCCCCACCGCCATCCCGGAAGCCCCTCCACAAGCCTTCCCGGAAACCGCGCCCTGAACGGCGGCAATAGCTGCGCACGTCCTTACGGCGCGGTTATCCGGGATCTTCACCCGGCGCAGGTTCGTGACGGCGATTCAACGGCGACAGGGCAAGATCCCGGCACCTCCGCGCGCCCGGCGCTGCCGGGCGGCTCCGGCCGGGAAGGCGGAGCCTCAATTCATCCGTGGGCGGGCGTAGGGGCTGTCGAGGGAGAAGGCGGGGACTGCCACGTCGAAGGCCTCGCCGTCCGCGCCGGTCATGGCATAGCTGCCGACCATCAGGCCCGACGACGTTCTGAGCGGACAGCCCGAGGTGTAGACGAACGACTTGCCGGGCGGGATCAATGGCGTCTCACCGACAACGCCGGGTCCGCGCACTTCCTCGGTGTGGCCATTGGCGTCGGTGATGCTCCAGTAGCGCGAGCGCAGCTGCACCGGCGCGGAGCCCTGGTTGGAGATTTCCACGGTGTAGGCCCAGAAGAAATAGTTTTCCTCCGGCGTCGAGCGATCGTCGAGATACTTGGGCGCCACGCGCACGCGGACTTGGCGCGTTACTTGTTCGTACATGGGTGTCGCACCGGAAAGTCGCGGGACGGCTATTGTCGAGGCTCGAATTATAGCACAGATCAAGTCGATCGGACCATGCCGGCGCGTTGGGTGGCACACCCAGGGCCATTCCGTTCTGTCGCTGTGCCAAATCAACCGCTGCTGTCATCCCGGGGACCCCGATCTGCATCGGGGCAGGCAAGCCCCGGGATGACAGCAGCGGGTGTACGACCTCTGAGAATTGAATTGCCGGTGCGCGGCTACCCTGACGCCAATCCGGCCCGCTTCACCCCTGCGCCCTGAGCGCCTTGGCGGCTCTGGGCGCGAAGTAGGTCAGCACGCCGCTCGCACCGGCGCGTTTGAAGGCCATCAGGCTCTCGATCATGACCTTGTCGCCATCGAGCCAGCCGCGCTCGGCGGCGCCCGCCAGCATGGCGTACTCGCCCGACACCTGGTAGGCGAAGGTCGGCACGCCGAACGTCTCGGACACGCGCCGGACGATGTCGAGATAGGGCATGCCGGGCTTGACCATCACCATGTCGGCGCCCTCGGCGATGTCGAGACCGACCTCGCGTAAGGCCTCGTCGGTGTTGGCGGGGTCCATCTGGTAGGTACGCTTGTCGCCCTTGAGCGTGGTGTTGGAGCCGACCGCGTCGCGGAACGGCCCGTAGAAGGCGCTGGCGTACTTCGCCGCATAGGCCATGATCTGCGTGCCCTTGTGATCGCGCGCCTCCAGCGCCTGTCGGATGACGCCGATGCGGCCGTCCATCATGTCGGAGGGGGCGATGATGTCGCAGCCGGCCTCGACCTGCACCAGCGTCTGCTTGACCAGTGCCTCCAGCGTCTCGTCGTTGAGGATCTCGCCGTCAAGCATCAGGCCATCGTGGCCGTGGCTGGTGTAGGGATCGAGCGCGACATCGAGCAGGATGCCGAGATCGAGACCGGCCTTGCGCACGGCGCGGGTGGCCCGGCAGACCAAATTATCCGGGTTGAAGGCCTCGCGCGCGTCCTCGGTCCTGAGGCTCGGGTCCGTATAAGGAAAGAGCGCGATGGCAGGAATACCCAGGGCAACGGCCTCCTCGGCGGCAGCCACCACCAGATCGACCGACAGCCGGTCGATGCCCGGCATGGAGGCGACCGGAATGCGCTTTCCCTCGCCATCGGCGACGAAGATCGGCCAGATCAGGTCGGCCGGCGTCAGCACGTTTTCCGCCACCAGTCGCCGCGACCAGCCCGTGCGGCGGTTGCGGCGCATGCGCACCGTGGGGAAAGCCCCCGGTGTCGGGGGCGTGGCCAATGATGCGGGTTGCTGCTTGCGTTGCGACATGGGCCGTCACCCTCCTGCTGAAAGTCGCGCCGGGAGGCAGATTGGCCACGGGCGCGCGCGGCTGACAAGGGGTGATTATATGGGGCGATTGGAGGAGGAGGGCCTTTCTCGCGCTACTCGCAGAACGCACCGCTCGACCGTTCGGCCATGTCGATGTGGAAGTGGTTGCGGTGTGCGTTGTTGGCCTCCGGTCCGAGCACCGTCGTGAAGGTTCGGCAGGCCGACGTGTGGGCCTCCCGCAGGAACTGCTGCCTCAATTCGCCGCCCGCTGGCGCCGGGGGCGTTACGGCTTTGGGGCCGCCGAGCTGGCTCTGCGGCGCGAAGGTCGACTTCGCGGGCCCTTCGGATTTGAGTGGCGGCGAGATCAGGCCACGCAATCGTGGCGCCCCTTCCGCCAACGCGCCGATGCCGCCCGAGATTGACGCCGTCTCCCTTGGCGGCCCTGGTTCCGATGTTATTTTATGATCGCCCGCGGCCTTGGTCGCCGCGGCCTTTGCCGTCGCCACGACGACCGCGCGGACCTCGCGCGCGGTCGGCCCCCAGTCGGCGAGCAACTCCGAGTCTTGCCCGGATGCACTGACGAAGCCGCGAATGTCCAGCGCATTGGCGCGTCCGTGCTCGGAAAGCCGTGACTTGGAGCGCCCATAGGCATTGCGGCAGGAATAGGAGCTCATGTTCTCGATCTTGACGATCGGCGAGCCGAGCAGGCGCCGCGCCGATGGCTGCACATCGTTTCGCAGCCAGCCGTGCAGTGCCACCACCATGTCGCAGGTGACGACCGCGGGTGGGGACAGGATGACCTGTGGGTTCTTGCCGACGGCCATCAACTGGACGGGCGCCGGTGCGCCACAGTCGCCTTCACGCAGCGGATCGAGTGGGACATAGACCGCCTCCAGGCCCTTGAGCACGTTGGTGCAGCGCGCCTTGGCGATCAGGATGTCCGCGTCCGGCCAGCGTGTCGCTGGCGCAGCTTGTTGAGGCCGCCGCCTGGTGGCGATGTCCATGGGCGTCAGCGGCCATTGTGGAGTGGCCATGGGCGGCGGGGTAGGTGGGGTCATGGGCGCGGGCGTGCTGCCGGGAATTGCTACGGTCTCAGGCTCGGGGAGTGGCGTGGTTAGGGGCATGATTGACGCCGGTTGTGGCGCCACGTCCTGTCGTGGCGCCACATCTAGCTGTGGCGCCACATCAAAGCCTGGCCGCAGAGCCGACGCAGCGAAATTGCGCACGCTTTGTTCAGCAGCCACGGCCGTCACCAGCCCGCAGCAGACCGCCAGCGCAACAAGGCCCCGTATCACCGTCCCGCCCATGCCAGTATGGCCCCTGACTCCGACCTCGACGCGACCGGACTGAGGACATGGTCAGCGAATCAATGACAGTGTTGCGCCAGCATGCCTGCGTGTATAGGACCAAAATGGGGCAATACAGTCTGGTGATCAGTCTGCCATCAGGCATCTCGGCCGATAGCCTTGTGGTCATGGGCGCCAGCGCCGGGAGTGGAGCGCAATGGCTGAGGGTATGACGGTGAGCGAGCGGGGTGCCCTGGCGATCGTGACCTTGGAGCGCCCCGAGGCTGCCAATGCCCTGACCCGGGCGATGCGCGCTCAGCTGGCTGCGGCGGTGCAGCGATGGGCTCGCGATCCGCAGATCTATGCCGCGATGTTGCAGTCGGCGGTACCGCAGGTGTTTGCAACCGGCGGCAACATCGGCAAAGTGGCGGGATTGAAGCCATTCGATCTGGCCGAGGCCCGGCGCGCGCTGGCGGATGAAGCAGCGCTGTGCTGGTTGCTCGAGTGCTTTTCCAAGCCCACTGTTGCCTTGATCGACGGCCTCGTCATGGCAGGTGGGGTGGCAATTATGGCCTACGCCACGCACCGCGTGGCCGGCGCACAGTACCGTTTGGCTCTGCGCGAGACGCAGCAGGGTGTCATCCCCCGCCACGGGATGGCACGGACGCTGGCACGCCTGCCCGACAGCCTGGGCATGTATCTCGGGCTGACGGGCCGGGAGATCGCGCGCGCCGACGCCGTGAAGCTCGGGTTGGCGACCCACGCCATCGGCGCCGAGCATCATGAAAGTATTCGTGCAGCCCTCGCCGAGGCCGAACCCGTCGACCCGCTGCTCGATGCCCTGCACGAGGACCCCGGCCCGGCCGAACTCGATGCCTGGCGTGCGGTGATTGCCGACTGCTTCTCGGCGCCAAACCTCGACGCCATCCGCCGCCGGCTGCAAGTGCAGACCGGGGCCGCGCGCGACTGGGCCGGCGGCGTGCTCGCGGACCTCGACGCGCGCCCGCCCCTGGCCCTGGTTGCCACGCATCGCCACATCCGCGAGGCGGGCGCCCGCGACCTGCGTCAGACGCTGTTGCTGGATTACCGGCTCGCCTGCGGCATGCTCGATCGGCAGCATGCACGCGATGGCCGGCCGGCCTGGCAACCTTCGACGCTGGTCGACATCACGCCCGGCATGGTCGAGCGGCTGTTCCAATCGATGGGCAGCGCCGAGTTGATTCTGCCGACGCTCCAGGAGATGCAGGCAGCCAGGGTTTGATTCGGGGGATGCGGTGTCTGTTCGGTGTCTGACATCATGTCAGACACCTTGGCGAGACTCGTTCAACGGTGCCTGACCAGAGGTCAGACACAGATCCGTTCACGGAGCGTCAGGCACCGTCACGCATCTGTCCCGTCCCGCGCACCACGTACTTGAAGGTGGTCAGCTGCTCGACGCCGACGGGGCCGCGGGCGTGCATGCGGCCGGTGGAGATGCCGATCTCGGCGCCGAAGCCGAACTCGCCGCCGTCGGCGAATTGCGTCGAGGCATTGACCAGGACGATGGCGGAATCGACCTGGGCGATGAAGCGCTCGGCGGCGGCGCTGCACTCCGTGACGATGGCGTCGGTGTGTTGTGAACCATAGCGGGCGATATGCGCGATCGCCGCGTCGACACCGTCCACCACCTTGACGGCGATGATGGCATCGAGGAATTCGCGGCCATAGTCGTCGGGATCGGCGGGCTTCACGCGTGCGTCGACGCGTTGCGTCGCGGCATCGCCGCGCACCTCGCAGCCGGCGGCAAGCAGCGCCTTGACCAGCGGCGTCAGATTATCCGCATCAGCGCCCTTGTCGACCAGCAGGCACTCGGTCGCCCCGCAGACGCCAGTGCGCCGCATCTTGGCATTGACCACCAGCGGCACGGCGATAGCCATATCGGCGCCGCGGTCGACATAGGTGTGGCAGATGCCCTCCAGATGCGCGAACACCGGCACGCGCGCCTCGTCCTGTACGCGCTTGACCAGGCTTTTGCCGCCGCGTGGAACGATGACGTCGATGGCGCCGGCAAGGCCCGCCAGCATGTGGCCGACGGCCTCGCGGTCGGTGGTCGGCACCAACTGGATGGCGGCTTCCGGCAACTGGGCAGCGCGCAGGCCCTCGACCAGGCAGGCATGGATCGCCACGGAGGAGTGGTGGCTTTCCGAGCCGCCGCGCAGGATCGCCGCGTTGCCGGACTTGAGGCACAGCCCGCCGGCGTCGGCCGTCACGTTCGGCCGGCTCTCGTAGATGATGCCGATGACGCCCAGCGGCACGCGCACACGCGCGAACTTCAATCCATTGGGCCGGGTCCACTCCGCCATCACGGCGCCAACCGGATCGGCCAGATCGGCGATCTCCTCCAGGCTCCTGGCAATGCCTTCGATTCGCGTGGCATCGAGCGCCAGCCGGTCGATGAATGACTCCGGCCGGCCGGCCTGGCGAGCGGCGGCCAGATCGTGGGCGTTGGCAGTGATGATGGCCGCTGTCGCCGCCCGGATGGCGCGCGCGGCCGCATTCAGCGCGGCGTCCTTGGCAATGGACGGCGCGATGGCGAGATCGCGCGCGGCCGCTCGGCCGGCGCGGCCGACCGCCAGCATCAGGGTTTCGATCTCAGTGGCGATCGGCTGGGGCTTGCTCATGGTGACGTGTCCGGTGCAATGCTGCGGCGAACCCAGTGTACCCGCGGCAGCGGGCGGGAGAAAGGTGCGTGCGCACATTGGCATCGGCCAGTCGAGGGCCGTTCTGGTTAACCAAACGATAACCATAATTCTGGTCGCCAACTCGAATTGCTGTGACGCGGAAAGCGTGAGCGGCTAGTATGTGCCGGGTCGGCGTGGCTCGCCGAATGGCGACCTTGAACTGCTGAAGTTTTTTGTGGTCGAGTCGGCACGCAGGGTCCGACATTTGGACCGAAAGCGGCCTGGCTGAGCGTTGATTGCTCGGAGGCTCATGATGCCTGGCATGAAGAGCAGCATGTTGGTGGGCGTGGCGCTGGCTGGGCTCGTGGCGGCGCCCGCGATGGCGAACGTCCCGGCGCCTGCCACCAATCGCGTCGTCATCGAATACGGGCCAGCCCCTAATCCGGCCCACACCGAGCTGCGCAAGATCCTGCAGGAGCATCGCATTCTCGAGCAGTTTCGCGATTTCCTGGCGATGCTGATCCTGCCGCGGCCCCTGAGCCTCGAATTCGAGGACTGCGAGGGCGATGCCGATGCCTGGTACGAGCCGACGCTGCACAAAGTCACCATTTGCTATGATTACATCGAGGATTTGCGCGAGAACGCGCCGAAGGAGACGACGGCCGACGGCGTCACGCCAGAAGATGCCGTGATCGGCCCGGTGATGGAGGTGGTGCTGCACGAGGTCGCGCACGCCGTCTTCCACTTGCTTGAGCTGCCGATCCTCGGCCGCGAGGAGGACGCCGCCGACCAGTTCGCCGCCGTCCTGCTACTGCAGATGGGCAAGGACACGGCGCGCCGCACCATCGCGGCGACGGCCCACATGTATTGGCGCGAGGCGCAGGCGGGCAAACCCGACGACAGTGACTTCGCCGACGCGCACAGGCCGGCGATCCAGCGCTTCTACCATCTCGTCTGCATCGCCTACGGCTGGGATTCGGAACTGTTCGCGTACGTGCTGGAGAAATACCTCAGCCACGAGCGCGCCGAGGAGTGCCAGCAGGAGGTCGAGACACTGAAGGTTTCATTCTGGAAACTGGTCGGCCCGCACATCGACGAGAAAGTGCGCCGCGAGATGCAGATCGGCGACCTGATGCCGGCCGCCAGACGCATGCTGCACGGGAAGTAGGGGGTGTCGGATCAGGTGTCTGACCTCTGGCCAGATATCGATGGCACCCGCTCAGCGAGGCGGCTCGATGCCGAGATCCTTGCAGATCTTTCGCGCCAGGACATCGCTGATCTCAGTATGGCGCGGCACCGCCGATCTCCTGTTTTGTGCTGGGTTCCACCACCAGGAATGGCGTCCCCCTTCACGCAACAGCTCGCAGCCTTGCTCGCGCAGGTGCCGCAGGAGGGCTCGCCGCTTCATACTGCGATCTTGACTTCAGCGTATATGGCGCCGGCCGCTGTTCGCGCGTCCGCTCGGTTCATGGCCAGCGCCTCGCGGAGTGCTTCGCGCAAGCTGGTGATCAACTCCTCCTGCGACTTCTCCTGGCAGTTGACGCCCGGAACCTCCTCGATCCAACCGATCCACCACACGCCGTCCTGCTTGATGACGGCGGTGTACTCACTCGAGCTAGGGATTACCGAAGTAGAATCGGTCATAGCCATCTCCAAGGCGAAGTTTCAGATACGGTGTCCGTTGCGCGTCAAACGCCTCGTCACTTCCCCTTGCGGTGCTGCGCCCAGTAGCTCGGAGCAAAGACGACGTCGCGTGGGCCCCAGCCGTCGCGGCGGGCCTCCTCGTATACCTTGATGGCGGCTTCGGTGACCGGCAGCGTGGCGCCGGAAACCATGGCTTCCGCCGTCATCGTGCGCAGGTCCTTGACCATGCCATCGATGTCGATGGTGGCGGGGCCGGGGTCCTTGCCCTCGAACACGCCGGCGATGGCGGGCCAGCGGTTCTTGAGCATGTTGGGGCCGCCCGAGGACTCGGTCAGGAACTCCATCATCCATTTTTTGTCGATGCCGAAACGATCGACGATGGTGCAGGCCTCGCCGAGCGCCTGGAAGTAAACCAGCAGCGGCAAGTTGAGCGCCAGCTTCATGGCCGAGCCGCAGCCGACCGCGCCGACCAGGTCGGCGCGCCGGCACAACTGGTCGAGCAGCGGCTTGGCGCGGGCGAAGTCCTCTTGCGTGCCACCGGCGACGCCGAGCAACTTGCCGTGCCGCGCCGGTCCCGTGGTGCCGCCGACCGGGCATTCCACGAACGTCGCGCCCTTGGCACGCACCTTCGCGGCGAGCGCGATCTCGGTGTCGGGCTGTACCGTGCTCATCTCGATGACGAGTTTGCCCCTGATGTTGCCGGCGAGGATGCCGTCCGGGCCCTCATACACCGACGCTATCGAGTCCTTGTTGGTCAGGATCGTGAGGATCGTATCGGCGCCGTCGGCGACAGCCTTCGGGCTCGCCACCGCCTTGCAGCCGGCATCGAGTGCCGGCTGTAATTTGTCTGCAGTGCGGTTCCAGACGGTCACGTCGTTGCCCGTCTCGCGCAACCGCAACGCCATGTTGCCGCCCATGCGGCCAAGCCCGGCAATACCTACATGCATGTTGGTTCCTCCTGGTAGACATGCGGACGGGGTCAGACCCGTCCATGCGTAGCATGGCTTCGTCATGACGGGTCTGACCCCTCGAGAAGCGAGCCCTCTCCACCTGCTGCCGTTGCACCGCCGATCGGTCGCGCGTGGCAAGCGCCGTGCTCTTTAAGGGGGCAGACCCAAGGGTCTGACCCCGTCCGGTGCGACCGGCAATCGCAAGATCGCCAGCGCTAAGGCCTGGGCGCGCGGCACGATGCTGTCGAGGTCGAGCCATTCCTCCGCCGTATGTACGTTGCCGCCGATCGGGCCGACGCCGCACAAGGTCGGACAGCCGACTCCCGCCGTGAAGCCGGAATCGGCGCAGCCGCCGGAGAACTCGCCCTTCACCGTTTGCCCGGCGTCGGCTGCGGCCGCGACGTAAGCCGCGAACATTGCCGCGGCGGCTGCAGTTTGCGTCAGCGGCAGGAACTCGCCGCGGATATGCAAGGAGGCCGTCGCCCCCGGCACTGTCGTCGTCTCGATAATCTGGCGGATCGCGGCCAGCGTCGTCTCGCGATCCCGGGGCTGGATATAGCGCATGTCGATCTCGCCGTCGGCGCTGGGCGCGGTGGTGTTGACCGACTGGCCGCCCTTGACCAGGCCGACATTGAGCGTGACGCCGCGCTGCAAATCCGTCAACGCATGAATGGCGACGATCTTGTGGGCGATCTCGCCGATGGCGCTGATGCCCTTCTCGAAGGCGCCGCCGGAATGCGCCGCCCGACCGGTGACTTGGAAGGTCATGAAGACGCCACCCTTGCGGCCGGTGACGACCGACCCGGACGGGCGGCTGGGCTCGGAGTTGAACACGCAGTGCGCCTTGCGGGCGACGGCTTCGATCACGGGGCGCGAGGACGGCGAGGCGATCTCCTCGTCGGACGTGATCAGGCCGGCGAGCGGGGCTGGATGGCCGCCGAAGCGCTTGAAGGCGGCGAGCACGAAGGCGTTCATGACCAGCCCCGCCTTCATGTCGGCGACGCCGGGACCGTGCGCGAGCTTGCCCTTGATCGTGAATGGCCGCCGGCCCGCCTCGCCCTTGGGGAACACCGTGTCGCGGTGGCCCATCAGCACAATCGGCTTCTCGTTGCTCGGCTTGTCATCGAGCCGAATGTGGATGGCCTCGCCGTAAGTGGCGTCGGGCTCGGTGGAGGTCAGCAGGCCGTGCTCGAGGAAGAAGCGGACGAAGCGGGCGCCGACGCTGTCGACGCCGGCCTTGTCATAGCTGCCGCTGTCCATGTTCACGACCTCGGCCAACAGCTCGACCATCGCCTGCTGCTGGCCGGCGAGCCAGGTGGTGATCTCGCGCTCGGCGGTGGTCAGCATACTCTTCCTCCCCTTGCGGCTGCCCCTATCCCTCGAAGAAGTCCTCGTCCAGCTTCTTGATGACGACGCTGCGGTCGTCGCGGACGCCGATGTTGTAGCGGAGCATGAGGCGGGCGAGCTCGTCACCGTCGATGAGCACGATCTGCTTCTGGATGCCCTGCACGTACTCCTTGGCCTTATCGGAGAAGCGGGCGGTGGTGATGAAGACCCCGCGCGTGGTCTTCTTGTCGTCGAGACTGCCGGAGAAGTCGCGCACCTGGTTCGGCTGTATGGACGCAGTGCGGTCGTAGCATTTGGCCTGGACGTAGACACGGTCAATGCCGAGAGCGTCGAGGCGGATGACGCCATCAACGCCACCGTCACCACTGCGGCCGAGGCGGGAGCCGGCACCATCGACGCCGTCGCCGTAACCCATGGCCATCAGCAGCTGAATGACCAGCTCCTCAAAGAAAGCGGCACGCCGAGCCTGGTCCTCGATGGCGAAGATGCGGTCGATCAACTCGTCCTGGATCTCGGCTTCGATCTCTCGGATGGCCGCATCGATACGTTCGGTGGGCGTCTTGGTCTCCTGGGCAACCTCGGCTGTCACCTCGGCAGGTCTATCCTGACCCTCAATGCGGCGACCGACAAAGGCCCGAAACTCGGAGTATTGGGCTAGGGTGCGATTGTCGATGCGGGCGGGATTGGTGGCCAAGAGCTGGCGGCCGCGCTCGCTGGCGCGGAACACGCCACGCCGAACCTGTTGGATAAGGCCAGCCTTGACCAAGTAGGTCTTGGCCCAGTGGGCGCGATTGTTGATGAGCTGGATGCCCCCGCTCGGGATGCGCTCGGCGAGCTGCTCGGGCGTCAAGCTAAACTCGGTTGCTAGTCGCTGCACGGCTTGCGGGATCGTCGTCTCGCTCTCGGCCGCGAGACCGAGGACGGGCAGCATGAGCGTCTGGTAGTCAGGGATATCGGGCAAGCCTTTTCCTCAACGTCTGCTCAGAACTTCGACATTACGAGCGCGAACGCCTTCTCCACGTACCATCGTAGATGACGACTACTGCAAGTGCCAAGTGTTGGACGAGGCGAGCCGATCTGCTTAGGACTGCGGTGACAGACGGGACGAAAGGAATCCAGGATGACCCGGCCGATCGAGATCCGCATGGGCGGCTACGGCCCGCCGACCACCAGCTTCAGCCGTGCCCTGAAGCGGATCGGCGACCGGCTGGTGGCTTTGACCGGCCGTTGCCGGCCCGGCGGAGGTTCCTCGGGCAGGTCAGGCTGATCGGGAGCGCAGGCGCTCTCTTTCCGATCCGGCTCCACCGGTGCGGGGGCAAGGGGCTGTTGCGCCGTCTTGGGTGCCAGCCTTGCATTTTGTACCCAGGAGTGGTACACTGGCACAGTGTGGAGCTGCGGAATGATCGTGAGCTTTCGGGATGGCTGGTTGCGCGATTTCTTTATCGAGGACGTTCGATCGAAGAAGATCCCATCCGAACTCGCAGGCCGCCTGTTCCGTAAAATCCAGATGATCGACGACGCGACGAGTGATCAGGACTTGCGGGTACCGCCCAGCAACCATTTCGAAAAGCTGTACGGCAATCTGGCAGGTTTCCACTCAATCCGCGTCAATATGCAATGGCGGCTCGTCTTCCAGTGGGATGGCGGCCGGGGTGAAGCGACAGGCGTCTATCTGGACGACCATAGTTATCGGTGAGGTGGGCCATGATGCTGACGAAGCGCAAACCGGCGAGCGTTGGCGAAATTCTGATCGAAGAGTTCATGGAGCCGATGGGCCTGACGCAAGCCGCGCTGGCCGCGGCGATGGGCGTGCAACGCAAGCACGTCAACGAACTGTGCAATGACCGGCGCAACGTGACGGCGGCGACGGCGCTCATCCTCGCCCGTGTGTTCGGCAACAGCCCTGAATTCTGGCTGAACGTGCAGCGGCGCGGCGATCTGTGGGAGGCGATGCATTCGCCCCGCGAACGCGCGCGGATCAAACGTGCCCGGCCGCTGACAGCCGCCGCATGAGTTTTGCCTTCGCCGCGTTGCCGCGTTGCTGTATTTGCGCGCTGCGAAGCGAAGGCGGCGTCAAAGGTGGGTCAACCGACTGCCAGCTCGGGCGATTCTGGAGCTGGCTTCAGCGCGGCCGATCAGCAAGCCATTGATCGCGACAACGTCGTGCGGCCCAGCCGAGGCGCGGCATCATCGCGGCGAGATCATAGCGCCGGTTGTAGCGGTACTCGAACGCGGCTTTGAGCGCGGCACAGGGGTTTCGCCATGCGGTCGCGGTTCGCCAGCCAGTGGCAGTCGCACTGACGCGCCGCGGGCGCATGCGGGCCCCTCGCAGGTCTCGACATGGCTCAGCTGCGCAGGCCCGGCGCCTCCTGGCCGGTCTTGGCCACGTAGTCCGTGTAGCCGCCGCCGTACTGGTGAATGCCCTGCGGGGTCAGCTCCAGAACGCGATTGGACAGGGCGGCCAGGAAGTGGCGGTCGTGCGAGACGAACAGCATCGTGCCCTCGTGCTGCGAAAGCGCGGTGATCAGCATTTCCTTGGTCGTCATGTCCAGGTGGTTCGTGGGCTCGTCCAGAACCAGAAAGTTGGGCGGATCGTAGAGCATCTGCGCCATGACGAGCCGGGCTTTCTCGCCGCCCGACAGCACGCGGCATTTCTTCTCCACGTCGTCGCCGGAGAAACCGAAGCAGCCGGCGAGCGTGCGCAGCGAGCCTTGTCCAGCCTGCGGAAAGGTATCTTCCAGCGACTGGAACACGGTGCGCTCGCCGTCCAGCACCTCCATGGTATGCTGCGCGAAATAGCCCATCTTCACGCTGCCGCCCAGTGCCACCCTGCCGGTGTCAGGCTGCGTCGAGCCCGCCACCATGCGCAGCAGCGTCGACTTGCCGGCGCCGTTGATGCCCATCACACACCAGCGCTCCCGGCGGCGCACGACGAAGTCGAGCCCATCGTAGATGCGCCGGCCGCCGTAGCTCTTGTGCACGTTCTTCAGGCTGACGACGTCCTCACCCGAGCGCGGGGCTGTTGGGAAATCGAACAGAACCGTCTGGCGGCGTCGGGGTGGTTCCACCCGGTCGATCTTCTCCAGCTTCTTGACGCGGCTCTGCACCTGGGCTGCGTGCGATGCGCGTGCCTTGAAGCGCTCGATGAACTTGATCTCCTTGGCCAGCATGGCCTGCTGGCGATTGAACTGGGCCTGCTGCTGCTTTTCGCCGAGCGCGCGCTGCTGGACATAGAATTCGTAGCTGCCCGAGTAGGTCGTCAGTTGACCGCCATCGATCTCCACCACCTTGGTGACGATGCGGTTCATGAACTCGCGATCGTGCGAGGTCATCAGCAGCATGCCCTCATAGTCGGTGAGAAAGGCCTCCAGCCAGATCAGGCTCTCCAGGTCGAGGTGATTGCTCGGCTCGTCCAGCAGCATGGCGTCGGGGCACATGAGCAAGATGCGGGCCAGCGCCACGCGCATCTTCCAGCCGCCCGACAGCGCGCCGACGTCGCCCTCCATCATCTCCTGACTGAAACTGAGGCCGGCCAGGACCTCGCGCGCCCGGCTCTCCAGGGCGTAGCCGTCGAGTTCCTCGAAGCGCGCCTGCACCTCGCCGTAGCGCAGTACCAGGGCGTCCATGTCGTCGGCTTGGGCGGGATCACCCATGGCGGTCTCCAGGTCCTTCAACTCGGCCGCCACGGCGCTGACCGGGCCGACCCCGTCCATCACCTCAGATACGGCGTTGCGGCCCGCCATCTCGCCCACGTCCTGGCTGAAGTAGCCGATGCTCACGCCGCGATCGGCCGACACCTGGCCCTCGTCGGGTGGGTCCTGGCCCATGATCAACCGCAACAGCGTCGTCTTGCCCGACCCGTTGGGGCCGACGAGGCCGACTTTCTCCCCCTTGTGCAGCGCCGCGGAGGCTTCGATGAAGAGGATCTGGTGGCCATTCTGCTTGGAGACATTGTCGAGTCGGATCATGCGCGCGTGTGCCTTTGGAGAACGTTGCGACGCCCTTATGCCACGTGGCGCGTCGATGGAAGAGGGCGGCGGCGGCTGGCCCGCCCTGGGAGCCTCGTCGCCCCGCATGGGACCGCCCCTGTTTGCGTCAGCGGGCCAACGCCCACAGCGCCGCCTTGCCCTCGAAGCCGATGCCGGGGAGAGTCGGCATGGCGATGCGGCCGGCGCTGACCGGCGTGGCGTCGGCGAAGCCGCCGAAGGGGGCAAAGACGTCGGGATAGCTCTCGTTGCCGCCGAGACCCAAGCCGACAGCAATATTGAGCGCGAACTGATGCCCGCCGTGCGGCACGCAGCGCCGCCGGTTCCAGCCGTGCGCCTCGAGCATGTCGAGCGTGCGCAGGTATTCCACCAGGCCGTAGGACAGGGCGGGGTCGAACTGCAGGATGTCGCGGTCGGGCCTGAGGCCGGCGTAGCGGATGAGGTTGCGCGCGTCCTGCATCGAGAACAGGTTCTCGCCGGTCGCCAGCACGCCGGGATAGTCGGCGGCCAAGGCGGCGTGCGGCAGGTAGTCGAGCGGATCGTAAGGCTCCTCGTACCACCGCAGCCCGAAATCCTTCATGGCGCGGCCGTAGGCGAGGCCCGTATCGAGATCGAAGCGACCGTTGGCGTCAACCGCCAGGAATTTCCCATCGCCGACGATCGACAGCACCGTCTCGATGCGCTTCAGGTCCTCGGCCAGCGTTACGCCGCCGATCTTGATTTTTACCGTGTCGTAGCCGCGGTCGAGGTAGGAGCGCATCTCGTCGGCCAGCTTGTCGTTGCCCTTGCCGGGGTAGTAGTAGCCACCGGCTGCGTAGACCCAGGCGGTGGCATCGGCCGTGCCACCGTTGTAGCGATCGGCGATCAGCCTCCACAATGGCACGCGCTGGGCCTTGGCGACGGCGTCCCACAGCGCCATATCGAGCACGCCGACGGCGACCGAGCGCTCGCCATGCCCGCCGGGCTTTTCGTTCTTCATCATCGCCGCCCACGCCTTGGCCGGATCGATCAGGCCTGAAGTATCCAGCAGATCGTCGGGCTTGGCGGCGAGCAGACGCGGAATGAAGCGCTCGCGCAACAGCCCGGCTTGTGCATAGCGGCCGTTGGAGTTGAAGCCATAGCCGATGACAGGTTTGCCTTCGACCCTCACGTCGGTCTCGATCGCCACGACAGAAGCCGTCATCGCCGAGAAGTCGATGTAGGCGTTGGCGATGGCCGAGGAGATCGGGGCGGTGATATCGCGGATGGCAACGATGCGCATTGAGGCTGTCCCTGAGGCAAGGGAATGGGGCCGCCCCGGTCTTGGCGGTGATGCTTCGGTGTGTCTGCTGGCGCTTCTCATAACCCAGCCACGAGGCGCCACGCCAGTCCCGCGGGACAACAGGCGAGTCCAGCGCGCACGCAGCTGGTCAAAACGGGGGAACGAGCCTTGATTCGGCGGGGAAATCATGCGACACGGTCACCAAAGGGCTCGGCACGCGTTGTACCGGGCCCACTTGGCGCTGCAACTTGAGGATGAGAGCGCATGGCTCGTGTCACAGTCGAGGATTGCGTCGACAAGATTCCCAATCGCTTCGAGCTGGTGCTGCTGGCGGCGCACCGGGCGCGGTCGATTTCCAACGGCAGCCCCATCACCATTGATGCGGACAACGACAAGAACCCGGTGATAGCGCTGCGCGAGATCGCCGAGAAGAAGTTGCCCCCCGACGATTTGCGCGAAGGCCTGATCCACTCGATCCAGAAGAATGTCGATGTCGATGAGCCGGAAGCCGCGGCGGCGCCGACCATGGCCATCGAGCGGCGCCTGCCGACGCTGGGCCGCGACGACCAGACGAGCGATACGGCTGTCGATGTTCTGACCGAAGAGCAGCTGTTGCGCGGCCTGGAGAGCCTGACGCCGACTGAGCCATCCTCGAACGGCGGTGGCGGCGGTGGTGGTTCAGGTGGCCGCGGCCAATAAGGCCGGGCCACCCAGGTACGTTTTCAGATCCCTCTTGTCGAGTGTCGGGCCGATCCGGCATTGTGGTCTTGGGCCGCCAAGGCTCGCCTGACCCCGTGTGGCGGAGGTGCCGGCGATGATGCGTCAGTACGAGCTCGTCGAGCGCGTTCTGAGTTACGATCCCAAGGCGGACGAGGCGCTGCTCAACCGCGCCTACGTCTACGCCATGCGCGCGCATGGCAATCAGCGGCGGCTTTCGGGCGATCCCTACTTCTCCCATCCGTTGGAAGTGGCGGCGATCCTGACCGAGCTCAAGCTCGACGACGCCACCATTTCCGCGGCGCTGCTGCACGACGTGATCGAGGACACCGACGCCACGCGGGCGGAGATCGACCAACTATTCGGGCCGGAGATCGGGGCGCTGGTCGATGGTCTGAGCAAGATCAAGCGGCTGGACTTGGTCAGCCGGCGCGCCGAGCAGGCTGAGAATTTCCGCAAGCTGCTGGTGGCCATTTCCAGCGACATCCGCGTGCTGCTGGTCAAGCTTGCCGATCGGCTGCACAACATGCGCACGCTCGAGCACATGAAGCCCGAGAGCCGCCAGCGCATCTCCGAGGAGACACTGGATATCTACGCGCCGCTGGCCGGCCGCATGGGCATGCAGCATCTGCGCGAGGAGCTGGACGGCTTGGCGTTCCGCTGGCTGCATCCGGACGCCTACAAGGCGGTGGTCGACAAGCTCGATATCTTGCGGCAGCGCAATGCCGGGCTGATCGGGGAGACCACGCGGGCGCTGAACGAGCGGCTGGATGAGGCGGGTATTCGTCACGACATCCACGGCCGTGAAAAAAAGCCATATGCGATCTGGCGCAAGATGGAGAACAAGCAGATCGGGCTGGAGCAGTTGTCCGACATCTATGCCTTCCGCGTCATCGCCGACAGCGTCGACGACTGCTATCGTATCCTGGGGGTCGCGCACACGACGTGGCGCACGGTGCCCGGACGCTTCAAGGACTACGTGTCGACGCCGAAACAGAATGACTATCAGTCCGTGCACACAACGGTTGTCGGCCCGCGACACCAGCGCGTCGAAATGCAGATCCGCACGCGCAAGATGCACCAGGTGGCCGAGTACGGCGTGGCGGCCCACGTCCTTTACAAGGATGCCGTCGTCAGCAATGGCCACGGGCCGATGCCCGACAAGGACGGCGGTCCTTATGTCTGGCTGCGCCATCTCGTCGAAACGTTGTTGGAGGGCGCCAATCCCGAGGAATTCCTCGAGCACACCAAGCTCGAGCTGTTCCAGGACCAGGTCTTCTGTTTCACGCCCAAGGGCCGGCTGATCGCGCTGCCGCGCAATGCCACGCCGATCGATTTCGCCTACGCGGTGCATACCGATGTGGGCAACCGGGCGACCGGCGCCATCATCAACGGCAGGCAGTTGCCGATCGATACGCACTTGCGCAATGGTGACGAGGTCGAGGTCCTGACTTCACGCAATCACACGCCGCCGGCGGCCTGGGAGGGAATTGCTGTAACAGGCCGTGCGCGCTCGGCCATCCGCCGTGCCGCGCGCGAGGCCGTGCGCACGCAATTCGGCGAACTCGGCCGCCGGTTGCTGGTGGCGGCATTCGAGCGGGTCGGGGTCGAATACAGCGATGACAAGCTGCGCCGCGCCCTGCCGCGGCTGGCCCACCGGACGCTGGAGGACGCACTGACCGCGGTCGCACGCAACGAGCTGCCGGCGAGCGACGTGGTGCGGGCGGTGGCGCCCGATGCCAAAGCGCAAGAGCCGGCGCTGCCGCCGCATCGCCCGCGCAATCGCCATGATCACGGGCAGGGCCAGGACGGCTGGTTCAATCTGTCCAAGGTCATCAATCTCAAGTTCCGTGCCGCCGGCAATGGCGAAGATGCCACCAGCAAGGCTGCAGGCGTGCCCATTCGCGGCTTTCGCAACGACGTGCCGGTGACTTTCGAGGCCGGCGGCGCCGTGCCCGGCGATCGCATTGTCGGCGTGCTGGTGCCCGACGAGGGCATCCGCATCTTCCAGATCCATTCGCCACGGCTGAAGGACCATGAGCAGGACAGTTGGATCGACGTCACCTGGGATATCGACCCGGAGCGGCCGGAGCGCTTTCCCTCACGCTTGAGCGTCACGGTGCGCAATGAGCCCGGCACGCTGGCCCAGATCGCGCAGGTGATCGGCGAGGCCGACGGCAACATCGACAATTTGCGCATGGTGTCGCGCGCGGTGGACTTCACGGAGATGCTGATCGAGGTCGAAGTCTGGGACCTGGCGCATCTCAACCAGATCACCTCCGGCCTGCGCGCCAACCCATCGGTGAGTAAGGTCGAGCGGGTTTTCGCCTGAGCGCGGCGGTGTTCAAGGAGGCCGGCGCGGCCCAAAAGATGGCGCGCTCTCGCGCCTTGGCCCGAATGGGCCGCCGCTTACTCCGCCTTGACATCCGCCGTGGCGATGACCTTGTTCCATTTTTCGATCTCGACGGCGAGGAAGGTCGCGGCCTCGGCCGGTGAGCTGCCGACGGCAAGGATGCTGAGCTGCTGGAAGCGTTCCTTGATATCGGCCTCGATCAGAGCCTTGGCGGTTTCGCGCGAGATGCGCGCGACGATGTCGTCAGGTGTGCCGGCCGGCGCCAGGAATAGCACCCACGTCGAGGCTTCCAGGGCAGGTCCGCCGGCCTCGACGAAGGTGGGGACTTCGGTCGAGCCGGGAACGCGTTGCGACGAGGTGACCGCCAGGGCCTTGATCTTGCCGCCGCGCACGTGCGGCATCATCGAGGACGGCGTGTCGATCAGGATCTTGATCTCCCCGCCAAGCAGACCTTGCGTCGCTGGCGCGGTGCCCTTGTAGGGAACGTGCAGCATGTCGATGCCGGCCGTCTGCTTGAAGAGTTCCGTGGTCAGATGGGCTGCCGCGCCAATGCCGGACGAGCCGAACGTGACGGCGCCGGGGTTCTGCTTGGCAAAGGCAATCAGCTCCCTGACGTCGTTGGGCGGAAAATCCTTGTTGGCGGTCAGGATCAGCGGCGCGATACCGACCAACGAGATCGGGGCGTAGCTCTTGACTGTGTCGAACGGCAGCTTGCCGGCATACAGCGTGGCATTGGCGGCATGGGCGGCGATGACGGTGCCGAAGGTGTAGCCATCGGGGGCGGCCTTGGCGATGGCTTCAGCGCCAATGATCGAGTTGGCGCCCGGGCGGTTCTCGATGACGACGGGCTGGCCCAGGGCGACCGAGATCTTCTGCGCCATCAGCCGCGTCACGGTATCGGTGATGCCGCCCGGCGTGTAAGGCACGATCCAGCGGATCGGCTTGGAGGGAAAGCCCTGGGCGAAGGCAGTGGCCGACAGGGGCGCCAACGCCAATCCGGCCAGTAGAACTGCAGTCGAGGTGCGTTTGATCGCCATTCCAGCCTCTCGCTTGGTACCGTCGCGGCTTTTGCATTGCCTGTGCCGCAAGACTATCATGGAACGGCAGCGCAGCAACGCAACGTGGCAGGGCAATGAACCGGCGGCTCGATTTCCCCCCTCAACGCCTCGGCGTGAACATCGATCACGTGGCGACCATCCGCAATGCGCGTGGCGGCCGCCATCCCGACCCTCTGCGGGCAGCGCACCTGGCCGTGGCGGCCGGCGCCGATGGCATCACCGCGCACCTGCGCGAGGATCGCCGGCACATTTCCGATCGCGACATCGCGCGCCTCAAGGAGGAGCTGACGCGCCCGCTCAACCTGGAGATGGCGGCGACTCCGGAGATGCTGGCGATCGCCTTGCGGCACCTGCCCAATGCCTGTTGCCTGGTTCCGGAAAAGCGCGAGGAGCGCACCACCGAGGGCGGTCTCGACGTCGCCCAGGGCAAGCGGTCACTGCTGCGCGTCGTGCACGACCTCAAGGCCGCGGGCATCAGGGTGTCGCTCTTCATCGAGCCCGATGCCCGGCCAATCGAGGTGGCGGCGCGGCTTGGCGCCGACATTGTCGAGCTGCACACCGGTGCGTATTGCGAACGCGCTCTCGACAACGACGCGGTTGGCGTGGGGCGCGAGGTCGAGCGGCTGCAGCGCGCCGCGACCTTGGCCGCCGCCGCCGGTTTGGAAGTCCATGCCGGGCATGGGTTGACCTACAACACTGTGGGGGCCGTTGCCCGCATGGCCGAAGTCACGGAATTGAACATCGGTCATTTCATCATCGGCGAGGCCATATTCGCTGGCCTGGAGACGGCTGTCGGCCGCATGCGCGTGCTGATGGACGAAACCAGATCCGAGGCGGCTGGCCGCGGCCTGAAAGCGGCGTCACCGGCATGATCATCGGACTTGGTAACGATCTGATCGATATCCGTCGCATCGAGGCGTCGCTCGAGCGGTTTGGCGACCGCTTCCTGAACCGTATTTTCACGGAAACCGAGCGGCGCAAGTCGGACCGGCGCGCCGGGCGGGCCGCTTCTTATGCCAAGCGCTTCGCGGCCAAGGAGGCCTGCTCCAAGGCGCTCGGCACCGGCTTCAGGCGTGGCGTGTTCTGGCGCGACATGGGCGTGGTCAACCTTGCTTCGGGCCGTCCGACCCTGGTGTTGACTGGCGGCGCGGCCGAGCAGTTGCGACTCATAACGCCGGCCGGTCACGAGGCCCGCATCGACCTGACATTGACCGACGATTTCCCGTTGGCCCAGGCGATCGTCATCATCTCCGCCCTGCCGCTGAAAGTGGACATGCGTTAACCCCGATCCCTCTGCCCAGGCTGGTTTGGCAACCGGTGGCGAGAGGGTGTGGCAAGGGGGCGCGGCAGGGCGTCAATTGCACGCCCGCGCCAAAGCCGCTATAGGCCTTGACCGGTGGTTGCCCAGCCGTTGATCCGCATTGCTTTTCCCTGGCGCCCGAGGAGCAGGAGATGACCCTGAACGAGGATGCCGAGAAATCCAGTGCTGGAGGTTGGTGGGAAACGATCAAGATCATCCTGCAGGCGCTGGCCATCGCCCTGGTCGTCCGGGTGTTCTTCTATCAGCCATTCAACATTCCGTCCGGATCGATGAAGCAGACGCTGCTGGTCGGCGATTATCTTTTCGTCTCCAAGCTGTCCTACGGCTACAGCCGCTATTCGCTGCCCTACGGCGTGAACCTGTTCGATGGCCGCATCTTTGGCGCCGAGCCCGTGCGCGGCGATGTCGTGGTGTTCAAGCTGCCGCGCGACAACAGCACCGACTACATCAAGCGCGTGATCGGCCTGCCCGGCGATGAAATCAACGTGCGTGGCGGGGTAGTCTTCATCAACGGCGCCGAAGTTACGCGCAGGCGGGTGGCCGACTTCGTCACCCGCGAGGATGGTGGGCCATCGCGCCGGATTCCGGCTTACGAGGAGACGTTGCCGGAGGGCCGCAAATATGTCGTGCTGGACCTCGAGCCAAAGGGTCAGTTCGACAACGTCGGGCCCTACAAAGTGCCGGCCGGCCACTACTTCATGATGGGCGATAATCGCGACAACTCGACCGACAGCCGTGTGCCGCGGGTAGCAAACGGTGTTGGCTATGTGCCGCGCGACAACCTGATCGGCCGGGCTGAAATCATCTTTTTCTCGGCCGCCGTCGATGAGGAAGATGCCTTCCGCCTGACCAGTCCATGGACCTGGCCTTTCGACATTCGCTGGAGCCGCTTTATCAACTTGGTGCGCTGACCGCCGTGATCAGACGAGCGCGGAAGTACAAGACCCTCGAGGCCGCGCTGGGCTTCAAGTTCAAGAGCGAGCCACTGCTGGAGCGCGCGCTGACGCATGCCAGCGTGCGCTCGGGCAAGAACGTGCGCACCGACAACGAGAGGCTCGAGTTCGTGGGCGATCGGGTGTTGGGCCTGGCCATCTGCGAGATGTTGAGCGACGGCTTCCCGGAAGCCAACGAAGGCGAGCTGGCGCGGCGCTACAACCGGCTGGTGCGGGGTGAGACCTGCGCCCAGGTGGCGCGCCGCATCGAGCTCGGCAAGTACCTGATCCTGTCCGACAGCGAGGCGGAAAGCGGCGGACGCGACAAGGAGACGATCCTGGCCGATGCCGTCGAGGCGGTGCTCGGCGCCACCTTTCTGGATTCCGGCTTCGAGAAAGCGCGTGGGGTGGTGCGGCAGCTCTGGCAGGCGCATATTGAATATTCGCCGCAGGTCGCCGCCGATCCCAAGTCGGCGCTGCAGGAGTGGGCGCAAGGACGCGGCCTCGAGCTGCCGGCCTATATCGAAGTGGCACGCAAGGGCCCCGATCACGCGCCGCGTTTCACCTCCGAAGTTCGCATCAAGGGGGTGACGCCGGCGCGCGGCGAGGGTGCCTCCAAGCGGGCTGCCGAGCAAGCCGCCGCCGGTGCCTTGCTGGTGCGTGAAGGGGTCTTGAAAGGATCGTGAAATGAATGCAGCGGACAATCCAGGCTCCGGCGGCGCCTCTGGCGATGCCGAGAAGCGCTGCGGCTTCATCGCCATCATCGGGGTGCCCAATGCCGGCAAGTCGACCCTGGTCAACCAACTGGTCGGCGCCAAGGTGACGATCGTCAGCCGCAAGGTGCAGACAACGCGGATGCCGGTCCGCGGCATCGCCATCGTCGGCAATAGCCAATTGGTTTTCATCGACACGCCAGGGATTTTCCAGCCTCGCCGGCGGCTCGATCGCGCCATGGTGCATGCGGCGTGGAGCCGCGCCGGGGCGGCCGATGTCATTGCCGTGCTGATCGACGCCGCCAAAGGTCTCGACGAGGATGTCGCGCGCATACTCGACAAAGTGGGCGGGCACGGCGCACTGCGCCTTCTCATCCTCAACAAGGTCGACCGCGTCACCGAGAAGGCAAAGCTGCTGGCGCTCATCGACGCTATCTCGCAAAAGGTCACCTTTGACCGCGTGCTGCTGATCTCGGCGCTGACGGGCGACGGCGTCGAGGAGGTGCGGCGCTATCTGGCCGAAACCGTGCCCACGGGCCCCTGGCACTATCCCGACGACGAGATCACCGACTTGCCCATGCGGCTGCTGGCGGCCGAGATCACACGTGAGCGGATCTTCGACAAGCTGCACGAGGAGCTGCCCTATGCCATTACGGTGGAGACCACGAGCTGGCAGGAGCGCAAGGACGGTTCGGTGCGCATCGAGCAAACCATCTTCGTGGAGCGCGACAGCCAGCGCGCCATCGTGCTCGGACAGGGTGGGCAGTCGGTGAAACAGATGTCGATGGCTGCACGGCGTGAGCTGATCGAGATCCTGCAACGGCCGGTGCACCTGTTTCTCTTCGTCAAGGTGCGCGAGAACTGGGGCAACGACCCCGAGCGCTACCGGGAAATGGGACTGGAGTTCCCAAACGACTAGGATTTGTGCTTTGCTTCCGCAATCGAGGTAGCGGATGGGGCATCAGTCATGCGGTCTTCGGTTTATCGCTCAGTGGCGCTGGTGGGTGCGCTCGCCGCCGGCCTTTGCGGCGCCATGCCGGGAAGGGCAGAGGCTGCGGTGCGCTTGTGCAGAACCATGATCTCGAGCGGACTGCAAGAAGCGCGCAGCGAACGGGAAGCCCGCGCGCTGGCCATCTCGGCGTGGGTCACAGCCGCGGGCGTTCACGGCGAGCGCTATGTGGGCTGGCATGTCGCGATCGATAAGTCTCTGACGTGCTCGCAGGCGTCCGACGGCCAATACAAGTGCCTGGCCAAAGCCCTGCCGTGCACCATCTCGCAGGTGCCGGTGAACCAGGCCAAGCCGTACAAGAAACCAGGCGTGGATGGTTGATGGCGCGGCGCACTGGCCAGGACGGCCGGCTTACTGGCGCGGCGGCGGGTTTGCGTGTGTCGACGATGTGGCTCATGGGTGGAGCCCCCCGCCCCGCCGGCGACGGCCGCCATGGAGCCGGCGGGCGATGAGATGCACGCCATGAACTGGACCGACGAAGCGATTGTCTTGTCTGTCAGGCCGCACGGCGAGACAGCGGCCGTTGTCGAGGTGTTCTCGCGTCAGCACGGGCGCACTCTGGGTCTGGTGCACGGCGGCCGCTCCCGGCGTTTGCGCCCTGTTCTGCAGATCGGCAATCACGTCGAGGCCACCTGGCGGGCACGGCTTGCCGAACACCTGGGTCATTTCACCGTCGAGTTGCGGCGCGGCTACGCAGGCCAGGCCATGAATGACACGGCGGCGTTGGCCGGGTTGACGTCGCTGGTGACGTTGGCGCGGCTGTTGCCCGAGCGCGTCCCGCATCCCAGTCTCTACGAGGTGACGCTGTTCGTCCTGTCGTTTCTCGATGACACCGGCGTGTGGCCGGCCTTGCTGGTGCGCTGGGAGGTGGCGCTGCTGGCTGAGCTCGGATTCGGCCTCGATCTCAGCACCTGCGCGGCCAGCGGCAGCAATGACGGCCTTGCCTATGTCTCGCCGAAATCCGGGCGGGCGGTTTCCGCGTCGGCGGGCGAACCCTATCGCGACAAGCTCCTGCGTTTGCCGCCGTTTCTCGCCGGTGCGCGGACCGGCGGCGTGACCGGACAGGATCTGCGGGATGGCCTGTCGCTGACGGGGTACTTCCTGGAGAACCGGGTGCTGGCGGAGCGCAACGAGCCGCTGCCCGAGGCCCGGCGCCGGCTGGCGGAAGTTCTGTTGGCCTTGGATCGCCGGCCGCCCTGAAGGATGATGGCGAATGGCGGCGCCTCGGCTGGTCCTATGAATGATAATAATCAGACCTCGGTCGGCTGCGACGATGGCGACGGGCGCAAGGATGAACCTTTGCGTGTCGGCTGCGGCGCAATTCATTTATCCGCATAGGTGGGAGTCGGGTGATCGGCAACGCTAGAGCGCTTGCCACTCGAATTGAATCGGGGGAAAGCGCTCTCGTCCTTTGTTTGTCGCATTTTCTACGCCAAACCGGTGCCCACTTTGGCGAAAAATGCTCTAGCGGATCGTGTCGCGATGCAGAATGGTGAGACCATTGCCGGCGGGGCAGGGGCGTTCAGCGGGCTGGAGCAGGGACGTGCCTTGGATCGCGACCTTGCCGCGGTGCTGGCACGGCTGCTGCCGATCCCGGCGGGCGTTGTGCTGTCGCTGTCCGACGGGCGGCTATGTGCGTCGCCGCGCGCCGCCACCGGTCTGGCCGTGACGCTCACGTGCGGTGCTGCCGGCTACACCTTGACGTTCAATGGCGTGGCCCTCGATGCCGATCGGTTCGAGGCCGCCGTCGACCTCTACCAGGCCGCCTTGCGCGGCAGGCTGCGAGTCATCGCGACGATAGTTGGTGGCAGGATCGTCAGCGAGCGTCTGGAAATGCGCGATGCCGGTGGCGCCTGGTCGGCAATTGCCGGCTATGACCGCATGCGCTGGCACGCATGGCGCGGCCGGCGAGACCACCACAGCATTCTGTCCATCAACCTGGATCCGATTGCGGCACAGCGGCACGCGTGAACGGCTGGAAATGATCACCACCTTCCGTGTCCGTGCCATTCAGCGGGGTGCTTCCGATAGTTGCCCGGCATGAGGAGCGCGGTTGCCGCATGCCTATCCCCATAGTTCCGGCGCAATCGCCAGCTACATGAGTTCCAACAAGGAGTTGGACCATGACGCACTCGATGCCGGACGATCTGTGGCGTGATTTTCCCAAGACGGCGCCGGAGTTCGAGGCGCGGTTCGCGA
>CAZCGE010000108.1:0-67134 GCA_964498125.1 uncultured Devosia sp. | reverse complement strand
GGTCGCACACAGGCCCTTGAGGCCGTCGATGAGCGATTCGAGCACCATGAGGCGCTTGAATCGAAGTGCACGACGCGGGTCGATGAGTCAAACCACCACACCCAACAGTCCCGGGATGGGAGTCACATTGAGAATTGCTGTCGTGGTGCCGCAATCGTTTCCCAGCAGCCGTGTGAATGCTATCGTTCGACATCACGCCACCAGGCGATCGTCACCGGACGCGCACTGGAACGAACCAGAAAACGAGGGAGGACGATACATGCACTTCTTTTGCCGTCTCGCCACACTTGCGGCCATCCTGGCGGCGGTCTGTCCGCCAGCTCACGCCCAAACCCCCGCTTACCCCAGCCAGATGGTGCGCCTGGTCGTGCCGTTCTCGGCCGGCAGCATGACAGACATTCTGGCGCGCTCGGTCGGCGACAAGCTCGCCGCGCGCTGGAACCAGCAGGTCATCATCGAGAACCGGCCAGGCCTGGCCGGTACGTCCAGCGTCGCCAAGGCCACGCCGGATGGCTACACGCTGATTCTGACCTCGAATGGCCATACCGTCATCGCCAGCCTCAACCAGAACCTGAGCTTTGACCCGATGAAGGATTTCGCCCCGATCTCACAGGTGGCGACCATGCCCTCTATCCTGATCGCGCCCGCCGATCTGCCGGCGAAGACCCTGAAGGACTTGATCGAGGCGGCCAAGGCCAAGCCCGGCTCGTTCAATTATGGGTCCGCGGGCCTCGGCAGCGCCACCGGCATCGCCGGGCATCTGTTCAGGCAGGTCACCAAGACCGACATGGTGCACGTTCCGCACAAGGGATTGCCCGAGGCCAACACCAGCGTCCTGCGCGGCGATACGCAGCTCTCTTTCACGTTTTTCAACGTTGGCGGTGACCTGATCCAGTCCGGCAGGATCCAGGGGCTGGCGGTGACCGGCGCCAAGCGGCTTGCCGCGCTGCCCAACGTGCCGACGTTCAAGGAAGCGGGCCTGCCCGAGTTCGTTTATGACGCCTGGTTCGGCATCATGGCGCCGGCAGGAACGCCGCAGCCGATCATCGACAAGGTCGGCGCCGATCTCGCCGCGGTGCTCGGCGCCGCCGACATGAAGGCGCGCTTCGAGCCGATCGGCGTCGAGCTGACCGCCAGCAAACCGGATGCCTTCGCCAGCCAGATCCGCGCCGACGCGGAGCGCTTCGGCGCCGTGCTGCCCAAGCCCAAGAACTGAGGCGGCGCAACACGGCGATGGATGCGACCTCACTGTTCCTTTTGATCGCCGTGGTGCTGCTCGTTGCCGGCGCCGTCAAAGGTGTGATGGGACTCGGGCTGCCGACCATCTCGGTTGGCCTGCTTGGGCTCGTCATGCCGCCCATGCAGGCCGCGGCGTTGGTGGTGCTGCCGACCTTTCTCACCAACGTCTGGCAGATTGTCGCCGGGCCATCGTTGCCGTCGATCCTGCGCCGGTTCTGGCCGATGCAGGTCGGCATCGTCATCGGTACGCTGATCGGCGGCGAGCTGATGGCGCGGGCGGATCCGGCTCAGGCCAAGGGCTGGCTCGGCCTCGCATTGATTGCCTATGCGGCGCTTGGCCTGTCGCGCGTCACGTTTCACATCGGCGTCGGCTTCGAGCGCTGGCTCGGCCCGCCGATGGGGATAGCGACTGGGCTCGCCAACGGCGCCACCGGGCTGTTCGTGGTGCCAGGGGCGCTCTATTTGCATTCGCTCGAACTCGACAAGGACGATCTGGTGCAGGTGTTCGGCTTGACCGCCATGGTCGCCAGCGCGTCCCTTGGCTTTGTGCTGTGGCGCGGCAGTATCTTGGGGTTCGGCATCGCTGGCGCTTCGGTGCTGGCCCTGGCGCCAGCCTTCATCGGCATGGCGCTGGGCCAGATGGCGCGCGCACACATCGCCCAGGACCTTTTCCGCCGCTGTTTCTTCATCGCCATGCTGGCGCTTGGCGTCTATCTGGTCTCACGCATGACATTCTGATCGGCTGTATCGCCCGCTTGCGGGCTTGCCTCACCCCAGCATGTTGGTATCCGCGCACACCGCGATCGCCTGGCCAGACACGGTGCGCGCGCGCGGGCTAGCCGTGAACACCACCATGTCGGCGATCTGCTGCGGCGTCACATACTCCTTGATCGACTGCAGCTGCATCATGTGCGCCTCCTGCGCCTTGAAGGTGCGACCGTTCTGCTGCGCCTTGGCCTCGATGACGCGGCGGATGCGGTCGCCGGCCACCAGCCCCGGCTGGATGCAGTTGACGCGGATGCCGAACGCGCCGAGCTCCTGGGCGATCGACTTGGTGAATCCGACCACGCCCCACTTCGCCGCCGCGTAGGGCGAACGCAGCGGGAAGCCGTGCTTGCCCGCCTGCGAGGACAAATTCATGATGCTGGCGTTCTTGGATGTCTTGAGATGGGGCACCGCCAGCCGCGTGCAGTTGAACTGCCCGGTGATGTCGACGGCGAGGCAGCGGTCCCAGTCCTCCGGATTGATCTCCTCGACGCGGCCGGTGGGTCCGGCGATGCCGGCATTGTTGACCAGGCAGTCGAGGCCGCCGAGCGCTTTCAACGCGTCGTCGAACAGCGCCGCAACCTGCTTGCGGTCGGCGACATCGCAAACGCTCTGCGTGAGCTGCGGATCGCTCTTGCGGGCCGCGGCGAGCACTTTCTTTTCGACGTCGCAAACGTGCACCTTGGCGCCCTCGCGCACGAATGCCCGCGAGATTTCCAAGCCAATGCCGCCGGCGCCAGCCGTGACCAGAACGCGCAAGCCCTTGATGTCGAGTTCCATGTGCTCTTTTCCTCGTCCGGTGATGCAGTTTGCGGACCATCTTCCCTGGACAAAGCCCGCAGTCTGGATCACCGTAATGTCCAGGGCCCGGGGCGGCAAGCCGTGCGCGCAAGGCCGATGGGCCATAGGCCCGACCAGAAAAGCATCAGGAGGAACACATGCCGAAACTGATCAGACCATCTCGCCGCGTCGTCCTGCAGGGTGCGGTAGCCGTTGGCATCACCGGCTTTCCGGCCATCTCATATGCGCAGGCCGACGCCATCAAACTCGGCCATCTGACGCCGCGCACCGGCTTCCTCGGCACACTCGGCGAATATGCCGTGATGGCCGCCGACCTGGCGGTCGAGGAGATCAACGCCAAGGGCGGCGTCATGGGCCGCAAGATCGAGCTGATCAAGGAGGACTCGGTCAATCCGCAGACCGCCTCGACCAAGGCCGAGCGGCTGATCGAGCGCGACAAGGTGGCCGCCATCGTCGGTGAGATCTCGTCGGCCTCCTGCCTGACCATCGCCCAGGTCGCGCAGCGCACCAAGAATCTCTACGTCAACACCGGCGGCAACTCGGACGCACTGCGCGGCTCGAATTGCAACAAGTACATGTTCCACGTCGAGAGCCAGAACTCGATGTACGTCAAGACAGTCGGCCGCTCACTGCTGGCCAAGGATCTCGTCAAGGGCAAGAAGTGGTACTCGCTGACCGCCGACTATGCCTTCGGCCACGACCTCTTGAAAGTCGCCAAGCGCTTCATGGAAGGCAATGGTGGCCAGTTTGCCGCCGACGAACTGGTGCCGACCGACGCCGCTGACTTCTCCGCCTTCCTGATCAAGATCCGCAATGCCAAGCCCGATCTGGTCGTCTCCAATCTGGCCGGCGTGCAGATCACCAACTTTCTGAAACAGTATTCGGAATTCGGTCTCGAGTTCCCCGTCGCCGGTTTCGGCTTCGACACCGCGGTGGCCTGGGGCGCGGGCAAGGGCAACTTCTTCGGCACCTGGCCGCTGGTCTGGCACCATCTGATCGACACGCCAGGCTCCAAGGCGTTCGTCAAGGCCTTCACCGACAAGTACAAGAAGCCGCCGGAGAACCAAGCCTGGGGCGACTACATCGCGCTGAAAATCCTGGCCCAGACCATCGGCGACATCAAGTCGACCGAGGCGGTGAAGATCATCGAGCACTGGGAGAAGGGCGCCAAGTACGACCTCTTGAAGACGCGCGAGGGCTACTTCCGCGCCTACGACCACCAGCTGATGCACGAGATGTACGCGGTCGAGGCCTTGAAGGCCAAGGACCTCAAGAACCAGTGGGACATCTACGTACCGTCGGCGCCGGTGCCGGGGCCGAGCGAGGCGCTCGAGGTGATCGCCTCCACCAAGGAAGAGAACGTCTGCAATATGGCGGCGTAGTGTTGCGCCCCCTCTCCCCATCGCTCTACGCGATGGGGAGAGGGTCGGGGTGAGGGGCGCTTGCTCTAGCGCTCCAATACTCCCCACCCAGCGATCATTTTTGTCCTGCGAAGCTGCAGCCGCCCCTCACTCCGACCCTCTCCCCGTTCCGCTGCACTGCACGGGGAGAGGGGGAAGGAGCCACGTGTCCTCCGTCCTCCTCCTCAGCCAGATCCTCAACGGCCTGCTCGACGGGGTGTACTACCTGTTGATCGCGCTCGGCCTGTCGCTGATCTTTTCCCTCGGCGGTATCGTCAACCTGGCGCACGGCGCATTCTATGCGCTTGGCGCCTACCTGACAGTGGTGCTGGCGGATTGGCTCGGGCTCGGCTTCGGCGGCGCGCTGATCGTCTCGCCGGTTGCCGTTGCCCTGTTCGGCGTTTTGATCGAGCGCTTCCTGTTTCGCCGCTTCTATCGCTCCGACCCGATCCTGTCGCTGTTGCTCACGTTCGGCCTGGCCATGGTGGCCGAGCAAGGCTTGCGCATGGTGTTTGGCGCCCCACCCATCTCCTACGGTATCCCGCAGGAACTCAGGGGCCAGATCGTCATCGGCGGCGGCGCGTTCGTCTACTCGTATTACCGCACCATCCTGCTCGCCATTGCCATCGTTTGCATCGTCGGGCTGTGGCTGCTGCTCAACAAGACCGCGTTCGGCCGCGTCGTGCGCGCCGGCGTGCAGAACCCGGACATGGTGGGAGCGCTCGGCATCTCGCTCGAGCCCTACATGGCAACGGTGGCAGCACTTGGCATCGGGTTGGCGGGGCTGGCAGGCGTCCTACTGGCGCCGATCTACTCGATCCATCCGGCGATGGGGCAGGAGATCATCACGCCGGCCTTCGTCGTCGTCGTCATCGGCGGCCTCGGCAGCTTCTGGGGCGTGGTCGTCGCGGCCCTGCTGGTCGGCCTCGTCAAGGGGCTGACGGTGGCCTTCGGCTACGCACAATTCTCCACAGCGGTGATCTACGCCATGATGCTGCTGGTTCTTCTCATCAGACCGCGCGGCCTGTTCGGCGAGCGCATCCAGCGGTTCGAGTGAGGCAGGCATGCAGCTCGACCGCTCCTCACTGCTCTACGCTGCGCTGGCGCTGATCGCCTTGCCGTTCGCGCTGATTGCGCTCGGGCTCGGCGTCACCTCGGCGACCGAGGTGGTGGTGTTCGCCATCGCCTGCATGGCGCTCAATATTCTGGTCGGCCACACCGGCCTGGTGTCCTTCGGGCACGGCGCCTGGTTCGGCGTGGCGGCCTATGCCGCGGGCCTTGCCCAACGCAACTGGTTCCCGGGCCAGTTTGTATTGCCCATCCTGACCGGCCTCGTGGTCATTGCCGTGATCGCGACGGTATTCGGCTATCTGATCCTGCGCCGGCGCGGCGTCTACTTCTCGCTGCTGACGCTGGCATTGGCGGCCATGACCTACGTCGTCGCCTTCCGTTGGACCTCGGTGACGGGTGGCGAGGATGGACTCGGTGGCATCACGCGCCCGATCGTTGCCGGCGTCAGCTTCGACAAGGCTGCAACCTATTATACCCTGGTGGCGGCGATCGCCTTTCTGGTGGTGGTGGCGTTGTGGCGTTTCCATCGCTCGCCGGCTGGCCATGTGCTGGTCGCCATTCGCGAGAACGAGCAACGCGCCCGTTTCATCGGCTACGCCACGGATCGCTACAAGCTCCTGGCTTTTGTCATGTCGGCGACCCTGACCGGGCTCGCCGGCATGCTGCTGCTGTTCAACAACCGCATGACTTCGGCCGATCCGGTGTCGGTGGCATTCTCGGGCGAGCTGCTCGCCATGGTGGTCATCGGCGGTATGAGGAGCTTCCTCGGCCCCGCGCTCGGCGCGCTGTTCTTCGTCATCTTCCGCGACTACCTCTCGGGCGTGACCGAGAATTGGCTGCTGTATTTCGGGTTGCTGTTCGTCGGCTTCATTCTTTTCTCGCCGACAGGCCTGGTCGGCCTCTATGAACGTCTGACGGCGCCCTTCCGGCACAAGGTGGTCGAAGATGCAGCGATGGCGTCGCGGCAGGCAGGCTCCGTATCGCTGCCAGATTTCCTGAAGCCCGCCCGTCACGCCGATGGCGCCATTCTGGTGGTCGATGCCATCGCCAAGAATTTCGGCGGCATTCGCGCGGTGCAGGGCACCAGTTTCGCTGTCAAGGATCGCAGCCTGCATGCCCTGATCGGCCCGAACGGCGCCGGCAAGACCACCGCCTTCAATCTGATCTCCGGCATGTACACGCCTGACGCGGGCAAGGTCACCCTCGCGGGCAAGGTCATGTCCGGCAGCACGCCGGAGGCGATCACGTCGGCCGGCGTCGGCCGATCGTTCCAGATTACGAACCTGTTTCCAGCACTCACTGTCGAGGAGAACATCCGTCTCGCCGTGCAGTCGCGCGACCCGCATCGTTTCGGTATCTGGACGGCTGCCGACAGCCTCGACAGCGTCAACCGAGAGACGGCGGAAATTGTCCGCACCATGGGGCTTGCCGGCGTCGAGAAAGCCGAGGCCAGCTCCTTGTCCTACGGCGGCCAGCGCCTGCTCGACATGTCACTTGCCCTGGCGACGAAGCCGCGCGTGCTGCTGCTCGATGAGCCGCTGGCCGGCCTCGCCGCGGCCGAGCGCGAGCGTGTCGGCAACCTGATCAAGAGCATCTCGGCCGATATTCCCGTGCTGCTGGTCGAGCACGACATCGACCGTGTGTTCCAAATCGCCGACGCCGTCACTGTCATGAACGAGGGGCAGGTGCTGGTGGACGGCGCCGTGGAGGACGCACGCTCTTCCAGCAAAGTGCAGGAGGTCTACATCGGCGCGGGCGCGCACGCGCTGGCCGAGAAGCCGCGGGCCTCGGCCGCCAAGGAGGCGGTGCAGCTCGCCTTGAAAGACGTCGATACCTTCTACGGCAAGAGCCACATCCTGCGCGCGGTGTCCTTCGACGTGTGCGAGAACGAGATTGTCGCCCTGCTGGGCCGCAATGGCGCCGGCAAGTCGACGCTGCTCAAATCCATTGTCGGCATCACGGTGCCGCGGGCCGGGTCGGTCACGCTCGGCGGTCACGAGCTGGCGGGACAAGCCTCGTCGACGATCACCCGCCGTGGCATATCATACGTGCCGCAGGGCCGCGGCCTGTTCGCTGGCATGTCGGTTGCTGATAACATGGAGCTCGGACGCCTGAAGCGGCGCAACGGCGCCGGCGTGCATTGGGACGAAGACAAGATCTTCGCCATCTTCCCGCGCATCAAGCAGCGCTGGCGCTCGCCGGCCGACTACCTCTCGGGCGGCGAGCAGCAGATGGTAGCGGTGGCGCGCGCACTGTCGGGCGACACGCGCGTGCTGCTGCTCGATGAGCCGTTCGAAGGATTGGCGCCGGCCATCGTCGAGGAGCTTTTCGAGGCCTTCGATAAGCTCCGGCAGGAAATCTCGATCCTGATCGTCGATCATCACCTCGACTTGGCTTTGGCCCTGTCGGATCGCACCGTGGCCCTGGAGCGCGGCCAGGTGACGTACATCGGCCCATCGCGCGCGCTGAGTGAGGATCTCGATCTCAGGCGCAAGGTGCTGTGGTTGTGAATTCCCGGAAGGGGTCAGACGCTCGCGTCTGACCCCTTCCTGGCACCGCTGTCACCACCGCATTGCGTTGCATCACCGGCGCTGTGGATGGCCTGCGGCGGCCGGATCGTTTCAGCAAGGGGTCAGACCCGTAGGGTCTGACCCCGACCGGAGGAAAATCATGCCAACCGCGGGAATCATCGGTGCAGGCCTCATTGGCCGGTCGTGGGCCATGGTCTTCTCGCGCGCGGGCTGGGACGTACAGATCACCGACACCAGCCCGGCCGCCATGCAGGCCGCACCTGGCCTCATCAAACAGGCGCTGGCCGATCAGGCCCGCCACGGGCTGGTCGAGGATGCGCGGGCCGCATTGAAACGCGTCACGGTCGTCTCGAGCCTAGCCGAGGCCGTCGACGGCGTCGATTTCGTGCAGGAGTGTGGACCCGAAAAGGTCGAGGCCAAGATCGCACTGTTCAAGGCGCTCGACGCCGCGGCGCCGGCGAAGGCGATCCTGGCATCCTCGTCATCGGCTATCGTCGCCTCGAAGTATTCCGAGACGCTCGCCGGCCGCCATCGCTGCCTCGTCGCCCATCCTGTCAACCCGCCGCATCTCGTGCCGATCGTCGAACTCTGCCCGGCGCCATGGACGTCGGCGGACACTGTGGCCAAGGCGCGCAGCATCTATGAACGCATCGGCCAGGTACCGATCACGGTGAAAAAGGAGATCGAGGGTTTCATCCTCAATCGGCTCCAGGGTGCGCTGCTGGCCGAGGCCTTCCGATTGGCGGGGGAAGGCTATTGCAGCGCCGAAGACCTCGACAAGACGATCCGTGACGGCCTTGGCCACCGCTGGTCGTTCATGGGGCCGTTCGAGACAATCGAACTCAATGCGCCGGGCGGCATCGCCGATTATTGCGAGCGCTACACGGGGTTCTACAAGCGCCTGCAAGCCGAGCCAGCGACGCCCGCCGTCTATGCCAAGCGCAACACCGACAAGGTTGCGAGCGACTGGGGCGAGGCACTGTCGCCCGAGCAGCATACTGCCAAGAGCCGCTGGCGCGATGAGCGGCTCGCCGCTCTCATGGCGCACAAGCGCAAGCAAAAGACATTCAAGGCGTAACCTCGCCATCCGGGCTCTTGGCGCAGTCCGGCGCGCGCGAATTGGGACTAGGCCGAACCTGCTGGTATGATGTGCCATAACGCAGCCACCGGCCGGAAGGATAGGATATGCCCGGCGCACTCGACGGCATCAAGGTGCTCGATCTGACCCGCGTTCTGGCCGGCCCGCTGTGCGCCATGACGCTCGGCGACATGGGCGCCGACGTCATCAAGGTCGAGCCGCCGAACGGCGACGATACACGCGCCTGGGGGCCACCGCATGTCGGTGGGGAAGCCGCCTACTTCCTCGGCGTCAACCGCAACAAGCGCAGCGTGCGTCTCGACCTGATGAAGCCTGAGGCACGCGAGCTGCTCGTCACCTTGATCAAGCGCGCCGACATCCTGATCGAGAATTATAAGTTCGGCACGCTGGAGAAGTGGGGCTTTGGGCCGGCCTGGATGGAACACAATGCGCCGCGCCTGATCCACTGCTCGATCACCGGCTATGGCGAGACCGGCCCCAAGTCGGCGCTGCCCGGCTACGATTTTGTGCTGCAGGCCGAGAGCGGGCTGATGAGCATCTGCGGCCCGGTCGACGGCGCGCCGATGAAGCACGGCGTCGCCATCGTCGACATCGCCACCGGGCTCAACGCCAGCATCGGCATCCTCGGCGCGTTGCATGCGCGCAACGCCACCGGCAAGGGCCAGAAGGTGTCCGTCTCGCTGCTGGAGTCGGGGCTCGGCATGCTCGCCAACGTCGCTGCCAACCATCTGGCGACGGGCAAGGAAGCCGGCCGCTACGGCAACGGCCATCCCAATATCGTACCGTATACAACCTATCCGACGTCGGACGGGCAGTTGGCGTTGGCGGTCGGCAATGACGGCCAGTTCCGTGTGCTGGCGGACGTCGCCGGCAGGCCCGAGTGGGCCAGCGACCCGCGCTTTGCCAGCAACGCCGACCGGGTGCGCCACCGCGTCGCCTGCGATGCCGCCGTGGCGGAGGCCCTGAAACTGAAGCCCACCGCCTGGTGGATCGACAGCCTGCGCAAGGCCGGGGTTCCGTGCGGTTCGGTCAACACGGTCAGCCAGGCTCTGGCTGATCCGCAGACCAAGGCGCGCGGCATGGTCATGGAGATGGAGCATCCCACGGTCGGCGCCCTGGCGATGCTTGGCTTCCCGATCAAGCTGTCGGGCACGCCAATGGCCGCGACCAAGCCGCCGCCGCTGCTGGGCGAGCATACGCAGGACGTGCTGTCGCGCGACCTCGGCCTCGATGCTGCGGCGATCGCCAGGCTCAGGGCGGCCGGCGCGATCTGATTGGCGACAGGGGTCAGACCCGCAGGGTCAGACCCCCGGCTCTGGCCGTACTGCACCGGGTCAGACCCCATACCTTCTTGCCCGCCTCCGGCGGGACGTGTCTGACCCCGACCAATCCGCTACTTCACCCGCAACCGCTGCACGGCGGCCTCGTCGACCTCGACGCCAATGCCGGGGCCGACAGGTGGCGTGACCCAGCCATCGACGATGCGCAGCGGGTCGCGCACGATATCGTCGGCCAGATACATGTGCGTCAGGCTGATGCCCCAGTCGGCCGACGGCAGCATGCAGCCGATGTGGGCGATGGCCGCGCCACCCAGGCCCGACTCCGACATCTTGCAGGCGAGATTCATATCGAGGCCGCGTTGCTCGCATAGGCTGCCGGCCTTCAAGAGTGCCGTGAGACCGCCGAATTTGATCAACTTCAAGGACAGCCCGCCGATGCCGGCTGCGGCATGCTCCTCGATGTCGCCGAGGCTATGGATGCCCTCGTCGGCGCCGAGCGCAATCGAATGGCGTTGGCACAGGCGCGTCAATCCGGCCATGTCCTCCGGCCGCAACGGCTGCTCGAGGAACGACAAGTTGGCCTTGGCGACGCCCGTCAGATAGCGGTCGGCGGCGGCAAAATCGTATCCCGTGTTGGCATCCGCGCAGAGCATGATGTCGGGGCCGACCGCTTCGCGCACGGTCAAGGCGGTGTTGATCTCTTTGTCCACCGGCTTGACGCCGACTTTGAGCTTGAAGAAGCGGAAGCCTTCCTTGATGCGGGCCTGTACGTCGAGGACGTCTTCCTCGGGCGTTGGCGTGCCGACCAGCCACATCGGCTTGACCTGGCAGCGCAGTGCGCCCCCGTAAAGATCGGCAAAAGGAACATTGAGGGTGCGGCCGACAAGATCGGCGAGCGCCATCTCGAGTGCCGACTTCGCGCCGGTGTTGCCATACATGGCGATGGCGAGCCGGCGAACGAGGGCTGCGCGATCGCGCGCATCCTTGCCGATCAGCAGTGGCGCCAAGTGATCCTTGATGGCCGCGGCCATGGCCGGCAGCGTATCGCCTGACATGGTGGGCGCCGCCGCCGCCTCTCCCCATCCGACGATGCCGTCCTTGGACTCGATGCGAACCAGCATGCTGTCGGAGACGCGAATCTCGACCCGGGCCATCTTGATGGGCTTCTTCAGCGGCAGGCCGACGGGAATGGCTTCGACGCTCTTGATCTCGATCGCCTTCATCAGGCGGGCCGCGACCGCATCCAGCGTGCGCATGGGTTCCTCCAGGTCGATGTTCGTCATGCTGCCGGGCGCCGCCGGTATCGGTTCGCCGCGCCAGTGTCGGCAAGCATGGAACAACGAACCGTCCAATAAGGAAAGGGAAAACCGACATGCGTTCGGTGACCCCGTACCGGCCGGCTGCATCCGCGGGCGCACCGGGAGCCGCGATCCATGACGCCGACGTGCGCAACAGTTCAGGCCCGCTCACTCTGGCGTACGCAATGCTCGCCCGACACGACAGGCTGCCCAATCGCATGCAGCCTGCGGGCCGGAACGCTCTGGATCACGGGAAACAGCATTGCTTGCAGCAAATGGAAATTGAAATCACGCGAGCATTACCAATTGAGAGCGTCAGAAAAGGAAGCATAAATGGTTTATTTGAATACCCAAGTGCGACTTGCCGATTGAAACCTCTGCGTAACCCTGTGTGGATAGTTTGAGGCCGACGCGCATGGTCGTTATTGGCGGGAAAGGGCGATCATCCGCAGGGATGCAAGAGCCCTGTTGCAGGAGTTCCCGATGGCTGCACCGACTGACATAAGACCAACACCGTCGGACTTAACCATAGCAGAGAACCTGGCGGACGGAACATTCGTCGCCACTCTCGATGCTATTGATCTGGATTCCAGCGTATTCACATTCACGCTGGTCGACGATGCCGGCGGCGCCTTCGCAATTTCCGGCGACACTCTCATCGTCAGCAATGGCCTTCTGCTCGATTTCGAGCAAAGCGGCAGTTACGTGATTGTCATTCGTGTATCGGATGGCGTGAACACATTCGACAAGTCTTTTACGATCGCTGTGACGGATGTGACGAGCGAGACGCAGACTGGGTCCGCTGGCGACGACATCATGTTTGCAGGTTCCGGCCACGACAGCCTGGATGGCGGCGCCGGCAATGATCTCTTGCAGACCGGATCGGGCAACGACACGCTGAACGGCGGCGCCGGTGTCGACACGTTGCGCGGGGGTACCGGAGACGATCTCTACATTGTCGACGACAGCCTGGATGTCGTTGAGGACGCGCCGTCGCTGGGCGGCTCCGACACGGTCATGAGCTCCGCAAGCTACAGTCTTCCCAGTCAGATCGAACGCCTCATGCTGGTCGGAACGGCAAACATCAATGGCACGGGCACTGGCCTCAATAATACCCTCACAGGCAATGTCGGCGCCAACAGGCTCGATGGCCAAGGCAGCGGCGACACCATGTCGGGAATGGCCGGCAACGACACGTATGTCGTCGATAGTTCCAGCGACGTGGTCATCGAGATCGACGGCGAAGGAATCGACACTGTCGAGAGTTCCACGACCTATTCATTGATGGCCGCCAGCTCGAGTGCCCCGCGCCAGGTCGAGAACCTGGTCCTGACCGGCACATCGGGCATCGGTGGCACCGGCAACGCGCTGGCAAATCGCCTCTACGGTAATAGTGCCGCCAACCGCTTGGACGGTGGAGTGGGCAGCGACACCATGGCGGGTGGGCTCGGCAATGATACGTACACAGTCGATGCCGCCGGCGACAGGATTTCCGAGCTCGCTAACTCTGGCACCGATACGATCATCACCCTAGGCGCGACCAGCTACAGCCTGGCCACGGCGGCCAACGTCGAGAAGCTCACGCTGTCGGGCACCGCCGTCAATGGCACGGGCAACGGGCTCAACAATGTGTTGACCGGCAATGCCGCCGCGAATGTTCTCGACGGTGGCCTTGGCGCCGACACCTTGGTCGGCCTGGGTGGAGACGACACCTATCGGGTCAACGCCGCTGCTGACGTGATCACGGAAACCCAAAACGGCGGTCTCGACCGGGTCATCAGCTCAGCGAATTATACGCTGGGCTCCAACGTCGAAAATCTGACGCTCAACGGAACCGGCAATACGAATGCCACTGGGAACTCGGCCAAGAACTCGCTCGCCGGAAACGCAGGCAACAATACACTCAACGGAATGCTGGGCGCCGACACCATGGCGGGCGGAGCCGGCAATGACACATACATCGTCGACAACTCCGGCGATGTGGTCGGGGAGGGGGCAACCGGTGGGATTGATCTGGTGCGCAGCAGCATCAGCTACGTGTTGACTGCCGGTATCGAGAACTTGACCATAACAAGCTCTGGGACGCTGAACGCCACAGGCAACGCGCTCAACAACCTGCTCACCGGCGGCGGCGGCGCAAACGTGCTCAACGGCGCGGCGGGCGCGGATACGATGGCGGGAGGCGGCGGCAACGATACCTACATCGTCGACTCCCTTGGTGATGTCGTCAGCGAGACTGTCGCGGGTTTGTCCGGCGGCTACGATACCGTGCAAAGCTCGGTCAATCATACGCTGAGCCTCAACGTCGAAAATATGACCCTCACTGGCGTCGGCAATACCACGGGAACCGGCAACACGGGCGCCAACATCATCACCGGTAACGATGGTGGCAATGCCATTGATGGCCTGGAGGGCAACGACACGCTCAGCGGCGGCCTTGGCAATGACACGCTAACCGGCGGCGCGGGCAACGACTCGCTCATCGGCGGCGGTGGGTCGGATACCTTCAAGTTCAATGCCGCTTTGAGCGCGTCCTCGAACCTCGATCGCATCAGTGACTATTCCGTGGCCGATGATACGATCTGGCTGGCACAATCGATCTACTCGGGGATTCCCGCACTTGGAACCTTGGATGCCACCAGGTTCGTCACCGGCGATATGGCCGTCAGCGTCCATAGTCGGATCATCTACAATTCAGCGACCGGCGATCTGCTCTACGATGCCGATGGCATTGGTGCGATCGCAGCCGTACGCTTCGCGGTGCTGGCGCCGGCGCTGGTCATGAGTGCTAACGACTTCGTGGTGGTCTGATCCGCCAGGTCCGCTAAGGCCGCCGCAATCATCGCCGATGTCGATAGCTTTTTAACGTGTCGTGTTTTTGTAGCGCGTGATCTGTCGCCGTCTTGGATCAGTAGGCCGGCGAGCCCGGCAGGTGTGCCAGGAGTTGGCCGCTTGCAGTGTAACTGTTGCAGCGGGGTGCATCGCCTCGATGGCGTACCTGGCCACCCACCCGCGTCATGGTTAACCACGCCTTAGCAGATGCCTGGATAAAGTGCCTGTCTGGCCGATGCGGTCGGGATCGATTGGTCCGATCCGCTCCACGTCGGTTGCGTTGATAGGTGCATGGATGCCTGGGTTCCCGAGGGGCGATGCTCGCAACAGCCAGGGCAGTCACCTCGGCCTGCTCTGGGTGTGGCTGTGGAGCCGGCTGACGCGACGGATGCGGCTCTGCCTGTGCATTGCGGCCGGCCTGCCGGTCCTCGCCGGAGCCAGCTTGTTCGGCCTGTTCATCTATTACACCGTTGCATTTCCCGATCCGGCGATGCTGCGCAAGAAGGAGCGCGCGCCGGTGATCCGCATCCTGGCGCGGGATGGCTCTGTCCTGGCCGAGCGCGGCGCCGCACACGATTTCATGCCGTTGGACTTCTTGCCCGACCAAGTGGTCAGCGCGGTCGTCGCGACCGAGGACCGGCGCTTTTTTCAGCACTGGGGTCTCGACTTCAATGGGCTGGCGCGCGCAGCCTTTGCCAATTTGCGGGCTGGCCGATTTTCGCAAGGCGGCTCGACGATCACCCAGCAACTCGCCAAGAATCTGTTCCTGTCGCCCGAACGTACGCTCGCCCGCAAGATCGAGGAGATGGTGTTTGCCCTGTGGCTCGAGGTGCGCCTGTCCAAGCACGACATTCTCGAGCTTTACCTCAATCGTGTTTACTTCGGTGGTGGCGCCTATGGCATCGAGGCCGCCGCGCAGCGCTATTTCGACAAATCGGCGCGCCAGCTGAACCTTGCCGAGGCTGCTCTGATCGCTGGCTTGCTCAAGGCGCCCTCGAAGTATTCGCCCTCGGTCAGTCCTGGCGCGGCGCGCCAGCGCGGCCGGGTGGTGTTGGCCAAAATGCTGGAAGCCAGTGCAATCACCGCGGAACAGCACCGCCAGGCGAGCGCGGATCGGATCAGGTTTGCCGATCACGGGTCGCAGCGCGATCTGGGCGGCGCCGAGTATATCGTCGAGCTGGTACTCGAGCATCTGCCGCCATTGTTAGGTTCCGGACACGCCGAGGTCGTCGTCGAGACCACGCTCGATCCAGCCCTCCAGCGCACGGCGCAGGCGATCGTGCAACAGCATTTGCTGCGCGGCGGCGCGGCGCTGCAGGCCAGTCAGGCTGCTGTCGTCGTGCTCGACACCGACGGCGGCATTCGTGCCATGGTCGGCGGCAGGAGCTTTGCTGAAAGCCAATTCAATCGTGCCGCCAAGGCGCGGCGGCAGCCGGGGTCGGCGTTCAAGCCGTTCGTCTACCTGGCGGCTCTCGAGCGTGGCCTGGGGCCGGACAGTATCGCCTACGATTTGCCGGTGACGATCGAGGGCTGGAGTCCGCGCAACGATAGCGGTAGCTACAAGGGCGCCATGCCGCTGCGGCAGGCCCTCGCCCAGTCTGTCAATACGATCGCGGTCCGGCTCTTGTTGGACGCCGGTGCGGCGCGTGTGGTCCGCACGGCGCGCAGGCTTGGCATCAGGTCGGAGCTGAGCGAGCAGCCGTCGTTGGCACTTGGCACCTCCGAAGTCACGCTGCTCGAGTTGACTGGCGCTTACACGCCATTTTCCAACGGCGGCATGGCTGTCGACGCGCATGCCATCCGGCGTGTGCGAATTAGCTCGGGCCGCATTCTGTTTGCGCGCGAGGCGCCGCGACCGCAGCCCGTGGTCGTGCCCCATCACGTCGCCGCAATGAATGAGATGCTGCATGGCGTGGTCACGGGCGGCACCGGCCGGCGCGCGATGATTCCGCTGCATCCAGCCGCTGGCAAGACGGGTACGACCCAGGATTTTCGCGATGCCTGGTTCGTCGGATATACGTCGCATCTGGTCGGCGGCGTTTGGGTCGGCAACGACAATGGCCGCGCCATGAACAAGGTGGCCGGTGGCGGCCTACCAGCGGAAATCTGGCATGATGTCATGCGGGCTGCGCACGAAGGACGCGCGCCGTTGGCCTTGCCGGGCTTGGCCCCCCTCGTGGCGGACAACGCGCCGCAGCGATCCCTGGGCCGCACGACGACGGCTCGCGCTTTGCCCGGTCAGCCGCGGGCAATACTTCCGCCGACGATGCCGCGGCTACCGATCAGCGAGGAATTCATAGCCCGGGCCATCGCTGCTGGACCAGGCCTGCCGAACCTTGCAATTGCTGTGCGCCCAGACGGTTCGCCGGCTCCAGCAACTCCGATAGCCCCGGCCGCTCGTCCGCCCGGGCTCATGTCGCTGGGTGGTGAGCGGCACACTGGTGCCTTGCGTCAGTGAGCGCCGTTGGCATTGCCATAGCGGTGCAGGTCCATGCCGTACACCTGGAGCCAGGTCTTGGCCGCGTCCATGTCTGGCATCGTCTTGCTGACCAGCGCCCAGAACTTCGGGCCGTGGTTCATCTCGGCGAGATGGGCAACTTCATGTGCTGCCACATAATCCAGCACCGAAGGCGGCGCCATCACGAGGCGCCATGAGAATGATAAGACCCCTGTCGTGGAACAGGAACCCCAGCGGCTGGTCTGATCCCGCACGGCGATGCGCTTGGCCCTGAGCCCCAGATTGCGCGCATGCCAAAGCACCCGCTTGTCGATGTCTCGCAACGCCTCCTCGCACAGCCAGTTCAGCAGCCGCCGCGGAGCCTGGTCGGCAGAACCGCCAACATCCAGAACGCCGAAATCTCCAGACTTTGGCCCGCACTCGACAATGCGGCCCTGCGCGGTGGAACGGCCGGAGAAGACCAGGCGATGCGGCGTGCCGCGCAGTGGCATGACGCTGCCGTCGTGAAACGGTGCCGGCTCGGGCAGATTACCCAACCGCTCGCGCACCCAGGCGATGTGCCGATGGATGAACGGTGTCGCTTCGCCGATGTCGCATTGCATCGGCAGAGTGACGATCACCGCGCGACGCGTCCGGCTGATGCGCAGCGTCATACGCCGCGCAGCGGGATGTCGGCGAACCTCGACCGGCACCCCAACCGCCTGAACAACAGAATGCGCCAGAGATGTCGGCGCGGCCGCGCGGCCCTGCCTCATGGATAAACCTCTTACTGATGAAATGCATTGATACGCTGGAACCCGACTGTCGCAGCGACGGCTTCAGTCTCTGGGTCCGAGCCCGGAAACGAGGCCACATCCGAAACGCAACACACGCGTCGATATTGCTCCACTAGCAAAATCAAACCCGGCTGTCGTCGGCTATGACCAGTTTTGTTGCATGTGGCCGGCTGAGTGTTGCAGCAGCGCCCCACGCCAAGGCTGGAAATGGTCTTTCCAGTGCTTGGGGATTGCCCATCCTGCTAGTTTTATGGGGCATAACGGCGGGTTGCCGCAATGATTTCGTGGATGATGCCCGGCTCGGTCATGGCATGGCCCGCATCCGCTACGATCCTGAACTCGGCCCGCGGCCAGGCTCGATGCAAATCGAATGCGTTGCGCGCCGGCGTCACCACGTCATAGCGGCCGTGCACGATGACGCCAGGTATATCACGCATACGAAACGCATTGGCGGTGAGCTGGTCATCTCGCTCGAAGAACCCGCGATTGATGAAGTAGTGGCACTCGATTCGGGCGAAGGCGAGCGCATAGTTCTCGGCGCCGAACAGCCGAACCCTTTCAGGGTCCTGCAGCAGCGATAGCGTCGTACCTTCCCATACGCTCCAGGCTTTCGCGGCCTCGACCTGCACGGCTCTGTCATTATTCATCAGACGACGGAAATACGCCGCGACCATGTCGCCGCGCTCGTCCGGAGGAATAAGCCGCTGATACGCCTCGAAGGCTTCGGGGAACAGCCAGCTGCAGCCTTCCTGGTAGAACCACTCGATCTCGCGGCGGCGCAGCAGGAAGATGCCGCGCAGAATCATTGCCGAAACACGGGCGGCATGGGTCTGCGCGTAGGCCAAAGACAGCGTCGAGCCCCAGGACCCGCCGAGCAGCTGCCAGCGGCTGATGCCGAGATGCTCCCGCAAGCGCTCCATGTCTTCCACCAGGTGCCAGGTGGTGTTGTGGTCGAGGCTTGCATAGGGCACTGAGCGCCCGCAGCCGCGCTGATCGAACAGCACGATGCGGTAGCACGCCGGGTCATGAAAGCGGCGCATCGTGGCATTGCAGCCGCCGCCCGGCCCGCCATGGACGATGAGGGCGGGCTCTCCGTCGGCGTTGCCGCACTCTTCATAGTAGATCTCGTGCCCTCCCCCGACCTTGAGGCGCCCCTGACGGTAGGGCTCCAGTGGCGGGTAGAGAGTAAGCTGGTCACGCCCCTGCATTGTGTCGCCATGCTCCCGGCTGGCTGCCGGAACTCATGTGCTGTTGCCATGACCCATCGGCGGCAGCCCCGAACTCCGGTTGGTCCAATCTGAATTGCGCGTTGCTTCCAAGCAGAGTTCGCAAAAGTGCACCTCACGGTTTTGCGATAAAACTCTGCTAAAGCAAAGTCCTAAGCAGATGATTCGTTGATCTTCCAACGAAAGTCTGCTTAGGGCGTGCCGCGCCATGTCCAGCGTCCATGTCGCACGCGATTCGTTGCCAGCCGCCGCTCATATGCTCCTGCCCGAAGTCGACTCTCAACTGCGTTGTCGTTGCTTGAGGCGCAGCAGGCGCATCTCGCGATCGAAGATGGTTTCTCCCCCCGGAACGCGCAAGTCACGCGTGACTTCCAGCATAGGTCGATCCGGGCGCGGCGTCAGCACGCTTGCCAACATTGCGACGGCAAGCCCGCAAGGAAGTGCAAGCGCGGCGGCCAGAGCACTATTGACGTCGATGACGTCGGCCTCGCAGGCCAAGATGGTCAGCACCGCAACCGTGAAGCCCGAGGCCATGCCCGCCATGGCTCCCCAGGCATTGAGACGCTTCCACCATATCGAAAGCACAAGGATGGGAAATCCCGTCGAGGCCGACAGCACCAGCGCCCACAGCAGTAGACTGAGCGGGTCAGCTGGGGCTGCAAGCGAGATGGCGCCTGCGCCAATTCCGGTGAGCGCCAGGCCCAGGCGCGCCACCCCGAGCCGATACCGGCTTGCCGGAGGCTCCCAGCTCAGCCCGTTGATGACGTCTTCTGCCAGGATATTGGCGAGGGTGACGATCGATGTGGCTGCCGCGCAAAGTGCGGCGGCGACGGCGCCGGCAAGCGCCAAATAGAGAAGGATGTCGGGCAGCCCGGCCGCCACCGGCAATGCAAACAGGATGGCATCGCGCTCGATGAGGATGCTGGAGACGGGCAGATGCGTGGCGCTGGCGGGAATCTGCACCCAGCCGATGTCGATCAGCCGGCGCAGCCAGGCGGGAATTTCAGCGATCTTGTCGGCGTTCCACAATGCCATCAGCGCGTCGCGCATGAAGACCGCAATCGACGCCAGTGTCATCATCACCACGCCGAAAAAGAAGGTCGCCCAGCCGATGGATTTGCGCGCCTCATAGACCGTCGGCACCGTCGCCACACGTGGCAGCAGCCACGGCGCGCCGGCGATGCCCGCCATGACTGTAAGCGTGATCAGCGAGAATCCCAGCGTGCCGATACTGCCGAATGCCCAAGCAAAGCGCTTGGCCGCGGAACCCAGTCCTTGCCCTGGCAGATCGACCCCCAACGGCGCGGCGAGGTAGACCGCGAATCCCTGGCTGATCTCGTTGCGCCCGATCGCACGCAACGTCGGCCCGTGGCTCAGTTGCGGCACCGGCATGCTGGTTTGCAGGACGGCGACGATGGCAACTGGAACCGCCAGTGCCAGCAACACCAGGATGGCCTGCGCCACGCTCGACCAGGTCAGCGAACGCATGCCGCCCAGCGTCACCGTCGCCAGGATGGCCAGCACGATCAACGCCACCATCAGCGACGCCGGACGGCCAGTGAGCCATGACGCCGCCAGTGCTCCCAGCCTGATCTCCGCGGCGATGATGAGAAGGATTGGAACGGACAGCAGCGCCGCGGCCAACAGGCGGACGCTTCTGCTCCGAAATCGATGGCCAAGGTAGCTCGGGATCGTAAAGGCGCCGGCCTTGCGCAGATAGGGTGCCACGGCCGTTGCCATGACGACGAAGCCGGCGATGCCGCCGATCGTCAGGCAGAGCGCATCAAATCCGATCGAATACAAGGTGCCGGTGAGGGCGATGATGCCGGTTGAGCCAAACGCGGTCAGCGCCATGATCAAGCCGCTGAACACGGCGGGGATGCGCCGACCGCCGGCGAAGTATTCGAGCGGTTCGGAAGTCCAGGACAGCATCCCGATGATGATGAAAAATGCCAGCGGGCCCAGCAGCATCGCCAGGCCCAGTACGTCGTGTGGCGCGCCCAGTTGCTCCAGAATGAGCAGCAGGAGGAACAATGCGGTCACGGCTGCGGCGAAGATGCCATAGTAGGTGCCAAGGCGCGGATTGACGAGCCGGGAATGAGAAACGAAGGACATGCGCGAGCGCCAGATTCAGGAGGGGGACGTGTGATGGCGGGGGCTAGGTGTCCTCGTGGGCGCCGTGCCAGCGATCGATGGCGTCCTGGCGGTTGATGAATGTGGCGATTGTGAAGACGGCGGCGAGGACGATGCCGTGCAGGGCCAGGAAGTAGCCCAAGGGAAATCCGAGGAACTTGTTGGAGTTGAGCTGGTTGGCATAAAGCGGCAAGACCAAGACAAGCAGCAGGAACGGCGCCAAGCTTGCCAGCAGTTGCCACTTGGTGTGGCGCCAATAGGGCTTGCGTTCCCTGAGCTGCATCGTGCCTTGCTCCTTCGTTGATCTGCCCGGCCGGGCCAACCCCTGGAACTGCCCCGGGATCTGATGTCAGGCCGCATCCAGTGCGTCGTGATCGGCGCTGCAAGGGGCGGTTGGCCATTACAGGGGCAAAATGCGGCGGAATCCAGGGGGCGGGGTGGCTTCCGGCCGCAGTTGGCAACCACGGGAGGCTGAATTGCTTGCCATTCGGGCCGGCCGGCAGCTTAAATGTCAGGTCTGCGAGTTCTGCCGGTTGGCGGGGTGGGACGAGACGGGAGATCTAAGCCATGACCGCAGCGGCCCGCCAGGCGGCAACACGGATTATCATCGTTGACGACCATCCGTTGTTCCGCGGCGCATTGAGCCAGGCTTTGCGTACCTCACTGGTGCGGACCGAGATCATCGAGGCCGGCTCCCTCGACCAGTTGACCGATACTCTGGCGAAATCCGGCGAATTCGACCTCATCCTGCTCGATCTGCTGCTGCCGGGTGTGCAGGGCCTATCGGGGCTGCTGTACCTGCGCGCCCAGCATCCCGAAATTCCGGTGGTGATCGTTTCGGCGACGGAAGACCCGCAGATCATCCGCCGCTCGATTGCTTTCGGCGCCTCGGGCTTCGTGCCCAAGTCGCAGCCCGTCGACGAGATCCGCGCCGCCGTTCGCAGTGTACTCAACGGTGAGATCTGGACGCCGCCAGACATCGACATGAGCTTGCCGGCCGATGCGGAGGCAGGCGACCTGTTGAGCCGCCTGGCCTCACTGACACCGCAGCAGGTGCGTGTGTTGATGATGCTGGGCGAAGGCTTGCTCAACAAGCAGATCGCCTACAAGTTCGGTGTCTCCGAGGCGACGATCAAAGCCCATGTCTCGGCCATCCTGCAGAAGCTTGGCGTCGACAGCCGAACACAGGCGGTGATCGCCATCAACAAGATCGATGGCAGCGACTGGAAGAAGATCGCCGGCTGATGGGGTCAGACCCTGCGGGTCTGACCCCATGCTCCGACCTGTGACTGTTGAACGTGGGGTCAGACCCGCGGGGTCTGAAACGAAAGAAACGCGCCAATACCTCGGCGCCGGGTAAACTTCCCAGGTCCACCCATGCACATTCCTCTGCTTTTTGTATGTAACGTTATAACGTTACATCGCGGAAGGCGGGGGCTGTAATTGCATCGGCGGGCGACTGCTTTCGTTATCGAGGGTCAGCGCAGCTGGTGTTCGGCCGACCCCGACCACCCACCCTGCGAGTCTGACCCCATGTGCCGACCTGCGACTGTTGAACGTGGGGTCAGACCCGCAGGGTCTGACCCCGAACCGACCCCAGCCAGCCTACATCGTCCGCTTGGGCGCGGCTTCCAGCAGCTCCTGCAGCTCCTTCTTGTAGAATTTCGCCATGCCTGTGGTGCCGTGGCCGCGCGTATCGGCGCTGGCCGGGATCAGGTGCAGGCGGCTGTTCTTGACGCGCTTCAGCGCATCCGTCATGAGGCCGGTCTCGGGCGGGTTGCGCTCGTCGTCGGCCGAGTTGATGACCAGCAGATGCGCAGTGATCTTTTCCAGGCCGGGAGCCGGATTATAGTCGCGCGAGGACTCCCACTGGTAGAGGAAGTTGTTGACATCGGCCGTGAACGGCGCCTTGAGACGATCATCGATCATCTTGTCGGCAGCCGCCCGTGTCGGCGCTAAGTGCTGGAAGGCGAGCGTGCCGCCGTTGGTGCCGGTGGCATAGAATACGTTGGCAATGGCCGCAATTTTCGGTGGCGTCGTGTAATTGCCGTCCTTGTAATCCGGGTCGGCCTTGATCGTCTCGATCATCAGCCGCCGCATCATCCAGTTGCGCGACGACATCTCGGTCGGCTGCGACGCCATCGGCGCCAAGGCATCCATGGCGTCGGGATACGTCGTGCCCCAGATCCAGGTGTGCATGCCTCCCATGGAATTGCCCATCACGAGCCGCAGGTGCTTGACGCCGAGGCCCTCGGTGACGAGCCTGTACTGGGCCGCAACCATATCGTTATAGTTGTACTTGGGGAACTTGGCCTTCAGCCCATCCGACGGCTTGGATGATTTGCCGGCGCCGAGCGCGTCCGGAATGATGATGTAATACTTGCTGGCGTCGAGCGGCTGGCCGGGGCCGAACAATTCGCCAGCAAAGGCGGGCGTCAACATGGAGCGCGCCGAGCCGCCGGTGCCGTGCAGGATCAGCGCGGGCTGCCCTGTCGATGCGCCGACCGTCGTGTAAGCGAGCGTGACCTCCGGCAGGACGTCGCCGGTGTGCAAGCGGAAGTCCTTGGCCACGAAAACGCCTTCCTGCGGCGCGGGATAATTTTGCGCCAACGCCGCGGACGCGAGCGCCGCGAGGCCAAGAATTGCGGCCGCCCCGGTGCGTAGCATGCTGCTGACTGTCATGTTTCACTCCCTGTTCAACGTCGGGCGGGCGTTGCCGCTCGCGCCGCATCGAAATCTACTCCATCGCGCATGTCAGGCAAACGCCTGTTGCTGCACGCCCTCGGATCGGCGCGGCAAACCAGCTCGATCATGGCCTGTGGACGCGCAGGGGAAAAATCCGCCAAACCGCCCGATTTAAGGATAAGTGCCGACCTTACCGACACTTTCCGGCCACGAGTTGGACCGACGCTGGCCATGACTGCCGGTGCGACGGTGCGATGGCCGTCCGGCGACGTGATCCATGCAACCAAGCTCGGGGAAGCGACCCATGGCCTTCGGACAACGGCTGATCCACGCCCTGCTGCCCGCCTTGGCGCTGGCGCTTGCGGTTTTCGCCCAACCCGCCGTCGCGCAATCGCCGGCCGCGACGCGGGCACAGGCCAAGCCCTTCGGTAATGCGGCGATTGCCAAGGAGGCGGAGCGCCATGAGACGCACCTCAAGGCGACGCAGAAGCCTGGCAAGGCCAAGGCGGGCGAACTGAAGGCCGCCGGCGACAAGGCGCGCGCCGCCGATCCGCGTGCTGCCGCCAACCACTATGCGCTGGCGGCGACGGCCGACCCCCGCGACGCCGAAGCCTGGCTGGCCCTGGCCCGCGCCCTGTTGGCCATCAAGCCCGTGACGGAGACTTCGAGCGAGCGCTTCAGTTTGCCGCTCAACGCGGCGGGCGCAGCGTTTACGGCCTATCAGCGCGCCACCGCACCGGCGCTGAAGGCGCACGCGCTCGTGGTGTTGGCGGATGCCTTGAAGCGGCGCGCACAATGGCGCCCGGCGATGGAAGCGCTGACGGCGAGCCTCGCCCTGGTCGAGAACGCCGAGGTGCGCGCCGCCTACGTGGCCTTGCGCGAGGAGCACGGATTCCGCATCACCGAGCACAAGCTCGACTCCGAGGGTGCGTCGCCGCGCCTGTGCATCCTGTTCTCCGAGCCGCTGGCGCGCGGCAATGTCGAGTGGTCGAAGTACCTTGGCGTCGACGGCCGGGACCCGCAAAGCGTCACCGCCGACACCAAGCAGTTGTGCGTCGAAGGCCTGCGGCACGGGCAGCGCTATGTCATCCAGGTGCGCGCCGGTCTGCCCGCCGAGGGGGGCGAGGAGCTGATCAAGACCGCCGAGATCCAGGCCTACATGCGCGATCGCTCCGCGACCGTGCGCTTCTTGGGCCGCAGTTACGTGCTGCCGGCGCGCGGCCAGCAGGGCATTCCGATCGTCAGCATCAATGCCGAGAAAGCCGCGGTCGAGATCTATCGCATCGGTGATCGCAACTTGGCCGGCGCCATCCAGGGCGGCGACTTCCAGAAGCAGCTTTATTCCCATGACATCGAGCAACTGCGCGACCGCTCCGGTGCCCGTGTTTACCAGGGCGAGTTCGAGATTGCCGCGAAACTCAACGAGGAGGTGACAACGGCGTTTCCAGTCAGCGAGGCAATCCCACGGCTCGAGCCCGGCGTCTATGCCATGGTCGCACGCCCGTCGGCCAAGAAAAGTGACGACGACAACGGCTGGGCGACGCAGTGGTTCGTCGTCTCCGATCTCGGCCTGACGGCGCTCACCGGCGACGACGGCGTCCACGCCTTCGTGCGCTCGCTGGCCACCGCCGATCCGGTCGGTGGCGCCAGTGTACGCTTGATCGCCCGCAACAACGAGGTGCTGGCCACGGCCCGGTCGGACGCCAGCGGCTACGCGCGCTTCGATGCCGGCTTGAAGCGCGGCGAGGGCGGCTTGGCGCCGGCCATCCTCGTCGCCGAAGCCGGGGTCGGCGACTACGCTTTCCTCGATCTGTCGGCCGCGGCCTTCGATCTCACCGATCGCGGCGTCAAGGGGCGCGTGGCGCCCGGACCGATCGACGCATTCCTGTTCGCCGAACGTGGGGTTTATCGCCCAGGTGAGGACGTGCACCTCACCGCGCTGGTGCGCGACAAAGCAGCCAAAGCCGCGACGCTGCCCGTCACGCTGGTCGTCACGCGGCCCGATGGCGTCGAGCATCGGCGTCTTGTGCTGGCCGATCAAGGCCTCGGCGGCCGGCTGACCACGCTGTCGCTCGGCGGTTCGGCGATGACCGGCACCTGGCGCGCGAAGGTTTACACCGACCCCAAGGCCAACCCACTGGCGCAGGCCTCCTTCCTGGTCGAGGACTTTGTGCCCGAACGTCTCGACCTGAAGCTCGATGCCGCCAGCGCCGTACTCAGCATCGATGCCACCGCCACCCTCAAGGTCGCCGGCCGCTATCTTTACGGCCCGCCCGCCGCCAGCCTCGCCATCGAGGGTGACATCGTCGTCAAACCCGCAACCAAGGATGTCGAAGGTTTCGCCGGCTACCGTTTCGGCCAGAACGACGAGAAGATCGCGCCGGTCCGCAAGCCGCTCGAAGGCCTGCCGGCGACGGCGGCCGATGGCACGGCCGTGCTGCAGGTGTCGCTGCCTCCCGTCACCAAGACCGCGCGTCCACTCGAGGCTGACGTCATCGTGCGGCTGCGCGAATCCGGTGGCCGCACCATCGAGCGCAGCGTCACGGTTCCGGTCGACCTGCGCCTTCCGCGCATCGGCCTCAAACCGGCCTTCGGCGCCGACGGCCCCGGCGAGAACGAGACGGCGAATTTCGACGTGATTGCCCTCGATCCGGCGAGCAAGTCGGTCGCCGGCCGAGAGCTGCACTGGAAGCTCGTGCGGCTGGAGACGAGTTGGCAATGGTTCCGCCAGGATGGCCGCTGGAGCTGGGAGTCCGCCACTCAAAAACGGTTGCTCGCAGGCGGCAGTATCGTGACGCGCGCCGACACACCGGCCCGCATCGGCGCGCGCGTCGACTATGGCCGCTACCAGCTCGAGGTCACCGATCCCGCCGCCCCCGAGACGGCCGCCGCCAGCATGACCTTTCAGGCCGGCTGGCACACCACCGCCGACGAGGCCGACAGCCCCGAGACCTTGGAGGTGGCGCTCGACAAGCCAAGCTACAAGCCGGGCGAGACGGCGCGCCTGCGCATCGCCACGAAACAAGGCGGCAAGGCGCTGGTCGCCGTGCTGGCCAACGGCTTGCTCGCAACCAGGCAGGTCGAGGTCGCGGCCGGCCGCACCGAGGTGCCGATCACCGTCGCCAGCGACTGGGGCGCCGGTGCCTATGTCACGGCGATGCTCTACCGGCCGATGGACGAGCGGGCGAAGCGCATGCCGACGCGGGCTGTCGGCGTTGCCTGGCTCGGCCTCGACCAGGCCGCACGCACACTGACCATGGCGCTCGACGTGCCGGCCAAGGTGAAGTCGGGCGGCATGCTGTCAGTGCCCGTCAAGCTCACGGGACTGGCCAGCGGCGAGGAGGCGCGGATCACGCTGGCCGCTGTCGATGCCGGCATTCTCAACCTGACACGCTATCAGACACCGCAACCGGAAAAATGGTTTCATGCCCAGCGGCAGATGGGCGTCGACATCCGCGACTACTACGGCCGGCTGATCGACGGCATGCGCGCTGACCGCGGACGCCTGCGCTCGGGCGGCGACGCCGCTGGCGGCATGGCGATGCAGGGCAGCCCGCCGGTCGAGAAGCTGGTGGCGCTGCACTCCGGCATCGTCAAGGTCGGCGCCGACGGCGCCGCCAGGGTCGACTTCCAGATGGCCGACTTCAATGGCGCCGTGCGCGTCACCGGCATCGCCTGGAGCGGCGACAAGCTCGGCTCGGCCAGCACCGATGTCATCGTCCGTGATCCGATCGCTCTGCTCGCCACCGGGCCGCGTTTCATCACACTCGGCGACGCCGTGCGCCTGGAACTCGACCTGCACAACGTCGAGGGCGCGGAGGCGGCCTACAAGGTCGTGGTCGAGCAGGACATCGGCGGGGTGAAATCCAGCGTGCTCGCCCGCGACGTGACGCTCAAGGCCAATGAGCGGCGCCAGGAGCGCCTGACGGTCAAACCGAGTGAGATCGGCCTCGCTACATACCGCGTCGCCGTCACCGGCCCCGGCGGCATCGACGTCAGGCGCGCGCTGACCTTCGACGTCAAGGTGCCGGCCGGCGACATCCGCCGCTCGACGGTCAGCCAACTGGCGGCCAAGGGCGGCAAGCTCACGCTGTCGCAGGATCTGGCTCAGGATCTGATCGCCAGCCGCACGCGCATTGCCTTGAGCGTCGGTCCGCATGCCGCCCTCGACGTCCCCGGCCTGCTGTCGGCGCTCGACCGCTATCCCTACGGCTGCGCCGAGCAGACCGTCAGCCGCGCGCTGCCGCTGCTCTATGCCAACGCGGTGGCCTCGCGCATCGGCATCGCCGCCGACAGCGAGATCAAGGCGCGCGTCGCCAAGGCTGTCGAGCGCGTGCTCGAGATGCAGGACGCCTCCGGCGCCTTCGGCATCTGGGGCCCGTGGAACGCCGACCTGTGGCTGACCAGCTACGTCACCGACTTCCTGACGCGGGCCAGGGAGGCGGGCGTCGCCGTCAAGCCGCTGGCCTTCACGCAGGCCCTCGACCGGTTGCAGAGCTTCGTCGCCTACGCCCAGGACTTCGAGAAGGGCGGCGAGGCGCGCGCCTATGCCATGTACGTGCTGGCGCGCAATGGCCGCGCGCCCCTGGGCGAGCTGCGCTACTTCGCCGACGCCCGGCTCGATCGGTTCTCGACGCCGCTGGCCCAGGCCCATCTCGGTGCGGCACTGGCCATGACCGGCGATAAGCCGCGTGCGGAAGCTGTATTCCGCGCCGCCATCGCCAGCCTCGATTCGAGCGAGGACGCGGCGTCGCGCCAGGACTACGGCTCGAAGCTGCGCGACGGTGCTGCCCTGGTGACGCTGGCGAGCGAAGCCAATGTCGTGCGTGGCGAGGCGCCGCGTCTCGTCTCCGTCATCGCCAAGGCTTACCAGGCCCGCACGCATACCTCGACGCAGGAGCAGGCCTGGATGCTGCTGGCCGCCAACGCGCTGACCGACAGCGCCAAGGAGACGACGCTGACGGTGAGTGGCCAACCACACAAGGGGCCGCTGCACCGCTCACTGACGGCTGAGGAATTGAAATCCGGCGCCATCACCATCAGCAATGTCGGCGACTTGGCCGTCGATGCGGTGATCTCGGTGACCGGTTCGGCGCTGACGCCCGAGCCGCCGGCTGCCAAGGGCTTCACCATCGAACGCGGCGTCTACACGCTCGACGGCAAGAAAGTCGAGCTGGCGAGTCTCGCCGGTGGCACGAGCCAGGTCAGGCAGAACGACCGCCTCGTCATGGTGCTGAAGGTCGAGGCCCAGGAGACCGGCGGCCGCATCCTGCTGGTCGATCGCTTGCCGGCGGGCCTCGAGATCGAAAACCCGCGGCTCGTCGACGGCGGCGACATCAAGACGCTCGACTGGCTGAAGACCACCGTGAAGCCCGAGCACACCGAATTCCGCGACGACCGCTTCGTCGCCGCCTTCAATTTCTTCGGCGGCAACGCGCAGGGTGGACGGCGGCGCGGCGACGACGATGACGACGACGCCAAGAAAGAGCCGGCCTCCGAGGCCACCGTCGCCTACATCGTCCGCGCGGTCACACCGGGCAGCTTCGTGCATCCCGCCGCAACCGTCGAGGACATGTACCGCCCCGAGCGCCACGCCCGCACGGCGAGTGGCCGGCTCGAGGTGACGGGGAAGGAGTGACCCGGCGAATCGGACGGGGTCAGACCCTTGGGTCTGACCCCTTGTAGACAAAGACTCTCTCAACTGGGAGCAAGCTTGGTGGTGCGCAAAGCGGAGACATCGTGCTCCACAAGGGGTCAGACCCATGGGTCTGACCCCGCCCGCCCCGCGCTGCACCGCATCGCGCGGACGGCCAAGGTCGCGCTTGTCGCGGCGGCGCTGGTCATCGCCACCCTCCTCATCGCCGCCTACCGTCTCGGCCCGCCGCCACTTGCCGCCGCCGAAGCCGTTTCCGTCACCGTGCTCGATAGGCACGACCGTCTGCTGCGCGCCTACACCACCGCCGATGGCCGCTGGCGCTTGCCGGTGCAGCCCAGGGACGTGGATCAGCGCTATCTGGCCATGCTGGTCGCCTTCGAGGACCGGCGCTTTCGCAATCACTGGGGTGCCGATCCGCTGGCGTTCGCGCGCGCGGTGAGCCAACTCATCCGCCATGGCCGCATCATTTCGGGTGGCTCGACGCTGACGATGCAAGTCGCCCGCCTGCTCGAGGGCCGGCACGAGCGCACCGGCGGCGGCAAGCTGCGGCAGATCGTGCGGGCCCTGCAGATCGAGGCGCGCCTGTCGAAGGACGAGATCCTGCGGCTCTATCTCCGCCTCGCCCCCTTCGGCGGCAACATCGAAGGCGTGCGCGCGGCGTCGCTGGCTTATTTCGGCAAGGAGCCGCGCCGGCTGACGGCGAGCGAGGCGGCGCTGCTGGTGGCCCTGCCGCAGTCGCCCGAGGTCCGCCGCCCCGGCCGCAATGCCGCCGCGCTGGCCGAGGCGCGCGAGCGTGTGCTTGCCCGCGCCGTCGCCGAACGCATCATAACCGCGGCCGAGGTCGTGCAGGCGCGCACGGAACCCCTGCCGCGGGCGCGCCGCGATTTTCCCATGCTGGCTCCGCATCTGGCCGATGCCGAATTGCAGCGCGCGCCCTCCGTCAACGTCCATCGCCTGACCATCGATCGAGAACTGCAGCGCGGCCTGGAGCAGCTCGCTCGCGATCACGTCAAACTGCTGGGCGCAAAGCTTTCAGCGGCGATCCTGACCGTCGACCACAAGACCGGCGAGGTGCTGGCCCACGTCGGCTCGGCGGGATATCTCGATGAAGACCGGCAGGGCGCCATCGATATGGTGAGCGCGATCCGCTCGCCGGGGTCGACGCTGAAACCATTCATCTATGGTCTCGCCTTCGAGGCCGGGCTTGCCCATCCCGAGACGCTGATCGAGGACCGCCCGGTGCGCTTCGGCAGCTACACGCCAAAGAACTTCGACGAGGAGTTCCACGGCACCGTGACCATCCGTCATGCCCTGGCCCAATCTCTCAACATTCCGGCGGTCAAGGCGCTGAATGCGGTCGGGCCGACGCGGCTGGTCGGCAGTTTTCAGCGGTTCGGCATCGAGCCGGTGTTGCCGAGCGGGGCCGAGCCGACGCTGGCGATCGCGCTCGGTGGCGTCGGATTGCGGCTGCACGATCTTGCAGTGCTCTATGCGGCCCTGGCCAACCAGGGCGAGGCGGTGAAGGTGCGGCATGTGGCCAAGGTGTCTGACATCCTGCCAGACACCGTTGCTAGGACGGTGCCAAAGGTGTCTGACAAGATGTCAGACACTGCACGCACACACCGCATCCTGCCTGCCGTCGCTGCCTGGTATGTCACCGATATCCTCAAGGACGCGCCCGCTCCCACCAGCGCCCGAACGGGGCGCATCGCCTATAAGACGGGAACGTCCTATGGCTACCGCGACGCCTGGGCCATCGGTTATGACGGCCGCCACACCATCGCCGTCTGGGTCGGCCGGCCGGATGGCGCCGCCACGGCAGGGCTGACGGGCCGCACGGCGGCTGCGCCGATGCTGTTCGATGCGTTCCAGCGGATCGCCGAACGGCGCCAGCCGCTGACGGTGGCTCCCACCGGCGCCTTGCGCGTTGCCGGCGCCGATCTGCCGCCGCCCTTGAAGCGCTTCCAGGAGTCCGTCGACGAAACGCTGGCGACGGGACCCTTCCTGACCAGTCCAGTGCAAATCGCCTTCCCGCCGGATCGCGCGGAGCTCGAAATCGACGACGCGGTCGAGCCCATTCACATCAAGGCGGAGGGCGGCGCCCTGCCTCTGACCTGGCTCGTCGACGGTGCGCCCATCGGCAGCGATCCGCACACGCGCGAGCTGGCCTGGATCCCGAAGGGTCGCGGCTTCGTCAAGCTCTCGGTCATCGACGCCGAGGGCCGCGTCGATCGCGTTGTGGTCCGACTGAAGTAGCCGCATCGGGCCGCGGGCAGTCCGGCCGCATGCGCTGCGTCGGCTGTGACTTCAGTTTTTTCCCAGACCACTGCGTCCGCGAGAATGCAATTTCTGCAGCACGTTTGTCATCTGGTTCTTGATCGTCGACTCGGCAAGTCCGAACTCACGGCCGATCTCGTCGTAGGCTTGCCCGGTGACGACGCGCGACAGAATTTGCTCCTCACGCGCGGTCAAGAGCGATGGTGTCACCGGGGGCGAGGTGTTGTCGGACGGCGCCATTTGCGCCAGCAGCCGCGCCGCCAAATGCGGACTAATGTAGCTTTCGCCGCGGTGCATACGCCAGATCGTGCTGACCAGCTCCTGCCCGCTAATGCCCTTCAAGATGTAGCCGCGCGCGCCGGCCTGCAGCGCCGACGTGACGGTCTCCTCGTCCTCGGCGACCGTCAGCATGACGACTGTGATGAATGGGCATGACTTGGAGACCGCGCGCGCCGCGTCGATTCCGCCTCCGGGAATACTGACATCGAGCAGCAGCACGTCGGGAAGCAGTTGCTCGGCAATTGCGATGGCTTCTGGTCCCGAGCTGCCCTCGCCCACGACCGAGAAGCCTTCCTCGCCGGCCAATACGCTCACGACCCCTTCGCGCAAGAGCGGGTGGTCATCGATCACTGCGATCCGAACCTGCTCACTCATGGGCTGCCTCCAATTTACTGATCTTGGCGAGGTCCAGTCGGACCTCCAACCTGGTCCCTGCCTCTGGCGCGGACACGATCGTCAAGGTTCCACCAAGAGTCTCCACCCGATCGCGCAATCCAGCAAGCCCCAATTGGCCACGGCCTTTCGGCGAAGTGGTCGCCGACATACCCGAACCACTATCGGCGACTAAAAGGTCGAGAATTGGGCCGGAATAGCGCGCCTCGACGCGCTGGCCCACGCCGCCGGCATGTTTGAAGGCGTTGTTCAAGGCTTCCTGAACGAAGCGGTAGACGCAGGTCTTGACGGTCAGGGTTGCCGACCTGGGCAGCCCAATGACCATACAGGTTACCTTCGTGCGGGTTCGATCCTCATGCGCGCGCGCTGCACGCTGGATGCATCCCTCAAGGGTATCAGAGAGCAGATCGGGAAGTGAAAGGCCCGACGATATGTCACGGACTTCCTGCAACGCGTCGCGGAAGGCCTTGCCAACGGAATTGAGCACATCGACGTTGCTTTTCGCGCGTTCAGCAGCGGCAGTGCGGACAAGTTGTTCGACCAAATTCAATTTCAGCAGGCCGTAGCTGATAAGTTGTGCAGGGCCGTCATGCAGATCGGCACTGACGCGCCGCAGGAACCGCTCATTGATCTCGGCTGACCGATTGTATGCCAACCGTAGGCTATCCTGCAGCCCTTCGTTTTCGTCGAGCAGGCCCTTCAACTTCTCGATCTGCAAGTGCAGGCTTTCGCGCTGTTCATCGATCGTGCGGCTACCCCGGCTGACGATGCCGTAGAGCGCGCCCGTCATCAGCAGGCCAATTAATCCGACAATCAGCCAACTCGAAATCGTTGACCAAAAGAGCTGGGCCTTGAGAGTGAGGGCCATCTCGTAGAACTCGGCAACGGCGATGATCTCCCCGGTCTTTTGGCTGATGATCGGCGAATATATTTCGATAAGGGGAACGCCTGCGGCCTGTTCGTGCCCATTGATCTCGTGCGAATGATCTTCGAGGGCGGCGGCCACTTCACCTAGCAGCGCTCTCGAGAGATTCGGCGATTTAACGAACTTCCTGCCGATCACATCGTGCAGGCTGCTGTAGGCAATGACGCCATCCTTGGTCCAGATCTTGATCGAATAGATGTGCCGTCCGACCCAGGTTTCGAGAAGCCCATCGAGCCTGGCGATATTATCCGAAGTCAGCTTATCGCCGTCTGCCAGATCCTGGGCCAGGGGCGCGACGACACGGTCCATGTAAAGCGCGGCTTCATGGGCGCTGTCATTAACGACACCAGCCTTGATGCGATCCGTGACCCAAATTCCGATGGCAGCCATGCCGAGCAGGATCACGAGCGAGGCTGCAATCAGGAACTGCCGGTGGAGCGCGAGGCCCCGCCAGATGGCAAGTAGACCACCAACTTGCCGGCCGAGCGCGGCTCTCGACCCAAGAGCCGAGCCGAGCAGGCGACCATGCCGTGCATCACTCACTTGCATTTGGACACCACTTGGCCACCGACCACCGATCGGCGAGTGGTCGACTTGGCGCTACCCACCCTGAAGTCCCATGACGCAGCCAGTATGGTTGCGCCAATACTAAGACTATTGATCCCTTTTTCTATTTCGTCAATTGTATTTCATAAGAAACAGTTAACCATCACTGGAATTGCGGAGAGTTAAACCATGAATAGCCTGCGAATTATTAAAAATCATATTGGACATTTGGCCGATAGACTATCAGCCATTGGTCTGGTATGGTTTCGCGAAGTTGAAATGGTGTGTGGCGATATCATGGCTTTGTTTTCGTCTGTTGTTTTGCTCAGGATGCGATACGCGGCCTGCTGCGGACTGCTTCTGGCGTTCGTCGGCGCGCTGGCGTGGATGAGCCCCTTGGGCGCGGCCGGTGCGCATGGCAAGCGCGTCGTCGGCGTCACCTTGGAACCGCTGGCGCGACTGACGACACATATGGGCGAGGCCCTCCAGCTGTCACAGCTCAGGGGGCGGCCGTTCGTCGTCGCATTTGGCTACACCAGCTGCGCCGACGTGTGCCCAACGACCCTGCTCGAGCTGTCCAATGATCTTGCCTTGCTCGGCAAGGATGGGGACAGAATAACGGTGCTGTTTCTCACCGTTGATCCGGACACCGATACACCCGAGCACCTGCGTGCCTACCTTACCTCCTTCGATGGACGCATCGTCGGCCTGTCCGGCAACGCCATCGACATCGAATCCGCGGCTCATGCCTTCAATGCCGCCTATGAGCGCATTCCGGCAGCCGGCGGCCGGTATACGATTGATCATACGACGCGATCCTACTACTTCGACAAGTATGGACTGCTCGCCGGCCGCCACGATGTGCTGAAGGAGCCCGCCAAGGCCCGCCTGCAGATGATCAACCGCTTGCTGGCGCAGTAACCCGATGCGGCCTTCTATCGGCCGTGGTCAGCATGCGGGCAGATTTTGACCGGCTTCGGCTTCGCTGGCGGTCGCCACCCCCTGGCGCCAGGCTCGTATAGTGTAGGATCGGGCGCGCGAGCCTGAAACGTCGACGACCGCCTCGCGCACGAACGCAGCGCCGGGCAGCCGGGCGACCGCGCGAATGGTAAATTTTAGCCGGGAAGATACGGCGACGTACTGCGGCAGCGTCTGGCGAAACCGCGCGCGCTGGCTGACGGCATCCATGCCGGCGCCGTCGACCACGGAATGCCCCGAGCCGTTCAGCAGCAGCAACAGCAGTGCGAGTGGGGCAGCCTCTGGATCGACGCCAGCGAGCCCCGAATGCACGGTCAGGTACGGATGCAACCTGTCCAGCAGTCCCACATCGAAATTGAGCACACGCGACATTTCCTCCACCGCATCGAGAGGCGCATTCTTAGGTCCGTACGCCAGTCCCGCTGCCCGATACTCGGGAACTTCAGCGCCATTCGGTCGCGCTATGGTGTCGGCATCGCGATAATCGATCAGCGCGTTGGCCATGGCGCGAGCTGCCGAGGATTCAGCACCCGCTCCCGCGAACAGCGCCACGAGCAATTGTTCGTCCGCGGCGTTGAGATCGATCCGCCCGGCTTCGTCGACCACGGAAATATCGATTGTGGCGCTGCCGGTCTGACAGCTCACGGCCGCGCCATTCATTGGAAAACGGCGCGTGCGCGTGCGATCCTCGAGAGTGGCTATCACGTCGAGCAAGGCGATGTTCACGCCAGCGTCGGCCAGGCCCTCGACTTCGGCGCGGGCAACGATGGCGCCGACATCCTTCAGATGCGCGCGCAAGCTGGTATTGAAGGTCGCCACCACCGCGCCGAGCAGGACCAGCGCCAGTAGCGCCACGACCAGCACGAAGCCGTCTTCCTTGCGCGCTTTATTCAGTTGCATGTCATGGTTCAGTTGCATGCCATGCGCCAGATCTTGCCGAAGTCGTGTGTGGCGAGCAGGTCAATCGACAGCGCCGGCCGCCGCGGCTGGCTCAACGCAGAATACGGTCGACTTGCTCCCGCCGGCTCGGCGGCCCCTGCCGCTGCGGCCGCGTGGCGAAGTTCAGCTTCTCGCGAAACTCGGAGGTGATGCCGCGTAGGACGTTGCTGTCCTTGACGACCCGCGGCGTGATGGCGATCAGCAACTCGGTGCGCTTGATCTCGTCCGTCTTGTTCTTGAACAGATTGCCGAAGATCGGCACATCCCCGAGTATCGGCACCTGGTCGCGGGTGCGCGTGGCGCGATCCTGGATCATGCCCGCCAGCATGATGCTTTCGCCGTCATTGACCGCGACTGTCGTGCGGATACGCCGCTGCTGAATGGTCGGCGCATCGATCGTGGAACTCTTGGTCGCAATTGCATCGCTGACTTCCTGCTCGATATCGAGCAGGACGCGGCCCTGATCACTGACGCGCGGCGTGATCGAGAGAATGATGCCGGTATTGCGATAGGCGATGGAGTTGACGATCGGCGCGCCGGGCGCCAGTACGCCAACGGCCTGCTGCGAGGGGAAGGGCACTTCGTCACCGACCTGCAGCACCGCCTTGCTGTTGTCGAGCACCATCAGGGTCGGCGACGAGACGATATTGACGTCGGTGATCTGCGACAGCGCCTGCAATGCCACGCTCACATTGGGCGCATTGAGGAAATACGAGAACCCGGGGAACACCGGCGAGACAGCGCCGGCGACGCTATCCGTCAGCTTGAAGTTGCTGTTCTTGGTCTCGAAATGCCACCTCAGACCCATTTTCAACTGATCATTCAGCGTTACCTCGGCGATCGTCGCCTCGAGCTGGACTTGCACCGATGCCACATCGATCTGCGACAGGATCTGGCGCATGCGTTTGAATTCAGCCGATGTCGACGTGATGACGAGCATATTGTTTTTCTCGTCGGCGACGATGCCGATGCCTGCCGTGCGGTCATCGGTGACGGCTCCTGAACCAGACCGGCCCGGCCCGGGTTCAGCCTGCGGCGGGCCTCCGGCTGCCTCCTGCGGGAGTTGCGGAGATTGTCCGGCGGCGGGCCTTGCGGCACTGCCGGCGGAAAGGGGCGTGATCGGCAGTGGCTGGGGCAGTGGCGAAAATGCAGCCGGCGCAGCGCTGGCGGCGGCGGGCGCTGGCGGCGCGTTCATCGTGACAGCACCTGGAGGCGCGCCGCTGGATGCCGCACCGGCGCGTCCGGAGTCGTGGCTGAGGTAAACGCGCTGCAGCAGTGCCGCAAGCTCCTGCACGGGCCGGTTCTGTACATGGTAGACGTAAACCCGCTTCTGGCTTTCCTGGCTGACCTGGTCGAGCCGCCGAAGCCATTGTTCGGCTTTTTTCAGGTACTCCTGACGCGGCGTGATCACCAGAACGGCCTTGAGGCGGCGGTTGCCGATGAAACGCACGACGCCGCGACCCGGGCCGTCCCGGTCATTGGCAAAGACCGTATCGAGTTCCTGGGCTATGGTGTCGGGATCGGTCGCTTCCACCGGCAGGATAGCGAAGGACATGCCACGCATCCAATCGACGTCAAAGACGGAGATGGTGTCCTGCAGCGACGCAAGCTCGATACGGGTTCCCGAAATAACCAGCACATTGCGAACCGCATCGGCGCGCAACACGATGCTGCTGGGAACCAATGATTTGAGAATGCGCTCCATTTCCGGGGCAGAGACGTGCTGCAATTGCACGACCTCGGTTGCAATACCGGGGCCGCGCCGCGTCGCCCCTTTAGGCCGAATTGGTGCCCCCTGGGCAATCGCCTCCTCGATCGGCAAGATCTTGAAGGTGGCCCCGCCATTCAATAATGCGGCGCCCTGGCTGCGCAGGATTTCCTCGAACGACTCGATGAGCGCGTCCCTGGAAACCGGCCTGGACGTCTGCAGGGTGACGGTGCCTTTGACCTTGTCGCTGATGGAATAGTTCACCTTCAGGATATCGCCGAGAATGGCTTTTGCCGCTGCCGCGATACTGGCATCGACAAGGTTAACCGTTACGCTGTCTTGCGGGCTACCGTTGCTCGTCAGCGGCCTGGGATTGGGTTGGCCAGTGAGCTCACCGGTTCCCAGCACCGCGCGCGGCTCGCGATTATTGTCGACCACACCCCCACTCAGCGGCGTCGACCTGTTGGCCGTCGATGATGCGTGAGCGCCTGTGGCTGCTGGCACGCCTGGACCTGGCGGCGGCAGCGAAAGTTGCTGCAACGGCAAACTGCAACCGCCAAGCACGAGCATGCTTGCGGCAAAAAGGGCACGGCGCAACAACAACTTATCCCCCAAGACGCAGCTTCCCGACCAACTTCAGTCCGAGGTAATTACCAGTTTTCCGGGTCGACGATGGTCCCGTCCAGCTCCTTCGGCGGCACAGCCGCTGTTTTTCGTCGCTGACCTGAATGCTCTCGTGAAGCATGCACCGATTCGCATACAACCCACACTGACCACCCGCACCTCCCCCTAACGTTATCTTAGTGCAGGGTCTCCGCAAGGTTGTGCAGTCCTGCTCCAGCGATTTCTGAGCGAGTGTGCCGTAATTGCAGCACCGTTCGTGCAAAGTTATGACACAATGTGCACGGTTGGCGTCGGATCATGAGCTGATGAGCCGCCGGGCCAAAGGTCGGCGATTGCTGCAACCAAATAACGTAAACGGAGTAGGACCTTTATCCGAATAGATCCAAGCCCTTGGACCCTGTTGGCGCGGTCGGGACGCTGCTACATTGGTCGAAATTCGACAACGGGTGGGATCAATTCTCGTGTTTTGGACGAATCCGAGGTCTGAACGGGTTCGGTTGTGTAGGCGTCAGTAGCGGGGCTTAGCATGGATCGGCGTGACTTTATCAAACTCGGCGGCGCCGGTGTGGCCGCTGCCAGTTCAGCAGCAGTCTTGAGCCCCGCGGCGCAGGCCGCCGCCGTCTGTTCGACGCAGCCGAGCCCGACCGCGACCTTCAAGCTGGAGATCGACGACAAGATCTTCGAAATGATCGACGGCCAGCGTTTCCCGTTCCTGGCCTACCGGCTGACCAGCGGCTCAGGCACTGGCACACAGCGCGTGCCGGGTCCTGTGCTTCGGGTGGTCGAGGGCAACCAGGTCACCATCTCGGTCACCAACGCCCGGCCGGAGCCGCACGGCTTCGAGATCGCCGGCATTCCCGACTCCAAGATCACCACGATCAACACGAACCAGACCTGCACCGTGACCTTCACGGCGCCCGTGGCCGGCACCTATATCTACCACGACGGCTCGCACGTCTCTCGCCACCTCTATCGCCTGCTCGGCCTGCACGGCGCGCTCATCGTCCATCCCGCCCACGGCATGAGCCAAGCATCGGTCAATAGCCTGGGAACGGTCACTCAAGCATCGTGCATGACGCCCTACAGCATCGACAAGTTTACCCTGAGCGATCCCGCCGCCGCGTCGACTGTCAGCAAAGTTTTCAATGCCTTTGGCACCACCACGCGCTTCCTTGGCGGCAAGTGGGTGCCTTGCGCCCTCGATCAGGAGTATTCGAACCAGGAGAAGACCTGGATCTTCAACCAGGTCGATCCGCGCTTCAACGCCCTGATCACGGCGACAGGAATTACCGCCAGCACCTTGACCACCAGCGCCGCGCAGATCGTCGCCAACTTCCTGCCGCGCTACTTCACCATCAACGGCCGCAGCGGCTACGATTTGTCCGAAAACGAGGACGTTGTCGTCAGGAACTGGATCGGCGAGCCGACCCTGATCCGCACGCTCAACGTCGGGCTGGCCCATCACGCCACGCACATGCACGGTAATCATCTGCTCGAGCTGGCTTATTCCAGCGTCGGCATGGATGGGTTCAAGTTCAAGGTTGGCAGCAATCACGCCTCGAACAACGGCGAGGTGGTGCTGTGCGACAACATCTTCGAGCGCGATGTCTGGCCGACGGCGCCGATGCAAGCACGCGATATGCTTCTGCCCCTGGAAGTGCCGCCGGACATCCCGAACTGGGACAAGTTCGTCAACCACACAAATCAGGAGCCGTTCCCATTGCGCTACGTCATGCACTGCCATTGCGAAATGGCGACCACCGCTGCCGGCGGTAATTACCCGCAAGGCGCGGTCACGCACTGGGAGATCATGGGGCCCCGTGGCGGGCGGCGGGCGGGCGCCTAAAAGCTGACTCTGCAATTTTCCTGAGCGGGAAGGAATGGTTATGGTTACCTACACAAAGGGCACCGGTGTCCCCGGCAATGGTCCAGCCGCCGGCGGTCCGGTCGATTTCAATCTGACCGGCATACCGGGGGCGACCTTCGACACCTTCGGTTGCAAGGTGCCCGACGCGCTCCTCAACACGCCGGACTACATGACGTCGGCCAACGCCGTCTACTTCGAGCGCAAGGTCTTCACCGACGGTGTCAAGACCATGCCCGATGGCGTCAGGGTGAACTACTGGGGTTTCGAGGATCTGATCAAGGCCAAGGGCCAGATGCCGTTCCCATCGCCGATCATCCGGCTGCAGGAGGGCCAGCTCGCCCACGTCAGGCTCGAGACACGCAAGGGCCCGCACACCATCCATCACCACGGCATCGAGCCAAGCACCATGAACGACGGCGTCGGCCACGTCTCGTTCGAGGTTAACGATCGCTTCATGTACCAGTGGCGGCCGAAGCACCCCGGCACCTGGTTCTATCACTGCCACCGCAACACGGTGCTACATTTCAATATGGGTCTCTACGGCCTGCTGGTCGTCGACCCGCTCGAGGGCTGGGGCTTTCCCTTTGGCGGCGCCGCGGGTGCACAATACAAATACGACGTCGAGGCCTTCTGGGTGACGGACGCCTGGGACCCGCGCTGGCACAACGTGCTCAGCCTGGAGCACGCCGCTGGCCTGTGCGGCGAGGATGTCGGCCTCAACGTCTACAAGCCGCGCTACTTCCTCGTCTCGGGTGTCGACAAGTCCAAGACCGCGGCCGACTCGCGCGTCACGATCCGGGCCACGAGGGGCCAGAAAGTGCTGATCCGTGTCTTGAACGCCGGCTACTGCGTCATGGGCATCAAGATCGCCGGCATCCCGGTCAAATGCATCTCGATGGATGGTCACGCGCTCGCCGGAGCCGATCGTCCCTGGTCGAAACCGTTCGGCTTCGCGCCGGGCGAGGAGATCCGGATGACCACGGCGATGCGTCACGACCTGTGGTTCGACACGACCGGCCTGGCACCCGGCACCTATCCCGTCGAGTTCACTTACTACGACTGGGTCAAGAAGCAGCCGTTCAACCCCGGCCAGGGCCTGTACGAGGGCAAGGCCGCCAGCACCATCACGATCGTCTGACGCCATCGATCCGGCATGTCACTTGCTTTGCCGGTGCAGTCCCGACATTCAGCGGCGGCGTCTTGGAGTTCACGACATGGGTAACACAACCCCGGCCATCGCCGCCGCGCTCGCGGTGGTGTCATTGTCCCTCCTAGCCACGCCCGCGGGTGCGCACAGCAAACATACGCGTGGCCAGATCGTGCAGGAGGAGACCGTGGCGGTCCCGGCCCCAGCAGGCTACGCGGCGCCCGAACCAAAAAGCCTCGGCGGCGCCTTCGAGCTGATCGATCACACCGGCCGCGACGTGTCCGACAAGACGTTTCGCGGCCAGACCATGCTGGTCTTTTTCGGCTATGCCGGTTGCCGTGAGGCTTGTCCGCTCGGTCTCGACAACATGGCCCGGGCGCTCGAGCTGATGGGTCCAGAGGCGGACAAGATACAGCCTTTGTTCGTCGACATCGACCTGGCGGGTCCTGACCTGAAGGGACTGTCCCAGTTCGTCGGCAATTTTCACCCGCGCCTGATCGGTCTTACCGGCTCGCGCAAGCAGATGTACCACATGCTGCGCATCTTCAAGGTGCGGCGCGAGTACGGCATGGCCGCCTATGGCAAGAAAGAAACCGGTCCGCGCATCGATCACACGACCTACGTCTTCGTGGTCGGACCCGATGGCGTGACGCGCAACTATTTCTACCACAACCTGCCGCCGGAGCAGATGGTCACCCTGATCCGCAAGGAACTGTGAGCCCTCCCCCATGTGTGGACGGCTCGAATAGGCGGCCCGGTCTGGCCTGCCGCCGCCGGGGGCGTGCGCCAATTGACTTCCTATTGTCCTGGTGCCTATAAGCTGCGGACATTGCAAGCCCTGCCTGTCGGCTGCGCGCGCACGACGCGAGCGGTCGGCTTGCGTTTGCAGGTATATGAACTTCGATGATCGCCGCGGTGAGCGTCGTCGCCACATTACGTCAGGGAGACACCCGTGAAACGGACTTACCAGCCAAGCCGCCTCGTGCGCAAGCGTCGCCACGGCTTCCGGGCGCGCATGCAGACCGCCGGCGGCGCTCGCGTCATTGCACGCCGCCGTTCCAAGGGCCGCAAGCGCCTTTCAGCGTGACGGCCTGCCCTGGTGGTATTGCCGGATTGCCCGAGCGTCAGCGCACGGCCCCTGTTTTGGCTGCCAGCACTCAGACCAGTTGCCATGATCGTAACGCTGCAGCGCCGTTCGGAATTCTTGCGGATCAGGGGCGGCGCGCGCTGGGCGACAGCGAGTTTCGTGCTGGAGACCAAGCCGCGGACCGGTCCGACGACAGGCAGCCAGGCGCGTTTCGGCTTCACGGTGACGAAGCAGCTCGGCAAGGCAGTGACCCGCAATCGCATCCGCCGCCGTCTGCGCGAGGCCGTTCGGCTGGTGGCGGCGACCAACGCCCGGGTCGACCACGACTACGTGCTGATTGCGCGCGGACCGGCGCTGGAGCGTCCGTTCGCCGACCTGGCACGGGATATCGAGATCGCGTTCGCGCGCGTGCATCGACCCGGACCAGGTCAGCAGCGCGGAAAAGATCGCACTATGACGAGCCGCTGAGCCTGTTTTCCGCCGGCTCCAGAACTAAATGATGCCCGGGCGACCGCGCCAAGCCGGTCGATCGCAGCAGACCAGCCGAGTAGACCGATGCAAACCCAGCAGCCCGACAGTCAGAAGAACCTCTTGCTCGCCATCGTGCTGTCGATGGTCGTGCTCGTCGGGTGGCAATATTTCTTCGCCGGACCCAAGCTCAAGGACGAGCAGGAGCGACAGCGCGCCAAGCCGGAGCAGACTACTCAGACAAGTCCTGGCCAGTCCGGTCCTGGCGGTGTGCCGGCGCCCTCGGTGCCAACGGCCCCTGGCGCAGCAGCGCCTGGCGCGGCGCCGGCTGCCGTGACGGCCGCCGCGGCGGTCAAGACGGTGACGCGCGAAGAGGCCCTGAAGCTGACCCAGAGGGTTGCCATCGAGACGCCGACGCTGAAGGGATCGCTATCCCTCAAAGGCGCCCGGATCGATGATTTGGTGCTCACCCGCTACCGCGAGACGGCCGATCCCAAGAGCGCCAACATCGTTCTGTTCGCGCCGTTCGAGTATGCAGAGTCCTATTTCGCCGAGTACGGCTGGTTGAACCCGCCCGGCGCCCAGCACAAGGTTCCCGACGGCGAGACGCTCTGGCGGCTGGAGAAATCCCAGTCACTGACGCCTGGCGCGCCGGTGACGCTGGTTTGGGAGAATGGCGAGGGGCTGGTGTTCCGGCGCACCATCTCGGTGGATCAGAACTACATGTTCAAGATCGCCGACGAGGTCGAGAACAAGACCGGCGCGGAGATCGCGCTGTCGAGCTACGCCCGGCTGTATCGCTTCGGCACGCCCAAGACCGAGGGCTTCTACATCCAGCACGAAGGCTTGCTCGGCATCGCCGGCGAGGAAGGCCTCAAGGAATTCACCTACTCCGACGCCCAGAAAGACGGCTTCCGCAAGACCTTCGACAACAAAACCGGCGGCTGGGTCGGCATGACCGACAAGTACTGGGCCGCCGCCCTGATCCCGCCGCAAGCCTCGAGCTTCAGCGCGACATTCAACGGTGCCAAGGCGACCGGCGGTCGCAAGGAGTTCTACTACGTCGATTACGGGCTGCTGCCGATCAAGGCCGCGGCAGGGCAGAAGGCGACCATTGAAAGCAGTCTGTTCGCAGGCGCCAAGCAGGTGGCGCTGATCGAAAATTACGGCGAAGACCTGAAGATCAAGCAGTTCAACTACATGATCGATTGGGGCTGGTTCTATTTCATCACCATTCCGCTCTTCCACCTGATCAACTGGCTCTACAAATTCCTCGGCAATTTCGGCCTCGCCATCCTGGCCGTGACCGTGATCGTCAAGGCCGCGTTTTTCCCGCTCGCCAACAAAGCCTACGAGTCGATGGCGAAGATGAAAAAGCTGCAGCCGGAGATGGAGCGCATCCGCGAGCGGCTGAAGGACGACAAGGCGGGCCAGCAGAAGGCGCTGATGGAGCTTTACGCCAAGCAGAAGATCAACCCGCTGGCCGGTTGCCTGCCGATCCTGCTGCAAATCCCCGTGTTCTTCGCCCTCTACAAGGTGCTGTTCATCACGCTCGATATGCGGCACGCGTCGTTCTTCGGCTGGATCGAGGATTTGTCGGCGCCAGATCCGACCTCGATCAGCAACCTGTTCGGGTTGCTGCCGTACATGCCGCTCGAGCCGTATCTGCTCGGCTACACGATGGGCGTGTGGCCAATCATCATGGGCATCACCATGTGGCTGCAGATGCAGCTGAACCCGCAGCAGCCTGATCCCACCCAGCAGATGATCTTCAACTGGATGCCGGTGATGTTCACCTTCATGCTCGGGGGCTTTGCCTCCGGCCTGGTGATCTACTGGGCCTGGAACAACGTGCTGTCGCTGATCCAGCAATATTACATCATGAAGAAGCAGGGCACCGATGTGCCGCTGGTCGACAACCTCAAGAAAAATCTCGGGCCGCTGCTCGAATTGTTCAAACGCAAGCCGCCCAAATAGCAGCGAGGGCTGCCGCTGAAGGTGCCCCGGTGCGGCCAGCGCAAGCAGAGATGCCAAGCGTCATGATCGAGCGCGCGCAGTATGACGCCGACGAGATCGCAGCCGGCAGCCGGTTGCTGGCGCAGTCATGGACGTTTCTCAAGGGCGTCGTCGGCCTCGAGCACCTGCCGCCCGCCGACCGTCCGGAGATCGCGTTCGCCGGCCGCTCGAATGTCGGCAAGTCGAGCCTGATCAACGCCATGGCCGGCCACGGCCGACTGGCTCGGACCTCCAACACGCCGGGCCGTACCCAGGAAATCAATTTCTTCGATTGCCAGGCCGTCTCGCTCTATCTCGTCGATATGCCGGGCTACGGTTTCGCCGAGGCGCCCAAAGACAAGGTCGATGCCTGGAACGAGCTGGTCAGAAGCTACCTGCGCGGCCGGGTGACGCTGGCCCGCGTCCTGCTGCTGATCGATGCGCGCCATGGCCTCAAGCCCGTCGATCTGGGCGTCATGACACTGATGAACGAGGCCGCGGTCTCCTACCAGATCATCCTGACCAAGGCCGACAAGATCAGCGTGAAGGCGCTGTCCGCCGTGATATCCAAGACGGAAGCAACGTTGACGTCACATCCCGCGGCGCTGCCCGAAGTCATGGCGACGTCCGCGACCAAGGGCACCGGCCTCGATGAACTCAAGGCGGCCATGGCGCGGCTGGTCGCCGAACGGCGAGCCGTCTAGAGCGCTTTCCACTCCAATTGAATCAGCGGAAAATGCTCCAGTCCTTTGTTTGTCGCATTTGTCTCACGCCAAACCGGTGCCCACTTTGGCGGAAAATGCTCTAATCCCAGACGATCTCCATGCCGTCGAATGCCGGCTCGACGTGGGCTGGCAGCTCGCGCTTGAGCGCCTTGTAGTCGAGATCGATATGCAGATGCGTGAGGATGGCGCGTTTTGGCTTGACCTTGTCGATCCAAGCCAGCGCCTGCTTGACCGTCAGGTGGCTCGGATGCGGGATGTAGCGCAATGCGTCGATGATCCACACGTCGAGGCCCTCGAGCAGCGGCAGCGAGGCCTCCGGCACATCGGAAATATCCGGGGAATAGGCGATGTTGCCGAAGCGGAATCCCAGCGAGCCGATATCGCCGTGCGCTTGCGGAATCGGCACCACGCGGATGGCCCCGCCGCGTCCATCGATCGTCACCGGCTCGGGCGCGCGGATGTCGCGGGCGGTCAGGATCGCGGGATAGTTGCCGCTGGGCGTACCGGTGAAGCAATAACCGAACCGGCTCATCAGGCCGTCGCGGGTCGGCGGATCGGCGTAGACGTCGACGCGGCGGCGCATGTTGTAGGCAACCATGCGCAAGTCGTCGATGCCGTGCGTGTGGTCGGCGTGATCATGCGTGAACAGAACACCGTCGAGCTGCTCGATGCGCACGGCGAGCAGCTGTTCGCGGATGTCGGGCGGGGTGTCGACCAGCACTTGCGTGGCGCCGGCATCGCCGTACCGCTCCACCAGCACTGCACAGCGCCGGCGCCGGTTCCTGGGCTCGCTCGCGTCACAGGCGCCCCAGTTGTTGCCGATGCGCGGCACGCCCCCAGATGAGCCGCAGCCGAGGATGGTCAGGCGATGGCGGCTCATGCGGCGGCACCCGCCCGCAGTGCCGAGCGCGGCGCCTTCTTGAACAGGCGGAAGAAATTGTCGGTGGTGGCATTGGCAATCTCTGCCGTACTCAGACCTTTGGCGCCGGCAAGGGCCGCGGCGGTATGCACGACATAGGCCGGCTCGTTGGTCTTGCCGCGGAATGGATCGGGCGCCAAGTACGGCGCATCGGTCTCGACAAGCAGCCGGTCGAGTGGCGCCTCGGCCGCCACCGCGCGCAGCGCGTCCGACTTCTTGAAGCTGATCACGCCGGAAAAGGAGATGTAGAGTCCAAGTTCGAGCGCGCGCATGGCCAGCTCCCGGCCGCCGGTGAAGCAATGCAACAGCGCCGGGAACGGACCGCCGGCCTTGTGCTCCTCTTCCAGGATGCGGGCGGTATCGGCTTCCGCGTCGCGGGAGTGGATTTCCAACGGCAGGCCAGTCTCGCGCGCCGCCCGGATATGGCGGCGGAAACCGTCGGCCTGGTTGTTTGGCGTCGAGCGCTTGTGGAAATAGTCGAGCCCGGCTTCGCCCACCGCGACCACCTTGGGATGGGCCGACAGGCGGACGATCTCCGACAGCTCGATGTCGGCTTCCTCGTCGGCATGGTGGGGATGCGTGCCGACCGAGCAGAAAACATTGGGATAGGCCTGGGCGATCGCCAGGATCTCGGGAAAGCGGCGGATGCGTGTCGATATCGTCACCAGCATGCCGACGCCGGCCGCCGCCGCGCGCGCGACGATGGCATCGCGCTGTTCGGTGAATTGCGGGAAGTCCAGGTGGCAATGGTGATCGACGAGCATGATCCTGTCATAGCTGAAATGATCCTCGGCGCAAGCGCCTCGGAGCATGGGGTCAGACCCCGCGGGTCTGACCCCGACCGAGCCGTGGCCATTTGGTTGATGCTGGAAAATGTGCATAGACTGGGCTGCCGGCGCAGGGCCGGTGCAGATCTGGGGAGTGCAACATGCGGCAGCGGCCTCGCGCCTCGATCATCGCGGCGACCATCAGTGTATCCGCGGCCTGCCTTTTTGCGGCGCCCGCGCGCGCCGACGCCATTGATGGCGATTGGTGCTTCGGCGGCAGCCATTTCGTCATCGAAGGCAACACCATCATCACCCCCGGCCGCAACACCGTGCAGGGCCAGTATTACCGCTACAGGTTCGTCTACGTCGTGCCAGCCAACGAGCCCGGAGCGGGGAGCGAAATATCGATGTTGATGATCCGTGGCCAGGAGCTCGTGCATCTGACGCGCGCTGGCCAGACCGGGGCTCCCGAAGTCTGGCAACGCTGCAAGCCCATCAGCTGATCCGCCGACCTGAGCGCGGTCGCAACCTACTTGCGCTTCGGCGCGCCCTCCGCCTCCGGATCGATGTAGCGCGGGAATACGCCGACCGGCGCGGGCAGCGTTAGGCCAGGCGTCAATCGGCCCGTGGCCCCGAGTGCTGCGAACGTGCGGCTCTGAGCCGTCTGCCCCAGCAGATCGAGCACCTTGTTCGCCGACATCGGCATCGCCGGCTGCGCCAGGATCGCGATCTGGCGCACGACCTCGGCGGCAACGTAGAGGATCGTGCCCTTGCGCTCCGCGCTGATGGTCTTGTCGAACGGTTTTTCGGCCGTGAAATAGCGGTCGGCCTCGCCGACCACCGCCCACACCGCATCGAGCGCGGACTTGATGGCCTGCCGATCCATCGCCGTGCGGCACAGACCGTACAGCGCGTCGGCCTGATGCAGCAGCGCTGTGTCGGCGGCCGTGAACACGCCCGGTGCCGGCACCTCGCCGCCAAAACCCTTGTTGATCATCGACAGCGAGCGCTGGGCGAGATTGCCGAGGCCGTTGGCCAGGTCCGCATTGATGCGGTTCTTGATGGTGTCGGGGTCATAGCTGCCGTCCTGGCCGAAGGCGACCTCGCGCAGGAAGAAATAGCGCACCTGGTCGAGGCCGTAGTGGTTGACCAGATCGAACGGGTCGACGACGTTGCCGACCGACTTCGACATCTTTTCGCCCTTGTTGAACAAAAAGCCGTGGCCGAACACGCGCTTGGGCAATGGCACTCCGGCACTGAGCAGGAAGGCTGGCCAGTAGACGGCGTGGAAGCGGACGATGTCCTTGCCGATCACGTGCACGTCGGCTGGCCAATAGTGTTGCCTCTCGTCCGCCTCCGGCGCATTTTCCTTGCCCGCCTCCGGCGTGACTCCGCCGAGCACGCCCGTCGCCGTCACATAGTTGTTGAGCGCGTCGACCCAGACGTACATGACGTGCCCCGGCGCGCCGGGCACCGGGATGCCCCAGTCGAGCGTGGTGCGCGAGACGGCGAGATCATCGAGGCCGCCTTTGACGAAACTCATCACCTCGTTGCGCCGCTCCGGCGGCAGGATGAAATCAGGATGCGCCTCGTAATGGGCGAGCAGCTTTTTCTCATAGGCCGACAGTCTGAAGAAGAACGTCTCCTCCTCGGTCCACTCCACCGGCGTCTTGGTCGGCGTGGCGATGCGCACGCCGTCGGCGCCGACCTCGGTCTCGCTCTCGCGATAGAAGGCCTCGTCGCGTACGGAATACCAGCCGGCGTAGTTTTTCTTGAAGATGTCGCCAGCCTTCTCCATGCGCCGCCACAGCTCTTCGCACGCTGCATAATGCCGCGGCTCGGTGGTGCGGATGAAGTCGTCGTTGGACAGGCCGAGCAGCGTCGCCATCTCGCGGAAACGAGCCGAGTTGCGGTCGGCGAACGCGCGTGGAGATAGTCCTTCCTTCTGCGCCGTCTGCTTCATCTTCAGGCCGTGCTCGTCGGTGCCGGTGAGGAAGAAGACGTCCTGGCCATCCAGCCGCTCGAACCGGGCAATCGCATCGGTGGCGATGGCCTCGTAGGCGTGGCCGATGTGGGGCGCGCCATTGGGGTAGGAAATGGCGGTCGTGATGTAGAATTTCCTAGGCGCGGCCATGTCGGTGCCTTTTGTCGGTCGGAGCGAGGTCGGCATCTGCACTCAGCCGGCCTCGCTCCGACCTACGCTGGCCGCGCCGCACGCGCAAGCCCGGAGAAAACCTCCAGGATGAGCGTTTTCCGATCGAGATTGAGCGCGAGAGCCTCGGCCTTCTCGCGGGCTATTCTCTCCCACAGCTCGGCCCATGAGGCAAGCGAGGCCATGTCAATGAGACGCTCGGCCAGCGCGGTCTCCTCACGCGTGCCCTGGCCGCCGGCGCGGGCGCGGATCAGCCGCGAAAGCTCGCCCAGCAGCAGCTCGTAGAACAGCTCGAAGCGCGGGGCATTGGCGGCGCCGGCCAGCTCGTCCGACAGCGCGTGCACGGCGCCCCAATCGACCTTCGGCAGGTTGGCGAGCAGGCTCGCAATGCGTTCGTGCAGGTCCAGCCCCTTGGCGGCGGCGAGCAGCAGCAGGCGGCGCACGCTGCCCTCCGCCAGCCGTTCCAGCAGCGGCCAATGCTTGGCTTCTGGCGGGCCGACCTCGGCGGCGCCGATCGCCTGCAGCGCGGCCAGGCGCAAGTCCGGGCCCGCCAGCGGCGCCAGATCCAGTCGGCGGCAACGTGAGCGGATGGTCGGCAGCAGCCGTCCGGGCTCGGAGGATATGAGCAGGAATACCGTGCGCGCCGGCGGCTCCTCCAGGGATTTCAGCAGCGCGTTGGCGGCGTTGATGTTGAGTTCGTCGGCCTGATCGACGATGACGACGCGCCAGGACGCGGCCTCCGTGCTGTGCGCCAGGAAATTACGCAATCGCCGCACCTCGTCGACCGAGATGACGGTCAGCAGCTTCTTGGCCTTGTGGTCCCAGGGGCGGCGCAGCAGCAGCAGGCCCGGATGCGACAGGGCCAGCACCTGGCGCGCGGCGGTGCTGGTCTCGGGTACGTCGAGTTTTTCGCCCCTGGCGTCGCGCTCGCTTGGGTTGGCCAGCGCGTGGCGGGCGAAACGGTAAGCCAGCGTCGCCTTGCCGATGCCCTCTCGCCCGGTGATCAGCCAGGCATGATGCATGCGACCGCCGGCGAAGGCGCCGGCCAGCTCACGCTCGGCGCCGGCGTAGCCGTAGAGGATTTTGCTGGCGCGCGGGTGCGGGAAGTCCTCGAGGCGATCGGCCTCGGGCAGCGCCTCGATCTCCTGCAGGGCGGGGGCGCGGGCCATTACGCGGACCCGCCGATCAGACGGGCCTCGACGATGGCCCAAACGGCGGCGGCGACCTCGGCCTCGCTCAGCGTGCCGTCGATCACGGCGCAGCGTTGCGGCTCGGCGCGGGCGATGGCCAGGAAGCCGTCTCGCAAACGTTGGTGGAATGCCGCCTCGCGCCGCTCGTAGGGATCGGCGGGATCGGCGGAGCGGCGCTTGCCGGCACGGGCGAGGCCGACGTCCACCGGCACGTCGACGATCAAGGTCAGATCGGGCCGGGTGGGCGCCACGGCGATCTCCTCGAGACGGTCGATGATGGCCAATTCCAGGTTACCCGCCAGACCCTGGTAGACGCGCGTGGAATCGGAAAAGCGGTCGCATAGCACCCACGTGCCGGCGGCCAGTGCGGGCCGTATCGTCGTCGTCAGGTGATCGGCGCGGGCGGCATAGAACAGCAGCGCTTCCGCAAGCGGTTGGTGTGGCGGCAGCGTGCCGCCGAGAATCAGCTCGCGGATCGCCTCGGCAAACGGCGAACCACCGGGCTCCCGTGTCGGCAGCACGGCCTGGCCGGCAACGCGCAGCCGCTCGGTTAGTAGCCGGGCCTGGGTCGACTTGCCCGAACCCTCGCCGCCCTCGAACGTGATGAAACGTGCTGTCATGGTGCTTTTGAGCACGCGCGCCGAATAGAAGGCAAGCGCGGCGCGCGCGGCTTGCAGGTCGAAAGAGCGTGTTGATCCGTGTCGGACACCGTAGGGTGCGGCAGCGCCCAGGCTGATAACGATGGTGCCGCGCGTGAAAGGAACAAAGGCATGATCGAGGACCATGACCAAGTTATTCTGACGCGAGACCTCCCCGAGCATGGGCTCGTCTCAGGAGATATCGGGACAGTTGTGGCAAGCCATCAAGGCGGGGCCGGCTACACTCTGGAATTCGTCACGTTGCAGGGTGATACCCTTGCGATCGTCACCGTCCACGCCAGCGACGTCAGACCGGCACGGGAGCGGGAGCTACCGCACGTACGCGCGGCTGAGTGATTTGGTACCCGGACCGAGCCCGATGCGTCGGCAAAGATGGTGCGTTTCGGCCAGATCAAGTGTCCGGCCTAACGCACCCTATGGCTGAATTCTGTGACGCCCGCTGGGCTGGTGCGACCGGCTCGCGCACCGTCAAACTTTCAACTCCTCCAGGTCCACCCAGCGGCGCTCGCGGTGGCTCTGGTGGCAGGCGTCCGCCAGCTGTAGGTGCTTGGCGCCGGCCAGCAGTGTGACCGTGATCGGCGTGTTGTCGACGACGTGGCGCAGGAACATGTCCCAGCCCTGGCGGTAGCCGTTGTGCGCTGGCGCGATGTCCGGCACCTCCAGCCAGTCGTCATCGAGGTCATGGGTGCGCGGCTTGTCGATGTCGAAGTGCGGCTTGGGCGTCGCCGCCATCGGCTGGATCCAGCAGCGGTGCATCCCGGCCACCGCCGAACCGTGCGTGCCGTCGATCCGCATGGTCAGCATATCGTCGCCGCGCACCCGCGTTGCCCAGGAGCTGGCGACCTGGGTCAGCGCACCGCCGGCGTGCTCGAAATGGGCGAACACCTCGTCCTCGACATCCACATCATAGGCGCGACCCGCCTCGTCGATGCGCTTGGGCGTGCGTGTGGCGATGCGCGCCGACACCGACGTGATCGGCCCCATCAATGCCTCGGTGATGTAGCGCCAATGCGGGAACATGTCGGAGACCAGGCCGCCGCCTTCTGCCTTCTTATAATTCCAGCTCGGCCGCTGCGCGGCATGCGTGGCGCCGTCGAATACCCACCAGCCGAAGTCGAGCCGCGCCGAGAGGATCTGGCCGAAATAGCCGGATTGTTCGAGCTTCAATAGCTTGGCGAAGCCAGGCAGACCGAGCTTGTCCTGCACGACAGCGTTCTTGACCCCGGCGCGGCTGGCGGCCCGAGCCAGATCCAGCGCTTCGCTGCAGGACGTGGCGATCGGCTTTTCCAGATAGACGTGCTTGCCCGCGGCGATGGCGGCCCGAGCCCGAGGCACGCGGCCGCCGGTGAAGCTGGCGTCGAAGTAGATGGGATAGGCGGCGTCGGCGAGGCAGGCCGCGGTGTCGGTGCTCCATTGCAGCCCGCCCAGCTCTTGGCCCAGTGCCGCGAGGCGTTGCGCGTTGCGGCCGAGCAGCAACGGTTCAGGCATCAGCCGATCACCATTGGCGAGGGGCAAGCCACCCTCCTTGCGGATCGGCAATAGCGTGCGCAAGAGATGCATCTGCGTGGCGATGCGCGAGGTGGCGCCATCCATGATGATGCCAAGTGTGCGTGTGGCCATGGTGCCGGTGTCCTTTTTGGCGCGGCGATTGGCGCGCAATGCGCCGGATATTGGTTGGCCGGTCAAGAGCTGTCGATAACGGGGCTGACGATGACGGGGCGGATATCAGGCAGCGTGCGTGGTATCGTCCCACAGCCAGGCCGCCCCGCGCACGCCGCTGGCGTCGCCCCATTTCGGCGGGCGAATGTCGATCGTGGCAGCATCGGCAAAAATATGCGGCGTGGTGAGCGGCGGCAATTCGTCATACAGATGCCGGAGGTTCGACAGTCCGCCGCCGAGCACGATCACATGCGGATCGAACAGGTTGACGACATGCGCCAGGCCGCGCGCCAGCCGCGAAACATGCCGATCGAGCGTGGCGCGGGCAACCCGATCGCCGGCACCGGCGCGGGCTGCGATCGCCTCGACTGTCAGCGTCTCACCGCAGGCTCGGGCATGGTCGGCGGCCAAGCCAGGGCCCGACACCCAGGTTTCCAGGCAACCAAGCCGCCCGCACCAGCAGCGCTGACCGGATTGCTCGTCCACATTGGCCCACGGCAGGGGATTGTGCCCCCACTCGCCGCCGATGCCGCGCGGCCCGTCGATCAACTGCCGGCCGAACACCAAGCCGCCGCCGCAGCCCGTTCCCAGGATGACACCAAAGACCGATCGCGCGCCTTGGCCGGAGCCATCGACGGCCTCCGACAGGGCAAAGCAATTGGCATCGTTGGCCAGTCGCACGGGGCGCCCCAGTATTTGCGCCAGATCGCGGTCGAACGCCTGGCCGTTGAGCCAGGTCGAGTTGCCGTTCTGCATCCTCTTGGTGGCGGGGGAGAGCGAACCAGGCATGGCGACGCCGACGCTGCAGCCGCCGCCGACGTCGCTTTCCAGACCGATGACCAGTGCGTGAATGGCGGCGAGCGTCGCGGCATAGTCGCCACGCGGCGTGCCAACGCGTCGGCGCGCGGCTTCGCGCCCTTGCCGATCCAGAGCGATGGCCTCGATCTTCGTACCGCCCAGATCGATGCCGATACGCAAGGCGCCGGTGTGCTGCAAGGTCGGCATGGTTGAGTTTCCCTTAACCGGCACGCTGCAGCATATCGCGGGCCGGCGCGAGGCTCTCGGGTTCAAGTGCGTGTGACGAAGTGAACACCAGCAGCATCGACTCGTCGGCCAGAATATGGTCGAGCACGGCGGCGAGCAGCGCTGGGGATTGCGCTTGCGCACGCAACTGAGCCGGCGCCAGGCCCGTCAGCTCGAGAAACCGCGTCAGCCGTGCCAGGTCCTCGGCCAGGAACGCCAACGCCGACAGACCGATGGCCTGTGCCTGGTCGGTGTCACTGAGACGGAGGGGCTTGCGCATGGGAGCCAACCTTTAAGGAACTTTGGGCTTTAAGGAACTTTGGGCTTTAAGGAAGTTTGGGTTATTTCCTGTAGGTACAGCAACCTTAAAGGGTTGGTTATAGCTTTGTCGCACACTGCCGGCTCACACCTCCGCAAGAATCGGTGCAGAGGGGTTGGGGCAGAGAGGCGGAAAGTCTTTCGCATGACTTACCAGGACACCAGGAGGGGTACGGAGCCCCTCATGCCGCGGCCGGCAGGCCAGGGCAAGAAGGTGCTGATCGTGGAAGACAACGAGCTCAATATGAAGCTCTTCCACGATCTACTGGCTTCGTATGGCTATGAGACGATCCAGACGAGGAATGGGCTCGAAGCACTTTCCTTGGCTCGCACGGAACGGCCTGCCCTGATCTTGATGGACATTCAGTTGCCAGAGGTTTCCGGCCTCGAGGTGACGAAGTGGCTGAAAGACGACGAGACGCTGCGGGCCATCCCCGTGGTGGCAGTCACCGCTTTCGCCATGAAAGGTGACGAGCAGCGGATTCGCGATGGCGGCTGCGAGGCCTACATCTCGAAACCGATCTCGGTGGCCACGTTCATCGACACTGTGCGCCGGTTCATCGGCGAAGCCTGAAGCGTCGTTTTGTTGTTGAGTGCCCGGAACCGGTATGACAGCGCGCGTACTTGTTGTTGACGACATCCTGGCCAACGTGAAGCTGCTCGAAGCGCGGCTGACCGCGGAATATTTCGAGGTCGTGCCGGCCTTCAGCGGTCGTGAGGCCCTGGGCATCTGCCAGACAGATCGCATCGATATCGTCCTGCTCGATGTCATGATGCCGGGGATGGATGGCTTCGAGGCTTGCCGCCTGATCAAGGCCAATCCCAAGACGCAGCACTTGCCCATCGTCATGGTCACTGCCCTCGACCAGCTCTCCGACCGGGTGCAGGGACTGGAAGCGGGCGCCGACGATTTCCTGACCAAGCCGGTCGATGAGATTGCACTGATCACCCGCGTCAAGAACCTGGCGCGGCTCAAGGTGCTGAACGATGAAATGCTAATGCGGCTGGCCACCAGCCAGACCCTCGGCCTGCCCATCGACAGCGAGCTCGAGCGGGCACTGGCAGGGCGCAGCGGACGCATTCTCCTGGTCGAGGATCATCAAAGGTCGGCGGCGCGGATCGTCGAGGCTCTGGCCAAATCCCACGACGTCACGGTGGAGAGCGAGATCGGCAACGCGCTGAACCGGCTGGTCGAGAGTTCGTTCGACGTGGCCATCGTCAGCCTCGGCCTTGTCAATGCGGATGGTTTGCGGCTGTGCTCGCAGATCCGCTCTCTGGAACGCATCCGCCACCTTCCCATTATCATCCTGGTCGATCCGGGCGAGGAAGCCCGCCTGCTGCGCGGCCTGGACATGGGTGTCAACGACTACCTGATGCGGCCGCTCAGCCCCTATGAAATGCTGGCGCGCGTGCGCACGCAGATCCGGCGCAAGCGGTATGCCGATTTTCTGCGCAATCGCATCGACAAGAGCGTCGAGCTGTCGGTCACCGATGCCCTCACTGGCCTGTACAATCGCCGGTATATGGAGGGCCATCTCAATACGCTGGTCGCGGAATGCGCCGCCAACGCACGACAGCTGTCGATGCTGGTCGTCGACCTCGATTTCTTCAAAAATATCAATGACACGCATGGCCACGACGCGGGTGACGCGGTGCTGCGGGAAGTCGCCTCGCGCATGCGCGACAATACGCGGGGCATCGACCTCGTCTGCCGCTTTGGTGGCGAGGAATTCATCGTCATCATGCCCGACACCGACCACGTGCGGGCCTACCAGGTCGGCGAGCGGATCAGGGCCTGCATCGCGGCGACGGGTTTCTCCGTCGACCCGTCGGTCAAGATCAAGGTGACAGCCAGCATCGGCATAGCAACGATGCTGGCGTCCGGTGACAGTCCCGAGACGCTGCTCAAGCGCGCTGATACCGCTCTCTACTCGGCCAAGCACCATGGCCGCAATCAAGTGGCGACGAATGCCGCATGATGCGGTCGCCGCGCGCGTCCGGTCGTCAGCTGGGTGCGGCATTATGACTTGCTATTTTTCAATCAAATCCGATGGTTGTCGATCCAAAGCGGACCCGTGCCGCAATTGAGACGCACGCTGCCACCGAGTTGCTGCGGCAAGACCCTGATCGCGACATTGTTTCAGGCTAATCTCCGAATCAAGGTTAAGGTTTGTTTATAAAATCAACAGCTACTTGCAAAAAACGTGCGGCTCTGCCAAAATAGTTGTGGAGGGTGAGCGAATTCTTCGTTGCGTTGCCGCGCCGAAGGCGCATGTAGGCAGTCGCATCGAAGCACTGAGGTTCCTGTGGCTCGGGTCCGCCGCATCTCTCGATGTCACAGGGGCATAGGTCGGTTATCAGCGGCTGGAGTGGCCTCCTCGATAAGCTGCACTGGACCGGCCAACACCAAGTGGGGCGTCAATGCCCTCTTTGACGGACCACTTGGTCACCAGACCAGGGTTCGTGACTAACTCGGAATACTTACCCCGCTGCCGAGTTGCGTTGCGGATCCTGGTCGAGGCCCTTGAATTTCTAAATAATCGCACACTTACGCTTGCCGTGAGGGGGCCTTGCCGTGAAAGCACAGCAAGACGCCTGTCTTGGTGTCGAGACGCGCCTCGTGCGGGTGCGGAAGTTGCAGCTGTCACCGCGCGATGTCACCGCGCGATCGGGCAATATTACTTGATCTTCGTCTCTTTGAATTCCACGTGCTTGCGCGCCACGGGGTCATACTTCTTGAAAACCAGTTTCTCCGTGCTCGTGCGCGGGTTCTTCTTGGTCACGTAGAAGACCCCGGTGCCGGCCGTGCTCAGCAATTTGATCTTTTGTGTAGCGGGCTTGGCCATGTCTCAGCCTACTCGGTTGCAATCTCAAGATATCATCTCACGTCCTAAGGACGTGTTCGATCAAGCGTTGCACCATAGTCGGCAACGCCTGTATGTCAAGCCACGGGTGGCGGGCCAGGTGGCGTGAGCAGGAGGCGCCGGAACGTGCCGTTGCGATTGTTATAGAATGGCACCGGCACGTCGACGGCCGGCGACCAGCCGACCTTCAGCCGATCGGCGAGATCCTCCAGCACGACGCGGGTAATGCTCGGCAAGTCCAGCTCGCGCATCTGATCGAAGCTGAACCAGTCGAGGCTCGACAGCTCGCCGTCGCGGACGTCGATGCGAAGCGAAATATGGCGTGCCTCGACGCAGAAAAATCGCGTGTCGTAGCGGCGTGGTCGCCCCGGTGGCGTGACCGCCCGCGCAAAAAACGTCAGCGCGGTGAGGCTCGGCAAATGTCCGGTCGCGGCAAAATCCTGCCAATTGGCGTGCTTGCCCGCGGCAATTGGCGCCGCCTGCTGCCTGCCGATCACGATACCTGCCTCCTCGAATGTCTCGCGGATGGCGGCAAGGCCGAGCGCCCTGGCACGGGCGGGAGAGGGCGTCCCCTTCATGTCCATCAACAGTTTGGCGACCTCGCTCGGCCGCAACTCGTCGGCGGCCGCGGCGTGGCGGTCCTCCTTGTCGACGCGACCTCCGGGAAAAACATACTTGCCCGGCATGAACACCTGCGTGTCACGGCGGCGCCCCATCAGCACGCGCGGCTCGCCATCGGCGCTATCGACGATGATCAGCGTCGCTGCATCACGCGGCCGCAGCGTGCGTTTTTGCGGGTCGGGCGTCTTCGCCGCGCCGGCACTCGCGTTGCTCATGTGAGAACACCCCCTCGAATAACGTGCGCCGGTACTCTACGGATCAGGCCCGGTCCGCGGAAGGCGGCGCCTGCGTTTGGTCTTCATCGGCCGCGAAGCCGTGCATGCGCAGGGCCCACTGCAAGCCGACCAGCGCACCCTTGGTGACCGGCAGCACGAGCAGGCACAGAACAACCGTCAGCGGCAGCCATATCACAGCGTGGACCCACGATGGCGGGGTGAGGGTCTGCTCGAGTGTCAGCATGCCGCCGACTAGGACGTGGCCAACGATCAGGATCGTGAAATAGGGCGGTGCGTCGTCGGCGCGGTGGTGGTGCAATGCCTCGCCGCAGGCCGCGCACGTGTTGGCGACCTTGAGGTAGCTCGTGAACAGGCCGCCGGCGCCGCAGGCCGGGCAGTGATGCCGGCCACCGCGCCGCATGGACTGGCTCACGGATCGGGCGGGAAGGGTGTCATTAATGTCGATCATGCGCGGTAGGGTGGGCATCCGGGTGCTGCTGGTCAAGGTGTGAAAAGGCCGCGTTGGTATCCGACTTGACATGCGTCGGCCGCATCCGGCTTCTGCTCCCTCCCCGTGGCGTCACTAGAGCGCTTTCCACTCGAATTGCATCAGGGGAAAGCGCTCTCGTCCTTTGTTTGTCGCATTTTCTACGCCAAACCGGTGCCCACTTTGACGGAAAATGCTCTAGCCAGATCAGATCCCTATGCACGACATCCTGAACATGCCTCTCGATCTCATCGCCTTCGCCTGGTTTGTGGCGTTGCTCGCGGGCTATCGCCTGCTGGTGGGATGGAGCCGCCTCGAGAAGCGCAGTATCGTCGGGGCGGTGCAGTCGCATCGCGTCGCCTGGATGCAAAACATGGCGGCGCGAGAAAATCGCGTTGTCGATGCGATGCTGCTCGGTGGACTGGGGCAAGGCAATGCCTTCTTCGCCTCCACCTGCGCCATCGCCATCGGTGGCCTGATCACTTTGGTCGGTTCCGGCGACAAGATGCAGGACTTCCTCGAGCGACTGCCCTTCGTTGCCAAATCCTCGCCGATGCTTTGGGAGATCAAGCTCGTCCTGGTGATTGCCATTTTCGTCTACGGGTTTTTCAAGTTCGCCTGGGCCTTCCGCCTGTCGCACTACATCGGCATCATGATCGGCTCGACACCACTGCTGAAGGCGGACAACGAGCCGGAATGCCGGGCCCACGCCCAACGAAGTGCGCGCCTGATCGGCATCGCCGCCGAGCATGCCAACAGTGGCCTGCGATCGTTCTACTATGCCATCGCGGCGCTGTGTTGGTTCTTCCACCCCCTTTTGTTCATGGCAGCGACGAGCTGGGTGCTGCTCATCCTCGTGCGCCGGGATTTTTTTTCCCGCTCCAATAGCGTTCTGTCCGGCCGCTGGCCCTGAGGCCGGCGCCGCGGGGCCTCGAGGAAACTCGGAATACCACGGTGGTGGGTGCGCGCAGGGAAGTTCCCGGTTGCACCAAGGTTCCAGGTTGCACTGCCCAGCCCCGCATCATGTGCCAACACGCCATATTGCGCTCCGCGTACGGTGAGGTATTCCTCGAGTTCGGCCAATACGCCGCCGCGGATAAAGAGTTGCTGTTGAGCCATGGCAGTCCTTGGAAACGTGGTTGGCGGCAGATATGCATTGCCGCACCCCGCTTGAATGTCGTCCGAGACCGGTGCAAGGTCAAAGGTGCCGGTCCAGCGGTCAAGACATTGCCGATCGGAATAAGCACACGGACACATTTCGTGTAGTCTGATAAAATCGCGGATCGCGATGACTGATCCGTTCCCTTCAGTAACTTGGAGTTTAAGCCGATCATGAAAAGCACTTCGACAGGACGCAGCTCCGGCGCTGCCTTGCACATGCTGCACCGCGCCGGCCAGTTGGCGGACGAAATTTTTGCGGCAAGCATTGGCGGGAGTGACCTGACGCCGCGCCAGTTTGCTGTATTGAAAGCGGTGTCCGGCAGCACGGAGCCAAGCCAGACCGTGCTGGTCGATATGACGGGTATCGATCGTTCGACCCTGGCCGACATCGTCCGCCGCCTGGTTGAGCGCGGCCTTTTGGGCCGCAAGCGCTCCAGCCAGGATGCGCGCGCCTATATTGTGCGGCTGACAGCCGCCGGGCAGAAGGCGATCAAGAAAGCCGAGCCAGCCGCCCGCAAGACGGACGATCGTCTGTTGGCCGCGTTGTCGGCCGGCGAACGCGCCACCTTCATGAAGGCGCTGGCGCGCATTGCCGAGCGGGATCCTGCTTGAGGCGGAATATCCGATTTCGCGTCAATTAGTCGGGTTCCGTGGCGCTCGGCACTTGATACCCGGCTCGTCAGAGTGCATATGGTAGGTGCCGGATCGGATGCCGTGTGGCCCGTGTCGACGGCATCCGGGATGTTGCGCACTGTCCCTCGTCCGGTGGACCCGCGGCAACATGCACTCTGCGACCTGACGTTCGAAGTGGACCGAGGCATTGCGCTCCGCCGCGCTTGGGCTGGAACCAGGCCGCGGCTTGGAGCCGATGTTTCATTGCATCGGAGCAGACGTATTCAACAGGGAGACACCAATGGCCGATACGCGCACCGCCAATTCAGCGCTGCATCTTCTGCACCGCGCCGGACAGCGAGCCGATGAACTGTTTGCCGACACGATCGGCAAGAGCGATCTCACGCCTCGCCAGTATGCCGTGCTGAAGGCGGTTTCGGAGACAGACGAGCCGAGCCAGACGACGCTCGTCGAAAAGACCGGCATCGACAGGTCGACGCTGGCCGATATCGTTCGCCGGTTGGTCGAGCGGCGGATGTTGCAGCGGCGACGGACGAAGCATGATGCCCGGATGTATGCGGTGCGTCTGACCAGTGGCGGTCAGTCGGCCGTAAAGAACGCGGAGCCTGTGGCGAAGAAGACCGACGAAAAACTGCTGGCGGCGCTGTCGGCGAGCGAGCGGGAGACCTTCTTGAAATTGCTGTCGCGCGTCGTCGCCGAGTTCCAGACCGGCGGCAAAGCGGCCGGCAAGTAGTCGGACCAACCGCTCCTGGCCAACCCCCGACCCACCCTTGGAGGGCCTTGCTGCTCAAGGGCGGTTTGGCGATGCGCGCTGCAGGATCGCGGCGACGTCGGCCTGCTCCAGGCCTTGACCGTAGGTCTTGCGCGCGGCAGTCCCCAGGCGGGTCGCGATGAAAGCGTCGGCGACAGCCGCTGGTGCGTGCGCCCGCAGGATGACCGCGGCCGCAAGCTGCGCCAAGCCTTCGACCAACTCTCGTGCACGCACATCGAGCAGGCGCGGCTCGGCGAGGATCGCCTGGATGCGCGCGTGGGCAGCCTCGAGCGTTGCGTCACGGCCGAGGCCCTCGGCAAGCTCCTGCATGACGCTGTGCGCCGCCGCGGGATCACGTTGTAGAACGCGCAACAGATCCAGCGCCATGACGTTGCCGGACCCTTCCCATATGGCATTGACCGGAACTTCGCGGTACAGGCGCGCGAGCGGCAACTCCTCGACGTAGCCGTTGCCGCCGCAGCACTCCATCGCTTCGTAAACGAGCGCCGGCGCAATCTTGCAAACCCAGTATTTTGTCGCCGGCGTCATCAGTCGACGCCACGCCGCCGCGCGCGGCTCCTCGGCATCATCGAAAACGCGTGCCAGACGGAACGCCAATGCCGTGGCGGCTTCCACGTCCAGCACCAGATCGGCGAGAACCTGCCGCATCAAGGGCTGATCGATCAGCCGCCGCTGAAAGACGCTGCGGTGCTCGGCATGGTGGATGGCGTGCGCCACGGCGAGCCGCATCAAGCCGGCGGACGCAACAGCGCAATCCAGGCGCGTTGCCGTCACCATCTCGATGATCGCCGGCACGCCGCGACCCTCCTCGCCGACAAGCCAGGCGTGCGCGCCATGGAATTCGACCTCGCTCGAGGCGTTGGAGCGGTTGCCGAGCTTGTCCTTCAGGCGCTGGAAATGGATGGCATTGACGCTGTCGTCCGGCAGGAAGCGTGGCAGCAGGAAACAGGACAGGCCGCCCTTGGTCTGCGCCAGGATCAGGAAGGCGTCCGACATCGGTGCCGACATGAACCACTTGTGGCCGACGATGCGATAGCACCCCTCACCTGTCGGCTCGGCGGCGGTCGTGTTGGCGCGCACATCCGTGCCGCCCTGCTTCTCGGTCATGCCCATGCCAAGCGTAGCGCCAGTCTTCTGCGCCAGCGGCCGGAAAGCCGGGTCGTAACGGCGCGTCAAGAGCTTCGGCAGCCAGATCTTGGCCAGGTCCCCCTGCAACCGCAGCGTCGCGACGCCAGCACTGGTCATGGTCACGGGGCAGCAGTGGCCGGCCTCGGTCTGCGCCGCCATGTAAAAAGCGGCGGCGCGAGCGACGTGCGCACCCGCGTGCGGTGCTGCGCCAGGCGACGCCAGATGCGACCAGACCGATGCATGCAAACCCTCGGCGATGCTGGTCCGCATCAACTGATGGTAGGCCGGATGGAACTCGACGATGTCGAGGCGCCGTCCCTGCCCATCATGCGTGCGCAATCGCGGCGGCGTTTCGTTGGCCAGGCGGCCGCGCTCGAATGCTTCGGCACTGCCGGTTGCCTGGCCAAAGCCGATGAGGCCTTGCGTGTCGGCGCCCTGCCCTTCGCGGACGACGGCCTCCTGCAATGCGGCATCGGAGGTGAACAGGTTGATGTCGACGAATGCCGGCGTCTGGTTGACGACATCGAGAGAGGTGGACGGCGCTGTCATGGCGGTGGCCCAAGGTTGTTCGCGCGTGGCACAATGTTAATGGTTTTGGCGATTATCCCGTTAGCAAATCCAACATGATGGCCTGTGTTCCTCGTTAGAAGTCAACGAGGTGCTCCGAGAAGCACTTCCACCGCTATGTTGCGGAATTTGACTGCAGGAACAACGAACGGTCCGCCTTGGGTGTAGAGCAACGGGCAGAGAGGGCGTTGAAGGGCGTCCAAGGCGAGCGATTGACCTATCGGACGACCGGTCGCTCCCATTGATGCTATGTAGGCGCTGACTGCAGTTGTCTACATTTTCAATAAAGTGTAGATAACTGCGTAGACATGATGGACTCCGGTGTGTTATCTGCAGAATCATAAAAATGTAGATAACTGGAGCGAGTGATGCGCCCTGTCCCATTAAATCAGCTGACTCTCTACGCTGATCTCATGCAGAGCGTTGGCACTAGCTGCGTTCCGCATGGCTCTATCGCGTTCAAGTCCGTCAAGAAGCGGAAATATGTCTACGTGACGACCAAAGACGGTAGCTCTCGCGTAGAGCGCTACCTTGGGGCCGCCGATGACCCTCATGTCATCGATCAGGCCGAGATGATCAAGCAATCTGCTGCACAAGCAAAGTCGCTCCGCAGCACCGTGACACTTCTCAAGCAGGCGCGGATCGCAGCGCCCACTTTGGTGCAAGGTCGTATCCTCGAAGTTCTGGCCAATGCTGGCTTGTTCAAGCGCGGGATGACCTTGGTTGGCACCGTTGCTTATCAGACCTATGCTTGCGTGATAGGTTACCATTTAGGTGCTGCGGCATACGCGACGAACGATATTGACATTTCCGTAGCGGAATTCGTAGCTGGTGAGAAGGAGGAGGATATCGGCTCAATCTTGAAGCGAGCTGATCCGTCATTCATACCGTATTGGCATGCAGATGATAAATTGCCGAGAATATTCAAATCAAACACTTTCCAAGTGGATGTTCTAACAAGATATGGTCGAGGTCGAAAATCTCCTGTTCTTATAAAAAGCCTTGGGTGTGCTGCGGCAGCTCTAAGTTTTCAGGAGTACCCGGCTGAAGATACGATGGACGTTGTGGCCCTTTACGGCACAGGTATCTTAGTGAGAGTACCAACCCCGCTTCGGTACGCCGTTCACAAGCTGATTGTTGCTCAGCAACGGGCCAAAACCGATTTTTCTAAGAAGCAAAAGGATTTGCGACAAGCGAAGGAACTGCTAGATATCTATCTCGAAATCGACGAGGCTTCACTGCAGGATGCTCTCGATGACGCGCGATCCCGTGGGCCAAGTTGGAGAAAAAATATCAACGCTTCTCTCAAAGAGATTGGCAGAGAGGCCACGCAGGGGCGATTGCCAATACCGATTGCGGAGACCAGAAAATCAAAAAGAGCGCGGTGAGCTTTGGCAAGGAAACGACCGTCACCGCGGGCGCGTCGACAGTCAATGAGGTTTCGCCGCACCATGATTCACTTGGTCAAACTCTGCGTCGGCTGCGACACCATCCAGGACCTTGCCGAATGGCAGGCCAGCCGGCTCGAGGGCATGCGCGCCGCGGGGCAGAAGCCGGAGCTGTTTCATCGCACCTTCCAGACGCCGAAGCGTCGCGATGATTTGCTGTCCGGCGGCTCGGTCTTTTGGGTGATCAAGGGCTTGGTGCAGGCACGCCAGCGCATTTTCGACTTGCGCGAGGGCCATAAGGACGACGGCTCGCCGTGCTGCCTGATCATGCTGCGCAAGGTCCTGATTGCGGTGCGGCCGGTTCCACGCCGCGCCTTCCAGGGATGGCGCTATCTCGATCCCAAGGATGCTCCCGCGGATCTCGAGAGTGGCAGCGCCGGTGCGTTGGCCGAGCTGACGCCGGCCATGCGCAAGGACTTGGCGGCCCTCGGACTGATCTGAACGCCACGCGGCGCCCACAACCGAAACCGTGTCACTGCAACCGTGCCACCGCAAATGTCGAGCCTGGCGAAGCAAGCCTCGCCAGGCTCTTTATGATCAGTGGTGGGAACGCTGTTACACAATCGCGGGGAGTCGCCGGTTCGATCATTGCTGCCACGCGGCGCTGGGGCCGGGCTGGCGTGGTCGCCGGGATCTCGTCCTGCCGCGCTGATGTCCCTCCTGATCGGTTCAGGTTTTCCGGCTCGCATGCGCTGCTGCAATGCAAGCTGCCACGATCCAAGTATTCGCAACACTATGTCCTGTCATCTGCAGATGACAAGTGCTGCTCATCATGGACCTGCACCCATTGCCAAGCAATGGATCGAGCCGGTGCGAGTTTTCAAATTGTCTGATGCTGCCGTCCTATCGTATGCTGCTGGCAGTCAGCAGAGACGAGACGGCTTACCTTGGTCCGGTGGAAGCATTTTCTTAGACCTCCCTTCCGAGAATACTTGCATGATGCGCCTCATTTTCCGCCCTGTCAATGACGATGCCATGCCAAAAGCGCAGTTACCGCCGCGTCGCAGGCGCCGGCTTTTGCTTTGGTTAACCAAATGTTGGAGCCCTGTCCCTAGACTGCACAGCACAGGACTCTGACCAGGGATTCCGCGATGCGGCCGGTGCTCGATCTTGCTTCGATGTTGGCGGTCGGCTTCTTTGCCGCCGCGGTGCTGGCCGTGGCTGCATCCGACGTTCTGCCGATTGCCCGTACCGGGTCCGGCATGGCCCGGATCGATTATGGTTCGCTTGGTCTCGGCATCATGCTGGGGGTGGTCATTTCCAGCATCGCGCGCATTGCCTGGACCGAGATTCCGGGGCGCATCATCGGCTACATTGCCAGCAAGCGGCGCACCTGGCGGCTGCTCGGCTGGGGCGCGGTCTTCGCCGCGGTGCTGCTGCTGTACTGATCCAGCCGCGGCCTGCCGTCCTTCGCCACGGTTTGCCGCCGGCGCCAAGCGGCCCGCCGGCAGCTGAGCGACGTCGCCGATGATGGCCTTGGGCGGCGCGCCCAGACGGGAAGGAAACGACGATGCTCACGGATGCCGGCACCGCTGTGCGACTGAAGCTGGCGGTAACGCGGGCGCTGCCTCCCGCGGTCCTTGCGCTGCTGCAAAGCCGCCATGACCTGTGGGTCAATCCGCATGACCGCGGACTGACGCAGGATGAGCTGCTGGCGGCCGCGGCGGATTGCGATGCCATGATCGTGACGGCCTTCGATCGACTGGATGCCGGCGTCATCGGCCGGCTGCCAGCGACCTTGCGCATCGTTGCCACCTATTCGGTCGGCATCGAGCATCTCGATCTGGAAGCGGCACGCCGGCGCGGTCTCGTCCTGCTGGCGACCCCCGACGTGCTCAGCGACTCGGTGGCGGAAATGGCGATGCTGCTGATGCTCGGCGCCGCGCGGCGCACGCACGAGGCCACCGCCTTGATCCATGATCGCCGTTGGACCGGCTGGACGCCGACGCAACTGATCGGCACCGAGATCACCGGCGCGCGCATGGGGATCTTCGGCATGGGTCGCATCGGCCGCACCATTGCGCGGCGCGCGCGCGGTTTCGACATGCGCGTGCACTATCACAATCGCCGCCGGCTGCCGCTGGAGCAGGAAGACGGCGCGCAGTATCACGGCACGCTCGCAGGGTTGCTGGCGGTCGCCGATGTGCTGGTGCTGGCGGCGCCATCGAGCTCGGCGACGCGCGGTGTGATCGACGCCGACCGCCTGGCGCGGCTGCCGGACGGCGCCATCGTCGTCAATATCGCCCGCGGCGATCTGGTCGATGACGCCGCATTGATCGTCGCATTGCGCACGCGCCGGGTCGCGGCGGCAGGCCTCGACGTGTTCAATGGCGAGCCGCACCTGCATCCCGCCTACCTGGAGCTTGCCAACGTCTTCCTGCAACCGCACCAGGGCAGCTCGACGCTGAGCGCGCGTCTGGCCATGGGGCACATCATTCTGCAGGGTATCGACGCGGTGCTGGCAGGCAAGCCGGCAGCCAACCGGCTGGTGTAGACGAGATCCGCCGCCGCGTGGGGCGTCGCGGATGCGGTGCTGGAGCAAGGTGGCGATGAGGCAGGCGATACGGTATGCGGACCTGGTGCTTGCTTGTGCCTTGATCCTTGGCGCAGTCGGCATCGGCGTCGGTTTTTCGCAACGCGGCGCGGCAGCCCGTGACGGAGCACAGTCCATCCCGCAAGAGCGTGTTCTCACAGCCACGACACTCGTGCGGCTATCCGACGACAGCGAGGAGCGCAGCCCGGTATCGTTCACGCTGCGGGTTCCGGCCGTATGTGTCGAGGCGTTTCATGCGGGGCCTGAAAAAGGCGTCGTAATTCTGAAGCCCGTCGCGGGAAATCAGGCGTGCGTGTTCGCCCCGGACCAGGCCGATCTGATCGACGCGACCAGGGGGCAGAGTATCACTGTACTCGGATCACGCGCGGATTTCGCAGAGAGGCGTCGCGCAGATCATTTAAATTTCTATACCGTGCTCACCGGAACAGAATTCGGCCTGGAGCGCCGTGAGCGACCCCATCATCCGCTGAATAAGAATCCGGAGATCAACTCCCCCATCGTGTTTCTCGAACGCGAGCGCACCTCTTCGCTGGTGGACATCTGGTGCTATCCGAAGAGCCAGGATCATTGGTTGTGTCCGTTTCACATGCATCCGCGACCGAATCTAGCGATCGAAGCGCGCATCAAGTTCAAGGGCAGGCATCGCTGGCCAGCAATTCTCAATGTGACTCCCATCCCGGGACTGTTGGGTGTGGTGGTTTGACTCATCGACCCGCGTCGTGCACTTCGATTCAAGCGCCTCATGGTGCTCGAATCGCTCATCGACGGCCTCAAGGGCCTGTGTGCGAC
>CAZCGE010000107.1:0-35711 GCA_964498125.1 uncultured Devosia sp. | reverse complement strand
ATCCTGCACGACGTGGCGAAGCGCGCATCCTGCACGACGTGGCGAAGCGCGCATCCTGCACGACGTGGCGAAGCGCGCATCCTGCACGACGTGGCAAAGTGTTCATCATGCCGCCGCAGCTGCCCCAATCCGCTCCAGCGGCCCCAAGGCGCGTTGCAAGAGCGGCAGGACGTCGGCGCCGAAGCGTTCGATCGAGCGCATGGCGCTGGCGTGCGGCGTGGCGCCCATGGTCATGTAGAGGCCCATGTGTGCCGGGTCGACCGCCTTGATCTCGGTGGCGAGTTTTTCGGCCACCATGTGCGCATCACCGATCGGGTTCCATGCCATGAGCTGCTCCGGGCTCATTTCGCCGGGGAATCCCTCCTCGGGCAGGAAAGCGCCCGGCAATGCTGTCTGTCCGCGCCGCAAATACTGCGATTGGCGCACCTGGTAACGCGCGTTTTCCGCGAACGTCAGGGCTTCGGCCTTGCTGTCGGTGACATGGCAATAGCGCAGCGTCGAAAAGCGCAGCGTGTCGAGGCTCTTGCCTTCGGCTTTCCAGACCTCCTCCGCCCCCTTGCGCACCTCGACCAGGGTGGCGACATCGCGGCCGAATCCGGAGGCGAACAGCGGATAGCCGCGGCGCGCCGCGACAGCGATCGAGGGCGGCGTATTGCCGGCGAGCCAAATCGGCACGCCGCCTTTTTGCACGGGCAGCACGGACAAATGTGTCAGCGGTAGCTGGTAATGCTTGCCCTGGAACGCGACGGCGCCGGTTGCGAACGCCTGCTCGATGATCTGCAGCATTTCCTCGGTCATGCCGCGCGACTGCTCGAGACTGACGCCGAAGCGGGCGAGTTCGTGCGCCTGATAACCCGAGCCGACGCCGAGGATCAATCGGCCATCTGAAAGGCAGTCGGCATAGCCGATCTCGCCGAGCAGCCGGGCGGGATCATAGAGGCAGGCCAGGATCACCGCGGTGCCGAGCTTGATGCGCTTGGTCTGTCCTGCCAAGTGCGCCACCATCATCAGCGGCGACGGCGTCAGCGAATAGTTGGAGTAATGATGCTCGGTGGTCCAAGACACGCCAAAGCCGGCGGCCTCCGCGGCCTGCACCTGCTGCACGGTCTCGTGCAACAGCTGGGATACCGTATGACGCGGATCGCGCCGATTGATCAGGCTGAAGATTCCAAAATCCATGGGCGTGTTCCCCGTTGGCTGTCCCGACCCTAGAGCATTTTCCGCCAAAGTGGGCACCGGTTTGGCTTGGAAAATGCGACAAACAAAAGACTAGGCCGGTTGACAGGGGTCAAGGCGCGCAATGCGTGGCTGGGCGCACCTGTCTCATGCCTGCCGTCCGGTCAGCGCATATCGCAGCACGATCTCCGCCGCCGCCTCGCTCGGCGTGCCCGATGCCAGGCGCATCCTCTCGGGAATCTGCGCGAGGGCGGCGAGCTGGGCCGCGCGCTCGGGCGTGTCGCCCAGCAACGGCTGCACCGTCGCCGCCAGCCGATCCGGCGTCACGTCCTCCTGGATCACCTCGGGGAAGGCATTTTCTCCGAGCACCAGATTTGCCAGAATGATCGATTGGACCTTGATGAGGAAGCGCAGCCGTGCCGCCAGCGCGTCGGCGCGAAAGGCGACAACCATGGGCGTGCCGGCGAGGCCCAGCTCCAGCGTCACCGTGCCCGAGACCGCCAGCGCGGCGCGTGCCAGCCGGAAGGCTGCAAACTTGTCCTCCTCGCCCTCCACCAATGTCGGCCTAAACGGCCAGGAGGCTAACTTCTCCTCGATCAGAGCGCGGACCGAGGCGACGGCGGGAATGACGACCTGCAGCGTCGGGTGCCGTTGCCTGAGCAGAGCCACGGCGGCGCCAAACGGCTCCATGTGCAGCCGAACCTCGGAGGGACGGCTGCCCGGCAGGACGGCGAGCACCGGCTGGGCTGGATCGAGGTTGATACGCCGCGCCAGGGCGCCGCCATCGCGTGAGGCGATCCACTCGACGCGCTCGATCAGAGGATGGCCGACATAGCTGCAGGGCGGGCCGCCGAGACGGCGATGGGCGTCGGGCTCGAACGGCAGCAGCGCCAGCACATGATCGATATAGGCGCGCATCTTGCGCGCCCGCCCCGGCCGCCACGCCCACACGCTCGGCGAGACGTAGTCGATGATCGGTACCGAGGGCAGCCGGCGGCGGATACGCGAGGCAATGGGATGCGTGAATTCCGGCGAGTCGATGATGATGACGATATCGGGTCGTGTCTCGACGGCCACGTGCGCGACGCGATGGACGCGGGCCAGGATGCGCGGCAGGCGCGGCAGGATCGACAGCGGTCCCATGACAGCCACGTCGGCGAGCGGAAACAGGGATTTGAGCCCTTGGCGTGCCATCTCCTCGCCGCCGACGCCAAGCCAGCGCACGCCATTGGCGCCAAGCCGCGTGTCGATGGCGGCCATCAGCTTGGCGCCCAGCGCGTCGCCAGAATGCTCGCCGGCAACGACAAGGAGCGTGAGCACGCGTCCGGGCTGGTTTGGCGGAATTGATCGGCGCAGGGCGGCATCGTCAGTCATGGTCAACCTCCCGATTCGACTGCCGGTGCGACGATGAACAGCCCGAGACGGCGTGCGGCCTCGAGCAGGTAGGGTGACGCCATCGCCCCGCGCGCCATCGCAACTCCGGCCAGCCGCGCCCGCGCCGCGCTTTCCAGGCACGGCATGTCCAGCTGGCCCGCGTCCGACAATGCCAGCACGCCGCGTCGCCGCCACAGGCCGTTGTCGCCCCATTGCTTGAGCCGGCCGACGCGCACGGCGAAGCTGTCCGGGCTCTCGTCGATACCGACAGCCAGGACGTGCTGGCGGGCGACGATTACGGAGGCGTGCCGCGCATAGGCCATGAGCGCCCCGAGAACGCTGCCGCCGAGCAGGGCGTCGGCCAGATCGTGCGGACCCGGCCGGCCCACGCAAGCTGTCAGGGGCGCCGTGGTGTGCTCTGGCATCGCGCTGCCGTCCGTTAATTCTGGCGAAGCGCCATCGGCAAAGCCGGCGACAAACAGGCCGGCTGCATCGGCGCGGCGGATCATCTCGCCGCGATCGGCCAGAAGCACGCTGCCGGCGGCCACGGCGATGCCATGCAGACCCTTCGTCTCAGCCAGCGTCACCGTATGCGGACCAATCACCGGCATGTCGACGCGCAACTCCTGGCCGGGCTTGGGGCATTTGACCAGAATGCCGAGCCGCGCTGTCGCGGGTGCGCGCACGCCACCATACGCCGGCAGCCGCGCCAACAACCCGTCCGTGCCTTCCGCGCCTTCCACCGCCACCAACCGTCCGCCAGCGACGATGACCGCCTGACCAATGTCGAATGGCCCCAAGGCATTCACCACGGCAAAGCCGAGGGCGATGTCACGCGCCAACCGCGGATCAGGCGCATGTGTGCCGATGGCGCCGGAGTTCGCCAGCAGATCAGGCGCCAGCTCGCCTGGGCCGCGCACGCGAAATCCGAGGTCTTCGACAAAACGAATGACGCGCCTGAGCAGGCTGTCGTCGCCGCCCGCCGAGACCAGCCGCAGCAGCCGCGGCATGTGCTGGAAGAAGCCGAGATCCGGCCGCATGCGCCACAGGTTTGGCCGCTTGACGCGGCCGATGATGATCAAATCACGGCAATCCGCGCTTCGCAAAGCGCCGATCATGCCGCCGATGCTGCCCCAGCCGACCTCGGTGTGGGGCACGCCGGTCCAGTCCTGGTCGGCTTCGCCGGCGATGGCGACGACGTGCACGCGGCCACCGCGCCGCATGATGCTGCGCGCAATCTCCACGGGCAGGCTACCGCCGCCAGCCAGCAGTCCGATCGGCGTTGGCGGCAGTGCGGGAAGGGCAGTCATTGCGGTTTCAGGTGCTGCCTGACGGCGTCGGCGTGCAGATCGAGCGCTTGCCGCCGGCGCGGATGAAATCGATGATCTCGGTGACGATCGGATGGTCCTTGAATTCCGCCGAGACGTCCTCGACCCGCTCCATCAGCGTGCCCTCGGCGGCAAACAGCAGGCGATAGGCGCGGCGCAGCGCGTGGATCTGCTCGCGCGGGAAGCTGCGCCGCTGCAGGCCGATGATATTGAGGCCCGACAAGTAGGCGCGATTGCCCACCGCCATGCCGTAGGGAATGAGATCGTTCTCGAGGGCGGACATGCCACCGAGAAAGGAATGTGCGCCGACGCGCGCGAACTGAATCACGGCTGCGCCACCACCCAGGATGGCGAAATCACCGACGGTGCAGTGCCCGGCCAGCATGACGTTGTTGGAGAAGATCACGCCGTTGCCGATGCGGCAGTCGTGGCCGACATGGCTGTTGGCCAGGAATGCGCAGCGGTCGCCGACCGTGGTGACTAGCCCGCCACCGGCCGTGCCGGGGTTCATCGTGACGCCTTCGCGAATGATGCAGTCGTCACCAATGGTCAGCGTCGAGGCCTCGCCCTTGAACTTGAGATCTTGCGGCTGATGGCCAATGGACGCAAACGGGAAGATGCGCGTGCGCGCGCCGATGCTGGTGGCGCCGGCGACGACGGCATGGCTGATGAGTTCGCACTCCTCGCCCAGCTCGACGCCGGCGCCGACCATGCAGAACGGGCCGATCCGGACGCCACGCCCCAGCTTGGCATCCTTGTCGACAATCGCCGTCGCGTGAACCTGGATGTCAGCCATTCTTGCTCGCAAAGGCCCGGGCCTCGGCGGTATCGGCCAGCATGGCACTGATCTCCGCCTCCGCCGCCACCTGGCCGTTGACCTTGGCTTCGCCGTAGAAGCGCCAGACGCGGCCGCGGTTGCGGATCTTGCGCACGTGATAGTGGAGCTGATCGCCGGGCACAACGGGCTTGCGGAACTTGGCGTTGTCGATCCCCATGAAATAGACGAGCTCGGCCTTGTAGCCCTCGCCCAGGCTATGCACGCACAGCGCGCCCGCGGTCTGCGCCAAACCTTCGATGATCAACACGCCCGGCATCACAGGGAATTGTGGAAAATGGCCGCGGAAAAACGGCTCGTTTATCGTGACATTCTTGACGCCGATGCAGCTCGTGTCGCCGTCCATGTCATAGATGCGGTCCAGCAGCAGCATGGGATAACGGTGCGGCAGCAGCTTCATCACGCGCATGATGTCCGCTGTGCCCAGTTCCGACTTCGATTTCGTGCCGTCCATGTCCGTCATGCTCCCAATTCCCGGCCATGCCGGGCCGTCCATCTCCTGATCGTCATGGCGCCCTTAGTGGCCGTCTGAGCCGCCCGTGGGCTTTGTCCCGCGCCGGGCGAGCCGGCTGACCGCCGCCAGCTCGCGGCCCCATTCCTTGAAGGGCTTGGCGGGCGTTCCCGCGACGCGCGCCCCGGCCGGCACATCGTCCTTGGCGTGCGAGCCTCCGGCAATTTGCGCGCCGGCACCGACCTTGACGTGGCCCACCAGGCCAGCCTGTCCGCCCATGATGACAAAATCGCCCAACTCGGCGGAGCCAGCGATGCCGACTTGTCCAACGATGACGCAATGCCGGCCAATGACGACGTTGTGCCCTATCTGTACCAGATTATCAATTTTCGTCCCTTCGCCAATGATCGTGTCCTTGAGAGCGCCACGGTCGATGGCGGTGTTGGCGCCGATTTCCACGTCGTCTTGTATGATCACCCGACCGATTTGCGGCACTTTCAGATGGCCGGTGGGGCCCATGGCGAACCCGAAGCCGTCCTGGCCGATGCGGACTCCGGCGTGAATGATGACACGGTCGCCAATCAGCGTGTGGGTCAGCGTTGCCTGCGGGCCGATGAAACAGCCCCGGCCGATACAGCACCGGTAGCCAATCACGGCGCCCGCGGCAACCCGTGTACCGCTGCCGATCTGCACCTGGGGACCGATGATGGCTCCTGGCTCGATCTCGACACCCGGTTCGAGGCGGGCGGATGGATCGATCGCCTGCTGAGTGGTTGCCGCAGCCGCCTTGGAGCGCATGGCGTCGGGATAAAACAGTTGCATCGTCAATGCAAAGCAGCGGTAGGGCACCGCGCTGATCAACCGAATCGTGCCGGCTGGTACACGGTCGGCCAAGGACGGGGAGACGAAGCAGGCTCCGGCCGCGGTTTTCAGCAGGTCCGGCAGATATTTGCGATTATCCAGAAACGCCACGTCGTCGGCCTGGGCGTCAATCAGCGGACGCACGCTGGACATCAGTCGAGCGCCATCGGCGGCGCCGAGAGCAGCCCCCGTCACACGGGCGATTTCCGCCAGCGGAAACGGCCCCGCCCGCTCAAAAAAACCGGGATGCTCCATGTCGAGTCCTGGGTGTCAAATGGCGCGTGAGGCGGGACATTCCCTGCCCGCTTGGGACCCGAACGCCTGCATGGGCGATGTTGCGCATCGGGTTTCCCATTGGTCAAGCCATCCTGCGATCTGGTCGCACCGGAATTGTTCGAGCCTTGGCGTCGCGGTGCGACTGAACGCGGCCGGTCCAGCCGGACGGCACGGGCCAGGCTCGGACGGGATCGGTCCTCGACCCGCAATCGCGGCTATGCTTCAATCACCGCCCTGGCGCACGAGACGCCAGGTCAGGGAGGCACCATGAGCGACAGCGGCACGCCCGACGACTCGATGGCGTGGATCCATCCCTTGCAGGCGGTTTCGAGCATCCCCGGTCACGAAGTGGGCGTGCGCGTGGTGCGCCGCGGGCCCGGCGTGCAGGGCAAGCGCCATTCCCACCCCGGCGGCCACGAGTGGTTCACTGTCATCTCCGGCAGCCTGGTGTTCACCAACGGCACCCAGCCCGACAAGTTGCTGACCACCGGTCAGGGTGACTACATCCCGCCGGACGTGATCCATTGCGGACGCAATCCCAGCGCGACCGAGACTGTCGTGTTGCAATTGTTCTACCTGAAGCCAATCGGGCAGCCGGTGCTGATTTACGCGTGATGGCTGGCGTCAGCCCCCTCGCCATTGCCGGTGCAGCAGGAATACCAACCGCCGATGCGAGGGGTCTGACCCCAACTCCGCCTCCGTCAGCATATAGCACCGGAGAAAAGCCATTCGACAGGTTCCCGCTGCCAAAGCCTATCGCCTGCTCGAGGCCGGCCCGATCGTACTGGTGACGACCACCGACAACGGCCGTGCGAACATCATGACGATGGGCTTCCACATGATGATGCGGCACGCGCCGCCGCTGATCGGCGGCATTATCGGCCCCTGGGACCACAGCTACCACGCGTTGCGGGCAACCGGCGAATGTGTCATCGCCATCCCGACCGTCGACCTCGCGAAGAAGGTTGTCGATATCGGCAACTGCTCCGGCAGGGACATCGACAAGTTCGAGAAATTCCAGCTGACGGCGGCGCCGGCCAAGGCGGTCGCGGCGCCACTGATCGCCGAATGCCTGGCTAATATCGAGTGTCGCGTCGCCGATACGGCGCTGCTCGAGAAATACAATCTCTTCATCCTGGAGGCGGTGGCGATCTCGATCGATGATGATCGCAAGGAACGCCGCACCTTGCACCACAACGGCGACGGCACGTTCACCGTCGACGGACGAGCGATCGATCTCAAGCAGCGTATGGTGCTGTGGAAAGAGTTCCAGGTCGAGATCTGAAGGTCGGACGCTCGACGTCATCATCATCGGCGCATGCCCAAGCAGAATTGAAATCCAGAAGGTGGATACGAGCAAGGTCGGAGCGCCCCCGGACACTTGATCCGGGGGAGATCCGACAACTTCGGCGCGCGCCGTCGGACCTCGGCAGGTTCTTACGTTGCATGCCTCCGGCATGACGGACGGCCTCGCTCCGACCTTCGTCCTCACCGACATGACGGCCCCGCGCTCATCCGATCTCAAGGCAGCGGATCGGGTTCCGGCGCCGGCGGCTTCACCTCGAAGGCGTTGATCGTCAGGCAGATCAGCGAGTAGTAGCCGAGGATGCCGACCAGATCGACGGCGCCGCGCTCGCCGAACATGGCCACCGCTTTGTCGTAATTGGGCTTCGACACGCGCCGCGACTCCAACAGCTCGCTGGCGAAGGCGTAGACCGTGGCCTCGTCCTCCTTGTCGAACAGCGGCGTGCCGCCCGAGCGCATCACCTCGAGCTTGACAGGGTCGAGGCCGCGCTCAATGCCGATCTTGCAATGGGCATACCACTCGTAGCCGGCGCGCCAGAAGGCGCCGGTCGTCAGAATGGCCAGCTCCGACAGCCGCGGCGACAACGAGGAATGGAACCGGCAGAAGGCACCGAGCTCTTGCGCGCGCTCGGCCAATGGTGGACTGATCAGCCAGACGTTCAAGGGGCCGGCGATGCGGCCGCGCGGCCCCGCCACGATCATGTCATGGACACGCTTCTGCTCTGCTGTCAGCTTGGTGGCATCGATGTCTGGTACTCTCGCCATGCTGGCCTCTCCGGGTCTAGGGGTTGAGTGGAACGTGGACGAATAAATTCAGATGGGAGGATGACGATGAAGCTTTATACCTATTGGCGCTCGCTGGCGACGCTCCGGGTGCGCATCGCCCTGAACATCAAGGGACTCGCCGCCGAGCCGGTCATCGTCGATCTGCACGCAGGACATCAGCGCCGGCCCGAATTCCAGGCGGTCAATCCGCAGATGGTGGTGCCGGCCCTGGTGCTCGATGATGGCGGGCCGATCCTGTTCCAGTCGATGGCTATCCTGGAATACCTCGAGGAGACGCATCCCAGCCCGCCGCTGCTGCCCAAGGACCCGCGTGGGCGTGCTCGCGTGCGCGGCATCTCGCAGATCACGGTGTCGGACACCCACCCCCTGGTCGTGCCGCGCATCCGCGAGTACCTCGAGCGGGACCTGAAGCTCGACGAGGCGACGCGCAATGCCTGGATCAAGCACTTCACCACGGCCGGCATGAAGGCGGTGGAGGAGAACCTCGCCGGCAACCCGGCCACCGGCATCTACTGCCACGGCGACACCGTCACGTTCGCCGACATCTGCACGGTGGCGCAATCGATCGGCTTCCAGCTGTTCGGCAACGACATCGCCCAGTTCCCGACCATCAAGCGCATCTTCGACACCTGCATGGCTGAGCCAGCCTTCGCCAATGCCCATCCGCGAAAACAGTCAGATGCGCCGAAGGCGTAGGGCGGTTGGGGTCAGCGGTCGGGGTCAGACCCTGCGGGTCTGACCCCATGCACCGACGTCGCAGTATCGCCAGCTTGCCGGTGCAGAAATCGTTTCCAATATGCGTCGAACCTGGGGTCAGACCCGCAGGGTCTGACCCCATGCACCGGAAACCTCACACCCGGATCGGCTCTATCTTCACCGGCGTCTTGATGGCAACCGATTTGGCGACGGCTTCGAGCACGGCGGCGTTGCCGATTTTCTGCACGTCGGTGAAACGGTACTGACCCTTGCCCTCGCAGGCGCGGCCGAAGGCTTCCAGGTTGGCCCTCACCGTATCGATCCATTGCAAGGTTCGGGTCTCGCGCTTGCCGTCACGCATCTGCACGGTGAGATGCGCCGGGCCCGGTGTATCGGGATGCGTCTCGTTGACGATTTCCAGCCAGCCGTGCTCGCCAAACACCGTCAGCGTGTTGTACAGCGCCGTGACGAGCACGGCGTTGAAGTAGCCGGTGGCGCCCGACTCGAAGCGCAGGATGGCGGAGACGACGTCGCCGTTCTCCTTGTATTTCACGCGGCTGGTGGTCGCCGCATAGACCTCGACGATCGGCCCGAACATCTCCAGGTAGAGATCGGTCAGATGCACGCCCATGCCGGTCATGCCGGCGGCTGGCGCATCCTTCGGGTTCATGCGCCAGTCGCCGTCGGGCACATTGGCGAGCTTGTCGTGGTTGAAGGTCGCCTCGACGTGCATGATGGTGCCGAGTGCGCCGCTGAGCACGATCTTGCGGGCCTCTTCGATCGCCAGTTCGTAGCGCCGCTCATGGCCGATGCCGAGCTGCACGCCGGCCTTCTTGCACGCGGCGACCGATGCTTCGGCGTCGGCGCGCGTCAACGCCAGCGGCTTTTCGCAAAAACAGTGCTTGCCGGCGGCCGCCACCATGGCGACTTGCTGGGTATGCAAGCCATGCGGCGTGCACAAGATCACCGCGTCGATGTTTGGATCGGTGATGGCCTTGGCGAAATCGGATTCGAAGGGCACGCCGTTTTCGATGGCGAACGCGCCTTGCGCCGGGTTCATGTCGATCGCCTTGACGATCCTGAGATCGCCATCGGCGTCCTTCATGCGGCGGATCATGTGCTTGCCCCACCAGCCAAGGCCGGTAACCGCGGCGCGAATCATAGCAGGCGCTCCTCGTTATTGCTGTTGATTGATCGGCAACGCCTCGGCGACATTGGCGTCGTCGGTCGCATGAGGGCCCGACAGGGTGTGTCACGTCAAGTGCCACGGCCGGCGTGCAGGGCTATCGTGGCGTGGGTCGACAAGCGCCAACCACGCGTTACAATCCGGCCAGCCTTGCCGCCGCGATCGGGGTCAGACCCCTCACATGAATGGCCGCGGCTGGACGATCGCTGACCGATGTGAGGGGTCTGACCCCAGCATCACCCGCTGGAGGAGCCGCCATGACAGACGTCGCCATCGTTTCGACCGCCCGTACTGGCCTCGCCAAGTCCTGGCGCGGCGCACTCAACAATACGCACGGCGCCACCCTGGGCGGCCATGCCGTGGCGCACGCTGTCCAGCGGGCGGGCATCGAGCCGGGTGCGGTCGAGGACGTCATCCTGGGCTGCGCCAATCCAGAAGGCGCGACCGGCTGGGACATCGCCCGCCAGGCCGCGATCCGTGCTGGCTGCCCGGTGACGGTCTCGGGCATGACCGTCAACCGCTTCTGCTCCTCGGGCCTGCAGACCATCGCGCTCGCCGCCCAGCGCATCATGACGGGCGAGGGCGACACCTACGTCGCCGGCGGCGTCGAATCGATCAGCCTCGTGCAGAACCAGATGAACCAACATCGGTTCACGGATGATTGGCTGGTCGAGAACAAGCCCGAGGTCTACTGGCCGATGCTGAAAACGGCCGAGACGGTGGCCAAGCGGTATGCCATCGGGCGGCAGGTGCAGGACGAGTTCGGCGTCGAGAGCCAGCGGCGGGCAGCCGCCGCACGCCAGGGCGGCAGGTTCGATGCCGAGATCGTGCCGTTCACCACCACCATGACCATGGTCGAGATGAACGACAAGAAGGCCATCGTGCGCACCTGGGAAGAGGAGGTGGTGCTGAAATCCGACGAGGGCATCCGCGCCGATACCACCTATGAGGGCGTGGCCAAGATCAAGCCGGCGATCGAAGGCGGCACCGTTGCCGCCGGTAACGCCAGTCAGTTCTCGGACGGCGCTTCCGCCTGTGTTGTCATGGACGCCAAGCTGGCTGAGAAACGCGGCCTGAAACCGCTCGGATATTTCCGCGGCTTCGCGGTGGCCGGCTGTGAGCCCGACGAGATGGGCATCGGTCCCGTCTACGCCGTGCCGAAGCTACTGGCGCGCGCCGGCCTGAAAGTCTCCGACATCGGCCTGTGGGAGCTGAACGAAGCCTTCGCCGTGCAGGTTCTCTACTGCCGCGACAAGCTCGGCATCCCGAACGACCGCCTCAACGTCAACGGCGGCGCCATCGCCGTCGGCCACCCCTATGGTGCGACCGGATCGCGGTTGACCGGCCACGCGCTGATCGAGGGCAAGCGCCGCGGCGTCAAGTATGCCGTTGTCACCATGTGCGTGGGCACCGGCATGGGTGCGGCCGGATTGTTCGAGATCGCTTGATCCGACGGCCATGACAGGAGGGGCGCCCGTGCTGACGGCATTCCTGGTGCCCATTCGAGCCTGCCGCACGGCCTATCTGCCGCTGCTGATGGTGTATTTTGCCTCGGGTGCGCTGGGGCTGACGGCGGTCGCCGACACCTTTTGGGTAAGAAAATCACTAACGCTGACGCCCGCGGACCTTGCCGCCATCGCCGTCTGGCTGCAGTTGCCGTGGAGCGGCAAGATGATCATCAGCGCGCTGGTCGACTCCGTGCCGTTGGCGGGCTCGCAACGCCGCTCCTACGTGTTCCTGGGCGGCGGGCTGATCGCGGCTGGGCTGCTGCTGCTGGTGGGTGCGGCGGCTGGCTGGATTACGTTTGCGGCACCGGAAAAAATCTACATCCTGGCGCAGTTGCTGACCGTCGTCGGCGCCGTGATCCAGGAGGTGGTGGCCGACGCCATGAGCGCCGAGGTCATCGCGCGCGAGGCATCGGACGGTACGCCACGTGCGAAAAGCGAGATCGACGCCGAACTCGCCATGATCCAGGTGCTGGGGCGGTTTGCCTATTCGATCGGCGCCTTCGTGGTGGCCTGGCTTGCCGGCGTCCTGGCGGAGACGCTCAGCTATGCGACGGTGTTTCTCATCGGGTTGATCATCCCGGTGATCTCGGTGTCCGGCGCCCTCATCATCCGCCTGGAGGGTGGCCAGCGCGGACCGATCGATCGGCGCATCCTCGGCGGCGGCATCCTGTTTGCCGTCATCGCGGTCGCGCTTGGCGTTTCCGGGTTCGCCCACGCCCAGGAGATCCTGTTCGTCGTCTCACTGGTGGTCATCGGCGCGCTGCTGAAACACGTGCTGAAAGTGCTCGATGCGGACACGCAGGCGCGCTTCGTCGCCGTCGCCATTGCCGCGTTTGCCTTCCGCGCACCGCCGACGCTGGGCGAGGGCTACCGCTGGTTCACGATGGACACGCTCGGCTTCGACGAGCGCTTCTTCGGCGTCCTGCAACTCACCGGCACGGGCGTCGGCCTCGCGGCGATGTGGTTCCTGACGCACGCGGCGACGCGCCAGTCCGCACGCAGTCTGCTGCTGTCCTTGACGCTGATCGCGGCGATCCTGTGGGTGCCGAGCCTGCTGCTGGTCAACGGCGCGCACGTGTGGATTGAAGCCCATCTCGGGATCGGTCCACGCAGCATCGCGCTGGTCGACGAGGCGGCGCAGTCGCCGCTCGCCATGCTGGCGACGGTGCCGCTGCTGACGCTGATCGCCGTCACGGCGCCGGCCGACCAACGCGCGACGTGGTTTGCGCTTGCCGCCTCGCTGATGAACCTGGCGCTGGTCGCCAGCCAGCTGATCACCAAGTACCTGAACCTGATTTTCCCAGTCGACCGCGGCGTCTACGAGCCGCTCGCCGGCCTCGTCACCAGCGTCATCGGCATCGCCTTGCTGCTGCCGCTGCTGGTGATCGTGGTGGTTGGCAGGCGGATGACATGAAACCATCCGCACACGATGCGCGGGTTGGTCGACTGCAGCAACTGGATGCGCGGCGCGGGTGGCTGGCTGGCGTGCCGGATAAGTGCCGAAGAAGACTGCCTGCATGTGGCGCGCCCCTCACCCTCGATTGGTGATTGTCCTACCACTCGACGGTCGAAAGATTGATCAGAGAGCGGTCGGCGCTGGCATGGATTATGAGATGAACGCGCAGCTCCTCGTCATCGTAGTCGTACAGCAGCACGAAGGGAGCGCCGGTGATCGGATAGGCGCAAATGCCGAGGATCGGATCGACGGTGCGCCTCGGAAAGTAGGCAAGATGCTGCTCGATCGTCCTGGTGATGAGATTGCGCTTCTCCTCGACAACTCTTTCACCGAAACGCGGAACGCCTTGTTCGAGCAGCTTCTCGCCTTCTGCGGTGAATGTCTTGGACAGGCGGATGCGTCTCATGTCGTCGGCTTCGCCGCACGGTGACGCGCAAGCATCGCATCGGTGCGCGCCTTGAAGTCCTCGAGCGTATCGGTGCGCCCCAGCCTGAAATCCTCTTTCGCCTGCTCGAGGAGGGCAAGCTCGCGGTCCGATAGCGAACGCACCTGCACCGGACCCGTCATTGACTGCACGAAATCCGCAACCGCCTGCACCGTCTCGTCGTCGGCGCCGGCGAGCTTGGAGGTGATCGTGGCGATGGCTTCGTGTCGGGTCATGCTGGCACAATAGCACACGCAGGCCGTGTGCGCGACTCGGAGTGACCGTCGGGGAAGACACGCACGAGCTTGCCGTCAGTTTTCCGGCGCCGCGCGACGATCGTTTCTTCGCTCATAGCTGCTTGCCTCACGAGCCGAGATAATGCTGCGCCGACCCGCGCTCAAATCTTCCACTCCTTCGCCAGCTTCTCGATCGCCTTGGCGTCGAACTTATTGACCTCTTCGATCAGGTCGTTGCTGAAGAACGGCGTCACGTCCTTGATCTCGCCTTTGAGGCCGGCGAAGTCGACCTGGGCCTCCCACTCCTCGTTCGACATGGCGCCCCAGCGCTTGTCCTTGGCCCAGGCGCCCGGCAGCCACTTGTCCTTCCTGGAATTGACGACCTTCATGGCATCGGTCATCGCCTCCTCGTCGGACTTGCCCTTGGGCTTGGTTTCCGGGAACACCTCCCAGGCGAGCTTCACCGATGCCTCCGGGTTGGCGTAGGCAAACACCGTCGATTTGGCCATGGCGCGGAAATAGCGCGTCAGCACATCCTTGTTCTTGGTGAACTCGGACTTCTTGACACCGTAGGCGTTGCCGAACAGGTTCTGCATGCCTGGTGTGTTGGGCAAGTAGCGCAGCGGGAAGCCGGCAAGCTCGACGCGGGCAATGCCGCCGTCCCAGTAGGCCATGGCGTCGACGCGGCCTTTGTAGATGGCGTCGCCAGCCGGCCCGCCCTCGCCGATCGCGACCCACTCGACGTCCTTGTCGGGGTCGAGTCCGATCTCCTTCAGCATCGGCTTGGCGCCGATGAAGCCAGTGTCGCCCTGGTTACGAATGCCGATCTTCTTGCCCTTGAGGTCGGCGATGGACTTGGCCGGGCTGTCCGGTTTGACGACGATGCCCCAGTGCACCTGGCGCAGCCAGCAGTAGACGCAGACGAGATCGATCGTGGGGTTCTTCAGGTAGACGTTGAACAGGCCGGGCGGGGAGATCGGCGACACCTCGGAGTTGCCGGTGGTGACGGCCTGGATGGTCTGGCCGACGCCGGACATGTTGATGATGTCCTTGTCGATCTTCTCCTGGGCATAGAAGCCGAGCTTGGGGTTCATGCCGGCGGTCAGGAAGATGATCTGGCTGTCAATGATACCCGACGCATTGGCCATGCGGATCTTGGTGATGCCCTGGGCGTTGGTCTCGCCGACCGTGATCAGCGACAAGCCGGCGCCGGCCGACATGAGACCGAAGTCGCGACGTGTGAGCATTTGTTTCTCCCTTGTTGGCGTGATGGTTCGTGGATTGGGTTACGCGCGGAACGCCGGCGTTGCCCATGGCCACGTCCGTCGCCGCGCGCAACCCAATCTACATCCCCGGCTTCAATACATCGGCGGCCCAGTCCCACATGTAATGCGTGCCAATGGTAACGTTGTCGACCTGGCAGTGGTGGTGGCCACCTTCCTCCTTGTCGAATACCTTGAACGTCTTCTTGTTGGAGCCGACGGCATCGAAACATTTCTGTGCGGTGGCGAGTGGAATCTGCTCGTCGCCGGCGCCGTGCACCAGCAGGAACGGGCATTTCATTTTCTGCACGATGCCCTCGAGCCGGAAGCCCTCGAGCTTTTTCATTGCCGCTGCGCGGTTGTCGACACCGAGCACCCATTCCAGATGCTCGGGCGGCACCGACAGCGACTGCACCTTGCCGGATTCCAGTGCCTCGAAGCGCTTGCGCCAAACCTCGTGATAATCCCACTGCGCCCCCCAGGCGATCGAGCAGGCGAAGCGTGGCTCCAAGGATGCCGCGCGCGGGGCGTAATAGCCGCCAAGGCTCAAGGCCATGACGCCAACGCGCTTGGCGTCGACCTCCTTGCGCTTGGCCAGATAGTCGTAGGCGGCCGTGGCGTAGAACTCGGTCTCCGCGATCAGCGGGAAATTGCGGAAGCGCACGGCCTCGCCGTTGCCGGGCCCATCGACGATCAGGCAGGCGATGCCGCGCGCCGCCAGATCCGGAACGCCGGTGAAATACTGGATCTCCTTGGTCACATCGAAGCCATCGAGGTAGACCATCGCCGGCGCCGGCCTCGCTCCGGCGACGGCCGGATCGGCGTGCACGAACAGGGCGGAAAGGCTCTTGCCCTGATAAGGCACCTCGACCGATTCGATGCGTGGCCGGTTGATCATCTTGGCCGCATCCGCGAAGCATTTCACCGACCTGGCATAGACCGCATCGCCCTTGGCCGATTTCGGCTGCAGGAAGCGTTCGCCCGCCTGATAGTAGTTGCAGGCGCGCATGAGGTAGGCTGCCGCGGTCAGCTTATGGCCGGCCGCCTCGGCCGCGCGCCCCTTGGCCTCGACTTTGTCACCCATCTTCACCCATTCGGCGTACCAGGCGTCGTCGTTGCCGATCTTGTCTTTCAGCGCCAGGCCGACGCGATTGACCTCGTCGATCTGGGCCCCGCCGTGCGTGCTGGCGTTCAGCGCCAACAGCAGGCCCATCGACCAGCGGTAATCGGTTGGGAAATAGCGGAAGGCGGGATCGTTCCTGGCGTCTGTCACGGGCGTTTTCTCCGAGTAAGTTGTTTTTCTACGAGCCAAGATTGGCGGCTTCCTTCGGCGACCAGAACAGCACGCGCTTCTGCACCCAGCGCAGGATGGCGTGCAGGATGATGCCGACCAGCGAAAGGATGATGAACACGGAGAATGTGCCGGCGGTATCCATCTGCGCGTTCATCGACAGGATCAGCGTGCCGAGCCCCATCTGCGCGCCGACGAACTCGCCGACTACCGCGCCGACCACGGAGAATACCGCCGCCATCTCCAGGCCGGCGAAGATGTAGGGCAGCGCCGATGGCAGCCGCACCTTCCAGAAGATCTGCCAGGGCCTGGCGCCCAATGCTCGCATCAGCTCCAGCCGCTCGGGATCGACGGCGCGGAAGCCGGCCATGCTGGTGACCAGCAGTGGGAAGAAAGTAAGTAGGCAGATGATGACGATCTTCGAGGTCATGCCGAAGCCGAACCACAGCACGATGATCGGCGCCAGCGCGATCTTGGGCAGCGACTGGATGGCGACCAGGTAGACCCTGAGAGTCGCCTCGACGATGCGGAACTGCGAGATGATGGTGCCGAGGATCAGGCCGACGCCGGAGCCGATGAAGAAACCCATCAGCACCTGGCCGAGCGTGATGCCGGCGTGCAGCCAGTAGCCGCCGCGCTCGAACGGGCCGTAATTGAGGCCACGCCACAGCGCCACCGAGATCGCTGACGGCGTCGGTAGAATGTACTTCGGCACGTCGAGCAGAATGACGCTCCATTCCCAGCCGAGAATGATCACCACCAGCAGCACCGGCGCCAGGATCAGCTCGGGCCGCGTGCGCATGGTCAGCGTCAACCAGCTCGGCGGCGTTATCGCCGCCTCGACACGGGCCGCACCTGGTTCCAGGGCTACCGTCATCCCAAACCTCCTCCGGCGACCGTCACCGCGGCGCGGGCGGAATCCATGCCGTAAAGCAATTTTCTGATGTGGCTGGTGAGCTGGCCGAACAGCGGCTCGCCCATCGCCTCGATCGGGCGCGGTCGCGGGATCGGCACGTCGACGATCTGCGTGATGCGGCCAGGTCTCGGCGACATGACGACGACGCGATCACCGAGGAACACCGCCTCGGGGATCGAGTGCGTGATCAGCACCACGGTCTTGCCGCTGTCCGCCCAGATGCGTTGCAGATCGAGGTTCATCTGCTCGCGCGTCATGGCGTCGAGCGCGCCGAACGGCTCGTCCATCAGCAGGATGCGCGGGTCGTTGATCAGCGCCCGGCAGATAGCGGCGCGCTGCTGCATGCCGCCCGACAGCTCCATCGGATATTTGTTGTCGAAGCCGTCGAGGCCGACCATGTGCAACAGGGCGTTGGCCCGATCCTGGGCTTTCGCCTTGGGCATGCCCTGCACCTCGACCGGCAGCATGATGTTTTGCATCACCGTGCGCCAGGGCAGCAGCACCGGGCTCTGGAACATGATGCCGATGTCGCGGCGCGGGCTTTTCACCGGCGTGCCATCGAGCACGACGGCGCCCTTGGTCATGTCGAGCAGACCCGCGAGGATCTTCAGCAGTGTGCTCTTGCCGCAGCCGGAGGGGCCGACGATGGTGACGAATTCGCGGTCGGCAACCTTGAGATTGATGTCGGAGAGAGCGTGGATGCGCTCGTTGCGCACCGTGATGAACGTCTTGTCGACGTGGGCGATGTCGATCATCGGCCTACCGCCGGAGGCGGCTGATGCAGGCGTGCCAACGGAGGCGGCTAATGCAGGTGTGCCGCTGGCGGCCACGGGGGCAGCGGCGGAGACGGCGGAGCGGGGCACGTCGATCGTCACGCGTAATACCTTTCGCGGTCGCTTCGCTCCTCGATGCCGTGCAGCGTGGTCCACAGCCGCTTCGGCCGCGCGATCATCACCCCTGGCAGCGCCCCCGTCAATCGCACTGCGTTACACAATAATGAGCTATCGCCCCAGATTTGGCAGCCATGTTGCCGTCGCCGGGAAGGCAGCAATGATGACGATGACGAGCAGCAGACAGATCCAATAAGGCGTGGCGCCGCGAAAGATTTGGCCCATCGTCACCTCGTCGTCGGGCAGGGCGGCCTTGACCGTGTAGACCAGCAAGCCGAACGGCGGGGTCAGCAGGCCGGTCTCGATGGCGATGATGCCGAGGATGGCGAACGCGACCGGATCAAAGCCCAGTTCCGTCGCCACCGGATGAAACACCGGCACCGTCAGCACAATGATCGGGATCGAGTCGACGATGCAGCCGAGGGCGAACCAGATCGCCACCATCAGCATCAGCACCTGCCAGGGCCCCAGCCCAGAGTCGAGAAATAGCGTCTTGAGCACGCCAGTGACGCCGGTCATCGACAGGGCCCGCGTATAGATCTGCGCGAACACCAAGAGCAACAGCAGCGGAGCGCAGGTGCGGCCAACCGCCAACACGGCATCCAGGATATCCTCGGGGGTCAGTCCCCTGGCCTTGGCGACGAAAAGGGCCAGAACCGCACCGACGCCGCCGCCTTCGGTTGGCGTGAAAACGCCGCGCCAGATGCCCAGCAGCAGGCCCAGCATCAGGGCCAGCACGAGGATGACGCTCAACGTCGGGGCGGCAGGCAAATTACGATCGTCTGGGATATCGTCCTCGAACAGCGGCGGCATCGCCGCGGCGCCGACCGAGCGTGGCCTCAGGCCTTCTCCGACCCGCTCCGGCGCCAAGCGGGCGGCGGTGACGATGTAGACGCAAAAAAGTGCGGTAACGAGCAAACCCGGGACGATTGCGGCCATGAACAGGTCGCCAATGCTGGTCTCGGTGACGACGGCCCAGACGATCATCAGCACCGACGGCGGAATCAGCATGCCGAGGCACGCACTTCCAGCGATGCATCCCAGACCGAATTCGGCGTCGTAGCCGCGCAGCTTCATCTCCGGCCAGGCAATGCGCGAGAATGCAGCCGCCGCGGCGATGCTGACGCCGGTGACGAACGCAAATACAGCGTTTGCAACGACGGTGGTCAGTGCAATGCGGCCCGGCAGCCGCCGCATAAGGCGCGTCGCCAGGGAGAAAACGTCACGCGCCGCACCGCATCTGGCCAGCAGTTCGCCCATCAGCATGAACAAGGGAATGACCGCCAGGACATACTCGCGGATCACCTCGAACGCGGAGATCGCCATGAAGGTGGCGATAACCGAAAGATCGCTATGCATCAGGTACATCGCAATGACAGCCACGGCGCCGAGTGCCACCGCCACATGCACGCCAACCAGCACAAGCACCAGCAGCCCGACAACCAGCAGAACCATCTCTGGAACTTCGAACATAGGACTTTGCCTTGCCGGCCGCCGGCGCATGCAGGCCACACGACACGAGGCCTGTAGTGCCGCGCCGCGACTTCGCCGTCGACATCTTAGCGCTTTTGCTCGAACGCAGTACAGCGGCAAAACCGATGTCCGCCTGAGCGCGGCTCAATCACAGCTCGGGGCGAGGGGAAAGCAGTTGGCGCCATGCCGATACGCAGCAGCAACAGACCGCGGGCTACGGCTTTAAACTCGATCGCTATCGAGGGCGCGAAGGCGAGACCCGCTGATAGAGAGACTGGCCGACGGCGAGATTGGCCGATCACTGTTCAATGGGTCGCGATGGCGTGCCCAGAACGCAGTAAGGGCAAGACGAGAGTGGTGCGGGACACTCTCGTCTTGCCTTAGGCCGGCGCGCGGCATTCCTGGGCCTTACTCATTCTTTCGGTGCGGGGAGCCCCGAAGAACGCAAGAGCACGGTACGAAAACGTACCAACCAGTATACCAAGCCGACATGCTGGAGATCAGGTGTCTGAGGCCTGATCTTCTTGCCCCCCAGCTTGATACGACAACGGGTCAAGTCGCCCCTTATTCCCCATAAGCCAAAATATTATTTTGCCTCTTATATATTGGCTCGAGTTCTGGCAGACCTATTTTGGCAGGCGCGCGCACGAGCGTGGGCGAAGCCAGATGGTGCTGAATTGATACACTTTGAGCGTGGGAACTCGGCATCCTCTGGAAGTTTAGATTGTGGCTGGACTAAGATCGGTCCTGGCACGTTCTCATTCATAGACGAAGGGCATCCACGTGACGGATGACGTAGGGTACCAGATCGTTGAGTTGTTACCACGCCTGCGGCGGTTTGCGTTCGCGTTGACCGGCGACATGGACCGTGGCGACGACTTAGTTCAGGAAACGTGCGTGAGGGCGCTGTCGCGGCTTGATCAGTGGGAGCAAGGAACCCGCCTTGATAGCTGGATGTACAGAATAGCGCAGAACATTTGGTTCGACCGCATCCGGGCACTGAAGGTTAGGGGAGAAATCGTAGATATCGATACGGCACAGGATTTAGCGGGTGACGACGGTCGCAACGTAACGGAGAGCAGGCTCGCGTTGAGCGAAGTCTCCGAGGCGATCACCAAGCTCCCGCCAGATCAAAGGGTCCTGATCGCGCTGGTGTGCATTGATGGACTTTCCTACAAGCAAGCCGCGGAGATATTGGATGTACCAGTCGGCACTATTATGAGTCGGTTGGCTCGCGCGCGACGTGCACTGTACATCGCCACCTATGGCGAAGCGCCGAGCGCGGAAATCGTTGAGTTGGAGAGGCCCCGTGGTCGCAATATCAAATGAAATGCTGATGGCCTATGCAGATGGCCAGCTCGACAGGGACGAGAGTGCCCGGATCGAGGCAACACTCGCCAGCGAGCCAGCCGTGCGCGCCCGTTTCGAAGTGTTCGCGGCAACAGGCACGTGCCTGGCTGGACATTTCCGCAAGCCGATGGATGAGCCGGTACCGCGGCACTTCATCGATCTGATCGAGAGATATGGCCATTCAACTGGCACGACCAAGCGTCCAATGGCCAAGTTGCACGTCACTCTGGCGGATAAAGTGCGACTTGCCATGGCGTCGCTGTTGCCGCGTCCGTCGATGGCGCTGGCTTATTCGATGGTCCTGCTGGTTGGAGCAGGCGTTGGCTGGGCTCTGCAAAGCACCGGTAGTCGCTCACCAGGCGCGGAGCTGGCGCAGAATACCGTCGTCAGCAACGGCGTCATCCTGGCCCAAGGTGCGCTGCGCCGGGCCCTGGAGTCGGCTGGCAGCGGCACGCCAGTCGTATCGAACGGCACCGGCGAAGCCGCGGCGACGATCAGGACACGGCTGACGTTCAAGAGCCAGAGCCAAGGATTCTGCCGGCAATACGAGCTGAAGGTGCAGGACGGCACCCATTACGCCGGAATTGGCTGCCGCGATGAGGGCGGCAACTGGCGGGTGCAGATGCATACGCCGGTGGCTGGCCGCGCGAGCGCCGGTGAGCGCATCGTCCCCGCCGGTGACGCCAACGCCACGGTGGCCGCCATGGTTGATCGCCTGATGGAAGGCGATGCATTCGGTGCCGCCGAAGAGGCCGCGCTGATCAACCGGCAGTGGCGCCCATAGTAAAGCCGACTTAGAGCGCCGCATCCGGCCAACGGTCTTTGCCCCTCGAACGCCACGCGCGTTCGAGGGTTTTTTCGCACGTCAATGCTTGCGCTTGTGCCGGGAAAGCGAAGGAAGTGGAGAAGCGCCATCCCTCCCCAACCGTCCCTGAACTCCTCCACCCGCCTTCCCGGAAACCGCGCCGTGCGAGGCGCTGACTGATGCGCGCGATGGAGCGGCGAGGTTATCCGGGATCTTCACCCGGTGCAGACTCATGACGGCGATCCAACGGCGACCGGGGAAGATCCCGGCTGCTTCGCACGCCCGGCGCCGCCGGGCGGAAAACGGTGTTTCCGCACGCATTGCGAAGGGTCGCCCTGCCAAGGACCTAGGCAGACGGCAAGATCATACCAGAGTGCTGATCCGACGAGGGCCGCGCGCTCTTATCTGAAGCCGGCTGGGATCGTCGACGAGGATCGCGCGCCGACACCCATGACGCTGGTCTGCCAGCTATTGGGCGGCGTTACGCCAGCAGTGGCCGGCACTGGCGCCCCACGGCAAGCGCTGGGCGCCGTCAACAATCCGCGGCCATAAATCGGGTCATGGCCGGGTGGGCCCAGATCAGCAATCTCGAGCCGCCCGAGCAGGTCTTGCTTGGCGGTACCGGCCCTACCGTCATAGATGGACGCCAGGGCCGAGGTCACATAAGGCGCCGCAAACGACGTGCCGGAATAGTAGCCTTCCTTCTGGCCCGGCACCGCCGTCCAGACGTCCACGCCCGGTGCCGCGACATCGACGTGGTCGCCGCGATTGGCCTGAGGATAATTCCGCCGATCCTTGTTCACCGCCGTCACGGCAACCACCTGCTTGTAGGCGGCCGGATAGCTCGGGGGCGCGGTCGGGCCTTCATTGCCCGCTGCCGCCACAAAGACCACGCCTTTGTCACTCATCCTCGCGATTTCTCGCTCGACCAGCTCGTCTCTTGGCCCAGAGAAACTCATATTCACCAGCTTGACTTTGGACTCGCTGATCCAATGCAGGGCCTTGAGCAGACTGACCGTATCCGTCGCGAAATCGCCGGCACCGTCACTGAAGAAAATGCCGGCGACATAGAAATCAGCCTTCGGGACCAGACCGGGCGTGCCGCCGTGCGGATCGCCGGCCATCAGCGCCAGAACGCCCGTGCCGTGCCAGGTCGGCGCCGGGGTGCCGCCCTCGGGGATGAAGCTCTTCGGGTTCAGTTTGGCCGACGCGAAGGCGGGGTGCTCATGATCGACGCCGGTATCGATCATGCCAATGCGCAGGTTCTGACTGCAATTTGCCAGACTGTCCTTCCAGCCGATCAGCTCACGGCCGGCGCAGTGATCGTCCCTGCAGGGCGCGGCGAAGCCAGGACGGGCCGCCGGCGCGGTGCGCTGGGTTTCCCGCGCCGCGCTTTTGTTCGCGGGCTTGTAGATGCGGTAGATGCTGTTCAAAGCGAACTGATCAGCCGGCAATTTGCTTGCCAGCATCGCGCCCGCCTGCGCTGCGTCCGTGCCCGGCGGCGCAAGCAACTGCGTCAGGGTTAACCCAAACTGCAACAGCGAGACCTGCTGCTTCACCTCAAAACCCAGCGCCCGCGCTCGATGCAGCCCACCGTCACTGAGATTGACGGCGAGCACTTCGTTTGGCGCGTGAGTCTGGTTGCCGATCTGCTCCGGTGCGATGCCGCGCCCGGCGCTTGCTGGCAGTAACTTATTTGGTGGCGTAACTGGCAGCGGCTTGACTGTTTTCTGATTGGCCGCAGGCTGCCCAGCGGTGGGGGAGCCAGTCTTGGACTTCAGCAGTTGCTCAAGAGTCTCCGGCGGCTTGCTCTTCTGGCTGCTGGCGCCACCGCCGCTCTTCTGGTCCGTCCCGATGCCGGATTTATCGCGCTTCAACTTGCTTTGTGGCTCATCGTCGTCGAGCAATTTCGCAAGCTCGGACGCTTCTTTCTTCGCCAGGCCTTCGCCATCGCTTGTCCGTTCGGAGCCCCTACCGCCGGCGCTGCTGCCGCTGGAAAAGCTGCCGCTGCCTGAGTTGCCCGACCCGGATGTGCTGCCGCCGTCGCTCTTGTAGGTGGTGCTAGTGGTGCTGGATGTCCCGCTGCCGGTGCTGACACCACCAGAACTGCCGCTACCACTACTGGTGCTGCCGCTGCCGCTGTTTGTCGAGTGGGCATTGGCGGAAGCCATCCATCCGCCGGAAGTGGCCACATCCCAGAGGGCGCCCAGGGTCGCCGCGCCGACCAGCAACGATCCGCCGAGAAGGCCCGCACGCGCGCAGACCGACGGCGCGCGCCACGCCAACCCGCGCGACCTGCGGCCAGAACCCCGCGAATGCAGCCCCATCGGCATGAAAACCGACCCCTTCCCGTAGCAACGACTGAGCTTACCCCATCGCGACGCGACTTGCCAGGATTTGCTGAAGCTCAGAGTACTTTTTTCACGCGGTCGCCTGACATTTACACAAGGCCGCCGAGTGCAGCGGCTCGCGTGTCAAAGGAAGGCCGAAATTGCGGCGGGATCAAGTCAATTTGTGCAGTAGAAATATAGTTTAACACACTTTTGTGCAGTCATAATGTTCGCACTGTTCAAAAGCATGCGCCTGCACCAGTCCGGCGCCAGCCCGAGCCCCGCCGCGCTATCACTCCCATGGCATTTCGCGGCGGCGTGGCGACCGCTGAATTCGGCCAACCCCTGCAGGAGCGGCGCAAAAATGCCACGCGGTGGAATAATTTAGCTGGCGGCACGTTGTTCGTTTGAGTGCGTTGTCTGGTTCCCATGTCCCCGCGTTGGTCCAGACGGCGCTCAACGTCTCGGTTATTGACTGCGTATCGTCGACGGGACGTCATTGGGTGGGTCGGGCCTCCTCAGGTCCGGCCCACCTCATTACAAGATGTTCAGTCAGCATGCTCGGTCGACCTGCGTATTGGCGCTCGCGTCGCCAGTGAGGAGTGAAAATGATCGAAATGCTCAGCTACACCTATGCGACGATCACGATCGTTGGTGGACTGTTCGTCATGGTGCGGGCTTTCGAGGAGTGACGCAACGGTCACGGTTCTGCCGCACAAAGACGATCTGCTCACGAACCGAGTGCACCAGGCGCACGGCGTGATATTGTCAATACAGCTTGGGGGGAATGCGCGCCGCGCATACCAATATCTGTGCGCGCACCACGCTGAATGTTTCTCAAAATCGTTGCGGCACTAGACGGTAATTGTCCCGTTGTGCGGGCATTTTGCGAGTTCATTCCCATCGCAGCGAGCCACCGCGCCGCAGCAACAACCGGTACCTTTGTCACAGGCCGTAGCCGCCGCTAGGTACCGCCACCGCTTAGACCTCGGACCCTTGTGGGCACGGGAGGACGTGTCCAGAAACGGGACGCGAAGTCTTGGTGTTTTTTCTTCAGATCGAAGGTTCTGGTCAGTGCACCAGCCGAAGTCTGAGCTTGGACCGCCGCGATAGGGCGTTCACGCACGACCTCATTCCAATGCGTTAAAAATGAGACCGAATCAACGATTTATCGCGTGACCTTTTTGTCAGAACGGGGAGTGCCGCGGGTGGCGAAGCGTGCTTGCGGTGGACTTCTTCAACCTGTCGACTGTTGCAGCGGCCTTCAACGTCGAGTTCAACATCACCGGCGCCGCCGTCGGCGAGAATGCGCAGCTGGTCCTCAACGATACCGACGTCGGCGGCAACGCCTTCGTGCTCTATCAGTGGATCCAAGCCGCGGGCGGTACGGCAGAAATTGATGCAGGCGAGCTGGTGCTGATGGGCTCGTCAATGCCAATGCCAATGCCACGGTCGGGATCAACAGCTTCGACTTCTTCTGAGCAACGCCTATCGGCGGGCACGGCGCACTGTGCCCGCCAGAGCGTTTTGTTTCAGCAGAGGTTATCGCAAAAACTCGAAATACACTTCTGCGAACTCTGCTTCGCGGGCCGCAATCCACCGGCCGTAAGCCGGCCATGGCCCCATGCTGGCCAGGGCCCATGTTGGCCAGGGCCCCATGTTGGCCAGGGCACAGGCCGATCAGCCGGCACAGTGCTACGGCGCCATTGTCTTATTGTGCGGATTGGGCCGCATGATCAGTCGTGGAATCGCCAAGCTTGATTTTCTTTTCGGTGTTCTTGGCAAGATCCTCGAAGGCTTGCGGGTCATCGCCAACCGTCAGAGTGCGAATGCAATGCGGTGAACAATTGTACGACAAGCGAGACGCCCCTCGCAGCACCACCAGAGACCGCGCCTCATCGCGGATAACAGTGATGCGCTGGTCCTGGATGATGTTCCGGTCGGAGTCGAGCGCTATGATGTTGGTGACGCCAAACGACTTGCCCGTCACCACGAGCATGTTGCCGCCCTGAACCGTGACGTCGGCGATCGAGGGGTTGCCCATGACCACCTCGAATATCGGCTTGGGCAGCTTGATCAAGGTCACCTGGTCAAAGCGGACGATCACGTCCTTGGCGCTGGCCGGACTTGGCGCCGCCGCGAGGGCGGCCGTAACGGCCAACGCCCCGGCGATGAGCGTTTTGACAAGCTTGCCGCAGGTCGAGGGAATTGTGGATGGCAACATGAGATCGTATCCTTCGATGGGATGGTGCCCTTACCCCCAATTAATCCAGGAATTGATGAACGAATTGCAAACGACAGCACCGTTCGTGGCCGGTCGGTCCCCATGAGTGCCGCCGCGGGTCTTCACCTTGTTCCGCGCCAAGGCCACTCAGCACGGGCCAGAGCACCCGGCGGCGGCTCAGGCTGGTGTATTCGCAAAGGCCATGGCTGGTAGTGTGACAGTGTCCAACCAGCAATTTGATGCCAGGACCGCCGCACCTGCCTTATTTCATCGCGGAGTTTTCTTTTAATACAAAAAGTAATTATCAGGTTTATACAGTACTTGCGTGGAGATCGGCATGATGATTTATTCAGGTGACACAGAAAATAACTTAATATTCACCGATATATTCATACCATTTATTGGCAATATGTTAAATAAATTAGTATTAATCCTCATTGTTTCTGAAATATGAATAAAATTATATTCGAGTTATTTGAAATTTTCTCGACTTTAACTCGGCTTTAATGGCCATGCGGGTAAAGTCTGTGCAGTTCAGACATGAGGGCGGTTCCTCAGTCGGGCTCAACTGCTAAGCGCAAACACTCGAGTTGGGAGACTAGTCATGAAGAATCTGTTCGCTCGCTTTATCAAGGACGAGTCCGGTGCCACCGCGATCGAGTACGGCCTTATCGCCGCCCTCATCAGCGTCGTGATCATCGCCGCGGTCACCACGGTCGGTGACTCTCTGAAGAGCACGTTCGAGACCGTGGCCACGGAGCTGGGCAAGAACTAAGCTCATTCTGGATGCCAATCCTGCATCCGGTTTAGTCAAAACGGCCACCCGGTGCTGCCGCACCTGGTGGCCGTTCCTATTTGCGCGCCCGCCGTTTCCCCGTGCGGCGCTGAATTGGCTGCAGGCTGCGACACCGCTACCTCGCCGTCGCCGCGTCCGCTTCGGGCAACTTGACGGGCAGCAGGCTGGCAGCCAGGAAAATCACGATCGCCGCGCCTGCCAGCACGTAAAACAGCGTGTCGAAACCCCAATCCTTGTGAATCCAGGCAATGAACGGCAAGGCCGACGCCAGCGCCACGAAGCTGACGAGATAGCGCAGCCCGTAGACCGAGGCGCGCAGCTCGCTCTTGGCCATCTTGCCGATCATATAGTCATTGATCGGGATCTGGCCGAACGCGCCCAACATGAAGGCGATGGCAACCAATAGCGCGGCCCAATCGATGAGGCCCGGCATCATCGCAAAGAACACCACCTGCAGCGCCGCGGCGCCCAGAAAAACCGGTCGCGGCCCCAGCCGATCGAGCAGACTGCCAACCACCAGCTGGGCGAGCGACGCCAAGGCGAAGACGAGGAAGGCGAGCCAGCCGACCAGCGTCGCCGAGCCGGCGATGCCGGCCAACCGCTCGTCGAACACTTTCGGCAGCGCGAAGGTCGTCGATTGGAAAATGATGCTGGAAACGGCTGTTGTGAAGAAAACGATCGCCGTCAGCCGGATCAGGGCGGTGCGCCTGGTGGGGTCTTGCGGCCGAGCGTCCACGGGCGCGCCAGGGTTCGCCACCACTTTATGCATTGGCGCCAGGATGTTCTGGCGAAATATCAGCGTGTAGGCGATGCCGACGGCGAGCGACACGATACCTGGCAGGATGAACGCCGATCGCCAGCCGCCGTGATCGATAAAGTACCCAGTGAGGAGTGCGGCGCTGCCGACGCCGAGATTGCCCCAGATGCCGTTGATGCCGATCGCCATGCCGGTCTTGGCGAACTGCTGCACAACCATCGCGAGGCCGACCGGGTGGTAGATGGCGGCCAGCACGCCGACGACGAACAGGCCCGTGCCCATTTCCACAGGTGTCCTGGCGAAGGCGGTGGCGATCGAGGCCAAGCCGATGCCGATGAAGAACACGGCCATCATGCCATGCCGGCTCCAGCGATCGGCCAGCCAGCCTGCCGGCAGCGAGAACAGGCCGAAAGCGATGAACCCCGGCGTGGCGTACGGCACCAGCTCGGCGTAGCTCATCCCCCATTCGCGCGACAAGGCTAGGGCTGCGACCGTCGCGTACACCAGCATCATCAGGTGATCGAGAAAATGGCCCATGTTGAGGAAGAAAAAATGCAGCCTGTCTCGCCCCGCCATGAGTCTGTCGCCCTTGCGCTGTAGTAACCCGCTGGTTCTGGCCACGTCGCCGCCCCGCGCCAACATACGCCAGCGCGGTACCCACTGTTAAGGCGCAAGATGGACCATGGTCCGCGTGCGACACTGGCGGCTCGAGACCCCGGCCGCAACTGTCCGCGGCAGCGCAATTTGCGCACGCTTGGCCGTTGCGTGCAGTGGCGCAAGACTGCAAGCCTGCTTACAATCCGCCTCTCGACCCGCGACTCGGGAGCGGGCCCTCTCGCCATGGGCGGGCGGGGGAGAAGAGGCAGGCATGTTCAAGAAAATCCTGATCGCCAACCGTGGTGAAATCGCCGTCCGCGTCATGCGAACGGCCAAGCGGCTGGGTGCGGCAACCCTCGCGGTCTACTCGGATGCCGATCGCGACGCCATGCACGTGGCCCTTGCCGACGAGGCCTACTGGATCGGCCCACCACCGGTGGCCGAAAGTTACTTGAACATCGCCGCCATCATCGCGGCCGCCAAGCGCGCCGGCGCCGACGCGGTGCATCCAGGCTACGGCTTCCTGTCCGAGAACCCGGTGTTCGTCGAAGCCTGCGAGGCCGCTGGACTGGTCTTCATCGGCCCTCCCGCCTCGGCGATGCGCGCCATGGGGCTGAAGGATGCCGCCAAACAGCTAATGGAAACGGCGGGCGTGCCGGTGGTGCCGGGCTATCATGGCGGCAAGCAAGACGTGGCTTTCCTCGCCAAGGAGGCGCAGCGGATCGGTTTTCCCGTGCTGATCAAGGCGCGCGCCGGCGGCGGCGGCAAGGGTATGCGCCGCGTCGACGACCCCCGGCAGTTCAGGGCGGCACTCGAAGGCGCCCAACGCGAAGGCAAGTCGAGTTTCGGCGACGATCACGTGCTGGTGGAAAAATACGTCGCCAAGCCCCGCCACATCGAGATGCAGGTGTTTGCCGATTGCCACGGCCATGCCGTGCATCTGTTCGAGCGCGATTGTTCCTTGCAACGGCGCCATCAGAAGGTGATCGAGGAGGCGCCGGCGCCGGCCATGACGGCTGAGATGCGCGAGGCGATGGGCAAGGCGGCGGTCGATGCCGCGCTTGCCGTCGGCTATCGCGGCGCCGGCACCGTCGAGTTCATCGTCGATGCCTCCGACGGATTGCGGCCTGACCGGTTCTATTTCATGGAGATGAACACGCGGCTGCAGGTCGAGCATCCAGTCACCGAGGCGATCACCGGGCTGGACCTGGTCGAATGGCAGTTGCGGGTCGCGTCGGGCGAGCCGCTGCCGCTGCGGCAGTCCGAACTCGCCATCGACGGCCATGCCTTCGAGGCGCGCATTTACGCGGAGGACGTCGAAAAGGGTTTCCTGCCGGCGACCGGACGGCTCACCTATCTGCACCTGCCGTTCGACCTGGCCCGGGTCGACACCGGCGTGCGCCAGGGCGACGCCATCACGCCCTATTACGATCCGATGATCGCCAAGGTCATCGTGCATGGTCCAAGCCGATCCGTCGCCCTCAACAAGTTGACGCGGGCACTGCGGGAGACGCGCACGGTGGGCTCGGTCACCAACGTGGCTTTTCTCGAGGCCTTGAGCCGCAATGCCCACGTCGCGGCCGGCGATGTCGATACCGGCCTGATCGAGCGCGAGATCGCCACGTTGGCGGCGGCCCGCCAACCCTCGCCGATCGCGGTGGCGGTCGGGGCGCTGGCGACACTGGGCGTGCTGCGGCAGCCGTCGGGACACGACCCATGGTCGACACTGGTCGGTTGGCGGCAGTGGAGCGAGGCGAGCCAATTCGCGCATCTCACATGGCGCAATGAAGAGTACGACGTCACAATCCTCAGCCTGGAAACTGGCCGTTATCGCGTGCTGACGGGCGGTGAGCGTGTGGACGTGGCCGTGCGATCGCGTGGGCAGGCGCACGCAACCGATCCGCTGCGCGTGCTGCTCGATATCGACGGCAATGCGCTGGAGGCCATTGTCGTTGAAAGCGCGCGACAGATCAGCGTTTTCGTCGGAGATGCGGCTGTGACATTCGACCTGACCGATCGACTGAGTGAAAAGGACGATGCCGCCGCCAGCGAGGATCGGCTGATTGCGCCGATGCCCGGGCTGGTCAAGGTGGTGGCTGCCATGGCCGGCGACAGTGTGCGGAAAGGCGCACCACTGATCGTTGTCGAAGCCATGAAAATGGAGCACACCTTGTCCGCACCCCGAGACGGCGTGGTGGCCGAGGTCCTGGTCAGGACCGGCGAGCAGGTCGAGGACGGCGCCGTGCTAGTGCGCCTGCAGGACGATGCCGAGCCAAAATCCTAGAAGCGCCGAAAAAGGCTGGCGAACTTGCCAGGCGAGGACGGCCATTGCAGTGCCTTGGGCGCCTGTCGAAGGCCGGGATGAGCCGTGCCCGGCTTCTCACGCCCCGCTCAAGCCCTTGTCGAACAGCGCCACGCCGGGACGGCGCAGGAAGACGACCAGGACCGCGCCGGCGGCGAGGCCACCCAGATGCGCCCACCACGCCACCGCGTCGGTCTGCGGCAGCATCACCATGACGAGCTGCGTTGCGATCCACAGGCCGAGCACGATCATGGCGTTGAGGCGCAGCGGGATGATGCGCAGCGCCAGCACCCAGACGCGCACGCGCGGATGCAGCATGATGTAGGCGGCGATCACGCCGGCAACGGCCCCGCTGGCGCCGATCAGCGGCACGGTCGAGGTCGGCTGCAGCCAGGCATGGGCTAGGCCGGCGAAAATCCCGCACAGAAGGTAAAACACCAGGTATTTCACGTGCCCGAGCGCGTCCTCGATGTTGTCGCCGAACACCCACAGGAACACCATGTTGCCCCCCAGGTGCAGGATGTCGCCATGGAAAAACATGTAGGACATCAGCGTGTAGCGCTCCGGCACAACGATCCCACCACTCGAGGGCGCCACCGCGCCGCCGAGCAGGCCGGCCTGGAACAGCTCGCGCGGCACCAACGCAAAGCTGGCGATCGCCTGCTCCGACATGCCTGAGACTTCCAGCATGTAGACCGCCACGCTGATGATGATCAGCGCGACATTGACGAATTGGAAGGAAATCGAGCGCAGCGGATTTTCATCCCAGACGGGCACGAACATGGCGGCAACCTCACGCAAGCGCTGACGGCAAAGAAATCACACACGGCTAACTCAGCACATCACCGACATGTGGCGATTGCGCGCCGTGGCGCGACAGTCCGGCTAGAGCGCTTTCCACTCGAATTGAATCAGGGGAAAGCGCTCTAGTCCTTTGTTTGTCGCATTTTCCAAGCCAAACTGGTGCCCACTTTGGCGGAAAATGCTCTAATGACGGCCCAGGACCATCAGCGATTCTGGCCGGGCACCCACAGCACGTCGTTGGCACCCTTGTCATTGACATAGCGGCTGGCCACGAACAGGAAATCCGACAGCCGGTTGATGTATTTCAACGCCGCGGCACTGACCGGCTCGTTGGGACTGGCCGCCAGCTCCACCATGATGCGCTCGGCACGCCGCGAGACGGTACGCGCCACGTGCAACGCGGCGGCGCCCGGCGAGCCGCCAGGCAGCACGAACGAGCGCAGCGGCTGCAATTCGCCGTTCAGATGGTCGATCTCGCGCTCGAGCCGATCCACCTGCGCATGGCTGACGCGCAAGCGCTCCCGCTCGGGCGCCTCGCCACGTTCGGGCACGCACAGATCGGCGCCCAGGTCGAAAAGATCGTTCTGGATGCGCTGCAGCATGGCATCGACCTCTTGATGCCCACCGGCCAAGTGAATGCGCGCCATGCCGATTGTCGCGTTGGTTTCATCGACCGTGCCGTAGGCGGCGATGCGCACGGCCTGCTTGGGCACCCGCTCGCCGCTGCCGAGCGCCGTGGTGCCATCGTCGCCGGTGCGTGTGTAAATCTTGTTCAGGACAACCATGGCTGCGATCGCTTATCCGAGGGTCGGCGCGTCATGTTCAGCGCGTCATGTAGAGCGTCAACATGATGATGATGATGGCCAGAAACTGCAGCGCCACGCGCCAACGCATCAGTTGCTGGCTGAGGTTGGTCTGACGCGGCGGCGATGCGCCGGTCGCATCATCCACAACCTTGGGATTGCGGGCAAGATTGAGGATGCCAAGCACCAGCACGACGAAAACGGCAGCCGCCGCCAGGAACGTCAGGTAGTAGAGCATCGACGGCATGTTGCACCTTCTGCTGTCAGCTTGCAGTCATAGACCTTGCTGCCGGGGACGGCAAACGGCTGTATGGAGTGAGAATGGGTGGGCGTGCCTGCGGTGCAACGCGCCCGGCGCCCGCCAGCATCTGCGACACAAAGGATTGGCATGGCTGACGAGGACGACTGGGTGTCCGGCGATGCCGGGACAGCGCCAGCTGGCACAGCCGAAGGCCGGCTTGGCGCCTCCGTGGCCACTCGCCTGGCCGGGCTGCTGGCCCAACCCTTGGCGCCCGGGCTTTACGTGGTGGCGACACCGATCGGCAACCTCGGCGACATCACGCTGCGGGCGCTGGCCGTGCTGGCAGCCGCGGACGTGGTGTATTGCGAGGACACCCGCCACAGCCGCGGTCTTTTCTCCGCCTTCGGCATCCGCCAGCGGCTGCGCTCCTATCACGAGCACAACGCCGAGGCCGAGCGGCCGCGCATTCTCGCCGAGCTGGCACGCGGCGCGCGTATCGCCTTGATTTCGGACGCAGGAACGCCGCTGATCTCCGATCCGGGCTATAAGCTGGTGCGCGAGGTCATCGAGGCTGGCCATGCGGTGATCAGCGTGCCGGGCGCATCGGCCGTCCTGGTGGCGCTGACATCGTCGGGCCTGCCCAGCGACCGGTTCCTGTTCACGGGGTTCCTGCCGGCCAAGTCGGCGGCGCGGCGGGAGGCCATCGCGGCCTTGGCCGATGCCGCCGCCACGCTGGTGCTGTTCGAGGCGCCGAGCCGGGTAGGCGACTGCCTTGCTGATCTGGCCAGCGGACTTGGCGGGCGCCAGGCCGTGCTTGCCCGCGAGCTGACCAAGCTGCACGAGGAGGCGCTGCGCGGCACGCTGGCCGAGCTGGCCGAGCTGGCCGCGGGCCGAACGTTCAAGGGTGAGATCGTCATCCTGGTAGCGCCGCCCGCGGTACTTGCCGCTGACGTCTCGGATGCCGTGATCGGCGAACACCTTGCCGCGGCTCTGGCCGATGCTTCGCTGCGTGACGCCGCCCGCGCGGTGGCGGAAGCCCTGGGGGTTTCGCGCAAGCGTGTTTACGATATTGGCCTTGGCCTGAAGCAGGACCAGTGATGCGCAGGCGCGAGACCAATGGGGCAGGCGGGTCGACGGTGGAACGGCGTCGCCGCTACCGCAGCGGGCTGGCCTCGGAGCTGGTCGCGGCGGTTTTCCTGCTGTGCCGCGGCTATCGCATCCTCGCCCGCCGCTTCCGCGTACCTGCCGGCGAGATTGATCTGATCGCTAAGCGCGGCCGGCTGGTGGCCTTCGTCGAGGTCAAGCGCCGGCGCGATGCGGCCACGGCGGAAAGCGCCGTCACGCCGCGCCAGCGGCTGCGCATCCAGCGCGCCGCCGACATGTGGATTGCACGCAACCGGCGCTATGCCGAGCATGAACTGCGCTTCGACGTGATCTTCATCCTGCCCCGCCGCTGGCCACGCCACATCGAGGGCGGGCTGTGAAGTGCCAGGGCTAGAGCATTTTCCGCCAAAGTGGGCACCGGTTTGGCGTAGAAAATGCGACAAACAAAGGACTGGAGCGCTTTCCCCTGATGCAATTCGAGTGGAAAGCGCTCGAGCAGGCCTCAGCGGTTGAGAGCGACGACGAGAGCCTGCGGATTGCCGCCGTTTTCGGCGATATAGGTTTCGAACAGGTTTTTCAGGAACGGGCTCATCCAGAAGCCGACCACCTGGGCGTCGCGCACCTTGAACGTGGTGCCCTGGCGTGTCAGCCACCAGCGGATGTCGTAGGTCTCGCCGCTTTCCAGCTCGATGACGGTGTCGACATAGAGGCCCTTGCCGCCCTCCTCGGTCGCGCTCATGACCATCGCCCGCTTGGCGGGATATTTCGGCGCCTCCTTGGCGGCGTAGTTCGAGATGAACTTGATCAAGCCGTTGTAATAATTGGGCCGATCGGCGACCGCCAGCCGCTGGGCATAGTTGCCGAGTGCCGACGTGCCGAGCCAGGGAACATCGGCGTGGCGGCGGAAAACGGCGGCAAAAGCCTGCCCGCCACCCAGCCGTTGCGCGGCAATCAGCTCATTGGCGACGCGCTGCATGTATGCGGTCGGATGCTCGGCGCGGGCCGGCGTTGCCATGCTCATGAAAAGCGGCAGCGCCAGCAGGGCCGCCAAAACGATGGATGGCCAACGAATCGCAGCGCGCGGCAGAAAATGGGTTATCGTCATGCGTTCCGGCTCCTTGCCGTTCATATCATGCCCAATTGGTGACAGGTACAGCACGAGGCCGCCCCACCGGTCAAACGACACTGCCGACCCTGCGACGCCGAGCATGGATCGCACAATCGCGGCGATGGCAAGGCAACACGGCAGGCGTGTGCTTGCCTGTGCCTGTCGTCAACGCCGCAGGTCCGCGGTTGGGGGATCAACAGGCATGCCGCGAATATGCCGGGCCCGCACGCGGCACAGCCAGAGGCGAAGCGGCGCTCATTCCTCCTCGCAATTCGGCTTCTCCCTCGGATGATCAACGGCGGCATGGAGCTTCGCACACCTTGCTGTTGGGTCGCGCCCCGCAAAAGGAGCGGAGATTGACTCAACTACGTAACTCCGCCCAGTCCCGGTTGGTTCCAGTCGAGCCCAATCGTCGGCTTTCGAACGTTTCGCGTCGGAGTTCGTCAAGCGTCCTTGGACGACAGCTCTGTGGCTGCCGTTCGGTAACCAGGACAAGGTCGAGGACATGAGGGCGTTCCTGAAGCAGCGCGCGGCCATAAGATGTAGCTACATGTCCATGCGTGCGCGGCATGCAGGTCTCCAGCAGATAGGGAGCGGGGCGGCGACGCGCCGCTGGAATTGTTTTTTTTTGACGGCGTGTGGCCGCCCCGCGGGCCGGTTTATCTGTCGCCCGGATATTGCAGGACGGGATTACACCGTCGTTATCCGGGTCGCCGCGCTTGTGGCTGGATGCGTTACCCCCTGCTGCCACGCGTACCGA
>CAZCGE010000106.1:0-35341 GCA_964498125.1 uncultured Devosia sp. | reverse complement strand
GGGGTCAGCCCCATACGCGCTAAGATAGAGTAATTCACGTCGTCATTCCGGCCAAGGAGGCGCCCTTTTGCGCCGACGCGCGCCGGAACCCAGCGTAAGAATCGTCCGAAGGACGCAATATTGTGTGCTTCGCACGCTTTTTACGCTGGGTTCCGGATAACGCTCGGCCGAAGTGGCCTCGCGTTTCCGGAATGACGGCAGCTATGTTAGCGCCAATGGGGTCAGACCCCGGCGAAAGGCCCTGATGCCCATCCGGATCAAACGCATCCATGAGGATGCCAGCGCCGCCGACGGCGTTCGCATCCTGGTCGATCGGCTGTGGCCGCGGGGAATTGCGCGGCAGGCGGCGCGCATCGACGATTGGGCGAACTCGTTGGCGCCGAGCAGCGCGCTGCGCCGCCGCTTCGACCATGACGCCGGGCAATGGGACGACTTCGTCGCCGCCTACCGCCTGGAGCTGGCCGCGCCCGACGCGCAAGCCAGCCTCGACAAGCTCCGGGCAGTGGCACGCAAGAGCACGCTGACGCTGCTCTATGCCGCCCGCAACGAGACGCACAACAACGCCGTGGCCTTGAAGCTGATCCTCGAGGCGCCGTGAGGCGCGTGCCACCGTTCGCGACCACATAAGGCAAGGGCCGCATCGACGTTCCCCACCGCGGAGGAAAGCTGATGCGGCCCTGCAAATCTCACCGCGATACTGCGTCAGGCGTCCATATCGCCGCCGCTGATGTCGCCGCCGCCCCAGCTGCCGCCATCGTCGGCGGTATCCACGGCGCCGGGATCATTGTCGGCGTCGTCATAGCCGACGTTGCTGGCCTGCTGGCTGGAGGCCGGGTCGTTGGACGCCGACGATGCGCCACCAGCAGTGCTGGCGGTGTCGCCCTTCATCATGTTCGAGATCGAGCTGGCGAGCAGCATGCCGCCGGCAACGCCGGCCGCCGTCATCATCGCCGTTTTCATGAAGCTGCCGCCACCCGATGCCTGCTGTTGCGGCGGTTGTTGACCATAGCCGGGGGCGCTGCCCCAGGCGCCGCCACCGGCCGCCGGAGGGGCGCCCATGGGCCGGCCCTGGCCAAAGGCTGGCACCGAGCTGCGCCCAGCAGGCGCGGGATTGCGGGCAGCCGCGCCTCCCCCCCACAGCCCGCCGAGGAAGCCACCGGAGCCCTGTTGCGCCGGCCGCGGCGCCTGCTGCTCGAGCTGGCGCACGCGCTCTTCGAGCTCCTCGATGCGACCGTTGGCCATCTGCAGGGCGTTCTCCTGCACCAGCACGGACTGCACCAGCAGGTAGGCCGAATCCGGAATCTGCCGCACGCTCTGGTTGATAAGAGCTTCCGCCTCGCGTTCCTTCTCGACCGCGCCGACGCCGCGCATGCGATCGAACAAGTCGGTGATCAGTTGCCGCTCTTCGCCGTTCATCCCGTATCTCCTTGTGATGGGTGCCCGCACCCGTTGAGTTGACCCTAATGTAGGCATCCCCAGGACCGGGGCAAGTCCTGACGCGACACCTGTGCACCAGAACGCGACCCTAGGATGTCACCCGCGGCACAATCCGCACCACTGCTTGCCCGGAACCCCCTCCCCCGCCGTCCCGGACTCTCCCACCCGCATCGCCACGCAACGCGCGCGCCCCTCGACAGGCCGGCGCCGGTCGGCTTTGATGTGGCACGGGTGGCAGCGAAGCGGCACGCCCCGGGCCCAACCTGAACCGGACCATATGCAGCGCATCCCGCATTGTGCCCATTGGGGCGCCTTTACCGTGTTGGTCGAAAACGGCGCCATCGTCGGCGTCGAGCCGTTCGCCGCCGATCCCGCGCCCTCTCCCATCATCCAATCGATGCGCGACTGGCTCGATCCGTCGGTGCGCATTCTCCAGCCCATGGTGCGCGAGGGCTGGATGGCGAGCCGGCACGACCCCGCCCAGCGGTCGCGCCGTGGCCATGACCGCTACGTGCCGGTGACTTGGGACGAAGCCACGCGGCTGGTCGCCAGCGAGATCGACCGCGTGCGCACCACCCACGGCAACGACTCGATCTTCGCCGGCTCCTATGGCTGGGGCAGCGCGGGGCGCTTCCATCACGCGCAGAGCCAGGTGCGCCGGCTGATGAACTGCGTCGGCGGCTACACCGGGCACGTGGAAACCTACAGCGTCGGCGCCGGCGCCGTCATCATGCGCCACGTGCTGGGCGACGATGCCTCCTTCTACGGCCGCGCCACCGGGCTCGACACCTGCGCGGCGCATTCCGACATCCTACTGGTGTTCGGGTCCTTGTCGCCGCGCACCGCGCAAGTCGAGTCCGGCGGCATCGCGCGCCATTGCCTCGAGGACAACCTGGCCCGCATCAAGGCCAAGGGCGTGCGCATCATCCTGGTGTCGCCGCGCCGCGACGACATCCCCGATTGGGTGGGTGCTGAATGGTGGCCGATCGCGCCGGGCACCGACAGTGCGCTGTTGCTGGCGCTGGCCGGCGAGATCGTCGCGGCAGGCAAGCAGGATACGGATTTCCTCAATCGCTGCTGCAGCGGCGCCGAGCAGTTCATCGCCTATCTCGGCGGGCCCAGTGACGGCACGGCTAAAACGGCGGACTGGGCCGCCGCCATCACCGACATTCCCGCCGCGCAAATTCGCGCGCTTGCCACCGACATTGCGATGCAGCGCACGCTGATCACCATGAGCTGGAGCCTGCAACGGGCGCTGCACGGCGAGCAACCCTGGTGGGCAGCTGTCGGCCTCGCCTGCGTAGCCGGCCAGATCGGCCAACCGGGGGGCGGCGTAACGTTCGGCGTCGCCTCGGTCGGCGGGCTCGGCGCGCCGCAAGCGCTGACCAAGCCGCCGGCACTCCCCCAGGGCGCCAAGCCGAACACCAGCTTCATTCCGGTGGCGCGCATCGCCGACATGCTGCTGAAGCCCGGCGAACTCTTCCCTTACGACGGCGGCATGCACCGCTATCCCGATGCGCGACTGATCTACTGGGCCGGTGGCAACCCGTTCCACCACCACCAGGATCTGGCCCGCCTGGAGCGCGCCTGGGCGGGACCTGAAACCATCGTCGTGCAGGACATCGCCTGGACGGCGACAGCCAAGCGCGCCGACATCGTGCTGCCGGCCTGCTCCTCGCTGGAGCGCAACGACATTGCCGGCTCACGCCGCTCCGACCACATCTTCGCCATGCGCCAGGCCGTGGCGCCACTCGGCCAGTCGCGCTCCGACTACGACATCATGCGCGCTGTCGCGGCCCGACTCGGCGTCGAGGCGCAGTTCACCGAAGGTCGCGACGAGATGGGCTGGGTGCGCCATCTCTACGAGGAAACGCGCGCCGACGCCGCCGGCCGCCTGCAGGTCACGTTGCCGGACTTCGACGCCTTCTGGGAGGCGGGCTCGGTCGAGGTGCCCACGCGCGGCAACGTCGTGCATTTGGCCGAGTTCCGTACCGATCCGCTGACGCACAAGCTCAACACCGAGAGCGGCAAGATCGTGCTGCACAGTGCGACGCTGGACAAGCTGGCGCTGCCCGACTGCCCGCCGCATCCCGCCTGGATCCCCAAGGCCGAGAACCTGCGCTCGGCCGAGACGCGCCGCTTCCCCTTCCATCTGCTGACCGCGCAGCCAAAAGGCCGCTTGCACAGTCAGCTCGACTGGGGCCGTACCAGCCAGGCGCTCAAGACCGCCGGCCGCGAGACGGTGCTGATCAATCCCGATGACGCCGGCCGCTTGGGCTTGCGAGACGGCGATACGGCCCTGTTGCACAACGACCGCGGCCGGTGCCTGGCCGGCGTGCGCCTGCTGGCAGCCCTGCGTCCCGGCGTTGCCGTGTTGCCGACGGGGGCCTGGCACACACCGTTCGAGACCGCCGAGGGGCCCCTGGACATCGCCGGCAACCCCAACGTGCTGACCCACGACATCGGCAGCTCGGCGTTCTCGCAAGGTTGCAGCGCCCACACCTGCCTCGTCGCCATCACGCGCTACGAGGGCAACGCGCCGACGCCGGGGGCGATGGCGGAAGTAATGGCAGTAGTGTGACGATCCCCGAGCGGCTGGCCGGTAGTGGTATGTTACTTCTCCGGCGCTTCGCCCCACAGGATGCTGACTGGAAGGGCCACTCGTCGATCGCCGAAGCTCAGCTTGTTCTCGCCCAGGTAGAACACGATCCCAGTGAAGATCCGGTTGCGCCCAGGCCCCCGATCAGCAAACCAATCGAGATGCTTGAAATCGTCCTTCCCAACCGTCGCGGAGGATTTGACCTCGATCCCCACGAGGTGCGTGCCACCGTCGACGATAATATCGATCTCTCGCTTATCCGCGCTGCGCCAATGATAGAGTCTGAAGTCGTGCTCCTGCAACGGCAGGGCACGCTGGAGTTCATTGAAAACGAAGCTCTCCAGAATGCCGCCGAGTGCGGTTGGATTTGCGCTAGGCTCGAATGTCGAGGCGTTGAACCGGCGAAGCGCACAAACTACTCCGGTGTCCACGAAATGGAACTTCGCGTTCTTGATCTCGCGGTTGCTTTCGCCTGACGTCCAAGCGCCGAGCTTGATAACGAGTGACAGTCGCATCAGTACGTCGAGATACTGTTCGACTGTCTCGCGCTTGATCGCGAGGATTTGCGACAGTTCCGAGACGTTGATCTCCTCGCCGGTGCGCGAAGCCATCTGATCGATCAGGCGTCGAAGCTGGTCCGTCTTGCGGATGGGCAGGACATCCGCAACGTCGCGCTCGACCACGGCGTCGACATAGTCGCGATACTGGCGTTGTCTGGGCCTGAGCGGCAGATCACGCGTTGCGGGAAATCCGCCTGCCATCAGAAGATCGAGGTAGTCCCGCCGCGATAGTTTTTCAGGCCGGGCGAGTTGCTCCAGCTTGACGACGCTTCCCACCGCCCAGTCGAGCAACTTGCTGACTTGCCCCCGCTTGACCTCCGCGATCGTCAGAGGCCAAAGCTTTATCGTCCTCATCCGGCCGGCGAGAGAATCGGCCACGGTGGCAGTGGTGAAGACATTGGAAGATCCGGTGAGAACGAACTGGCCCATGCGGCGGTTCGTATCGACGATGCCCTTGATCGCAAGAGCTAGCGTTGTCGAGCGCTGGGCCTCATCAATGATCAAGGTTTCGCCCTTGTGGTCGGCGGCTAGGCTTGTCAACTGCCCGACGGGGTCCGACTCGATGGCCCGCAGCGTGGCGGCATCGTCCAACGTGATGAAGTATCCGCGTTGGAGAAGGTCGCGGACCAGGGTCGTCTTGCCGGCCTGTCTCGAACCGATAACATTGACGATTCTGGAGCTTGCCAGGGCCTCCTCGAGTTCTGGGATTAGATGTCTTGGCAGATTCGCATTAGTTTTGGCCATGTGGCGCCCTTCCGAGATGGTCTCACGGATTGACCGTTAGAAGTGCCACGATATGCCCTTTAGTTTTCTCACAGTTTGCCCGTTATAATATTCACTAAATGCCCGTTAATGACCACACTATATGACCGTTACACTTATCGTCAAGTGACCGTGGATAGTTACACCAAATGACCGTTAAGGCCATGCCGGACCCCACACGCGGCCCGCCACTGCACCCGGTTAAATCCCCGCCCGCCATGCCTGCCACCGCACCACCAGGAACCCGATGATGGCGAAGTTGACGAGGTTGAAGGCGAGACCGGTGGTAAAGGCCGGCGCGTAGAAGCCGGCCCAATCGTAGATGTAACCGGCAAACCAGCCGCCGAAGGCCATGCCGCTCCCGCCGCTGAGCAGCAGCACGGGCACGCGCCAGCTCGCCTGCGAGGATGGGTAGAGTTCCCGCACGACCAGCACATAGGCTGGGATCAGACCGCTGAAGCCGAGGCCGAAGGCGACGGCGACGAAGAACAGGCCGGCCTCGTCCTGCGTCAGCGCGAAGCCGGCGATGGCAGCGGCCTGCGCCGCCGAGCACACCAGCAGCGTCAAGAGCCCGCCGATGCGGTCGGACATCCAGCCCCAGAACTGGCGGCTGAGCATGGCGCAGACCAACAGCAGCGACAGCATCGCCGCCCCTGCCGAGGCCGCCATGCCAAGATCGCCGCAGAAGGCCACCATATGCGCGGACGGCATCGCCATGGGGACGCAGCAGGTAAAATTCGCCACCGCCATCAGGCTGAACACCAGTTTGGGGTTGAGACCCAGCACCTTTGCGCCAACCTGCGGGCCGACCGGCGGCGCACCCGGCGCGGGGCTGGGCACGGCGGGCGGCGCGCGGAGGAAAATTGCCGCCAAAGGCACCACCACGGCCACCACCAGCACGGCGTAATACAGCATCGTCTGGCGCCAGCCGATCAGTGCGATGCTGCGTTCAAAGATCATCGGCCAGAAGGCGCCGGCCACATATTGTCCGCTGGTGATCAGGGCCAATGCCGCGCCGCGATGCACGTCGAACCAGCGCGTGATGTAGACATACAGCGGCGCGTTGATGCCGGCATTGCCGAGCAGGCCGATGAACAGGCCGTGGCCGAGATAGAGCTGCCAGGTTTCGCCTTGGGCGGACAGGGCCAAACCGATGGCGACCATGCAGGCGCCGAACATGGCGGTGATGCGGATGCCAATGCGTTCAGCCAGCGGCGACATGACGACGGCGCCGAGTGCGGCCGAGAACCAGGCCAGCGAATGGGCAAAGGCGGGCACCGAGCGCAGCCCGCCCGTCTCGGCCGCGATCACCTTCAAGCCGACGACGACGATGTACAGGGCCCCGAACGAGACCGACAGCACCACCATCGCCACCGCCGCCACGACCCAGGACGCCCTGGTCTCGATGCTCATGCTGCCCTGCCCGAGTTCGCCACGCCTTTGCGGCCCGATGCCCCTACAGCAGGCCGCGCTCGACCATGGCGTGGATGCCTTTCATGCCGTCGACCAGCTGCGTCACCCTGAGGTCGCAGGCCAGACTGCAGAACACATAGGCTTCCTCCGACGTCCAGCCTTTCAGCTCGACGAGCCAGCGGATCATCTCACGCAGCGCCTGTTTGGCGGCGTCATCGAGGTCTGTATCCAGCCCCATGGCGATGAGGTGCGTCGGCGTCGTCGCGCGCGGCATCTCGAGCTTGACGCGCTTGTGCAGAACAAACTCGAATGTACCCTTGAGACTGGTCTCCAGCGCCGTCAGGTTGACCTCGCCGTCGCCCTGCACGGCATGGCCGTCGCCGGTGGAGAAATTCGCCCCCGGCACGAAGATCGGCAGCAGCAACGTCGTGCCGGCGACCAATTCCTTCAGGTCGATGTTGCCGCCGAATTCGCGCGGCTCGACCGACGTGCACAGCCCATAGTTCGGCGGCGGCGCCACGGCCATGACGCCGAAAAACGGCCGGCACGGGATATTGGCGCCCCACGGCAAGCGGGCGACCTTGGCCGCCCGGTCGATCGGCAGGATGCGGCAGCGAAAATTCGGATAGTCCTCCGGCAACGTGCCGCGCAGCGGGCGGATCAGGTTCCAGCCCCAGTCGACCGTCATCTCGATCGCCTTGATGCGGATCTCCAGCGAGTCACCGGGCTCGGCGCCGCGGATGGCCACCGGCCCCGTGAGGATGTGCGGGCCGGGCGAAGGCTTGAGTTTCTCGCAGATCTCGCGGTGGTGCGGCAGCATGATCGACAAATCGCTGACGGCGCCGACGTCGGCGAGGCCGCCCGACACCGTGTCGATCGTCACCGTGTCGCCCGAGTCGATGGTCAGGCGCGGCGCAATCTTGGCGTCGAGATAGCCCCAATGCACGGTTTCCGGCGTCGAGTTCAACGTGTGGTGCGTCGGCATGCCAAGTCCTCCAAAATGTGATTCACTGCACTCACTTCGTATCGTCATTCCGGGCGAGCGAGGCCACTTCAGGCCGAGAGAGACCCGGAACCCAGCATAAAGAGCGTGCGCAGCACTCGATACATTGTGCGCTTCGCGCGAATCTTGCGCTGGGTTCCGGCTCGCGTCGGCGCGGAAGGGCGCCTCCTTGGCCGGAATGACGGCATCATGGGCTGGCATCGGACAGGCCGCTCAGCTCCCAATATAGGTCGCGCCACTCGGGGTTGTCCTTTTCGATCAGCGCCATCTTCCAGGCCCGGCGCCAGCCTTTGATTTGCGTCTCGCGCTTGATCGCCTGTGGCATCGTTTCGTGGAACTCCATGTAGACCAGGATGTGTACACCGTAGCGGCTGGTGAAACCCTGGATCAGGTCCTGCTTGTGGATCGAGACCCGCTGGACGAAATTGCTTGTCACGCCGACATACAGCGTGCCATTGCGCTTGCTCGCGAGAATGTAGACGCAGGGTTGCTTGGGTTCGTGCATGCCACCTTACCCGTGCATGGCAATGTCTCATGGTAGCGAGCAACCGCCGTCCCATCAACAATCCCTCTCGTCATTCCGGGCGAGCGAGGCCACTTCAGGCCGAGAGAGACCCGGACCCCAGCGTAAAGAGCGTGCGCAGCACCCGATATAACTTGCCCGCCTCTGGTTGGACATATCGAGCCTTCGGCGCTCCTGACGCTGGGTTCCGGATAACGCTCGGCCAAGGTGGCCTCACGTTTCCGGAATGACGGGACAGATAAAATTTTTCGTCATTCCGGGCGAGCGAGGCCACTTCAGGCCGAGAGAGACCCGGAACCCAGCATAAAGAGCGTGCGCAGCACCCGATTGCAATACCGCCCCTCGACGGCACGGCCAATCCCGCGCATTCTGGCGCCAGAAACCTGCAAACCCTGGGAGGTCATCGTGACCGCCGCCGATACCTATGAAATCCTCGCGCTCAAATACGGCACGCATCAGAACCGCACGCGCATCGACAACTTCCTGTTCGCCGACGATCACGCCAGCCACAGTCCGATCGACTACTTCGTCTGGGTGATCCGCAACGCCGAGCGCACGATTCTGGTCGATACCGGCTTCGATCGCGCCGAGGCTGCCGTGCGCGGCCGCACGCTCAGCCACGAGCCGCGCGAAATTTTGAAGCTGATCGACGTCGACGCCGAAAAGCTCGACACGGTCATCGTCTCGCATCTGCATTACGACCACGCCGGCACGCTCGACCACTTCTCGGCCGCCCGCCTGCACATCCAGGATGCCGAGGTGGCCTTTGCGACCGGCCGCTGCATGTGCGAGCCGGTCATGCGGCGCGCGTTCAGCGCCGAGCACGTCTGCCAGCTCGTCAGGAAGGTCTACCAGGGCCGCGTCACCTTCCACGATGGCGAAGGCGAGGTCGCGCCCGGCGTCACGGTGCACCATGCGCCAGGCCACAGCCGCGGATTGCAATGCATCCGCGTCAAGACGGCAAGCGGCTGGGTCGTGCTCGCCGCCGACGTCTCGCACCTCTACGAGAACATGGAGAAGCGCCAGCCATTCCCGATCGTCACCGATGTCGAGGACACGTTGCGCAGCTACGACCTGCTGGCGCGCCTCGCCACCTCCCCCAGACACATCGTGCCGGGACACGACCCGTTGGTGCTGCAGCGCTACCCCGCGCTCGACGCCCGCAGCGAGGGCATCGTGCACCGGCTGGATGTGCCGCGCATCGGGTAAATCGACGGCACGATCAGTGCCGGACGGTGGCGTCGGTGCCGGCCAGGAAACGCTGGACGGCGGCGATGGAGGTGCGATCCTGCAGCAGCAGCGCGTGCCCCTCTCCCGCTACGGTCAGCACCTCCAGCCCGGGATGTCGATTGGACATTTCGGTGACGGTGGCCGCACTCAGCAGATCGGATTCAGCCCCGCGCACGACCATCACGGGCACCCCCTTCAGCGCGCCGAACTGCGGCCACAACGATGGAATGGGACCATCGCGCACCGCAAGGGTCGCCGCCAGCCTGGCATCATAGGCGGGCGCGGGACGGCCATCGGCCTCGTTGAAACGTTGCCGCGCGATCGTCTCCCAGGCCGCGTCGGGAATGGCTGGAAACTGCCGCTGGTCGACCTTGCGCACGGCATCGGCCGCCTCGGCCCAGGTGCTGGGCAAGGCGCCATGGCCGACATACCCCGCGATCCGCGCCAGGCCCGCGGCCTCGATCACCGGGCCGATGTCGTTCAGCACCACCGCGCCAATGGCGGTCGGCTGCAGCGCCGCCAGCACCATGGCGACGAGGCCGCCGCGCGAGGTGCCGACGATAGCGGCGCCATGCAACCCCAGCGCCGTCATCACGTCGATCACATCCTGCGTCTCCACCGGCACGCTATAGCCGCGCCCGTCCGGGTCGTGGTCCGAGAGGCCCCGGCCACGCGCATCGAGCGTGTAGACCGCGCGTGCCGATCCACCGGCGGCATCGCACAACACCCTCGCCAGGGTATCGAAGTCGCGCGCGTTGCGCGTGAGGCCCGGCAGGCACAGCACCGGACGCAACCGTGACCGCGGCGCTGGGTAATGGCGCACGTAGAGCCGCAGTCCATCGCGCAGCGTCACCCGCAATTCCTCGTATGGTGTCGCCGCCGTCATTTCTTCCAAAGCCGTTCCGAGGCGATCCGCGCCCCCTCGGCCATGGCGCGGAACTTGCTCATGACCACGGACGGGAACACGCCCTTGCGTCCAGCGTACGTGCCAAAGCCGCAGTCGGCGCCGGCCATCACGCGCTGGCGCCCGACGATGTCGGCATAGCGGCAGAGGCGCTGGGCGATCAGCCTGGGATGCTCGACGAAATTCGTGGTGGAATCGATCACGCCGGGCACCAGCACCTTGCTGTCGGGGATCTTCGCCGCCTTCCAATCCTCCCACTCGTGCTCGTGGCGCGGATTGGCGCCCTCGAACAGTAGCGCTTGCGGTCGCGCCTTGGCCAGCAGGGCGAACAGTTTGGCGATCGGTAGATCGTGCGTATGCGGACCTGCGTAGTTCAGCCAGCAGATGTGCATGCGCATGCCTTCGGGTGGAATGTTCTTGGTCGCCTCGTTCAGCGCCTCGATGCTCTTTTCGGCATCGGCCAGGAACTCGGCCTCCGACATCTTCTGGTAGTCGGTGTGCCGGCAGCCGGCGAGATCTGGGCAATCGACCTGCAGCACGAAGCCGGCCTTGTGGATCGCCTCGTACTCCGGCCGGATGGCGACGGCGAGTTCCTCGCGATACTTGTCGCGGTTGGGATAGTAACGGTTGGGCACGTAGGTCGACAGGCATCCCGGCGAGGCCGAGGTCATGAAGGCGGCGACCGGCTTGGCGGCCGCCTTGGCCGCGGCCAGGTTGGCCAGATCGCGGTTGAGCGGCGCATGGTCCGAATAGGCCACCGGGCCGCTGCACACCGTGGCTTTCAGCAGGTCGGTACCGCCGCCGCCGAGCGGGGCGGGAATCATCTCGGGATGGTCGAGGATATCGCGCGGGTGCGGGCGATCCGGCACGCCGAAACCGTCGATGTTGGACAGCCCCGTCAGCCGGTGCTTCAGGTAGACGTGATACGACATCTTGCTCATCTCGCCGTCATTGACGACGTCGATGCCGTTGGCGGCCTGCTCCTTGACGGTCTGCATCACGGCCGATGCGGCACGCGCCTGCAGGGCGTTCTGGTCGACCGCCTCGCCGCGATCCTCCTTGCGCAACAGTTCGATGAGATCATCCGGCCGCGGCATCGAGCCGACATGCGTCGTGAGAATGCGATCGGTGCCGAGTTTCATGGTTGCCACCCTGTTGCATGCTGCAGACATATACAGAAGCCTAGTCGATGCGGCCCGCGCGCCACGCGCATCGCCCGACTTTTGCATACCGTATGCAGCAATCCGCCCGGGGACAAGTGTCAGGGACAAGTCGACTGGCGCAGCCTCCTGTCATAACTTCGCGCGATCGCCGGGCGCGGAAGACTTCGCGGGCACAATCGCAGATGCGAGTGGAAACCATGGCCGCTTCGTCTAGGCTTGGCATCGTCATCATTGGGATGCACCGGTCGGGCACCTCCGCATTGAGCCGAACGATCAATTTGCTTGGTTTCCGCCTGCCGCAAAAAATTGTTCCGGCAGGCCCCGGCAACAGCCTCGGTCACTGGGAGCCAATTGGCGTCATGCATCAAAATGATCGCATCTTGGCGCAGCTGGAACGCAGTTGGCTCGATCCCAAACCATTGCCGCAAGGTTGGGAAACCGATGCGCGTGTCCTCAAACATCACCCCGCCGCGCTGCGCATGCTCGAGGCGGAGTATGGTTCGCAAGACCACGCCATCGTCATAAAGGAACCGCGCGTCAGCCGGCTCGTCGCATTCTGGCGCGACATATTGCTGGCCGCCGGCATCGCCCCCCACTGGCTGATCACATGCCGCAATCCGTTGGAGGTCGCCGCCTCGTTGCGTGAGCGCAACGCCTTCAGCTTGGAGCACGCATGCAGGCTGTGGCAATCCTATATGCTGGAAGCGGAGGTCGCCACGCGGGGGATGCCTCGCGCCGTCGTGCATTTTGAAGCCTTGCTCGACGACTGGAAACGCTGCCTGCATTCAGCCTTTGGCCAACTCGAGCTGGCGTTGCCCGCCGCCACCGACGCCGCCGCCATCTCCGACTTCCTATCGCATGAAGAACGTCACAATCGTGCGACGGCTGCCGATGTCGAGAAGCATGCGCACATCGATCCACAGATCAAGGCGCTCTACGCCCACTTCACCACACCCCGACCACTGTCACGGCAATCGACCTTCGATGCCGCGCACCAGCGCTGGTTGGACCGGTGGCTGGAGATCAGTCCGGGCATCGGCGCGTCCGAACTCGCCTTGTCGCAGCCCGAAACGTTCATCCTGAAATCCAGGGATCTGATGGAGCAAGGCCGCCTCGCGGACGCGATCGATGCGGCGCGACATGCGGTCGTGCTGGCGCCTGAGGCTGCGCAGTCGCACCACATCCTGGCCAATGCATTGGCGCGGTCCAACCTCCTGCCGGAGGCCATTGCGGCCGAGGAATGCGCCATCGCCCTGGACGGCGAAGCCGCCGAATTCCAAATTTATCTTGGCCGGCTGTGCTTGCGCGCCGGGCTCGAGGACCGGGCACTCGCCGCCGCCACGGTGGCCGTCACCTTGTCACCGGCTCTGCCCAATGGTTACACGCTGCTCGCCGAATCCTTGGCGGCGGCCAACCGCGTCGACGAGGCGATCGCGGCTCAAAGGCAGGCCGTTGCGCTGGCCGATAAGGTTGTCGATTATCGCCTGTCACTGAGCCGGTATCTGGCGCGCGGGCAGCAGCTTGCCGCCGCCATCGACTGCGCGCGCGGCGCCCTCGTGCTGGCGCCTGAAGACGCGCGCGTACACGCCATGCTTGGCCACGTCTTGGCCCGTTCTGAGGCTATTTCTGAAAGTCTCGAATGCTACCGGCGCGCCACTGCGCTCGATCCAAGCAGGGAGGACTGGTTGCGCGCGATGGCCAATCTTGAAAAACAGGCCGCCCGGCCTATTCCCGACCAGCCATGACGCCGCCGGCCGTCCCGGTTTCGTTGCCGCCGGCTGCCGCGGGCAATGCCGCCTTGCCGCGCGCCCTGAACAGATCCTCCTCGAGCCGCAGCGCGCGCGCACCCTCGCCGAGCCGCGCCCGGTAGATCTGCACATTCGCCAGCACCTTGGCGACATACTCGCGCGTCTCGGTGAAGGGGATGCGCTCGATCCAGTCGATCGGATCAACTTTTGCGTCGCGCGGATCGCCGAACTCGCGCACCCACTGGCGGGCACGACCCGGACCCGCATTGTAGCCGGCCATCGACAGCACGTAGGAGCCGGCGAACTCCCGCATGCGGTCGCCGATATAGGCCGAGGCCAGCATCGTGTTGTAGGGCTTGTCCGTCAGCAGCCGCTCGATCTCGCACTTGATCTTGTAGTCACGGCACACGTGCTTCGCCGTGATCGGCATGACTTGCAGCAGCCCGCGGGCGCCGGCGCCCGACACGATCTGCGTGTTGAACTCGCTCTCCTGGCGGGCGATGGCCAGCAGAAAGGCCAGCTCCGGTGGATCGCGCAGCGGCTTGTAGGCCGGGAACGGATGCACCGGGTAGGCGTAGGTAATTAGGTTCTTGCCCTGGGCGACCGCCGTCTTGGCGACGCGCACCGCCATCTGCGTGTCGCCCAGCGCCTCCGCGAGATGCGCGTTCATCGCCAATTCGGCCTCGCTCTTCAGCCCGTTGCGCAAGCCGCCGAGCAGCGTGCGGATAATGGCGCTGTCGAGACCGGCCTTGCGCGCCAGCACGGCGGCCTGCACGGCATCATTGGCGTTGAAGCGCTTGATCTCATCCGGCGTCGGCGCCGCCGGTGGCTTGACCGGCAGCGCTTGCGCGCCCTGGGTGAGCTTCTGGCGGGCGAGCTGGCCATGGAAGGTGTCGAACTTCTCCGCCGCTGCCTGGTAATGAGCCTTGGCGGCCTGAGCCTCGCCCAGCACTTCCCGGGTGCGACCCAGCCAATATTCCGCCCTGGCGACGCTCAGGGGGCCATCCGCCGCCTTGCGCAATTCCGTGAAATGACCGATGGCCGCCTTCGGGTTACCCAGGCGGCGCAGCGCCAGCCACCCCGCCATGAAGGTCTGTTCCTTCAGCGGGTTCGCCGCCAGTGGCCCCGCCGCGCGCGTCAGGTCGTAGGCCTGCTGCGGCTGATCCGCCTTCAGCGCGGCATAGGCCAGCAGCCGCCGTTCCTCCCACCAGCCATCGGCGTTGACGATGCGGCTGGGATCGATCGGCGCCGACAATACCAGCTTGACCGCCGCCTCGGTCTTGCCGGCGCGGCGCAACAGTTGCGCGCGCTGGAAGGCAAAGCCCCAGTCGTCCTTGGCGGCCGTGGCGGGAATCGCATCCATCAGCTTTTGCGCATTGCCCGCGCGCGTGAACACGGCATAGCGCGCTTCCGCCTTCTTGCGCTCGCCGTCGGCCAGACGACCGATCTGGCGCTTGGCATAGACCGCGCGCTCCTCCCGATCCTTCGACCAGCGCGGATCGTCCGTCAGGATGACATCGAACCGCCAGCGATGGTCCGCCGACGTCAGCAGCGGGCCCAATCGCTGCAGGAAGCCGGTCTCGAGCAAGGCCGGGATTTCGTGCTCGCGCCACGCCTTGGCGGCAAATGTACGCGCCCGCGCCTGATCGCCTTCCGCCAGCGCCAGCGAGGCCAGCGCCGCATAGCCCAGGCCCGACTGTGGCTCGCGCCCCTTCAGGCTCTCCCGGAGAAGGTTGGCCGACCCGCCCTGCGTGAACAGCGCCTCCTCGAAGCGCCGGCCGATCATGACGCGGTCCGGCCAATGCGGATTCTGTTCGAGAAAGGCGCGATATTCTCCCGCGTCCCCGTAGCCGACGCGCAGCCGATGCCAATCGACCAGCTTGACCGCCGCAGGGTCCTTGAGCTGGTCGCGCAATTGCTTGGCCTTGGCCGGCTCCTTGGCATTGGCCGCACCGATGGCATCGCGCAGGACCTGCAGTTGCTCGACCGCCGGGGTCCGGTCGCGGACCGGCGCTATGGCTTCATCCAGCAGCGCCACGTAGGCCACCTCCGCCGCATCCGGCTTGATGGCACTGGAGGCGGTGGTGCTCGCCATGGACGGCGGCGAAGCAAGGGCCAGGCAGGCCAGAATCAGAACGGCGATGAATCGTTGCATGCGTCGCCCTATCGCCAACTCGTGGCTTTTCCGAGTCAGGGACGCTCTAGCGCCACCCCTGCGTCACACAGACGACGCCGCAGCCCGACAAAGCGCGCATAAGCGCCTGTCGTGACTTGCAGGCCAGCGAACGAGAGCATAGTGTCGCGTTGCGCGTCCAGCGCTCGTGTTCGGCCAGCATGCCGCCGGGAGTGGACGCTGACAAGCTCGGATGTCGCCGGCGACCGGCGACTGGCCCGTTGGCTTGTGAAAACGACAGCCATGCCGCCGCGCGCGGCGCGCCGTGATGTGCGCGCCGCGAGGGCGCCGAGGAGACGATCATGCTCAAGGGTTCATTCACCGCGCTCATCACGCCCTTCCGCAATGGCCGCGTCGACGATGACGCTTTCAAGCGCCTGGTCGAGTGGCAGATCACGGAGGGCACGCACGGCCTGGTTCCGGTCGGCACCACCGGCGAGAGCCCGACATTGTCGCATGACGAGCACAAGCAGGTGGTCGAGCTATGCATCAAGACCGCGCGCGGTCGCGTGCCGGTGGTCGCCGGCGCGGGATCGAACTCGACAGCCGAGGCGGTTGATTTCACCCAGCATGCCAAGAAGGCCGGCGCCGATGCCGTGTTGATCGTCACGCCCTACTACAACAAGCCGACGCAGGAAGGGCTCTACCAGCACTTCAAGGCGATCAACGATGCAGCCGACATCCCGATCCTCATCTACAATATCCCCGGCCGCTCGGTGGTCGACATGAGCGTCGCCACCATGGCGCGCTGCTTCGAGTTGAAGAACGTGATCGGCGTCAAGGACGCCACCGCCAACATGGCGCGCGTCTCGCAGCAGCGGCTGGCTTGCGTGGTCAAGGGCAAGCCGGCGTTCGTGCAGCTGTCCGGCGAGGATGCCACGGCGATGGGATTCAACGCGCACGGCGGGACGGGGTGCATCTCGGTCACGTCCAACGTCGCGCCGCGGCTGTGCTCGCAGTTCCAGACCGCCTGCCTGGAAGGCAACTACGAGAAGGCGATCGAGTTGCAGGACCAGCTCATGCCGCTGCACGATGCGCTGTTTGTCGAGACCAGTCCGGGACCGGTCAAGTACGCCGCCTCCCGCCTCGGCCTGTGCGGCGCCGAGACGCGGTTGCCGCTCGCCCCGATCGCCGAGGCGACACGCAAGATCGTCGACGCAGCGCTGGCCAAGGTCGGACTGCTGCAGGCCAAGGCTGCGGAGTAAGCCTGGCAGCCGGCAAAGGATCGATGATGGCGGCCGAGAAGGCGAAGGCCCACAAGACCATCGCGGAAAACCGCCGCGCGCGCTACGACTATCACATCGAGGAGACCTGGGAGGCCGGCATCGAGCTGAAGGGCACCGAGGTCAAGTCGCTGCGCAAGGGCCAGGCCAACATCGCGGAAAGCTATGCCGCCTACGAGGAGGATGGCCTCTGGCTGATCAACTCCTATATCCCCGAGTTGCAATCCGCCGGCCAGTTCTTCCAGCACGAGCCGCGCCGCAAGCGCAAACTGCTGATGCACAAGCGCGAGATCGTCAAGCTCGCCAACGCGGTGGCGCGCCAGGGCATGACCGTCGTGCCGCTGGAGCTCTACTTCAACGCCCGCGGCATGGCCAAGCTGCGCCTAGCGCTGGCCAAGGGCAAACAACTGCACGACAAGCGCGAAACCGACGCCAAACGCGACTGGGACCGCCAGAAGGCGCGGCTGATGAGGGATAAGGGGTAGGGCTGGGCATAGGGTCGGGAAGGTGATAACGACTTGCGCCACCAACGGAACCCCAGTCACTTGTCAATACCCGCGAATAAGCTGATACGCAGCCGACTTCGCCAGAGCTAGGGATCCGAATAGCCAGCACAACTCGCGCACGGATGCCACACGTGAGCACGACGATTCCACGTGCCTCTCGGTCCTTTCCTTTTCGTCATTTCGCTGACATAGTCCTATCCATGACTGTGTCTTGGAACAAACTGGACGTCACGGGTCGTTGGCGCGCCTTCCTCGATGCCTACTTCCATTCAATCGAGCTGGCCCCAGTCTGCCGACACCACCTTTTCATTGCGCGCGACATGGACGCCGCCTGAGCGGCTTTCATCCGTATTCAGATGGATTTTGCGCAGGCCAAGGAAACCATTCTCAACGATCCCGATCGCTGTCTCGGACGGCCCTCCGAACCTTCGCCACACCGACGCGGGGCCGATGATGAAAAGCAGTGATGACAAATCTCGAGACGAAAAGCACGCACCCGCAGAATCCGTCGCCCCGATACCGCCGTCAGGAATCATCCCGCCCGAAATTCGGCGGATGGCGCCGACAGGCTTCCCGCGCTAGCCTATCCGAGACTGGGGAGGCACGCGCTTGGCCGACATCTTCATCTCCTACTCGAAGGAGGACCGTTCGTCGGCACTTATGCTTTCAGCCGTGCTGGAGGCCAAGGGTTGGTCCGTGTGGTGGGATCGATCCCTCAGCGCCGGTGACGAGTTTCGCGACGAGATCATGAAGCAGCTCGGGATTGCACGGGCCGTGATCGTGATTTGGTCCACAAACTCGGTGAAGTCGGATTGGGTGCGATCTGAGGCTGGACGCGCTCACGCCAGCCAGAAGCTGATCCCAGTCCGCCTGGGCGCCGTAGAGTATGATGACATCCCTCCGCCCTTCGACGTGCTGCACACAGAGGACCTTGCGAGCCGGGATCTTATTCACGGTGCCGTCCTGGCTCTGGTAGCCAAACCGCCCGCCGAATCCCAAGTCACAAAGCTGCTACGCATCGAGATGCTTTCATCGCTTGGCATCATTGGGGCGGTTCTCACGGTCTTCACCAATCTCGATGGCGTAATCCGGATGGCGGCTTGGGCGCGATGGATCACGACGCAGTGGGCGAACTGGGTGGCGGCCTTCTGGCGCTAACTCTTGGGCTGGGTCCATATCGACCTCACCATCTCGGCCCGATTTCAGCTGACGATGGGAATCGCGTGCATCGCGATGGCTGTAGGGTCGCGACTTTCTGTGGCTAGCGGACGTTCACCGATTACGTGGCGAAGTCTTGCTCGCGTCAATGTGGCCATAGGCATCGCGATTTACTGCTTCAATGAACTTGTCTTCAACGAGGTTCCCGCCTTCGATTTCCGGCAGTATCCCCGATGGATCAACCTCGGCATTTTCTACAGCCTGTACTGGTTGAGTATTTTCATTGGTCTACTCCACTGGCCTTGGTACGCGGCATTGACGGCCAGCGTTCTCGGCTTGGTTTTCAGCGAGACCTTCCAGAGCGCAGCCGAACGGGTTGCAACAGGTGTCGATGGCAACGAGGCCCTATCACTGTGGATTGGTACCGGCGGATCACTGATGGCCGGTGTCGCCGTCCTGGTGCTGGCCCAGCCCAAGCAGTTCTTCGTCCGCCTGTGCCTGCTCGTGCTGGGTGTGGCACTGCTGTTGGCGTTGAACGAACTCTCGCATTACGAACTGACCCGCATGTTCTCGGCGCCACCGATCCGCTCTTGACGACCCCTACCCCGCATGCGCCTTCGCATACGCCGCGACGTCGGCGTGGGTGGCGAACCAGCATGCATGTCGGGTTGAGGCGCATCTATCGCGCCGAAGCCGAACGACTCCAAGGCCAACCGCCGGACCACGGTCGGCCGGCGCCGGCCACGCTCCGATCTACTTTCCTAGAAACGCCCCGATCGCCTTTTCCGCCTGCTTCATGGAGAGCACGCCGTCGAGGTGGCCGCGGTTACCGATCAGCGTGACGTGCTCGACGCTGGCGCCGCCGGCCTTCAGGCCGTCGAGCGTCTGCCTGACGCCGTCGGGGTGGAAGACCAGGTCATCGGGCTGGGTGATCAGCAGCGTCGGCGCCTTGATGCGCTTCAGGCCATCGGCCAGTGTACCGCCGCCGGCGACGAACAGCTGGTTGGCCTTGACCAGATACAGGAAGTGGTTGGCGTCCGAGATCTTGGCCCGCGCCGCCCCGGCGTTGTCGAGCACGGCCTCCACCGAGAAGCGGTTGGCAAAACTCTTGGCCGGGTCGTCGCCCTCCTTGGCCCATTTGCGGGCGAAGGCGGCGTTGGCCCACTTCCAGTGCTGGGCGTGCAGCGTCACGACCTTCAGCGCCTGGGCGAGGCCGGCGAGCGGCGGCTCGCGGCCGTAGTAGTCGCCGCCATTCCACTTGGGGTCGAGGCGGATCGGCGAGGCCCAGATGTCGAGCCAGGCGATCAAATTGGCGTCGGCCTCGGCAAAGCCGATGACGGGCATGATGCGCGCCACCATGTCGGGGTAGCTGGCGGCCCACTCGTAGGTTTGCAGCGCACCCATCGAGGCGCCGGCGACAAGGTGGAATTTCGTGATGCCGAGGCTGTCGGCGAGCTTCTTCTGCGTCTCGACGAAGTCGCGCATGGTGACGATCGGGAAGCTCATGCCGTAGGGCTTGCCGGTGTCGGGATCGATCGTCGCCGGACCCGTGGTCACCACCTTGGGATCATGCGCGCCGAGGTTGACCAGCGTGTCGGCGCTGAGCACGAAGTACTTGGTCGTGTCGATCGCCTTGCCGGGGCCGATGATGGCATCCCAGTAGCCGGGCGCGGCGTCGGCGCTCGCGTACTTGCCGGCGGCGTGCGAGGTTCCTGAGAAGAAGTGGCAGATCAGCACGGCGTTCGACCTGTCTGCGTTGAGCGTGCCATGGCTCTCCCAGCCGATCTTGACGTTCTTCAACGTGCGGCCCGATTGCGTGGTGAAGCTGGCGATCTCCAGCACCTTCTTCTCGACGATGAGATCCTGGGCGCGGGCGATTGTGAGTGGGGCCGCCAGCACAACCAGGGCGGCGGCGATAGCGCAGGCAAGTCGCGACATGAAACGCAGCCTCCACGATGTTGGGCGATAATCCGTATGCGGTAATTTAACTCCCGTCATTCCGGGCGAGCGAGGCCCTTCAGGCCGAGAGAGGCTCGGAACCCAGCGGAAGGAGCGTGCGAAGCACTCAATATCATTTGCCCGCCTCCGGCAGGACATTGCGTCCTTCGGACACTTCTTGCGCTGGGTTCCGGCTCGCGTCGGCGCTGAAGGACGCCTCCTTGGCCGGAATGACGACGTATATTTCTCTATGTTATCGCTTATGGGCGATGACCTTGCCTCCCATATCAGGCGGCGCGGCGCAAGACTCCGTTCGACGCCGCTCGAATCCTCAGGCCGCCTTGCCCGCCTTGGCTTGCCGCAAGGCCTGCCAGATGCGCTCGGCCGTCGCCGGCATGGCGATATCCTTGATGCCGTACACCTTGAGGGCGTTGGCCAGGGCGTTGCCGACGGCCGGCATGGCGCCGACGCAGCCTGCCTCGCCCGCGCCCTTGACGCCGAGCGGATTAGTCTTGGTGAAGGTCGGGTGGCTCTTGATCTCCATGTGCGGGATGTGGTGCGCGCGCGGCATGGCGTAGTCCATGAACGAGCCTGTCAAAAGCTGGCCGCTCTCGTTGTCGAACTTGATGTCCTCGAGCAGTAGCTGGCCGATGCCCTGCGCCACGCCGCCCTTGATCTGGCCCTTCAGCAACAGCGGATTGAGCACTGTGCCGACGTCGTCGACCACCGTGTAGCGCACGATCTCGACGGTGCCGAGGTCCTCGTCGATCTCCAGCTCGCAGATGTGGCAGCCGTTGGGAAAATTCTCCTTCGGGTTGTTGTAGACCGCCTGCCCCAGCAGCCCCGGCTCCATGTCCTTGGGCAGCTTGGAGGGGACCGAGGCCGCCTTGGCGACCTCCTTGATCGTCATGGTACGGTTGGTCTTGCGGCTGGTGAACACGCCCTCGGCGAAATCCACCTCGTCGACCTCCATCAGATGGGCGGCGAGTGTCTTGGCCTTGTCGATCACCTTGACCGCGGCCAGATGCACCGCCGAGCCGGCAAGGGCCGCCGAGCGCGAGCCGCCGGTGCCCTCGCCATAGCTCAGCGCATCGGTGTCGCCGGCGATGTAGTGCACGTCCTTGGGATCGACGCCGAGCCGGTCGCACAGCACTTGAGTGAAGGTCGTGGCGTGGCCCTGGCCGTGGTTGATGGCGCCGGTCAGCAGCGTCACCGTGCCGGAGCGGTCGAAGCGGATCTCGGCGCCCTCGAAGCCGGCCGCGGCCGAGCGCTCGATCGAGAATGAAATGCCGATGCCGGCCAGCTTGCCGCGCGTCTTGGCTTCCGCCCGGCGTTTTTCGAAGCCTTTGTAATCGGCCATCTCCAGGCACTCGTCCATGGCATTGGCGAAGTCGCCGCTGTCATAGGTGAAGGTCAAGCCGGTCTTGTAGGGCATCGCCTCGGGGGGAATCATGTTGATGCGCCTGAGGTGCGCCGGATCCATCTCGAGTTCGTCGGCGGCCAGATCGACCAGCCGCTCGATGGCGTAGGCTGCCTCGCCGCGACCGTTGCCACGGTAGGGCCGCATCGGGTTGGTGTTGGTCATCACCGTGGTCACGTGGGCATGGATCGCCGGGAACACGTAGACGCCCGCCAGCGTGCCGATGTTGGTGATGGCCGAGGTCTCGCCGCCCTGCTGCACGTAGGCGCCGACGTTGACGATGCTCCTCGAGCGCAGGCCCTGGAACTTGCCCTTGCTGTCGATCGCCAGCTCGATGTCATAGATGTGGTCACGGCAATTGGCATCGCCGAGGAAGCTTTCCGAGCGTGTCGCCACCCACTTGACCGGCCGCCCGGTGACGACGGTGGCGAGAATGGTGATCGCGCTCTCGTTGAACAGCCCCGATTTCATGCCGAAGCTGCCGCCGATGTCGGTGGTGATCATGCGCACCTTGCTCTCGGGCCAGCGCATCATGTCGGAGATTTGCGCGCGGTGGGCGAAGGCGCGCTGCAGCGTGGTGTGGACGGTGAGACGATCGGCGGCCGTGTCGTAATGCGCCAGCGTCGCGCGCGGCTCCATGGTCGCCGCCGTGATGCGGTTGATCACCGCCCGGTACGTGATGACTTTCTCCGCCTTGGCGAAGGCTAAATCGGCCGCGGCCTTGTCGCCGGCCTGCCACTGGTAGCAGATGTTGTTGGGCGCATCCGGCCAGACCAGCGGCATGCCCGGATTGGCCGCGGTGGCGGTGTCGACCACGGCGGGCAGCGGCGTGTCGTCGACCACGATCAGCTCGCAGGCTTCCTGGGCTTGTGCCGCGGTTTCCGCGACGACGAAGGCGACGGGATCGCCGACCCAGCGGGTGACGCCGCGCGCCATCGCCGGATAGGCTGGGCGGTAGGCCGGCGAGCCGTCGGCGCGTTTCAGCACCAGCTCGGCGCCGGGCAAGTCGCCCCAACCGAGCTTCCGCCAATCCGCGTCCGTCAGCACCGCGATGACGCCGGGCGCCTTGGCCGCGGCCGACGTGTCGATCTTGTTGATCTTCGCATGGGCATGGGCCGAGCGCAGCACCGCGCCAAAGGCCATGTGCGGCAGCACGATGTCGTCGACATACCGCCCGCCGCCACGCAGCAGCCGGGGGTCCTCGCTGCGCTTGACGGCCTGCCCGATTGCAAATTCACCCATGGCGGTCTGGCTCGCTGTCTGTGGTCGGTTGCGGGGTCGAGGTGCGCGCTGCTGCCGGCCCGGTGATGTGGGCTGGCGGCGGCGTGGCCTCGGGAAGGACGGACCGTACTGGTAGCAAGGGGAGACGGGGGCGGCAACTGGGTGGTGAGGTTGTCCAGAGCAGGGCTTAGAGGGTATGCTGCAGTCGGATGTGCAGCGAGTGCTTATCCGGTGCTGTTCAACGAATGCGAATGGCACGGTTGGAATACGCATGCGGTGTTGTCGTGGTTCGCGGATGATCCGCCACTTCGCATGCCCAAGCTATGGTCCTGCCTGTGAGGCCAACATGACAAAAACGTTTTCCATTGATCCTGAAACAGAGCGCTTGGCCAAGGAACTTGCCTTGGCGAGGGGCCAGCCCGTCGCTGCAATCGTTCGCGACGCCATAGCGGCCTCGGCCCGTGCGGCCGGGATCGCCTTCAAGGAGACCGGTCGGCTCACTCCAGCCGAGAAGCGCCAGCGTCTGCTCGAGATTTCCGAGCGCAGCGCCGCGCGACCGATCCTCGACCCAAGATTACCGGACGAACTGCTCGGCTACGACGAACACGGTCTGCCGCGGTGATGGTCATCGATACCTCCGCGCTGATCGCGATCCTCAACAACGAGCCGGAGCGCGACCGCTTCCTCGATATCCTGTCGAACGAGGATCAGCCGGTTCTCTCGGCGGTGACCTTCTACGAGGCCATGCTGATTGCGAGTGGTCGACGCGGCCTCGGCAATATCGAGGATCTCGACCAGATCCTCGAGACCATCGATGCCGAGATCATGCCGTTCGACGCGGAACAGGCGCTGCCGCCCTGGCGGCCTACATGCGGTACGGGAAGGGCATCGATCCGGCTGCCCGGCTCAATCTGTGCGATTGCATCGCCTATGCGCTGGCCCAGCGCCTCGCCGTGCCCCTGCTCTACAAGGGCCAGGATTTCGCCGCGACGGACGTGCTATCGGCTGGGTGACAGCGAGGGCATGCCGGCCAAGGCTGATGTTCCGGCGCGCGCGTGTTTCTCCGGCGTCTCGCCTTGGGTGTGCGGCGGTGCGGCGAGGCGAGCCTCGGAAAAGTTGGACGGTCCTTGGTAGCAAGGCGAGCGACGGGCGGCATTTGGGGAGTGGTGTGGGGGGTAGGATATGACGGAGGCAGATGGGTGCCCATATGAGCTGCCGCAGGATGGAAACACAGCTACGGTTGATAGTTAACGCACTTCTCTTTGATCGATTTCAGATTGGTCGAGCACAATGGAAACTAGAACATCTCGACCAATCACGATGCGTCTATGCAAATGGTTGCTCATATCGGCGGTCAACATGGCTTCACCATCGCGCTCCCCCATAAGGAACTGAAAGCCCATGCATGCGAAATACCACGTGGCGAAGCTCGCATTTTTCACTGTATCAAGCAAGCCGTCGCCCGGCACGCCAAAAATCGCCAAACGATAATCCTCCTCGCTACCGTTAATCAATGGGGCGCGGATAGCAGAAATAGCAGCAACGTAAGACAAGTGTGATGACTGCGCTTGGTTCTCGTACATCGATCTGCGAGACTGGACGAGATCATTGATCGCCGCACCATCAAGACCCATCTTCTTTTCAAGATCTATGATTCGATGATGGAGTTTTTTGGGAGAAATAGTCGTATGCCAGAAAGTCTTCACTTTTTCATCATTTTGGGCGCCCGCATAGGACTCTGCAAGGCTCGTGTCGGCCATTGTTGCTAAACAGAGAAGGAGGATTTCATTGTAACTTCGAGAAAGCGCCCTTGCAGGAACATCAAATCCATTTCTACTAAGCAATCGAATCGAATTTCCAAAGGAAGCAGCAGATCCTACAAGGGCCCAGGCCACGCTGAACTGGGTTGAAGGTTCTCGGTGGTGCATAGCTTCGTCTAGCGCAATGTGCACATAGGCTAGCCATTGCAGACCAAACTCGAAGCTCCCAAGCCATGGCTGTAGATTGGTTCTCGTTGATCGCCGAGTCTTTTTCTCGTGCGCCAAGAGCAATTCAGAAATAGTAAAGCAAGGAGGCGGTTCGATTCCTTGGAGCTCGAATTGCCTTTGCCACCTGCTCTCAATTTCTTCATAGATATTCGACAATGGTTCCTCCGCTTCGGTGTGCGTGCGGTTGAGCAACTATTGGAAGATACCCGTATCACTATCTTGCTAGTGAGCCCCTGGGAAAACCACTTGTGCCTCCTCGTTCCTTGCAGTCCCGGAACATATCATAAACTTTTACCGCCCCGCTGGGCGCCGCCCAGAGCCCCCACCCCCCACTTATCCCCACCCCCTCTCCTCTCGCGTATCCTCCCCGCATCTCGCCGCCACTGACAGGACCCGGGAACGTGCTGGGTGAACGGGAGCGGGGAGAGCATGCCGGGTACCCTTGGCGATGTCAGCGCGGCCAAGAGGGATCGCTGCCGGCGGGGCGCAGGAACCCCGTTCAACTTCGGCCTCACTCAGGATGCGGCCGAAGGATGGTAGCCCCGGGATCCGAATAGGGGGCCCGCCCCACGTCATGCCGTAGGCATGCTTTCAGCATGACTCGCATGCACGTGGGGTGGCGGGAGCCGCATCCACACAACTCACATAGCGAGGCCCCGCCGCCCCGCCGTCCTGTTATCCATGCCCTCGAGCGGAAACCGCTGCGGGGATAGATGGCGTGCGCGCCACCTTGGCAATTCGCAGCCGATGGTGCATGACACACAAAACGGTGACGCTCGCGGGCGAGCAGGGAGACAAGCGTGCTGCACGACATCACAATGACGGTGAACGGCAAGGCCGTGAAGGGCAGCGTCGAGGCGCGCACCCTACTGGTGCAGTTCATCCGCGAGCACCTGAAGTTGACTGGCACGCATGTCGGCTGCGACACCACGCAGTGCGGCTGCTGCGTCGTCCACGTCGATGGCACAGCCATGAAATCGTGCACCATGCTGGCGGTGCAGGCGCACGGCCGCGCGGTGACGACGATCGAGGGGCTGGCCGCCGCCGACGGCACGCTGCATCCCATGCAGACCGCCTTCCAGGAGCATCACGGCCTACAATGCGGCTTCTGCACGCCAGGCATGGTGATGATGGGCATCGACATCGCCAATCGGCTGCCCGGCGCCGACGAGGCCACCGTCCGCCGCCAGCTCGAAGGCAACATCTGCCGCTGCACCGGCTACCAGGGCATCGTCGATGCGATCATGGATGCGAGTGGTAAGATGGCCGAGAAGAGGGGAGTGGGGAGTGGGGAATAGGGAGTGGGGACGAGCGCGAAAAGTTGCTTCACCTTATCTCCTGGCCCAAGACCCACTCCACTTCCCCTACTCCCTACTCCCTACTCCCTACTCCCCCGGAACACCCCATGCGCAACTTCACCTACCACCGCCCGACCGATGTCACCGCTGCCGGCGCCGTGCTGGCCAAGACCGAGGAGCCGCGTGTGCTCGCCGGCGGCATGTCGCTGCTGCCGAGCATGAAACTGCGGCTGGTGGCGCCCAGCGACCTGGTCGATCTTGCCGGCATTGCCGCCCTGCAAGGCGTCGCGGTCGACGGCCGGCAGGTGGTGATCGGCGCCATGACCTGCCATGCCGACGTCGCCGCCAACGCCGACCTGCGGCGCGTTTTGCCGGCGCTCGCCGAGCTGGCCGACGGCATCGGCGATCCAGCGGTGCGCGCGCGCGGCACGATCGGCGGCTCGATCGCCAACGCCGATCCGGCGGCCTGCTATCCCGCCGCCGTTGTCGCCCTCGATGCCATCGTCGCGACCAGCAAGCGCGAAATCGCCGCCGACAGCTTTTTCACCGGCCTGTTCTCAACCGCGCTGGAGCCGGGCGAGATCGTCACCGGCGTGCGTTTCAAGGTGCCGGACAAGGCCAAGTACATGAAGCTGCGCCATCCAGCGTCCGGTTTCGCCGTGGTCGGCGTGATGATCGCCAAGTTCGGATCGAACGTGCGCGTCGCCGTCACAGGCGCGGGGCCGAGCGTGTTCCGTGTACCGGCGATGGAAAAGGCGCTCGGCGCCAGCTTCTCGCCCCAGGCGCTCGACGGCATCACCATCGCGCATGCCGACCTGATGACCGACATTCATTTCTCGGCCGAATACCGCGGCAATGCCGTGGCCGTACTGGCGCGGCGCGGCATGGCGGCATTGGCTTGAGTGAGCTCAGCGACGAGCCCGCCCAGAATGCCGCTCACGCGGCGTTGGCCTTGGCGTAAGCGGCCACGTCCGCGTGGGTCGCAAACCACACCTGGCCCTTGGAGCGGGCATGGCGGATCAACTCCTCGATGATCCACAGCCGCGAACGGTAGCCGATGACATGGGGATGCGTCGTCAGCTGGAAAATGCCGCCCTCCTCCCAGGCCGCGTCCAGTTCGCGCAGCCAGATGTCGAGCACGTCCTTGGGTGGCGTGTAGGGGCGTTGCGCCCCGAACCGGTGCATCCAGAAATAGACCGCATCATCGCGCATCCATTCCACCGGCAACTCGGTGACGCCCGTCGGCGCGCCATCCAGCAGCAGCTCATAGCAATCGTAATCGGCCATCAGCGAGCTGTCGTAGGCGAGCCCCATCTCCTTCTCGATGCGCAATGTGTGCGGCGAGAAATCCCACGAGCAGGTGCGCACGCCGACGGGCCTGACGCCAGTGGTCTTGGTCAGCACCTCGCTGGCCCTGAGCATCAATTCCCGCTCATCCTCATAGGACAACACCGAATTCAACTCGTGAATCCAGCCGTGCAGCGCCACCTCGTGGCCATTGCCCACAATGCGGCGTTGCTCCTCTGGATAGAGCAGCGCGACGACGCCGGGCACATAAAACGTGGCGTTGACGTCGTGCTTGCGCAGCAGGGCCAGGATGCGGGGCATGGCCTGTCGCGTGCCGTATTGGCCCCAGCTCATGCGGCTGATCGACTTGCCGCCATCGCGCAGCTCGTTGGTCTCGTGGTCGACGTCGAAGGACACCGCGAACGCCATGCGCGCGCCGTCCTTCCAGCTTTTGGGCCGATAGGTCTGTCCCGCCCGCACGTGGCCAACAATCCTGCGCCACTGCTCCTCCGGCCATTGCCACGGTTCGAGCTCGGGTGATGTCGCCATCGACGTTCTCCTGGTGGTGTTCGGACCTGCTCCACGATGAAGCTATGCGCAAAAGCCCGGCAGTGAAAGCACAGCGGCGGCGTGTCAACACCAGCGACAACGCTGCTGTCTCTCGCCACGCCGAAATGGTAGACTGCCGCAACACCACGGACGAGGTTTCCATGTCGACGACACACCGCCTGCATCTTGCCGCCTTCATGCGCCCGGCCAGCATTCATACTGGTGGCTGGCGCTATCCCGGCGCGGCCGCCGACATGAATTTCAACCTGCCGCTGATGAAACGCATGATCCAGCGGCTGGAGGCGGCCCGCTTCGACGCCTATTTCATGGCCGACCATCTGGCCGTGCTGAACATGCCGATCGATGCCTTGAAGCGCAGCCACACCGTGACGTCGTTCGAGCCGTTCACGCTGCTCGCCGCCCTGTCGCAGTGCACGCAGCGCATCGGCCTCATCGCCACCGGCTCGACCACCTTCGACGTGCCCTACCATATCGCCCGCCGCTTCGCCTCGCTCGACCATATCAGCGGCGGCCGGGCGGGATGGAACGTCGTCACCACGTCGAACCCGGATGCCGCACTCAACTTCGGCATGGACGAACACATGGAGCACGGCGAGCGCTACGAGCGCGCGCGTGAATATGTCGACGTCGTCACCGGCCTGTGGGACAGCTTCGCCGACGACGCCTTCGTGCGCGACGCCGCCAGCGGCATTTTCATGGATCCGGCGAAAATGCATGTGCTGGGCCACAAGGGCGAGCATCTATCCGTACGCGGCCCACTCAACGTCGCCCGGCCGATCCAGGGCTGGCCTGTGATCGTGCAAGCCGGCGCCTCGGATGCCGGCCGCCAGCTCGCCGCCGAGACGGCGGAGGCCGTGTTCACCGCGCAGAGCAACCTCGAGGCGGGCCGGCAGTACACGGCGGACGTGCGCGGCCGCATGACAAAGATCGGCAGAAATCCCGATCACATGAAGATCCTGCCGGCCTGCTTCGTCGTGGTCGGCGACACCGTCGAGGAAGCCAGGGCCAAGCGCGCCAAACTCGACAGCCTGGTCGATTACGCCAACGCCATCGCCTCGCTGTCCATTGCACTCGGCATGGACGCGCGCACGCTCGAACCCGACAAGCCGTTGCCCGAGATCCCCGAGAGCAACGCGTCCAAGAGCGGGCGCGAGCGCGCCGTCGCGCTCGCCAAGCGCGACAACCTGACGGTGCGCCAGCTCGCCCAGAGGCTCGGCGGCTACGGAGGGCTCGCCATGGTCGGCACGGCCAACAGCATCGCCGATGAAATGCAGGAGTGGATCGAGACCGGCGGCTCGGATGGCTTCACCATCATGTTCCCTTACCTGCCAGGCGGGCTGGAGGACTTCTGCGCCAAGGTCGTGCCCGAGTTGCAGCGGCGCGGTCTCATGCGTCGCGAATACGAGGGCACGACGTTGCGCGATCACCTCGGCCTGCCGCGGCCGGAGAACCGCAATTTCGCTAAGCCGCTGGCCTGACAATCGGTCCGGCTCGCGTCACGCCCGCAAACGCGCGACGATCTGCGCCAAACCGGCGCCCACTTTGGCGGAAAATGCTCCAGCGCTCAAGGCGCCCAGCGGACCTGCCCGGCACCGGCGACATCGAGGCCGCCCAGCTCGCTGGCGCGGCGGGCAAAAATGGGCGCGCGCAGCAACCCGAGGAAGCGCTGCATCGCCGGGCGATAGCTATCGCGCTGGCGCACCAGCAGATCGAAGCGCTCGGTTGCCAGCGGCACGAAGTCGACCCCGGCGGCCGCGGCCACGGCGCGCGTGGCAATGCCGCAATCGGCGCGTCCGGCGCGGATGGCCTGGGCGACATCGGGGCCCGTCGGCACGACGAAGCTCGCGGCAAAGTCGGACAGCGACACGCCATCGCGCCGCAGCAGCGCGCTTAGCAATTGCTGGGCGCCAGCGCCTTCCGGGCGGACCGCGAGACTGAATGGGCGGGCCCGCGTGTCGGCCAGGCTCGTGATGGCGCGTGGATTGCCCGGCGCCACCAGCAGGCCCTGCTCGCGCGTGGCAAAGCCGAACAGCACCGCGTCGTAGAGCGCTGGCTCGTGCGCGACGACGTCGACGTTGGCGTCGCGCTCGGGATCTTCCACCGCGTGGAAGTGGATGGCCGCCGCAATGACTTCGCCCCTCAGAAACCGGCCATACCCCGCCTCGCTGCCCTCCGGCAGGATGGCGAGGCCCGCCTGGCTCTCCGCCAATGCCCACTGCAGCAGCGGATCGTGGCTGCCACCGACGATCGGCGGCGGGTCGCCGGCGGCAACACCTTGCGGACGGGTCATGCCCGCAAGCAGCCAACGATCCAAATCTTCGCGCGGAAACAGCCACTTGCCCGTTACCTTGGTGCACGGCACCGCGGCCTCCGCGACCAGTTCGTAGAGTTTGCGCTCCTTGATGCGCAGGTAGTCCGCTGCTTCGGCGGTGGTCAGGAGCCGCATCGGTCCACTCACCTGCATATTTATGCATAGTTTCCAGTATTTGACAGAACGAAAGAAAACATGGCGATTAACGGGCGTCAAGCCTGTTTGCGGAGCTGCACTTGGACACCACCAGTGCCTTTGACCTGATCCTGTCCGGCGATCCAACCCTGCTCGGGATCGTGCGCCTGTCGCTGGTCGTGACCCTGTCGGCGACGGTGCTGGCGGCCCTCATCGGCATGCCGCTTGGCACCCTCGTGGCGCTGACGCGGCATCCGTGCCGCAACGCCGTCATCGTCCTGCTGAACGGGTGCATGGGCCTGCCGCCGGTCGTCGTTGGCCTCCTCGTTTATTTGCTGCTGTCGCGGTCGGGCCCGCTCGGCCAACTCGGCCTGCTGTTCACGCCCACGGCCATGATCATCGCGCAAGCCGTGCTGATCACACCGATCATTGCGGCGCTGACCCGGCAGGTGATCGAGGACTTGTGGACAGAGTATCGCGACGAGTTTGTCGCCATGCAGGTCGCTGCCGCGCACCGGATCGCGGCCCTGCTCTGGGATGGGCGCTTTTCGCTGGTGACTATTCTTCTCGCCGGCTTTGGCCGCGCCGCTGCCGAGGTCGGCGCGGTGATGATCGTCGGCGGCAACATCGAGGGCTTCACGCGCGTCATGACGACGTCGATCGCGCTGGAGACCTCGAAAGGCAATCTCGCCCTCGCCATCGGTCTTGGCGTCATCTTGATCGCCTTGATCCTGGCCGTGAACAGCATTGCCTGGGGCCTCAAACAGTGGGCGGAGCGGCATGCAGGATAGCGTTGCAGTCGCATTGCACTCGACCAGCGAGGCGCGCGCCCTGCTACACTTTGCGCTGGTCGGCCTCACCGCGGGCGCCACCGAGATCCTGAGCGATGTTTCGCTCGTACTGTCGGCCGGCGCGCCAACGATCCTGCTCGGCCCCAACGGCGCGGGCAAGACGACATTGCTCAAGCTGGCGATGCGGCTGATGGCCCCGACCCGCGGCCAGATCACCACCCACGCTGCCGACAACGGGCGACCCTTGCGCTCAGCATTCGTGTTCCAGCGCCCCGTCATGCTGCGCCGAAGTACAGCCGCGAATGTGGCCTTTGCGCTTGCCGCGGCGGGTCGCCCAAACGATCGCGACAGCATTGCCCCTATCCTGGATCGCGTTGGCCTCGCCCATCTCGCGGCGCGGCCGGCCCGCACGCTGTCGGCCGGCGAGCAACAGCGCCTGGCGCTGGCCCGCGCACTCGCCCGCGAGCCCAACATGCTGTTCCTCGACGAGCCGACCTCGAGCCTCGACCCGCACGCCAGCAAGGCGATCGAGGACATCATCGCCGACATCGCCGGCGCTGGCGTCAAAATCGTCATGGCCACTCACGATCTTGGCCAGGCCCGGCGTCTGGCGGGGCAAATCGTTTTCCTCGCCGGCGGCCGGCTGGTCGAGGATGCGCCGGCCAAGCGCTTTTTCCACGCTCCGGCAACCCAAGCGGCGCGCCGCTTCCTCGCCGGCGATCTGGTCCTTGCACCTTGAACGGATGGCTTGCATGCAACCGCGAATTCTCGCCCTCATGACTGCATTCTGCGCCTTGGCACTGTCCCCTGCCGCCGCCCAGGACCGATCCATCGTCGTCGCCTCGACGACGTCGACGCAGGATTCCGGCCTGTTCGGCCACATTTTGCCGCTGTTCAAGGCCAAGTCCGGCATCGACGTGAAGGTGGTTGCTCTGGGTACGGGACAGGCCATCGACACCGGCCGGCGTGGCGACGCCGACGTGATCTTCGTGCATGCGAAATCGCAAGAGGAGAAATTCGTCGCCGACGGCTTCGGCGTGCAGCGCTTCGATGTGATGTACAACGACTTCGTGCTGATCGGCCCGAGCCAAGATCCCGCCAAGATCAAGGGCGGCAAGGACGTGCTGGCGGCTCTCGAGGCCATTAGCGCGCAGGGCAGCGCCTTCGTGTCGCGCGGCGACAAGAGTGGCACGCATGCCGCCGAGCTGGCGCTGTGGAAAGCGGCCGGCCTCGATCCGCCGGGCGCAAAACCAGCTTGGTACCGAGAGATCGGCCAGGGCATGGGCGCCGCACTCAATATGGCGGGCGCGATGGGCGCCTACCTGCTGTCGGATCGCGGCACGTGGATCGCGTTCAAGAACAAGGCCGAGCTGACCCTCGTCATCGAGGGCGACGCCGCGCTGTTCAACCCCTACGGCATCATCCTCGTCGATCCCGCCAAGCATCCCAGCGTCAAGAAAGACCTCGGTCAAGCGTTCATCGACTGGATCATCTCGGCGGAGGGCCAGGGCGCCATCGCCGCCTACAAGATCGATGGCCAGCAACTGTTCTTCCCCAGCTCCGCAGCGCAGTAACGCGACGACATCGACCATTGGAAAAACACTGTCGAGACGGCGGGCGTCAGCGTCGAGGCGCCGGGTAAAGGCCGATTCCGAGCGTGGCCGGGACATCCGAGGCGATTGAGTGTTGCCTTACCTCAGCCTACGAGGCATACGGTTTGGCAGGCGCTCGCCGCGCTGTCCGCTGTTCAAGACCAGCAAGAGCTGGCACAGCGGCTGCGGGAAGCCGGCCGTCAGGGAGGAATGATCGTGATCTTCAGGATCTCGAGTCCGAAGGATTTTTGGAGCGGGTTCATCTATATCGCGTTCGGCGTGGCCGCGCTGTGGATCGGCGCCGACTATAAGCTGGGCACCGCGGGACGCATGGGCCCCGGCTATTTCCCCAAGGTGCTCGCCGGCCTGCTGATCTTCCTGGGCGTTGCCTCGCTGCTACGCAGCTTCTTTGCCAAGGGCACGCCGATCGGCAGTGTCGCCGTCAAGCCGCTTGTCATGCTGTTGGCGGCCTGTACGCTGTTCGGCTTGCTCATCAACGGTGCCGGCCTGGTTGTCGCCCTGCTCGCCCTGGTGCTGGTCAGCGCCGCCGGCAGCCGCGAGTTTCGCCTCGATTGGCGCGCGACACTGGGCCTCGTCGGCCTCGTGGTGTTTTGCGTGCTGGTTTTCGTCAAAGGTCTCGGCGTGCCGATGCCCATCATCGGCGTCTGGCTCGAGCCCTATGCCGGCCCGCTGACCACCTGGCTGCGATAGGGTGGAGCGACATGGAGCTTTTCCATAATCTGGTGCTGGGACTGACGGTGGCGGCAACGCCCACCAACCTGCTGTGGTGCCTGATCGGCGTCTTCCTCGGCACCGCCATCGGCGTGCTGCCGGGGCTCGGGCCGGCGGCCACCATCGCCATGCTGCTGCCCGCCACCTTCGGCCTGCCGCCCGTCTCGTCGCTGATCATGCTGGCCGGCATCTTCTATGGCGCCCAATACGGCGGCTCGACCACCGCCATCCTGATCAACCTGCCGGGCGAGACCTCTTCCGTCGTCACCGCGCTCGACGGCCATCAGATGGCCAAGCAGGGCAAGGCCGGGCGTGCGCTTGCCGCGGCTGGCATTTCCTCGTTCTTTGCCGGCACAGTCTGCACGCTGCTGATCGCGCTGTTTGCCCCGCCGCTGGCCGAAGTGGCGTTGAAGTTCGGACCAGCCGAATATTTCTCGCTGATGGTGCTCGGCCTCGTCGCCTCGATCGTATTGGCCACCGGCTCGATCCTGCACGCGCTCGCCATGATCATCCTCGGCCTGCTGCTCGGCCTGGTTGGCACCGACGTCAATTCCGGCGCCATGCGCTATACGCTCGGCCTGCCGGAATTGTCCGATGGCATCGGCTTTGTCGTGGTCGCCATGGGCATGTTCGGCATCGGCGAGATCATCGCCAATCTGGAAGGCGAGGGCACGCGCGAGGTGATGGTCAAGAAGGTCACCGGCCTGATGCTGACGCGCGAGGATTGGAAGCGCATCATCTGGCCAACACTGCGCGGCACCGTGCTCGGCTCGATGCTCGGCATCCTGCCCGGCGGCGGCGCGGCACTGGCCTCCTTCAGCGCCTACGCGCTGGAGAAGAAGGCCTCGCGCAACGCGCACGAGCTCGGCACCGGCGCCATCGAAGGCGTCGCGGCGCCGGAAGCCGCCAACAACGCCGGCGCGCAGATGTCGTTCATCCCGATGCTGACGCTCGGCATTCCGTCCAACCCGGTGATGGCGTTGATGATCGGCGCCATGATCATCCAGGGCATCCAGCCGGGTCCCGCCGTGATGAATGAGCAGCCGCAACTCTTCTGGGGTCTGATCGCCTCGATGTGGATCGGCAATCTGATGCTGCTGGTGCTCAACCTGCCGCTGATCGGGCTGTGGGTGCGGATGATTCAGGTACCCTACCATCTGCTGTATCCGATGATCCTGGTGTTCTGCGCGATCGGAGTCTATTCGCTGTCGAATACCGCCTTCGACGTCTACCTGATGACGATCTTCGGCGCGCTCGGCTATGTCTTCAAGAAGCTCGATTGCGAGCCCGCGCCCATGCTGCTCGGATTCATCCTCGGCCCGATGATGGAAGAGTACCTGCGCCGCGCCCTGCTGATCGCCAAGGGCGACGCGACGGTTCTGCTGACCCGGCCGATCAGCGCCACCATGCTGGTGCTGGCGTCGTTGCTGCTGGTGCTGGTGCTGCTGCCGGCCTTCAAGAAGACCCGCGAAGTGGCGTTCAAGGAGGTGTGAGTGGATGGGGTCAGACCCGTCATGGATAGGGGTCGGGATGGGCTTTCACCCACCCCGCCCTCCGAACCGTGCAGGCGGTTTTCCCGCACACGGCTCTCCAGTCGGTGGTTTCCTCATCGGGACTGTCTCGCTGATTGCCAGGCTGCGTCGAGTGCGAACAGTC
>CAZCGE010000105.1:0-14537 GCA_964498125.1 uncultured Devosia sp. | reverse complement strand
CCCGTGCCCTGAGGTCATTCGAGTATCCCTTGCCCATCGCGCGCCCCGCTGTTATCGCCAGCGGAATCCGAATCTGATTTGCGCGTTCGTGGGAATCCCCTGTAACTGATTTGATTCACATCAAGCGGAAAGCGCTCTAGCCGCGTGTTGGGCCGCAAGACAGCCGGCGCGGGCGACCCGGAAGAGATCACCCTTTCCGAGCTGCTCGACTTCATCGGTTCCGCCGCACAGGGCGATATCCTCTATCGCGGCGCTTCGAGCTGGGCACGACTGGCCGCCGGCACGAGTGGTCAGTTCTTGAAGACACTGGGGGCGGGTGCAAACCCCACCTGGGACACCGCAGGGGGCGGCAGTGTGCCGGCCCAGGTCACGGCCTCTGCCTACAACAACCTTCTTACCTCGGGACTTCTCTGATGGCACAGACAATGCAGTTCACGGCACGGCCGATTATCGACTTCGTGCAAATCAGCACGGCCAACACCAATCGCGACGGCACCGGCACGCTCGGCACTGTCGCGACGGGTCCGTCCACGACAGCCGCCGATGGCGTTGGCAAACGCATCAATCGTGTCCGCGTCAAAGCTGCCGTCACCACGACGGCCGGCATGATCCGCTTCTATCTGTCGAATGATGCGGGCACGACGAAGCGGCTTATCCACGAAGTCCCCGTCACGGCCATTACCGTCTCCGCCACGGTGGCGGCGTTCGCGGCGGAAGTGTCGGAATTGATCGGCCTGACGCTGGGCGGCAGCTCGAACGACATCCTGTATGCCTCGACGGAAAAGGCCGAGGCGTTCAACATCATTGCCGAGAGTGGGACGCTGTGATGAACAACGGCATCAATCCAGGCCTGGCGACGCTGCCGTTCGCGGCGGGCAAGGCCGCGCGCGGGCGCATGTTGGTGGCGGATCCCAGCCAGCCGCAGGGCGCCAAGTGGCAGATCGCGGACGAGACCATCGTCCCGATCAGCGCAGCCTACCACACACCACTATTCACCGGCAGCGCCGCCGTGACGCTGACAACGACGCGCAAATACTTCATGCCCGTCTACCTACCCGCCGGCATCTACACGCGGGCGGCATGTCGCGTCTCCACGACGGTGGCCTCGAGCGACGTTCGCCTTGGAATTTACAGTCGATCGCCGGCGACGGGGCTGCCGACAACGCTGCTGCAAGGCGGCGATTTCGGCACTGTCGATATGTCGACCGGCACCCTCAAGACACTGACCGGCCTGCTGTTGGTGGTGCCGGCCGATGGCTGGTATCTGATGGCCTGTCACAGCAACGGCGCCGTGCAAATCCGCGGCACGTCGACGACCGGCCACGGGTTCGGCCAGTTCGGCTGTGACTTCGTTGCCATCAGCTATGTCATCCACGCCCTGTTTCGCGACACCGCCATTGCGGCCATGGCGCAAGACGAGACCGGCAACACCTTCACAAACGTCTTCAACGGTACGAGTGTGCCGATCTTCGGAGTAGCGCCATGAGCATCACCAATGATGTCTATGAGCACCGCGTCGTTGACGGCGAGATCGTCAATGTGCTGGTGCGCACGGATGTAATCAGTGTGCCCGTGACCGCCACCGACGTGCGGGCCGAGGCACAGCGGCGCATGATGCAGGCGGTTGGCGCGCGCGACCCTGAGCATCTGGCCGTGGTCATTTCCAACGGCGTGCGCGAGCAGGGCCGCCTGCAAGCGATCCGCACGGGCATTCCCGGCATTGCCGACGCCGGCGACTGGACCGCGGAGGAAGCGGCGCGGGCACGGATGTTGTGGGCAGCCGACGCCGCCATTGAGGCGATCCGCGCGGCGAGCAACGCCATGGAGGCGGACCCGCCGACGGATTATGGCGATGACGCGCGGTGGCCAGTCGCCGCCAGCGGCGGTCCAGGGGGGCTGGATGAGCCCGAGGTGGCAGGCGCGCTCAACCGCGCCGCTCTGTCAGCAGGCCCATCAGATACTCGCCGTAGCCACTCTTTCTCAGAGGCTCGGCGATGCGGGCGAGCGCGCCGTCGTCGATCCAGCCCTGCCGCCAAGCGATCTCCTCGGGGCTGCCGATGCGCAATCCCTGCCGCTGCTCGATGGTCTGCACGAACTGGGACGCCTGCAGCAGTGAATCATGCGTGCCGGTATCGAGCCAGGCAAAGCCGCGCCCCATGCGCTCGAGTCTCAGATCGCCGCGCACCAGGTAGGCCCGGTTGACGTCGGTGATCTCGAGCTCGCCGCGCGCCGAGGGTTTGATGCCGGCGGCAATGTCGAGCACTGCGTTGTCATAAAAGTAGAGGCCGGTGACGGCGAAATTCGACTTCGGATTGGCCGGCTTCTCTTCGATGTCGGTCACCCGGCCTTCCCGATCGATCACCGCCACGCCATAGCGCTCGGGGTCCTTCACCCAGTAGCCGAATACGGTCGCCCCCTGCGTGCGGCTGGCTGCCTGCCGCAGCATGGCGGACAGTCCCGCGCCATAAAAAATGTTGTCGCCCAGGATCAGCGCCACGCGATCGGCGCCGACGAACGTGCGACCTATGATGAAGGCCTGAGCCAGACCCTCCGGGCGCGCTTGCTCGGCGAACGCCAGCCTGATCCCCCATTGCCGTCCGTCGCCCAGCAGGTTGTGAAACAGCGGCGCATCCGCCGGCGTCGTGATGACCAGCACATCCCTGATTCCCGCCAGCATCAGTGTCGACAGCGGGTAATAGATCATCGGCTTGTCATAGATCGGCAGCAATTGCTTGGAGATCGATAGCGTCAAGGGGTGCAGGCGCGTGCCGCTGCCGCCCGCCAGGATGATGCCTTTCATGGCGACTTGCCTCCGATTGGCCGCGGCGCAACTCACGCGGACTTCGGCGCGGTCTGCCCGAGTCGGCGCCCATCATAAACCCCGGCGCGGACACGGCGCCACCAGGGTTCATTGGCAAGATACCAGTCGACGGTATGGGCAAGCCCGCTCTGGAACGTTTCGCGCGCCGACCAGCCGAGTTCCCGGCTGATCTTGGCCGTATCGATGGCATAGCGCAGGTCGTGCCCGGGCCGGTCGGTCACATAGGTGATGAGGCGGTCATGCGGGCGGCCAACTGGCCGGCGCTGATCGAGCAGGGCACAAATGGCCCTAACGACGTCGATATTGGTTCTTTCCGCCGATCCACCGACATTGTAGCTGTCGCCGATTTCGCCTTTGGTCAGCACCATGACCAGCGCTCGTGCGTGATCATCGACATGGAGCCAGTCGCGCACGTTCTCGCCGCGGCCGTAGACCGGCAGCGGCTGGCCGTCGAGAGCATTGAGGATCGTTACCGGAATGAGCTTCTCCGGGAACTGCCACGGCCCGTAGTTGTTCGAGCAGTTGCTGGTCACCACCGGCAGCCCATAGGTCTCGCCCCAGGCGCGGACCAGGTGATCCGATCCCGCCTTCGACGCCGAATAGGGCGAGTTGGGCTGGTAGGGATGGTTCTCCGCGAACGGGGCATCCTGGAACCCGAGCGCGCCGAACACCTCGTCGGTGGAGATGTGGTGGAAGCGGAAGGCGGATTTGCGCTCACCCGGCAGCCCAGCCCAGTAGGCGCGCGCGGCTTCGAGCAGCGTATAGCTGCCGACCAGGTTGGTCTGGATGAAGGCCGCCGGGCCGTCGATGGAGCGGTCGACGTGGCTTTCCGCGGCCAGATGCATCACCGCGTCGGGCTGATGCGCTTCGAAAACGCGGGCCAGGGCCGCCGCGTCGCAGATATCGACCTGCTCGAAGCGGTAGCGTGCCGACTGCGCCGCATCCTCGATCGCCTCGGGCGTAGCGGCATAGGTCAGTTTGTCGACGTTGACGACTTCGGCGCCGACCTCGCGGATCAGGTGGCGGATGACGGCCGAGCCGATGAAGCCGGCACCGCCGGTGACGAGGATTTTCATGTGAACTACTCCTTGCAGGGGCACTGAGGCCCCGCGCGCCGACAGCACGCTGCAAGCAGGTAACTCGACCACTGACCGTCGACCAGCGTCGCGCGCGTGCGCCCATATGGCAAGATGGCCACCTTGCGGCACCGGGCCCCGTTGTTAGGTAATCGCTGTCCGCCGCAGCAACGAGAGACAGTCCAGACCCGCAACGAACTTTTCACCCTGGCCCCAGTCGATCACACGGCTCTTGACCACCTCGATACCCGACTTCTGAGCATAGTGCCGGAACAACTGCTGGGACATGAAATTGCGGGCATGCGGCGACTTCTGGAAGTCGCCGCCCGGACTCTTGTCCAGGTTCGAGTGGTGACAGAAGGCAAGCCCGCCGGGCTTCAGCACGCGCGCGAACTCGCCGAGGTAGGTGCGCACCACATCGGAATCGAAATGCACCATCGAATCGAAGCAGAAGGCGAACGTCACCGAGCCGTCCGCGACATCCTTCAACGTCACGCCATCATTGCGCAGCAGAGTAAGATGGCTGCGGCCGTCGAAACGCTTGCTGCAGAAATCGATATTCTCCTGGAGCACGTCAACGCCGGTGAGGCGCTTGGCCTTGTCCAGCAGGATCGCCGTCATGCGACCGTGCCCGACGGCCAGCTCGAGCACATGCTCGAAATCGACGACCGCCGGCGCGATGAAGGGCGAGATCAACTTCTCCCATTGCTTCTGCGCAATCTTTTCGACGGCATCATAATAGGGCGTGTGCGCCCACCGGCGACTGATCTCACCGACCGTTCTCGTCAAGGACTTCATGTCGACGACAGAGCTGATAGCCACGTGTGATCTCCCTTTGTCCAATTGCTCTTGACATGCTTTTGTGCGTCGTGCGCTCACGCCTACCGCAGCGAGCGGCGCCGGCGCCACGGCAGATGCCCCCGCGGCAACAGGCACGGCGGGCCGTTCTCCCGTCTCGCCGAAGGCCTCAAGATAGTGCAGCATGATCTGCTCGGAGCGCTGATTGGCGAGCCGCACCAGCTTGCGCTCGGCATTGATCGCGCCTTCGGGCAGTCCCAGACGCATGCGCAAGACATTCACATAGGTCGGCGCCTCGACCAGCTCTTCGTAGTACAGCCGCAGTGGCTGCAAACCGTTGGCCTGGAAGAAGGTCTCCCAGGCATGGCTCTCGTTGACGATATCGAGCACGTGCTGCGCCACCTCGGCCGATGGCACCGCCACCTTCTCGTTGTAGTGCTTGTCGTAGCCGATCGAGGTGCGCCCCGGGATGAAGCTGGCGGCGCCACTGGAGACGGCATGATTGATACCGGTCGCCCTGGACATGGCCCGCGACACTGCCTGTGCGATCTTTCCGCGTCGATCCAGGTAAATCCAACAGACATCCTTGCAGTAGTCGGCCAAACCGGCCCACATTCGCGTGGGTTGCGCCCCATGCCCCAGGCTGCGCATCGCTGCATCCACTCGCGGCGCGTAGCTGCTCATGATCTTGATCGAGAAATTGCCGCCAGCATCCGTGCCTGCCTGCCGAATGCGCTCCAGCACCGGACCGACTTCATCGAGGTTGCTACGATTGACGAGCCCGAGAAAGTGCTCCTCGGCGTTGCCGAGTCCGTTATTGCGCAGATCCTCGCACAGCAGCGTGGAGCCGCTGCGTTGGGTGGCACAGATCACGATGCGCTTGCCGCTGTTCCGCGCGTTCATTGATTCATCGCCCATCTCGGTTGATTACACGCACCACCCTATCCGAGGGAGCATGGCCAGCCTCTACCGCCTGCCCCTTGAGATAGCCGTGCAGGCGGGCCTCGTTGAGCCGACATTGTCGCTCAATCACCGCGCGCGACACATCGTTGGCGAGGCCCCATTCCTCGTCCGACCGATTGAGACCGCGCAGCGTGTCCTCCAACGACCCCTTCAGCATCTGGTAGCCGAAATGCGCCCTGAAGAACGCCGCCTCGACCGCCGCTCGTTCCATGGCCTGGGCCGCATCGTAGTCGTGCGAATGGTAGACCTCGGCGCGCATGGCGTACACCTTCTCAAAACCGGCATCGATGACATCGCGCGCCCAGACCTGATCCTCGCCATAGTCGATCGCCGGATACGGCAGATCCTGCCAGACACTGCGTCGCAAACACGAGTTGTTGTCACTGTAGAAGTGCAGGACCTGGCGCCAGGCCAGCTTACCCTTGCCGTGCGCCTCGCGGTCGGTCCATTTCGATACCGCCAGCGGCAGATTCGCGAACTTTTCGAAATGCCTGGCCATGTCCCGTTTCGTGAACGGCGTTGCCGACGGCCACGCCAAGTGGCGTCCGAATGCTCCGGCCGCGCGGGGGAAACGCTCGAGCGCGCTGACCAGGTCGAACAGCCACGTATCGCCGATCGGCATCGCGTCCTGCGTCAGGAATGCTATGAACTCACCCTTGCTATGCGCTGCCGCCTGATTCCGGGTCGAGCCGTGGCTGAACTCCTCCTTGGGGATCTGAAGGAATTCGATGCCGGATTGCGCACGGCAGTACTCGGCGGTGCCGTCGGTCGAACTCGAATCGATGATGACAATCTCGAACGGCCACGGCGCACGCTGCTGGTGCAAACACGTGATGACTTTCCGGAGCAACTCGCCGCCGTTGAAGGTCGGGATAATCACGCTGGCATGTGGTCGCTTGGGTTGCGGCAGCGCCGGTGCCGCAATCTCCTGATAGCCCTTTTCATTCAGGCGCTCCAGAATCGCAGCCTCGATCGATTGGGCAGCCCCCTCCCACGTGAACTGCCCTACCCATTCCTGCGCCTTGCGTGCCTGGGATTGGCGCCGGCGCCCATCGTTCAACAACGCCTCGACTGCGTCTGCGATCTCGACAGGATCCGGACCAGCGAGCATGGCGACGTCCTCGGGAAATACCGCTCTCGTGCTTTCGCCCGCCAGCTCCACAATCGGCAATCCACAAGCCATCATCTCCTGCGGAACCAATGAATAGTTGGTCGAGGAAAAGCAGATGCCGATGTCGGCGTTCTGGTAGAGGTCGGCAAGTCCCTCGGGCGTTAGAATGCCATGATCCGTGGCCGCGAACGGCGCCGCATAAATATCTAGGGCCGCCCCAAAAAAGTCGACATGGAAGTCAACGCCACGCGCAGCCAAGACTTCAAGCGCCAGCAGTCCAAGTTCGACTGCGCGCCGTGGCGTAGACGTGCGGCTGTAGAATGCTATTCTCGGCACAGGATTGGGATCTCGCATTCGCGGATTGTAGATGTTGGCGTCCGCCGCCAAATTAAAGTGACGCGCCCAGCGCCCATATTTCTCCTCCATCAGCCGCTTTAGCCAAGTGCTGGCGCACAGACATGCTAGATCGCGTTTGTAGGAGAGTTCGGCTGCAATGGCGCGGGCGCCCATTGGATGGAACGCAGGCTCGAAATCCTGCACAAAATAAAAACGCTCCTTGAAGGCCTCTGCCTGACTGACGATCGCCACCGTGTCCCAGCTCGTGGCAATCATCACATCGCCTTCCGCATCCCAGAACGTATCATCGAGACGGTGAAAGAGCGCCTTGACACCTTGATAATTCTTGATGACGGTTTCGTATGCATTATTGCCGCTGGCGTGATGGCTCGGATTTTTGATCCAAACCGTACAACGGTGGCCAAAAAACTCCAGCCAGCGAACCATCCGGAATATGGTCATGTGGCCGCCGCCGCCGGCGACAAAATCCGGGATAACCCAGTGGATATCGAGATTGGTCCGATCATACAGATTGGTGACTGGTGAGAGCGGAACTTGCCGATATCTGACGAGATCTTTCAATCCCGCATCCGCCACCAACTGAATTCGGACGTCCTTTGCCAGGGGCCTGGTCGCTCCGGCCGCCGCGGCGACCGTGCGTTGCTCGGCCCTACCGATTGTGACGTAGTGATAGAGGGGATTGACACCGCTGGCCCGCACGTCGGGATGCAAAGCGAGATAACCCTTGGTGGAAAACCAAGAACATGGATCCCGGCCTTCGCGCCAGCCGAAGCCGGCATAATGTTTCAGTGGGTCCAGTCCATGCCGGCCGATGTCCGCGTACCTTTTTTTGTAGTAGCTGGAATCAAACGCGGATTCAATCGCAGCCTCGACAAGTTCAGACTCAGGCTTTTCCGGCCGCGGATCGTTCAGTTCTGCTGAATGAACCTCACGTCCCTCGTGCCTGCCCCATTTCAAGTAATGATAGAGTGGATTGATGCCGGATGCCTTAACGTCGGCATAGACCTCCAAATACCGTGCGGTCGAAAACCATGCGACGGGATCGCGAAGCTCTTTCCATCCGATATTAATGAAATGGCCGACCGGATCGTCCAATTTTCCGAGGTCGGGATAACGAGCCCGATAGAATTCGGCATCGAGAACAAGACTAATATTTTGACGTATGTCTTTCTTGTCTTTGTCACGAGTTTTCAACAGGCGGCGGAACCGGCGCCATGCCCTCGTGACGCCGCCATAAATTGGCGCCCGACCAAGTGGAGAGACATAGCCGACCCGCCTGACTGGGGATGTCTTTGAGTTCTGACTGGCTGGCATGACTACTCGCGTAATCGTTTATATCGGAACAGGGCTCATGGTACGATAAGGTGGGTATTTCCCAGATACGCAGCGGGACACCTCGAATTTCCGCGTGTAGAATTACCAGTCCACTGGCACGTACCTCAGTTGCGCAGCTTCCGGCAGCCACGTCGCGCTCACACCGTTCTGGTGCTTATAAGCAGGGATTCGGCCGCCGCAACGGGAAAGGCCGAGTTACCCACGTTCTTGACAGGCGTGTCGGCGAACGATCGGTTACCTACGTCGGCGACAGCCGGCTGGAAAGTCGCCTGCGACTTATGCACCCGACAGCGGAATGCTTGACGCCACGCTTCCCTCCGCCGTGCCCGCGCGCCCGCCAAGCTCTTTGCCTTCCGATGTGTAGAATCCCCCCAACACCAGCACGTCCATGCCGGTGCGCAGATAGCAGGAAATCGCCTCCTCGGGGCTCGCCACGATCGGCTCCTGCTGGTTGAAGCTGGTGTTGAGCAGCACCGGCACGCCAGTGAGGGCGGCGAACGCCGCGATCAGACCATGGTAGCGCGGATTGGCCGCGCGCTCGACGGTCTGGATGCGGCCGGTGCCGTCAACGTGCACGGCAGCAGGGATCAGATGCCTCTTGTCCTCGCGCACGCGCGGGGCGAGCGTCATGAAGGGATCGGGCTGGGCAACGTGAAAAAACTCCGCCGCGCGCTCCAGCAACACGGCCGGCGCGAACGGACGGAACGGCTCGCGGTGCTTGATCTTGCGGTTGATGACGTCCTTGATCTCGACCCGGCGCGGATCGGCGAGGATCGAGCGGTTGCCGAGCGCGCGCGGCCCCATTTCGAAGCGACCCTGGAACCAACCCACCACCTTGCCGTCGGCGAGGTCGCGGGCAACGCGCCGCAGCAGCGTGGCGTCATCCAAGTGCTCGTGGGCAAGCCCCGCGGCCCGCAGTGCGCCGAGGATGCGCGCATCATCGTATTCCAAGCCGAAGAAGGCATGCCGCATCTCGAAGCCGCGTGGGTGGCCGAGGGTCTGATGGTAATGCCACAGCGCGCTGCCGAGCGGCGCCCCGGTGTCGGAAGCGCACGGCGGCACCCAGACGCTCTGCATGTCGGTGTCCTCGAGGATCCGCGCGTTGGCGACGCAGTTGAGCGCCACGCCGCCGCTGAAAACCAGTTGCCGCGAGGGCGTTGTTCGCGACAGTTCGCGCACGATGTGCAACACCACATCCTCGGTGACGGCCTGCAAGGCATGGGCGATATCGCGATGCCGATCCGTCAGCGGCTCGCCCTTGCCGCGCGGTGGCCCGAATACGTCGTAGAACCCGCGCTTGAAGGGCCGCAGCTGGCCGAAGGTGTCGAAGCTGAAATAGTCCATGTTGAGCGCATAGCGGCCCTCGGGCAGCAGACGGATGCAGTCGCGGAAGCGGGGGACGTAGCTCGGGCCGCCGCAGGCGGCCAGCGCCATCACCTTGCCTTCGTCGGAAAAGCCGCCGAAACCCAGATATTCGGTGACGAAGGTGTAGACCATGCCCAGCGAGTTGAAGATGCCGGTGTGCCAGCGCCGCTCCAAGCGATTGCCACGGCCGGTGTAGACACTGGTGGCGGCATCGTCGCCGAAGCCGTCCATGACCAGGACGGCGGCTTCCTCGAACGGCGAGACGAAAAAGCTTGCCGCATGCGCATCATGATGCCCGACGTTGACGATCGGCGGGCGCAGCAGGCGCCGGGCCAGGCGCCGCAGCTTGCGCGCCAGCGCCCAGTTGAGCAGCACGATCTCGTTGTCCTGCGGCGTGTGGCTGCGCTCCAAGATCAGGCTGAGCGAGCCCGGCAGCCGGCCAAGCACGGCGCTGGCGAACGAGCGGCGCAACTTGGCCACGTCCCACGGCGTGGTGATGACATCGACATCGGCGAGCCCCGAAAGCTCGGCGCCCAACGCGGCCTGCAGGGCCAGGCGGGGAAAGGCCTTGGTGTGCTTGTCGCGGTTGAACCGCTCCTCCTCGAGCACCAGTTCCGGCACGCCGTCGGCCAGCAGCGCCAGACCGCTGTCATGTGTGCAAGCGACGAGTCCCAGGATCCGCACGGTTGTATGGCACCACTATCGAGCCGGCGGTTTCCGCCCCTTTGCCTTTGCGCTCAGTCGAGCTTGCCGTGACAGTGCTTGTACTTCTTGCCCGAGCCGCACGGGCAGGGCGCATTACGCGACACCTTGCCCCAGGTCGAGGGATCGCGCGGGTCAAGGTTACCGGATTTGCGCACCTGCTGCGGCACACGCCGCTCAACGTCCGTCCCAGCCCCATTGCCGCGCGCCGCCGCCCCGGCAAGTGCCGCGTTCGCCATGGCGAACTCGTCCTGACCGGTGGTCATGTCGACGTGGTGCGCCTGCATCGGCGGCAGCTCGCTGGCCGGCGCAGGTGGCGGCTGCTCGTTGAGGTGCATCAGCACGCTCGTTACGCTCTCGCGCAACCGCGCCAGCAGGGCCTCGAACAAAACGAACGCCTCGGTCTTGTACTCGTTGAGCGGATCGCGTTGGCCGTAGGCGCGGAAGCCGATCACCTGGCGCAGATGCTCGAGCGTGACGATGTGCTCGCGCCAGAGGAAATCCAGCGTCTGCAGCAGCACCGATTTCTCGGCGCCACGCATTCGCACCTCGGCAAGCGCCTTCGGCGTTGAATCGATGGACGACTCGACCATGCCGACAAAATTGCGCGCCTCGAGATACTGGCGAAAGAAGTCGAACCCGATGCGATCGGCCTGCTTGGCGGCCTCGGCACGGCCTTGCCCCTCGATGCGGATCTCGCCGCGATTGTTCTCCAACAGGGCAAGGCCGATGGCCGCCAGGTTTTGCTCGGGGTTGTTGGCGATCAGTGCCTCGAGGTTGGCGTCGGACGCCACGAACCCCAACAGCCCCTTGGCCCCGGCGATCTCAGCCTCGACTTGCCGCTCCAACCCCTGCTGGATGTCCTCGGCTTTCTTGTCCACTTCCTTGATCAGCCGCTGCTGGATCTCCTGGTCAGCGATACCTTCCTCGGCGGCCCACTTGTCGACCGGCAGGTCCAAGCCGAAAACACCGTTGACGGCAGACTTGAGGCCCGCGGTGTCCCACTGCTCGGCGTAGGCATTCTCGGGGATGTGGCGCTTGACCAGATCGTCGATCACCTCATGGCGCAGCTCCGCCACCGTGTCGGCGACGTCGTCGCGGGCCATGATGTCGATGCGATGCTCGAAGATGACCTTCCTCTGGTCATTCATCACGTCGTCGTATTTCAGGATCTGCTTGCGGATATCGAAGTTGCGCGCCTCGACTTTCTTCTGCGCCATCTCCAGTGATTTGTTCATCCAGGGATGGGTGATCGCCTCGCCTTCCTGCAATCCCAAGGTCTTCAGCATGCCGTCCATCTTGTCGGAGCCGAAGATGCGCATCAAGTCGTCGTCGAGCGCGAGGTAGAACTTGGAGCGGCCGGGATCGCCCTGGCGGCCGGAGCGGCCACGCAACTGGTTGTCGATGCGCCGGCTCTCGTGGCGCTCGGTGCCGATCACGTAGAGGCCGCCGGCTGCCACTGCCTTCTTCTTCTTCTCCGCGACATCGGACTGGATCTCGGCGCGCTTGCGGGAGATCGCCGCTGCGTCCACAGGTTGGCCATCGGCCGCCGGCTGCGCGTCGATCCATTCCTTCAGCCGGTACTCGACGTTGCCGCCGAGCTGGATGTCGGTGCCGCGGCCGGCCATGTTGGTGGCGATCGTCACCGCGCCGGGCACGCCGGCCTGGGCAATGATCACGGCTTCCTGCTCGTGGAAGCGGGCGTTGAGCACCTGATGCGGGATCGCATCCTCGTTGCCACGCTTGGCGCCGATGTCGACGAGATGGCCTCCAAGGTCGTTCAAGTGGGCCTTGAACTCGGTTTCCTTGTCCTTGAGCGTTTTCGCCTGCTCCAGCATGGTGCGGCCAAGGTCACCGATGAACTTGCGGTCCTTGAGCAGGCCCGAGAGCTGCTCCGACTTCTCGATCGACGTGGTGCCGACCAGCAGGGGCTGGTCGCGGCGCGAGCACTCCGCGATCGTGGCGATGATCGCCGCGTATTTTTCTTTCTGCGTGCGGTAGATCTCGTCGTCCTCATCCTCGCGCGCGACCGAGACGTTGGTCGGAATCTCGAGCACTTCCAGCCCGTAGATATCCATGAACTCGTTGGCTTCGGTGGCGGCCGTACCGGTCATGCCGGCGAGTTTCTTGTAGAGGCGGAAATAGTTCTGGAACGTGATCGAGGCCAGCGTCTGGTTCTCGGGCTGGATCTCGGCCTTTTCCTTGGCCTCCAGCGCCTGGTGCAGGCCTTCCGAATAGCGCCGGCCCGGCATCATGCGGCCGGTGAACTCGTCGATGATGATCACCTGGTCGGATTTGACGATGTAGTCCTTGTCGCGCTGGAACAGCTTGTGCGCCTTCAGCGCCTGCGTGACGTGGTGCACGACGCTGACATTCTCGATGTCGTAGAGCGTCCCCTCGAGCAAGCCGGCCGCCTCGAGCATCTGCTCCATCTTCTCGTTGCCGGCTTCCGTCAGCGCCACCTGCCGCTGCTTCTCGTCGAGCTCGATCAGGCCCTGCGTCTTGATCAGCTCCTTGGCCTCCTCGGTGCTGCGGCCTTTCCGCAGCTCCTTGTCATGCTGGTCGCTCTCTGCGACGAGTTGCCTGATCAGCTCATCGATTTTCACGTAAAGCTCGGCGCGGTTCTCCACCGGTCCGGAAATGATGAGCGGGGTGCGGGCCTCGTCGATCAGGATCGAGTCGACCTCGTCGACGATCGCAAAATGGTGGCCCACGAGCTCAGCCGGACGGCCGCCGAACTGCACCATCTCGTCGGTGCTCATTTTCATGTTGTCGCGCAGGTAATCGAAGCCCAGCTCGTTGTTGGTGCCGTAGGTCACGTCGCAGGCGTACTGCTTCTTGCGCTCCTCGTCCTCCAGTCCATGCACGATGCAGCCGACGGTCAGGCCGAGGAAGCGGTAGACCTGCCCCATCCATTCGCTGTCGCGCTTGGCCAGGTAGTCGTTGACCGTGACCACGTGCACGCCTTTGCCGGTCAGGGCGTTGAGATAGACCGGCAGCGTTGCGACCAGCGTCTTGCCCTCGCCGGTCTTCATCTCCGAGATCTTGCCCTGGTGCTGCACCATGCCGCCGATCAGCTGCACGTCGAAATGGCGTTGCCCGAGCGTGCGCTTGGAGGCCTCGCGCACCGTGGCGAAAGCCGGCACCAGCAGATCCTCGAGGCTGGCGCCGGCCGCGAATTGCTGGCGCAAGGCTGCAGTGCGGGCCTGTAGGTCGGCATCCGACAGCGCCACCAGCTCTGGCTCGAGTGCGTTGATGGCCTCGACCCTGGGGCGATAGCCCTTGATGCGGCGCTCGTTCGATGAGCCGAAGAGTCTCGACGCGAGCGTGCCGATGGAGAGCATGAAGTGGAATCCTCAGTATTTTGGACGTGCCGTGGCCGAAGCCGTCGCATGTGGCCCGCGCGTGCTGAATTGACGCGCGCCGATAGGCGATCCCGTCGGCCCCGATCCGGAACCAACGGTCTCTGCGACGCGGTGTTGAGGGGAGATAAGGACCAGCATACCGCCTTGTCAACGCACAGACGATGGCCGCAAGGCCGCAGTTGCGATCACATTGCCGCCATGACCTCGTGTTTGGCCAACACCGAACTTGGCAGAGCAGGCCCGTTGGACTAAGCCAACCTCGCTTTTCGCCTTTCGATCACAGAAGGACACTCTGATGACTGCTCCGTTTTGTCGCGCACTGGCCGCAGGTTGCCTGGGCTTGGCCATCGCGGCGGCACCGGCATTGGCCCAGGACAAGGTGGTGGCCACCGTCAACGGCAAAACGATCACGGAAAGCGATGTCCGGCTGGCCGATGCCGAGATCGGCGCCGACGTCGGCAACCTGCCGGCGGACCAGCGCCGCCGCGTGCTGGTCGAATACGTGATCGAGAACCAGCTGTTCGCCGATGCGGCCGAGGCCGGCAAGCTGGCATCCGGGCCCGTCTTCGATGCGCGCATGAGCTACTGGCGGCGGCGCGCCATGCGTGATGCCTACTTCGAGTCCGGCGTCAAAGGCATGATCA
>CAZCGE010000104.1:0-7725 GCA_964498125.1 uncultured Devosia sp. | reverse complement strand
CAAGCGCGGCGAACTTGAAGCCGCCCATGTGATGCGCGGCAAGCAAAAAGGACTCCGCATCAAGGTGATAGATCGTCAGAGCAAACTCTTCGAGGAAACTTCATGAACCAGGGGGCAGTATGACAATGGATCCAAATAGCTCTGCAGGTCGGCGTCCACCACGTGCGTGTAACCTTCCTCGAGCAGCCGAGCGACCTCGCGCAGCGCGTCGTCATGCCGAAGGCGTGCATGCGCACGACGCATCCCCGGCCCGGCCGAAAGCCGAAGCTTGCGTCCGAGAACCCAGCCTCGAAGATCGGCTCGATCACGAGACGGACCGCCTGCTGCACGACGCGATCCTTGACCGTCGGCACGGCCCCATCGAACTGCACTGATCGGCAAAGAGCCTTTGGGTTCGGCTGAGATCACGCACCCGTTTCATCCGCTGCGTGGCCAGCGCTTTCCCGTTCTCAAGATCCGGTGTGTGTCCGGCGTGGCTTGCGTGAGCCTGCGCCACGCCGATCTCGGCAGCTTTGCCGTTCCACAGGAATGGACCGACTGGGGCGCACCGCACGAGGCAGTTCAAGAACCACTCATCATTCACGCGCTCGGGCTCGCCGATCTGGCGGCGATCGTGGATTTTATCACCCGTAAATCGACAAAGGCTTGACCGATGATTCGAACAGTGATTCAAACTACGGACCAGTTAATAATGTGGCCCGAAAACGATGCCCGACACGTCGTTGCCTGGACGCTCCGGGGCAAGCCCAGACACGTCCGCAGCCGAGTTGCGCCGGCGCCGCCGCAAGCTGATCCGCGAGATGCCCGCGCTCGATCGCATGCTGCGCGGCTCGCTGATCGAGAGGTTCAAGCGCTGCGGCCGGCCCGGCTGTCATTGTGCCGACGGCCGTGGTCACGGGCCGAAGCTCTATCTCTCGGTCAGCGTCTCGGGCGAGAGGCCGCAGATGGATTACGTGCCGAACGCCCGAGGCGAGGAGGTGCGCGCCATGGTCGACAACTTCAATCGGGCGCGCGAGATCCTCAACGAGATCTGCGCCATCAATACCGAGCTTCTGCGCCGCCGCGAGGAACTCGACTGAAGGACAGCAAGACGAGTGCTGCGTTGGGCTCGGAGAGTTCAAGCCATGCCGACGCTGCCCCGTACATCTTCCGGGCCAGAGCCCGTCCTGGATCCAGCCATCGCTGCGCTCGATCTCGATATGGCGGGCGCTATCGTTGCCAGCATGGTCGAAGCCTATCTTGCCGCCGCCGCGTCGCAGACGCACATTCATCAAGGCGCCCCGCCGCAAGATGCGAAGGGGACGCACGATGATGATGGCGAAGATTACCGAGACCCACCTGTCGCGGATGGCCTGTGTCTATGTCCGCCAATCGACACCGGCCCAGGTCCGCTTCAATCAAGAGAGCACGGAGCGTCAGTACAATCTGGCAGCCAAGGCCGAGACGCTCGGATGGCGGCCGGACCAGATCCGAGTTCTCGATCGCGATCTTGGCCAGTCGGGCGCACGAACGACGAACCGCGACGACTTCAAGGCGCTGGTCAGCGATGTGGCGATGGGCAGCGTCGGCGCCATCTTCTCACTGGAAGCCTCGCGGCTCGCGCGCTCAAACCAGGACTGGCACCGTCTGCTCGAGCTGTGCGCCATCACCAACACGTTGGTGATCGACGAGGACGGCTGCTACGACGCCAGCGAGTTCAACGACGGCCTCGTGCTCGGCATGAAAGGCACCTTCGCCCAGGCCGAGCTGCACATCATCCGGTCTCGCCTCTTTGGCGGCAAGCTCAACAAAGCAAAGAAGGGCGAGCTGCGCTTCCCGCTTCCAGTCGGCTATGTATGGGAAGACTACAAGGTCGTGCTCGATCCAGACCAGGAGGTGCAAGGCGCAGTGCGCACGGTCTTCGAGCTGTTCGAGAAGGAAGGCACGGCCTACGCCGTCGTGCAGCGCTTCCAGGCGCTCGGCTTGCGCTTCCCGCGTCGGTCATACGGCGGCGTATGGGACGGCAAGCTGGTGTGGGGCCGCCTCACGCATTCGCGCGTCATCGGCCTGCTCGCCAATCCCGCCTACACTGGCACCTACGTGTTCGGTCGCTATCAATCGCGCAAGGAGGTCGCGCCGACAGGCGAGATCACAACCATCTCGCGCCCCGTTCCGCAGGAGCAATGGCGTGTGACGATCCCGGATCATCATCCCGGCTACATCAGCCGGGAGCGCTTCCTCGCCAACCGCCAGCGCCTGGCAGCCAACAAGACCAACACCGAGGTGATCAGCGGGCCGGCGCGCGAGGGTCACTGCCTGCTGCAGGGCATGCTCGTGTGCGGCAGCTGCGGCCGCCGGCTCACCGTGCGCTACACCGGCAACGGCGGCCTCTATCCGATCTACGAATGCAACTGGCATCGTCGCGCGGGATTGACGCGGGCATCGGTGCCCGAGGGGCGCAGCTCCGGAACATGCCTCACGACACGGGCCGCGCCGATCGATGCGGCGATCAGCGAGCGTCTGCTCGCCGCCGTCACGCCGGTGACGATCGAGCTGGCATTGAAGGCGCTGGAGAGCCTGGAGGACCGCGACCGGGCTGTGGCCGCACAATGGCACCGGCGGATCGAGCGGGCCCGCTACGAGGCCGATCTCGCCGAACGGCGTTATGAGGCGGTCGATCCCGCCAATCGGCTGATCGCCGCCACACTTGAAAGCCGCTGGAACGAGGCGCTGCAACGCCTGGCCGAGCTCGAGGACGAGCTCAAGCGCTTCGAGAGCAAAGCGCTGCGCGCCGTCACCGCCGAGCAGAAGCAGCAGATCCTGGCGCTGGCCGGCAACTTCCCGAGGCTTTGGACTGCGCCGACCACGACGCCGCGCGATCGCAAGCGCATGCTGCGCGTTCTGATCAAGGATATCACCATCACCAAAGAGCCCGGGCCGCGCCTGCTGAGGCTGCAGATCCGCTGGCAGGGTGGCGCCACCGAGACAATCACGCTCAGCCTGCCGCAGAAGCGGCCGGATGCGGTGCGTTATCCGGTGGAGATCGTTGACCAGATACGCCAACTCGCGGCCGAGCTCGACGACGCCGAAATCGCAGCATGCTTCGATCGCGACGGGCTCAATAGCGCCACGGGCAAGCGCTTCACGGCCGCGATGATCAGCTGGGTCCGCTTCAAGCATCGCATCGCCGGGCCCGGGCCCGCGACCGGCACGCTCAGCGTCGCCGACGTGGCAGCGCGCTACGACATAAACCGATCCGTGGTCTATTATTGGATCGAGACCGGCGTCATCTCTGCCGAGCGGAGAAATCACGGCGTGCCCTACGCCATCACCATCACCGACGACATGGATCGGGAACTGCGCGACCGCATCGCCCGATCCGTCCACATCAAGCCGTCATCCTCAACCCCGACTGCGAAAGGTGCAGTATGAAGCCCGCGTCGGGATGCCGAGCGGGCGCTCGCCATCCCCAGACGCTTTCGGGATCATCACGCGCCGCACCGGATCGGGCCGGTAGGTCTTCGCGACCAAGTCCTCGCGCAAGCCCGCGAGCCAAGCTTCCAGGCCCCGCGCCTCGATCTTTTCGAACGTCAGTCCGTCGACGCCGGGCGCACCCGCATTGGCGCGAGCAAGCCGGTAGGCGTGGAGAAGAATGTCCGCACGATGGATCTTGTCGTAGAGCACATAGAAGCGGAACGCGGGCTCCGCCTTCGCCTTCACGTAGAGCTTCCTCTGTAGGCTCCGGATCTCCGGATCTTTTCAGGCGTTGTAAGGCTCATCGCCAATCACCTTCACCTTGCCTTCTTCGAAAGCGTGCCAGAAGTCAGGGCCCTTTGCTCCGCCGGCGTTACCCGGCCTCGACGCTCGAATGGCCCTGTCCGACTCCCGCCGTGGCCGTCACCCGAGGTGACGTTGAGGCCGCTACCCTCGCCCGCGACGGGTCTCCCCCTATAACCACGAACCACCATGCGTACCTGCCGTGCCCACTACCCCGGCGGATCGAAACGGGTACATGTGTCGATTGCTTCCCCGTCTCACGCGGCCTTCCCCAAACTCTGGGTGGGTCGGCATCCGCATTGTCCTTTTCGAGGCCTACTCAGGCTTCACTCGCGTTACGGCCCGCACGCTTGCTCAACCGCCCAAGGCGGCCTTTATCACGGGGCTTCGACGGAGCCAGTTGCCCGGCCACGCCTCCCGTTAGCTACCAGCGCAATCGACAACTCGCTGGGTGGAACCCTCCTCCACAGGTGTTTCGCGCCTACGGGGCGCACCAGAGGAAGCCGACGTCAACCGATTGCTCGGACTCGCGGCCGAGGCAGTGTCATCTCAGAGCCGCTGCACCTCAGAAAGCCGACGCAGATCGGGGTGACCGGCGGCGCCTCGCGACTTCGCTCGACGGTCGAGCTGGCCAGAGACCGACCGAAAGGCCGTCGACGTGGTGGGCCAGCAGCGAGCGGGCGATGCCCCGTGGGGAACCGGTGAGTTTGGGTCATGGGGAGCCCTTGACAGTGTTCACCAGGCTTCAAGTGCGCGAGGCGCAGCCGCCCTGCTATGCTGACGAAAACCATCATCTTGGGAGCACTATTATGGACCTGCAACTCAACGATCGCATCTGCCTTGTCACCGGTGCCAGCATCGGCATAGGCCGAGGCATAGTGGAATCGCTTGCCAAGGAAGGAGCGCAGACGATCGCTGTCGCACGCCGCAAGGAACTGTTGGATGAAGTGGCCAATGCTGTGACAGCGGCCGGCGGCAAGCGTCCGCATGTCATCGTCGGCGATCTGGCAATTGCCGATGGACCGGCCAAGGTCGCGGCGGACGCGTTGGCCCGCTTCGGTCGAGTCGACGTCCTCATCAACAATGCCGGACAGTCGATGAGCGCCAAGTACGATTCTGAGGATGCGCTTTGGGAGCAGGGTCTGTCGCTGCACTTCCACGCGGCGCGCCGGCTGACGGTGCCGCTGATCAAGGGCATGGCCGAACGTAAGTGGGGCCGCATCATCACGATCACTGGCGGAATGGAGGTGGTCGGCCTCAACGCCGCCACGCCGGCTAAGGCGGCCACGCACGTCTGGTCGAAAGGGCTGTCGCGCGAGTTCGGAGCAAAGGGCGTGACCTCTAACTGCGTGGCCCCTGGCCGCATCAATAGCGAGCAGATCCTTGGTCGCCTACATGCCGATCCCTCGGAGCGCGAGGCCTTCATCAAACGCGAGGTGCCGATGGGATACTTTGGTGAGCCGGAAGATCTCGCCTGTCTCGTCACGTTTCTCGCCTCGGCACAGGCGCGCTACATCACCGGCCAGGTCATTCACGTCGACGGTGGTATGTACCGGTACGCCCATTGACTGCCGAACGAGGCATCGTCATCGGCCGCGACCTACTCCGCACACTGCCAGATCGGCGGGCGTGTAGCACTCCCAGCTCCAGGTCAGGCAGGACTGTCACGGCATGACCGATCGAGTGATCGTGGAACGAGGCGAGAACGCCGACGCGATGCACTCACCTGCGGACGAGGCGGCGATGCAATCCCCTATCGATGCCATGCCGCCCTAGCCGTTCGAACCATTTCTGCTCGACTCACTCGTACAATGCCGGCCCGCCCTCGGTGACGGGAACCGCAGGCCCCCGGCCATAGAGCTCAGGATAGCGCTTCTTGTCGCCGTACACTTCCGGATTCATGAGCGTGGCGGGCCGCTCGCCCTTGATCAGTTGCACGATGCCCTTTGCCAGGCCGTCCAGCATGCATCCCCGTGTATCCCAGGTCGCGCCGCCATTGTGGGGGATCAGAATGACGTTCTTCATGTCACACAGTTCCTGTGGAACCGTGACCTCCCACCGCTCCGGCGGCTCGGTCTCGTAGACGTCGAGCGCGGCCCCGGCGATCTTGCCCTTCTGCAGGGCCTCGATCAGGTCGCGCTCGACGACGATGCGGCCGCGCGCGGTGTTGATGAAATAGGCGGTCGGTTTCATCAGGTCGAAATGCCGGGCCTTGATGAGCTCGATGGTGTCCTTGCTCAGGGCGCACGCGACGACGAGATAGTCGGCAACACGGAACACCTCGTCCATGTCGGACGTCCACGCGACGCCGAGCGCCTGTTCCTTCTTGCGGGCAAGCCTGGTCCGCTTGGTGTAGACGATCTTCATGCCCAGCGCCTTGAACACCGGACACATGTATTCGCCCATGACGCCGAGGCCGACCATGCCGACCGTGGTGTCGGGCGTCCCCAAGCCCATCAGCGCCATGGTCTGGTTCTGCTTGAATTTGCCCTCGTGCGTATAGTGATTGGCCTCGATGACCCGGTAGGCGAGATTAAGCACGAGGGCCACGGTCAGGTCGGCGGTGTTACGGCTCGGCCCTCCGGACGGGACCATTTCCTTCGAGACGCTGATCACCGGCACCTTGAACGCGAGCGCCGCATCGTAATCGACCATGCCGGTCTTGCCGCCGAGAATGGCGACGCCCTTGAGGCTCGGATTGGCCCGAAACACCTCGGCAGGGATGAAATTCTCGTGGAGCGCGAGCAGATAGTCGTGTCGCTGCGCCGCGCCGATCATCTCGTCCATGCTGATCATGCGGTCGAGGTGCGGGTAGACCGTGACCTCGGCGGCCGTCCGCAGCGTGTCGATCGCCACCTGCGGGATCGGCTGGAAGACGAAGACTCTGGGTTTCATGTAACGCGCCCCCTTGTGCCTCCATGGCCACGACAAGTCCGATCATCAGACCTGTGGGCATCTGCCAAGATCCGTCACTTGACCGCTCATGTTCACGAACGCAATGCGCGCCACCTGGCTGGTGCGATTGTGCCATGCGTGAAGCGTGCCGCGCTGGACCACGATGTCGCCGCTGCGAAGGGTGGTCTCCGCGCGCTCCAGCACGAGATGAATCTCACCGAGGATGACGATGCCGTAGTCGATCGTATCCGTACGGTGCAGCTCCCGGCGGCTGCCTGGCATCATGTCGACCACGCGCATCTCGGTCGATTGAGGTCCGAGCGTCGGCGACGCTCGGGCTCGCGCAGGGGGCTCCGCTTTCGTGGTGGCCCAGATTTCCGTCAGTGTGCGCGGGTCCAAGGCAGCGCCTGTGTGGGTGGCCGGGAGCATTTGGTCCAATACGATGATGGACCTACCGTCGCTGTCGTGTCCGGTGACGACGCGTCGGATGGTCGCTGGCCCTGCTGCTGCACTATCTGCGCCTGGCATGACGATCCGCTCCATCGACGACACGCTGGGTGCCGCTTGGTCGGCTCATTCTATGGGGTGCGGCAATTTGACATGTCAAGGGCAGTGAAGGAGTATCGGCGCGCGAGCAATACCAATCGAGCGGAGGAAACATGTCCAGTTCAGTGAAGCTACCGCGGTGGATGGCTGCCGTCAGCGTCGGTGCTGCGGTGATCGCCACGACCAGCACTGTTCAAGCTGAAGACATCAAGCTGCGCATCGCCTCGGGCCATGCCGCCGCGACACCCTATGTCGCGGTGCTGACGCAATACTTCGTGCCCGAGGTGACCAAGCGCGTGAAGGAGCGCACCAAGCACACACTCGAATTCATCGAGGGCTACGGCGGCGCGATGGTCAAGGTCTCCGACACGCTGGAGGCCGTGCAAGCCTGTAAACCGGCGTGCAATTTTGACCCCTGTTCGGGGGTAATCGGCGTCGAAATTTGACCCCACCCCGGCGTGGTGAAAATGGCCTTCTGTGCGTGAGTCGCGCGAGAAGGCCGGGCGGGGGATGATCACTGTGGACACG
>CAZCGE010000103.1:0-46283 GCA_964498125.1 uncultured Devosia sp. | reverse complement strand
GTCGCACACAGGCCCTTGAGGCCGTCGATGAGCGATTCGAGCACCATGAGGCGCTTGAATCGAAGTGCACGACGCGGGTCGATGAGTCAAACCACCACACCCAACAGTCCCGGGATGGGAGTCACATTGAGAATTGCTGGTACCCCACGACGATCAGCACAAGAGCGGCCAGCGACAGCAACGAAAAAAACAGCAGATAGGCGCGCGCACCGAACCTGCGAACCAGGGCGTCACGCAGCTCGATTTGGCTCGGAATAAGGTGCACCAAAAAGAACAGGACGAGACCAAAAAACAGCAGAAGCATGGCAGCCATTCCCGGTAAGCTTTATATGGGGTTTTCCACAGCGTTACGGTGTCGAATTTGTTTGTCTTGACAGGGGCGACTGTGTACCCTGTTGGCACAGCAGCGTCGAGGGAGTTAACGCTTCTGTAAGTTTGATTAACACCAGGCCGCGTGGCGGCGGCTTGGGGTCGAGTGAGGGAAGTAATGCGTACCCAAGCGACCCACGCGATCAAATTCGCGCGTGCCGCCGCGGGCCCTGGGCATGGGCTCATGCGGCATGGATTCATGTGGCATGTCAGCGTAGCCGCGAACCGTCCCGGCACCAGTCCCTGGCACACCGTAGGGTTGATTGCGCATGTTCCCTTCTCAAAAAGGGGGTATGCAGCATGTTGAATGGTCATGGTCACGGCGGATCGCGCAAGGATCTGGTCGTCAACGGGCGCGGACAGCCCTCGTCGAGCGATGGCGACACCAGCTCATTCTACGGTGATTACGAGCAGCGCCTGGCCAGCGAACTGTCGGAGCTGTTGGTTGCGGGCACGGGGACAAACCGCGCCAGGCCTGCGGCCGCATCTGGTGAAGGCCCCAGTCTGCAGATCGAAGCCGGCGGCATGAACCGCTACAGCGCGCTGTCATCGACATCATTGCCGAGGCCCTCTGCCCTGCAACAGGCAGCTCCCGGCGCACCGCGCACAGTCCAGCCCGCGGTGGCGGCCGAAAACGACTACGCGGTCGCCGATGACGATGATTACCCGCCGCTACCCTATTCCTGGTTGCATGAACCAAGAACACCGCAACCAAGCTGGCTGAAGCGGCAGATGCGTGCCGGGCTGCTTGGCCTGGGCGCCGGCTTGGTCGTGGTGCTTCCGGCCATTGCCGTTATTTCGGGGCGGTTCGACTCCTGGCTGCCGGCGGAGAGAAGGCCGGGCACTGATCGTCCCGCGCAAATCGCCGCGGAGCGTCCCGCAGCCCAACGCCTGAGCATGGCCACGACACAGACGCCGGCGCCACCTCCCGCCGCAAACAGCGAGCCCGTTGCCGTGCGCACTGCCATCGTATCAGCACCATTCGTGCCGCAGGCCATGGCAGCGCCAGTGGTGAACGAGCCGATCCCGGTCCACGCGCGCAGCGTCATCACGGTCGAGCCGTTCCCACCCGCGGTCGCCCCTGCACGCAGCCCCCAAACGAGCGTGACGACGCGCAGCGTTGCCGTTGCCGAAGTCAATCCCCCGGCGGCTGAGATCGTTGCGCCGCGGCCAGTCGACGAAGCCGCCAACCAGCTGGAACTCGGCTTGACGATGGTCAAGAAGGGCGACGTGTCGGCCGCTCGGGTGCCGCTGACCAAGGCCGCGAATGCCGGCAATGCGGAAGCCATGCTGGCGCTCGGCGAGACGTTCGACCCGAACATGCTGGCGGCATGGGCCGCGCGCAACGTCAAGCCGGACGTGAGTTCCGCCAAGCTCTACTACAGCCGTGCACTGACCGCAGGCCTGACCCGCGCCAAGACCCGGCTCGATGCGCTCAACTGAGATCGGCTGAGGCCAGCGCTACGCTAGAGCGTCAGGTTGCGGAGCGGTCCATGCTACCGTCACCGGCCAGCGCGGCCTCCGGCTCCGGCGGGTCCTGAGACGCGACCGGCCCGGGCACGGCCGCTTTCTCATGGCTAACTCTCTCCTGGCCATCCACGCCAGCTGCTGCGGCAGCTACAGCGGCCGGCGGCGTTTCGATGGACTGCAAGCCGTCCTTACCGTCGGCCCTTGGCTCGGCCTCGGCGACTTTTTCCGGCGACACTGGCGTTTTGTCCGGCACCGGCTTGCCGAGGTTTTCCCAGGCGGCGACCTCCTCGTCGCTGAGAAAACCACGACCGACTTGGTAAGCCGTCTTGATACCCTCCTTCACCGCCACGGCCGCGTCGGTGTAGTCGCCGTGGTAGTCGTGGTGCGGGTCGAGACCGGCAAACAGCGGGTCCGAAGTCCACAGTCGGGTTAGCGCTTTCTGGCGAATGGCATCGGGCACGTTGGCGCCCATGAAGCGCTTGTAATCCGAAGTGGCGTCGAGCGCGGCGAAGTCGACATCAGCGAAGTCGTCCTCGCCGGGCATCGGCTGGGATTCGCCGCTGGCCGGCTTGCCGGTGGCTTTGTCCTCGGCGGCAGCCGCGGCGCCAGGTTGCGAATGGGCTGCTGGCGTGACAACCGCGGCATTGCCATCCAGCGCTCGCGCCGCATCGTCCACCTGCCCGTCCCGCGCCTGTTGTTTGCGCCGCGACCAGCGATCGAGAAAGCCCTTGTCGTCGGCGTCAGACATCGCCACCACTCCCTCGACTCGGAACCGGACGGCCATCATTGCGTTTGAAAATCGGCTGCTGGCCGAACTTCTCGTCTTCCGGCTGGTGATGCCGCTGTCGCTGCCGCTTGAAGAACGGTTCTTCGACATGGTGCAGGGCGATGAAGTGCTCGACCAGCGCCCGCATCGGCGCCGGCATCGGCACGGAATTGATGGTCTCCACCTCGGATTCCCCATAGGCCTGCACGTCGTGCGGCGAAGCGCTGACGGCATGCACGACGATAGGCCGGCCAGCCTCGGCCGCCGGGTCTTGTCGCAGAACGATCCAGACCGCCGGCTCGCCGGTCTCCAGGTTGACGCGATAGCCCGGCGTTTCCTTGCGATGCAGTTCCACGGGCAGCGTCGCCGCATGGTAGAAGATCGTTTCACCGTCACGGCCAACCTCGCGCCAGTCGTCGATGGCGGGCGCATCCAGGATCACATCGACCGCACGCCAGCGGTGATCCTGCCAAGGATTGTCCAACACCTCCTTGGCAACGATCACGCCGACCTGAATGGTCAGGGTATGTCCCATCCCTGCTTCCGATCTTGGGTTGTTGAGCCGCTGCCCTTCACCCTATAAGACAAATTCTCGCCGTTCCGAAGCCTTCTGGTCCACTGCCATCCAGGCATAGGGCTAATGTCGGGCTTTTCGTGTCCACCCGAGCGCGCCCATGCCGCATGCCCCGACCCTTGGCAAACTGCTGGTCTGCAACTGCCAGCGCACGATGGACATCGACGGCGCAAGGCTGGGCAGGGCGCTCGGCCAGGCCGATGCCTTGATCGTGCATGGCGAGCTATGCCGCGGCCAGATCGCAGCCTTTGAGCAGGCCGTGGCGGCCGGCGGATCGGTGCATGTCGCCTGCACGCAGGAAGCCGCCTTGTTCCAGGACGTGGCCGAAGAAACCGGGGCGGGCGGCACGAGCCTCACCTTCACCAATATCCGCGAGCAGGCCGGGTGGTGCGCGGGCAAGGCCGACGCAATGCCGAAAATAGCAGCCCTGCTGGCCGAGGCTGCCTACCAGCCCAAGCCTGCAGGCCTCATCACACTGAAATCGGCGGGCCAGTGCCTGGTCTATGGCGAGGGCCAGGCCGCACTCGATGTCGCCGCCGAACTCAGCGGCCGGCTGAGCGTCGCAGTGCTGCTGAGCAAGGCCGACGCCGTGCTGCCGCCCAGTGTCGTCCAGGTGCCGATCACCAAGGGCGTGATCCGCTCGCTGACCGGTCACCTCGGCGCCTTCCAGATCGAAGTCGACGGCTACGCGCCAGCGCTGCCCTCCTCGCGCGGCGCGCTGGATTTCGCCATGCCACGCAACGGCGCCAAATCGCGTTGCGACGTGATCCTCGACCTATCGGGCCGCAAGCCGCTGATTGCTGATCATGCCCGCCGCGACGGCTACGTCCGCGCCGATCCGGCGAGCCCCGCCGCCGTCGCCAAGGCCATGTTCCGCATCGTCGACCTGGTCGGCGAGTTCGAAAAGCCGCTGTATGTCACCTACGACGCCGGCATCTGTGTGCACGCCCGCAGCCAGAAAGTCGGCTGCTCGCGTTGCCTCGACACCTGCCCGACCGGCGCCATTACGCCCGACGGCGACGGCGTCAACATCGATCCGGCGATCTGCGGCGGCTGCGGCACCTGCAGCGCGGTGTGCCCATCAGGCGCCGTCAGCTATGCCTTCCCACGGCGCGATGACGTGGTCGGCCGTGGGCGCGTCCTGCTCGACACCTACCGTGCCTGCGGCGGCCAGCGCCCCGTCCTGCTGATCCACGACGCGGTCCATGGTGACGGGCTGATCGCCGCCATGGCGCATGCCGGCCGCGGTCTGCCGGCCAACGTCCTGCCATTCAAGCTCAATTCCGTCTCGAGCCTTGGCCATGACCTGCTGGCAGCCCTACTGACGAGCGGCGCCGAACAGATCGTCGTGCTGGCGCCTCCCGACAAGCCCGAGGAGTTACCGCCGCTCGAGTCCCAAGCCGATCTCATCGCGGCGTTTCTCACTGGCCTTGGATACCAGAGCCAGCGGGTCCGCATCCTGGTCGAAACCGATCCGGACACGGTCGAAACCGTGTTGCATGCGCTGCCGGCACTGTCGCCAATGCGGCCCCATGCCTTCGCGGCCGGCAACAGCAAGCGTGATCTCGCGCGCGTGGCGCTGGCGAAACTGCACGAGGCGGCGCCGCAGCCCACGGACTGGATTGCGCTGCCTACTGGCTCACCTTACGGCCGCATCGCCATCAAGGCTGAAGGGTGCACGCTGTGTCTGGCCTGCGTCGGCGCCTGCCCGGTCAACGCCCTCGCCGACAATCCCGAGCGGCCTGAGGTGCGCTTCACCGAGGCCGCCTGCGTGCAATGCGGCATCTGCGTCGCCACCTGCCCGGAGAAAGTGATCAGCATCGAGCCGCGCTACGATTTCACCTCCGCCGCGCTGACGCCGAGCGTGCTGCATGGCGAGGAGCCGTTCCATTGCGTGCGCTGCGCCAAGCCATTCGGCACCAAGGCCTCGATCAGCCGCGTCAGCGAACGCCTCAAGGGCCACTCCATGTTCCAGGGCGAGGCGCAGCTTGCCCTCATCCAGATGTGCGACACCTGCCGCATCGAGACGCTGGCCGCGGGAAAAGATGACCCATTCCGCGGCGCCGACCGGCCAAAGGTCCGCACCACCGAGGACTACGTGGCGGCCGAAGCCGAAGCCAAGAAGAGCGGGCGCAAGCCCGAGGATTTCCTGAACTGAGACGACGCACCCGACCATGTCCACGCGCCTCGCCAATATCCGCCTGATGCCGTTCGCCACCGACAGTTGGTCACCGGAGGGGATCCGCCTCGACCGGCAGGCACGCGGCGGCCTCGAGTTCGACTGTGCATTCCCGTGCGTGGCCCTCGACATGGCCTCGCGTACGTCGCTGCGGCTCAACAACACGCGCTTCGATCTGGAGGGTATGCCGGACCTCACCGAGAGCAGCGGCAGCGAGGCGCATTTCCTTCGCGATGTGATCAAGCGGCAATGCCGGCCGTGGGAGCCGCTGGCGCACCGATTTGTGGACGGCTACTTTACCGCCCTCGATCACCTGCTGGCAGCCCACGCCCAGACCCTAGGCGAGCGGCTGGCGCCTTTCGCGGGGCTCTATGATCCGGCCCACTGGCTGTTCTCGGCGCCGCGCCCTTTTCCCCGCGCGCACCTGTTCGCGCCTGCCGGCAGCCCGTCCGACACCTTGTCGCCGGAGGATTTCGTCGCCGTCGATTTCGCCTTTTTCCTCGGCCCTGATCTCGTCGCCGTGTTGCCCGAACCATCTGGCCTGACGCCGCGCAAGGCACAAGCGCGCGCCGAGCGGCTGGAGCGGGCCGGCGTGCGCATCGCCACGTTCAGCAACGCTGACTTGACCGATGCACCCGCGGACCTGTTTTGCCGCGCACTCTCCCCCCGCCTGCCCACGTTCTGGGAGGCTGACGCGGTGCCCATGGGGCCGTTCCGGCCAGCGTGGATCGAGGAGTGAGAGACTGGTCCTTTGTTTGGCGCATTTTCTACGCCAAACCGGTGCCCACTTTGGCGGAAAATGCTCTAGGCGCGGCAACACCTCGCTGATGTCTGCCGCGGAGCAGTCCCGCCTTTCGCCACTTTGTCCTGCGAAACCTCGGTCGTGGGGCTGGGGGCGCCCAGACGGAGGACATCACGCGTGACTGTGCTCAGTGCCGACCACGCGCTCGTGCAGGACGTTTCAGATCGTCGCCGCAGCCGGCGGATTCAGGCGTTCCATCCGGCTGTCCGCGCCCGCATCGCGGAACTGACCAGCACGTCGCGCGCCATCGAGGACCTGGCCGACAGCTTCCCGGCCCTGCTGTTTGCATTGGCAACCGGCTATGGCACGCCGGCCGGCCGCCGGCAGGCCTTGCGGCTGGTTACCGAAGGGCTGCCGTTGAAGCCTGCCGCCGCCGCAGCCGGTGTCGCCTGGTGGGCGCGCCGCCTGCCCGCGCAGGCTTTCTGTGAGCCGCTGCATCCGCTGCCCGACGACGAAGCGTTCAACGAACGCATTGCGAGCCTGCTGCCCGCCAGACCCGAGCAGGCCCGCAGTTGGCTGTGGATGGTGAGTTATGGCGCCCAGGCCTGCCACGCCGGCTTGGCGCTGTGGGCGGCGAGTTGGGCCAGCCGCCAACCTCGAACATTCGACGCCGTGATCGACCGCGACCAATACCGCTATCTGGCGGCCTGGGCCTGGCACGCCGCGCATGTCGCCAGCCCCGGGTATCATTTTCTGCGCCGGCCGTGGACGCCACAAATGGGCCTGCGGCGTGCCACGGACGAATTGGCGGTCTGGCGGCGGCGCCTGCGGCTGACATTATGCCTCGGCGAGGGCATCGACGAGCCGTGGATCGCGGACGGCGCCGCCTTGGGCTTCACGTTCGTCGCGCTGCGCACGCCCGCGGATTTCATGGCCGAGAGCGAAGCGATGGATAACTGCCTCGACCAATTCGCCGACCGGCTGGAAGCTGGTCGCTCGCGTGTCTACAGCGTGCGCAAGGGCGGCCGATCGGTCGCCAATCTGGAGCTGTGTGCCGAGGAGCTGGAGATTGGCATGCCAATCATTCGTCAGCTTCGCGGGCCGCGCAACCGTCGCACGCAGCCGGACATCTGGCAGGCCACCTATGCCTGGCTGGGCAGCCAACCCCTGCGGCCGCTGATGCCGTCTCCAGTCGAGCACACGTCCACCGAGCTGCGCCGCGCGGCGCGTGCTTTCTGGAAACCTTACTTGACCGCTGTTGGTCCAGACATCGCGGCCGAGTTTGCCGCAACTCTATCGGCGGACCTGGGATTCCGGATCGACGGCAGGTCGGCCAGGCGTCAGCCGGCGCGTCGCAAGAGTGCGCCGCGAACATCGAGCGCGCCGGCAATTGCCTTGGCCGCCGGTCCGTGGCACAGCTAGCACCCTGCTTTGCGCCTGCCCGTTCAACACGTGAGGCTACTCCAAGATGCTCGCAAATCCGAACTCGCTTGCCGCCGTCCTGCTGCCGCGCGCTGCCCAAAATTTGGTTGGCGCCGCGGGCTTGGCGCTGGCCGGGACCGTGCTGCTCACGATTTCGGCCAAGGTGCAGGTTCCCTTCTATCCCGTGCCGATGACGATGCAGTCCCTCGTCGTCTTGTGCCTTGGCGCGGCGCTGGGCGCGCGACTGGGCGCCGCCACGGTTGGCCTCTACCTACTGGAAGGCGCACTCGGTCTGCCGGTGTTCGCCGGCACGCCGGAAAAGGGCGTCGGCCTGGCGTATATGATGGGCCCGACGGGCGGCTATCTCGTCGGCTTCGTGCTCGCTGCCTATGCCGTTGGCCTGTTGGCAGAGCGCGGCTGGGATCGGTCACACGTCAAGATGTTCGCCGCCATGGCGCTCGGCCACGCCATCATCTTCCTGTTCGGCTACGTGTGGCTTGCCCAATTGATCGGCGCGGACCGGGCTTGGAGCGCCGGCGTGGCGCTGTTCATGCTATCCACCGTGTTCAAGACTGCCTTGGGCGCGGCGCTGATACCGGCGGCTTGGCGGCTCATCGAGCGTAGGGTGCAATAGCCCGATGGGGCGTATTGCACCGGCTGTATCGCGAAAAGGTGCAATACGCGTCATCGCGGAGCGATGCGTCCCGCATCGACGCCTATTGCACCCTACGGCGCCGCCTCAAGCCGCGCGGTTCTGGGCTCAGTTCAGGGCCGGGCCATATCGCCCAACGCCTGTATCATCCGCGCACGGTTTCAGGCCGCGCGGCGATTGCGATTGCCGGAGTCGGGATGCTGCGGCTCCGATGCCTCGGGCACGGTGATGTAGTCGCGCTCCGGCTTGCGGTCGGACCTGGCCATCGACTTTTGCAATTCGGGCACCGCCTGCATGTAGACATGCACGACCTTGCGCGAGCTGTCCTGATACTGATTGTAGGCCGTTTGCCAAAAACGCATCTGCGCCGCATAAAAGTCCGGTGGACTGCGGCATTCGGCAAGCCGGCTCGGAATCTCCTGATACGCCTGCGCCCGCCGGGTCCAAAGGCCGAAGATCTCGAGATTGGCTTGCATGATGGGCTTCATCGCCGGCTGGAAGCCATGCATCACCGCATCCAAGCCGCTGCTATAGGCCTGCATCGCATGCTGGAATTGACCCAAACCATGGTCCGAACGACCGTTACTGGCTACCATTTTCACCTCGCTGGCCGTGTTGCCCTCGTCGATCGTTGGAGGCGGGGGGGCCCGTGCCGCATTCCTTGAAACAGCATCGAGACTACAAATTTCCATCAGGTGTTGCAACAATGCTTCTGTTGTGCCGCCCAAGACGCGCCGCTCCGGTGCCAAATTTGAGCGAGCCGCCTGCTGATCGGCGCATGCGGGCAGGTGTCCGCCGGCAACATCCCAAGAACAGGGGGCTAAAACGCATTGCTACCTGTAGTTGAAAATGGTTAATTTGCTGCAAATTTCAACCGCTTGATCTTTCGTATGCTGCCGTTTCGACGTAGTATGCCTTCGAATACAGCCCTCGTGTTGCGGTTTCACTTTGATTGATCTGGTGTGTTGTGCGGCGTCGCGCATTTCGATTTGCAATGGTGTTTATGCTCGCGCCAGCGCTGTGGGATGCGCCGTCGTCCGTTGCGGCAGAGAACCCGATCACCGCCTACGCCTGGCGCGATGTGTCGGCGCACATCGACTTCACCGCTCACGCCTGGTCGGCGACCACCACAGCCACGGTCGCACCCTTCGGTACGCTGAATTATGACGGACCCCGCCTACGCGCCACGGGCGGCTATGGCCGCTATGATTACACCGGATTGCGCAATATCTCAGGCACGGCATTGCCGACACGCTTTCGCGGCGTACAGAGCTATAGCGAGGTCATGCTGGGCTACCAGCTGCAATTCGGCCGGGCCACCGTCAAAGGCTTTGCTGGCGCCTCGGGCATCAGCCACATCGTCGCGCCGTTCGATCCCCACAATAATACCGTCAGCGGCCTCGATATTGGCTTCAAGGCTGCACTGGAAGCCTGGTTCGAGATCAGCGATCGCATCTGGGCCTCGGCGGATCTGTCATGGACCGCGGCGCACCAGACCTACGCAACGCGGCTGCGCGCGGGCTGGCGGATCATACCCAACCTCTCCATCGGGCCCGAAGGCGGCGTCCTGGGGAATGCAACCTACGATGGTGTTCGCGCCGGCGCCTTTGCGCGCTACAGCCAAGATTGGGGCGAGATTTCCCTGTCTGCCGGGATCACCGGCGACATCGAGAAACCAAATGCCCCCTACGTGACGCTGAACTGGCTGATCCGCTATTGAGCAGGATCGCCCAAGCCTCGCGCATGAGTCTCGATTACGGCGAGAATCTGCGTTAGACTGTCGCATCAAGGGGACGAGCAAGAACCCCTCTCCGTCACCGCGAGGCCCACATGAAAACCATCCTCCTTCCAGTCGAAGCCCACGACCTGATGGGGGCCGCCCTGGAAACTGCCTGGCTGCTGGCCGATCGCATCGGCGCCACGGTCGATGGCATTCCGCTGCGCCCGAGCCTGGTCGATTTCGTCGTTCCTGATCCAATGGGCGCCCTTGTCGTGCAACCGCCGCCGCAGGACGAAGGCGAAGCCGCCGCCAAGGCACGCGATCGGTTCGACGCGTTTGCGGCTGCCAAGACGGCGGCCTCGGGCGGGAGCAAGGTGCCCTTTCGTTGGCGCGGGGGACCGGCGGTCGACGACGCGACGCTCGGCAGCACCGCGCGGCTGCACGACGCCACGATCGTCGGGCGCCCCGGCACGGGCCGCAATGATCCGCGCATGACCAGCCTGGAATCGGCATTATTCGACAGTGGGCGGCCGATCATCGTCGCCCCGCCGTCGCCCGCGGCCACGTTCGCCACCAACGCGCTGATCCATTGGAACGCCAGCACCGAGACCGCCCGCGTCATCGCCTTTGCAATGCCACTGCTGAAGCTCGCCCAGCGCGTATCGGTGATCACCGTGCAGGGCGCCACCGTGCCCGGGCCGACACCGGCCGAACTGCTTGAATTCTTGCGCGCCCATGGCATCGACGCCACTGAGAGCACGGTGCCACCGGGCAATCGCGCCACCGGCGAGGTGATCCTAGAACACGCCAAGAGGCTCGGCTGCGATTTGCTGGTCAAGGGCGCCTACACGCAGAGTCGCCTGCGACAGATGATCTTCGGCGGCGCCACCAACCACATCCTGACCTATACGCATTTGCCGACCATCATGGCGCATTGAGGGGGACAACTCGTTCCGGGCTGGTGCGCATCGGCCCGGCCCTCAAGCCGCCGCGCGTGCTGCAACGGTTGGGCGAACTCGGTCTCACCCCTGTTGGCGGCACCTCGCAGAACTTCGCCGATTTCATCGCCACCGACATCGAGCGCTGGCGCAAAGTCATCATCGCCGCCAAGATTGAGCCGGACCCCTGACCACAAAGGGCAGCCCCGTGGCCTGCCCCAGTACAGCCCACACACAATCGGAGGCTTTCATGAGCAACGTCCTCGTCGTCACCGGCGCCAGCCGCGGTATCGGTGCGGCCACAGCCCGCCTCGGCGCCGCGAACGGCTGGGCCGTCGCCGTCAATTACAGTTCCAATCCCGCCAAGGCCGCCGACGTCGTGGAAGCGATCAAGGCGATCGGCGGCATGGCGGTTGCCATCAAAGCAGACGTGTCGACCGAAGAGGGCGCCAAGCACTTGTTCGCCGAGACCGACAGGCAGCTGGGCCCGGTGACGAGGTTGTTCAACAATGCCGGCATCGTGCCGCTGAACAAGCTGATGCAGGACGTTGACGCCGCCCAGCTCGAGCACGTCTGGCGCGTCAATATCACCGGCAAGTTCTTGTGCGCGCGCGAGGCGACCAAGCGCATGTCAACGGCGCTCGGCGGCAAGGGTGGCGCCATCGTCAACATGTCATCGGCGGCGGCCTACCTCGGTGGTGGCGGCGGCATGCTGGCCTATGCCGCGTCCAAATCGGCCATCGACGCGCTGACTCGCGGCATGGCCAACGAACTGGCGCCGCAAGGCATCCGCGTCAACGCCATCCGCCCCGGCCTGATCGAGACCACCATTCACGACGATAGCGGCGTCAAGGACCGCATCAAGAAGCTCGTGCACTTGGTGCCGATGGGCCGCGCCGGCCAGCCCGAGGAGGTCGCCGAAGCCGTACTCTGGCTGCTGTCGGACAAGGCCAGCTACGTCTCGGATACGATCATGGACGTCGGCGGCGGCCGGTGAAGCCGCGCACCTGCCCGCGCGAAGATGGCGGGCGGAAGCGTCAGGCTGGCTTACCTTGACTTCCCCTGGCGTATGTCCTGATCTGGCGGTCAACAGAGCACCACCGAAATGTCCCTGATGCACGGCAACAGGACGGCGCTGCTGCGTCACGCATCACTGGAGGGAACGGACATGGCCATTGAAGTCGGCATCATCGGCACGGGTTGGGTCGGTGGCATCCGCACGCAGGCCGCCGCCGACAACCCGCAAATTTCCAAGCTGCACATCGCCGAGATCCGCCCGGAGCGACTGGCCGAGATGAAGGCGCTGACCAAGCCGTCGACGGCGACGCTTGACTACAAGGACCTGCTCGACAACCCCGCCATCAAGGCGATCTTCATCTCGACCACGCCGGAGTCGACGCACTATCCGATCACCAAGGACTGCCTGCTGGCCGGCAAGCACGTCATGGTGGAAAAGCCGCTCGCCTCGACCGAGGACGAGGCCGACGAGCTGATCGCGCTGGCCGAGAGGAAGAAGCTGCATCTGACGGTGGGCTACTCGCAGCGCTTCAATCCGCGTATCGCCTTCATCCGCAAGGTGATCCAGTCGGGCGAGATCGGCGAGCCGGTCACCTGTCTGTCGAGCCGCAACGTCACGGTCGAACTCGGCAACAAGATCCGTGGCCGCACCAAGTTGTCGCTGGCGGCGATGGAGGCGACGCACGATCTCGATTTCCTGCTGTGGTGCCTGCAGCCGCGGAAGCCGATCCGCGTCTACTCCCAGGTGTCTGGAAAATACATGGCGCGGAAAATCCCCGGCGCGCCGGACCACCAGTGGATCCTGGTCACGCTCGACGACGGCACCACCGTCAACGTCGGCGCCGGCGCGATCCTGCCGGTGGGCTATCCCAACTACTGCCAGACCTGGATGCAGATCGTCGGCACCGAGGGCACGCTGTCGATCGACGACAGCCACAAGGAGGTGACGCTCAACACCCGCAAGAACGGCATCCAGTATCCGATGTCGAGCATGCCGGGCGAGTTCGTCGACCACACCTTTTTCGGGCCGATGGTGCACGAGACCAACTACTTCATCGACTGCATCACGCGCGGCAAGCCGATCATGGTCAAGCCCGCCGAGGCGCGCATGATCATGGACATCTACATCGCCGCCGACATCTCGGCGGAACGCAACGAGCCGGTGAGCTTGCCGCGCAACGCCCGGCTCGGTGTCTGACATCCTGTCAGACACCGATGGCGGATCGTGTTCCGCGTGTGACATTTGATACCCGCCGATATCGTCATGCCGGCGCAGGCCGGCACCCACGTCAACCCGCACAACGACAGGAATCAGAAATAGAGCAGCGCCATTTCACCTTGCTCGCAAGCCCCTTGGATGGGTCACGCAATATCTCTGCAAGCGCATATGCGAGGCCTTGTCGTGGGTCCCGGCCTCCGCCGGGATGACGAAAAGGTGGGAGCCATTCGCCAGGTGCGCAAAACGAGCGCGCGCTGTGTTGAGGAGTTAGAATGTCGGATACGAGCGAATGGCGTCAGGGCCTTCTATCGGCAGGAGTCGGAGCCGGCCTGCTGCTGGTCGCCACCGGAGCCTTTTTCGTCTGGCGCTCGCTGGTCGAGATCCCCATTGGCCAGTTGCATCGGCCGGGCCCCGGCGCCATTCCGCTGTTTCTGTCGGTGGCGCTGATCGTGCTCGGGCTTGGCGTGATGCTGGCCGAGGCGCGCGCCCGCGCCACGCCTAAAGAAGGCCGTTGGAACGACATCAGCCATGCCGCGCTGCTGATCGCGGGCTGCGTATTCACGGCCTTGGCGATGGAGCGCCTCGGCTACATCCTGACCATTTTCGGTGTGCTGGCGTTCTTCCTCGGCGTCGTCGAAAGAAAACCGCTCCTGCCGGCGCTGCTGGTCAGCGTCGGCATGTCCTTGGGCAGCTATTGGCTGCTCGCCAAGGTCATGAAGCAGGTTCTGCCCATCGGTCTATGGGGATTTTGAGGTCATGCCCGACGTCCTCGCCAATCTGCTGATCGGCTTCCAGATCGCGCTGTCGCCGAGCGTGCTGATGTATGCGGCGATCGGCTGCCTGATGGGCACCATCGTCGGCGTGCTGCCGGGTCTGGGACCGCTGGCCGGCATGAGCCTGCTGCTGCCGATCAGTTTCGGGCTGGAGCCGACCACGGCGATCGTGCTGCTCGCCGGCATCTATTACGGCGCCATGTACGGCGGCTCGACCACCTCCATCCTGATGCGCATTCCCGGCGAGGCGGCCTCCGTCATCACCTGCGTCGACGGCTACGAGATGACCAAGCGCGGCCGCGCCGGCGCAGCCCTTGCCATCGCCGGCATCGGCTCGTTCATCGCCGGCACGTTCGGCGTGTTGGCCCTGATGCTGCTGGCGCCGACGCTGGCCAGCTATGCCATCCGCTTTGGCCCGCCCGAATACACCGCGCTGATGTGCATCGGCCTGATGTGCCTGTCCTACATGTCGAGCGGGTTGATGGTGAAGACGCTGGCCATGGCCACCCTGGGCCTGCTGCTCGGCATGATCGGCATCGACACCATGAGCGGCTACACCCGCTTCACCTTCGGCATCGCCGAGTTCGGCGACGGCCTCGGGCTGGTGCCGATGTCGGTCGGCCTGTTCGGCATCTCGGAGGTGCTGCTCACCGTCGGCGACAATCGCGAGAAGCCGCTGGCCAAGCCGAAATACCGCGAGCTGCTGCCCTCGCGCGCGGAAGCCGCCCGCTCGGTGGGGCCGATCGCGCGCGGCTCGGTGCTGGGTTTCTTCATCGGCATCGTGCCGGGCTCCGCGCACATCATCTCCTCATTCGCCTCCTACGCCATGGAGCGCAAACTGTCGAAGCACCCGGAAGAGTTCGGCAAGGGCGCCATCGAAGGCGTCGCCGGCCCAGAATCCGCCAATAACGCCGCGGCGACCGGCTCCTTCGTGACGATGCTGGCCCTCGGCGTGCCGCTCGGCGCCGTGCAGGCCTTGATGCTCTCGACACTGATGGTGCACGGCATCTCGCCGGGACCGATGCTGTTCGAGCAGCAGCCGAAGCTGGTCTGGGGCTTCATCGCCTCAATGTACGTCGGCAACGTCATCCTGCTGATCCTGAACCTGCCGATGGTCGGCCTGTTCGTCAACCTGCTGCGTATTCCCTACAGCTACCTCTATCCGCTGATCCTGGTGTTCTGCGTGATCGGTGTCTACACGGTGAACCAGTCCGTCGCTGATCTGTGGATCATGACGGGGGCGGGTATCGCGGGCTACGTGCTGCGCAAGGCCGACTTCGACGTGGCGCCGGCGATGCTGGGCTTCATCCTGGCGCCGATGCTGGAGACCGCCTTCCGCCAGACGCTGGAGATGTCGGGCGGCAACTACGCCTTCTTTGTGCAGCGGCCGGTGGCGCTAGGGCTGTTCATCGTGGCCCTGGCGCTGCTGGCGCTGAGCGTGGCGCCCTCGGTGCTCAATCCGAGGAAGCGGGCGGGGTTGGGCAGGATGGGGGAGTAGGGAGGCGGGCGGGAAGCACGACGAGCTGGCACGGCGCGCGTCCCCTCTCCCCATTGCCCTGCACTTGCAATGGGGAGAGGGTCAGGGTGAGGGGCGGCGGCATGCTCCGAGTCTGCTGCTAATGTTTATGTGAAGGGTTCCGGATGCCGGCCCTCACGGAGGCAGCCACGCGCACCGAGGCCGGCGTATGCAAGCCTGCACACCTGCTGTCGAACGCCACCCTACCGATTGCGGCTGCAACACCACCAGCAGCGGACGCGCCAGTGCTGCACAATTCAGGGTCTTTGCAACGGCTCCGCAATCGTTGAAACTACTCGGCATTTTCTGACGCGAATGTCCATTTCGGACATCAGGCCTTCGACGGTTCCGGCTCGAAGCTGATCCGGAGACGATGCCCGGTCGCCTTCGCGTAACGTTGCAGTGTCCGTGTCGATGGTATCCGACCGCCGCCTTCCAGTCGCGCGATCGCGGGTTGCGTGCTCTCCATGCGCTCCGCAACTTGGCTCTGTGTCAGCCCCGCCGTGGTGCGTGCACGAAGCATCTCGGCGACAAGGGCGAACTCGTCGGCAAGCTCGGCATGCGCCTTGCGATAGCCGGGATCGTTGCGCCACTTTGCATAGACCTCGTCGTGCGGGATCACGCGTGCCTTGGTGGGCGCGGTCTTCGCGGTCTTGCTCATGTCACCTCCTTCGCCCGCTTCAGGGCCAACTTGATTTCCCGACCCGGTGTCTTCTGCGTCTTCTTCGTAAACACGCGCACCACGACGATGCGCTGTCTGTGCGCCGTGACATAGAGAGCGCGAGCGATGCCATCCTTGCCCTTCAGCCGGAACTCCCAGATCTGATCTTGGAGGTGCTGCGTGTATTTTGGCGACAGCCGTTCCAAGCCGAAGGTCACGATCAGCTCCACGATGTAGTCGAGCTTGGCGCGGATATCGTCCGGCTGCGCGGCCAGTTCGTCGGCTGCGGCTTCGAGGTAGCTGACACTCCAAGGCATTCCACATCCAGCGGGCTAGAGTATACCAATCTGGATATTATGTCAAAGTGGGTATGATTCGACTAGCGGTCAAATGGGGCTGTTCTCACACAATCGCCGCCAGCCCCTTGGCCTTGACCAGCGCCAGCAGCTTGAGGGACGGTCCGGATGGACGTTTCTCGCCACGCTCCCACTCGCCGACGAGCTTCACGGCGACGTTGAGGTGACGGGCCAGGACAGCCTGGCTGACGCCTTCCCGCTGGCGCAGCGCGACGACCTCCCTGGCCGACAGTTTCACGACCGTGGTCAGGCACGACGCATCGAACTCGCGCATCGTCTTATTGTCGACAATGCCGATGTCGTGCGCGTCCTGCATGGCCTCGTGCACTGCCGCCAGGATCTTGCTCTTGTAATTTCTAGTCATCGCTCACGATCTCCGTCTATTTCCCGGCTGCCGTCAGTGCGGCAACCCCGTTGTCACTCCAGCATGAGATGCGATAGCGCAGTGCCCGGCATCCGTCTAAAGTGGCGCGAACTTGCTGGATGACGCGCGGCTGGACACCGATTTTCCCCCTCTACTTCTTGGCCGTTCTAACCCAGACTACGCCACAGCGACAAATCAAGGGAGGAGCACGACACATGCGGATCATCATGGCGCTGCTGGCGCTGACCGGCTGGCTCGCGGGCCCGGCCCTGGCCCAAGACAAGTACCCCTCCAGGCAGGTCAACCTGGTCATCCCGTTCCCGCCCGGCGGCGGCAACGACATCACGGCGCGCGCGATCCAACCAGCGCTGCAGCGCGCGCTCGGCCAGCCGGTGGTGGTGGTCAACAAGCCGGGCGCGGCCGGCGCCGTCGCCACCCAGAGCGTCGCCATCGCCGCGCCCGACGGCTACAACATCCTGGTTTCCAACACGCAGGTGATCCTGCTGCCAGCCGTCGACAAGCTGTTCGACCGCAAGCCGGCCTTCGCCAAGGACGACTTCCACTATGTCGCCATGCTGTCGGCCGACCCGGTGCTGCTGTGGGTCGCGCACGACGCGCCCTGGAAGACCTTCAACGACCTGGTCGCCGACGCCAAGGCCAAGGACGGCGCCATCGTCTTCTCCTCGGGCGGCCTCTATGGCGCGACGCATGTGCCGATCGAAATGTTCCTGAAACCGGCCGGCATCAAGATGCGGCATCTGCCGACCGGCGGTGGTGGTCCGGCGCTGACAGCCGTGCTCGGCGGCAATGCCCAGCTCGTCGCCTCTTTCCCTGCCGTGGCAGGACCGCAAGCCAAGGGCGGCAAGATCAGGTCGCTGGCAACCTGGGGCGCGACGCGTCATCCCGATTTCCCCGATGTGCCGACGTTCAAGGAGGCCGCCGGCATCGATATCGAGTATGTGCCGTGGATCGGCTTCCTCCTGCCCAAGGCCACGCCTGAAGCGATCGTCAAGGTGCTGCGCGAGGCAACGAAGAAGGCCGCCGCCGAGGCCGACTACAAGGACGCGATGGCCAAGGCCGGCAGCGGCACCCAGTACATGGATCAGCCAGAATTCGAGAATTATCTGAAGCAGGACGCGGCGCGGCTCGAGGCGGTCGTCGCCGGTATGAGCCGGAGCCAGTAATGCGGGCCGACAATAAGGCCCGGCAGGAGGTAACGCCGATGCACAAGGTGCTCGCCCTGGCGATGATGACCGCGGGCCTCCTGGCTGGGCCGGCCATAGCCCAGGACGCCTATCCCGCGAAGCAGATCACGCTGCTGTCGGGATTTCCGCCCGGCGGCTCCGCTGATCTGACCACGCGGGCCATCGCTCCGGCGCTGCAGAAGATCCTTGGCCAACCTGTGGTGATCCAGATCAAGCCGGGGGCCGCCGCCGCCATCGGCACCCAGGCCGTGGCCCAGGCCGCGGCCGATGGCTACACGCTGACGGTCGGTTCAACGCAGATTTCCGTGTTGCCGGCCGTCGACAAAGTTTTCGGCCGCGCGCCATTGTTCTCGCGCGAAGATTTCCTGCCGATTGCGCGTATCTCCGCCGACCCTTCGCTGCTGTGGGCCAACACGGAGCACCCGTGGAGGACTTTCGCGGAACTGATCGCGGACGCCAAGAAACGCGACGGCCAGATCGTCTACGCATCGGGCGGCTTGTACGGCGCCACGCATCTGCCGATGGAGATGGTGCTCAAGGCCACGGGCAGCAAGATGCGGCACCTGCCCACGGCCGGCGGCGGGCCGGCGCTGACCGCGGTGCTCGGCAATAATGCCGCCCTGCTCGTCGCCCATCCCGGCGTCGCCGGGCCGCATGCCAAAGCCGGCAAGCTGCGGCCGCTCGTTTGCTTCGGCCTGGAACGACACCCCGACTGGAAGGACGTGCCGACACTGAAAGAGCTCGGCCACGACATTCAATACCACCAATGGATGGGCCTGTTCGGCCAGGCCAAGCTTCCCGAACCGGTCGTCAAGGTGCTGCGCGAGGCGGTCAGGAAGGCCGTGGTCGATCCCGATTTCGTATCCGCCATGACCAAGGCCGGCGCCGGCATCGCCTACCTGGACCAGGCCGAGTTCACGGTCTGGTGGAACAAGGACAGCGACGAAATGGAAGTCGCGGTCAAAGGTATCGGTAAGCAGCAGTGAGGATCGCCCAGGACCCCGCCAAGTCGACCTGGACCAGCCAACACATGCGGGTTCCCAAGCCTGCCCACTCAGCCTCATGCAACGGAGCGGGGGGTGACGGAGGGCGGGGGCGGATTCGGACACCGCGGGCGCGAAGCGGTGGTCAGCAGCAGCGGGTCGCTGCGCCGCTGGCGTCGAACACCAGGCCCGACAACCGGCGGCCGCGCTTGCTGGCCAGGTGCAAGGCCAATGCGGCGATATCGGCCTCGCTGACAAGACCAGCGCCCTCACGCCCCCCATCAACGCCGGACGGCGGCGCGATCGCGTTGATGCGCAAGGCTTCGCCCGCCCATGCATGCGCCTCCCCGCGCGTCAAGGCGGCGACGGCCGAACGCACGATACCCGCCACCGCGGCTTCGGCGGGACGGGTTGGCTTGGGCATCAGAATGACGTTGAGCAGCAGGCCCTCGGTCTCGGTCAGACGCATGCGGTTGGCAAAAACGCGCGTCATCAGCGTCATCGGCAGCAGGCTCGCCGACACGCGATCCTCGACCTCGTACATACTGTTGCAGTGGGCCAGCCCATCGGCGCCGATGTCCACCAGATTGACCACCACCTCCAAGCCACCAAAGGCTTGGACCGCGGTCTGGGCAAAACGCACCGCGGCCTCGCCATCAGCCAACGGCGTGGTGAACATGCGAACATCACCGGCCGACTGGGACAGCAGTTCGCCAATCGCCACCACTTCCGGACTGTCGCCAGTGCTCTGCAGCACGAGCCGGCAACCGTGATCGGCGAACGCACGCGCCACGTCGACGCCGTTGTGCGGCGTCAATCCGGTCACAAGAACACGCCGGCCGGCCAGCTCAGGATAAATCGTGGTACTGGGATGTCGATCCACCACACTCATATACATCAGGACGGTCTCCTCCGGGGGGACGGCATCTCGTGCGCGCCGCTAGCGCCCCACTAACACGCCGATTCGACTAACGACATCTAAACGCACCCCGATTTGGGAGGCCGATTGTCCGGACCGTGGCACTCCCGCGGCATGTTGGTGAACGTCGCGTCAAAACGCCGAAAATCGACGCCTGCCCGTCGATGATCGCCCGGACATCAAGCCTCGGTTGCCCTCCAGAAATTGCTCGAGGCGCCATTCGCCCTCCGTCATTCGGCGCATGCCGGCTCATTGTGCGGCATGCTGACGCCGAGACAGCATCGCACCCCCAGCCATAAGCCATGGCGCGGCGGCCGGCGCGAGCGCCAAGAGTTGCATCGTCAATTGTATTGACAGTTTTCTCGGGCCGTCGGCTATTTGCAGACAGACTACAGCCTGACCACGCGCAGATTGTTGGTCGAGCCGGGCCGGCCGAACGGAATGCCGGCGATGACGACGATGCGGTCGCCCTCCTTGGCGAAGCCCTCTTCCAGCGCATGCTTGCGGGCATTCTCCACCATCTCGTCGTAGGTGGTGATCTCCGGCGTCAGCATATTGTGCGTGCCCCACAGCAGCGCCATGCGCCGGGCTATGCCGGCACTCGGCGACAGCGACAGGATCGGCACCCTCGGCCGCTTGCGCGCCGCGCGCAAAGCCGTCGTGCCGCTGGCCGTGAAGGCGACAATGGCCGCCGCGCCGATGGCATCGGCCACGTCCGCGGCTGCCGCTGCCACGGCATGCGGCGTGGTGTTCTCCGGCGAGGGCTGTAGCGCGTCGATGATCGAACGGTAGAGCTTGTGGTTCTCGGTGTGGGTGATGATGCGGTTCATCATCGCCACCGCCTCCACCGGCCAGTCACCGGACGCCGACTCCGCCGAAAGCATCACGGCATCGGCGCTGTCGTAGATGGCGGTCGCCACATCGGAGGCCTCCGCGCGCGTCGGCGATGGCGTCTTGATCATGGATTCGAGCATCTGCGTCGCCACGATCACCGGCTTGCCGGCTTGCCGGCACAGCCGGATCAGCTCTTTCTGCCGGCCAGGCACCTCCTCGGGTGGGATTTCGACGCCCAAATCGCCTCTCGCCACCATCACCGCATCGACCAGCGCCACAATTTCCTCGATGCGCTCGAGGGCGGCCGGTTTCTCGATCTTGGCCATGATGCCGGCGCGCCCGCCGATGAGGCCCTGCGCTTCGATCACGTCGGCAGGCCGCTGCACGAATGACAACGCCACCCAGTCGACACCCAGATCCAGGCCGAAGGCGAGATCGACCCGGTCCTTCTCGGTCAGCGGTGAGATCGGCAGGTTGGTGTTGGGCAGGTTGACGCCCTTGCGATCGCTCAAGGTGCCGCCAATGACAACGCGCGCATCGGCGAAATCGTCGCCGCACGCCGTCACCGTCAGCTGCAGCTTGCCGTCGTCGATCATCAGCGTGTGCCCCGGCATCAGGTTGCCGATCACCTCGGGATGGGGCAGCGGCACCGTGCGGGCATCGCCGGGCTCCGGGCTCAAGCGAAAGCGCACCATGGCGCCGCGCTCAAGCAGGACCGATCCCGCCTGGAGAGCGCCGATGCGGATCTTTGGGCCTTGCAGGTCCTGCAGGATGGCGATCGGACGGCCAGTCTGCTTTTCCAGGTCGCGGATGGCGTCGTAGCGACGTTTATGGTCCGCGTGGGAACCATGCGAGAAGTTGAGGCGGAAGACGTCGGCACCGGCCTCGAACAATTGGCGAATGACGGCAGGGTCGGAACTCGCCGGTCCCAGCGTCGCGACAATCTTGGCTTTGCGCAGGCGTCTCATCGGTTTCCTCTGGTGCTCGACGCGGCACGACCGAAAGTCCACATCGGCAACGTGCTGAGCCTTCGTGACCACGTCATGACGGAGCGCCGACCAACTCATCCCTGGGGCGCACTCAGATCATTATCACGATTGGCCGAGTCGCGCCGCTGTCAGTTGCAGGCCAAATGCCCCCGGCGTCGCGGCACAGCGCTGGACGTAGGGACCTTCAGCCGATGATCCGGCTCATGCGGCCCGGCTGCGGCGGCGTTTGGTCGTGGATGGGTCTGCATCCCTATCGGGTTGCGTTTGGTTGATCTCTTCCGTCCAGCCGATACGCCAGATGCGATCGAGGGCCTGCAGCATTTTGCTCTCGCGCTCTGCAATCTCGCCGGCCCGCCAATGCTCGGCGGCGAGGACGTCCGCCAGCATCGGCTGCAGTGGGCCGCCATCGGCCTCGCGGTAGATCTCGCGCTTGCGCAAGAACTCCAGATTGCGGGCGCGTTCATTCTGCTTCGGCGTGACCAGCAGCAGATTGCCGAGGCTCTCCACCGCCTTGTCGCGCTCCCGCCCATCGGCAAACCACTGGCGCCACGGACTCTTCTCGCCGGTTCTCTGCGGCAGGATGTGCTCGACGTTGAGGGTCGCCGGCGCGATGTCGTTGAACGTGCCGCTGAACTCGTCGTTCAGCCGCAGCAGCACGGGCTTGCACATCTGTGGACTGCGGTCATAGAGATCACGAAGATGGTAGGCCAACGTCCGGCGCTCATCTCGATTGAGCCGGCAGGGTGCCTCGGCGCTGCTCAACAGCTTGCCATCGCGCAGGACCGTGATGACATCGGCGAACCGCCGCGCGCGTTTGCCACTGCTAACGCCCATGATCCGCAAAAGGTGGGCCAGACGCTCGATTTCGGCGAGCTGACTGGCCAGGCGCGGCGGATCCTTGGCGTCATACAGCAATGCGGCCATGGCCGGCGGCACCCAGTCAGCGCCGTTCAAGCGGTGCATGTACAGCAGCGATTGCTTGATCTGTAGGGCCGGTCCTTGCGCGCCCACAGGGCCTGGATTCAGCACCTGGCCATAGGCTTCCGCCAATGGTGCGAAGACCGTGTCGAGGAAGACCTGCGTCCCGCCCACCTCGGCAATGATGGCGCGAATGCCGGTGATGACCTGGGGACGCACCTGACCATGGATGGTGCGCATGTGGCTGAAAAACGCCTCGAATTGCCTCTCGTCGAGACGGCTGGCCAGCTCATCCCAGACTGTAACGGCGGCGTCGGCGGCATCCGCGGGCACCTTGCTGAGAACTTCTGCCTTGAGAATGTCGTGCCGCGACAGGTGTTTGCCGCGAAAATTCAACACCAGGAACGTGCGATGCGCACGATCGATGTCGTCGGTTAGCATGACTGAAAAATAGCACTGATTTCTCAAGTAACCGACGAGCTCCGAGCGCTGCGCTGGATCGAGACCCATCAACTCGTGGATGAAGTGCTCGCGGATTTCCAGAATCCTGGCTTCGACCTCGCCGGGTGCCGTGATGTCGGGCATCTCACTGCAGGCGCCAGGGTCCAGTACGCAGGACTTGAGGAATGTCTGGTGTCGGCCGCGCAGCTCTAGTCGATGCTGATAGCGCCGGCCGTCGGCGTCCTTGGCCGATGTCTCGATCAATGCATCGAGGTCCTGCCGGCCCCCGGCCGATCCATCATCCTGCAAGTCGCGCAGAACGCAGGCGAGCATGGTCAGCGTCACCAGCCGCTGCTGCCCATCGATGATCTGGAAGACGCGGGGCTCGCCCGTCGTTGGGACCGTTTGCTCGGTCGTTGGACTCAACAGCAGGATAGTGCCGAAGCTGCAGTCCGGCTCCGCCTTACCGGAGTCATCGACACCGGCGGCCTGCAAAACATCTTCGAGCAACTGGCCCGCCTCGGTCAGAGTCCAGGAGTACGGCCTCTGATAAGGGGGCAGGGCAAACAGGTACGGGTCGGCGAACAACTCGGCGATCCGCAATGCTGCAGTCGGTAAGCCGATGGACATGGTCAGCGCTGTCTGACTTGCGTGATTGACGACGGGCGAACTGGGTTCTCGTGCTCAAATAAGCGACCGTTGCAATTCCTCGGCATCGCTTCATGTCGTCGAGACCAATGCAGCATGCACGTGTCCCTGCCGAAGCGTGCAAAAGCCCAAGTGCGATCAAAACGCCATAAAGGGCTCACGCTTTTACGAAGGTTCCATGACAATGATCTACCATTGTACCCAGGTACTTGAAAAGCCTCCATCAAGATCAAATCTCCGCCACTCGTCCCATGCGCCGATCTGCGCAACGATCGAGCTATCGCCGAACCGCGGGTCAAGCGGCCAGGGGCCGCCGGCGCGTGTATGCCGCGGCGCTCAGGCGCTAATCCGGGAGGGGCAATCTTTCTGCAACTTGGTATAAGCAGGCCAACACGAAACCGCTAACGCCCATCGATCGCTGCTGCGTTCCGGACGCGACCCCATGTCCGACAATCGACACGTCTACAAGATCTGCGCGCGCCAGGCGTGGCTGGCGGCGACCGCGAGCGGCCGCTTCAGCGGCTCGCCCGACGATCTGCGCGACGGCTTCATCCACCTGTCGACACACCAGCAGCTGGCCGGCACCGCCGCAAGGCACTTTCGCAACCAGCCCGATCTGGTGCTGGTGGCGTTCGATCCCGATCGGCTCGGTCCGGCCTTGAAGTGGGAGGCCGCGCGCGGTGGGGCCTTGTTTCCTCATCTGCATGCACCGCTCGACGTCCAAGGCGCGCTCTGGGTACGCCCCCTTGCCCTCGACGCCAACGGCGTGCCGATCATCCCCGAGGACCTCGTCTGATGCTGAACGCCTTGTTCGATCTCGCCCGGCCGGCGCTGTTCTTGCTCGAACCGGAGAAGGCGCACGAGCTGACGTTGGTGACCCTCGAAAAGGGCCTGCATCCACGTCCGGCAACCCCGGACCGCCTGGAACTCGCCAACCGCGTGTTCGGGCTGCCGTTTCCCAATCCGCTCGGCATCGCCGCGGGTTTCGACAAGGACGCCCGCGTCCCTGATGCCCTGCTGAGCATGGGCCTGGGATTTGCCGAGATCGGTACAGTTACGCCCCTGCCGCAGGCGGGAAACCCGCAACCGCGCGTCTTCCGCCTGATCGAAGACCGGGCCCTGATCAACCGGCTCGGCTTCAACAACGAGGGGCACGCGGCGGCCCTGGCGCGATTGCGGTGGCGCGCGGGGCGACCAGGCGTCGTCGGCATCAACATCGGCGCCAACAAGGATACGGCCGATCGCGCCGGGGACTATGTCGCGGGCATCGAGACGTTCTGGGATGTGGCCGGCTATTTCGTCGTCAATATCTCCTCGCCGAACACACCGGGCTTGCGCGACCTGCAGGCGCCCGAGGCGCTCGACAGCCTGCTCGGGCGCGTGATGGCGGCACGCGCGCGCCTGCTGGCGGCAGGCCGGCCGGGCAAACCGATCATCGTCAAGCTGGCGCCCGATATCGCGCATGAGGACCTCGCGCCGATCGCGGCGCGGCTGCTCGCACACAACGTCGACGGCATCGCCGTTGCGAATACGACGCTGACCCGTCCTGGCCTCACCGCGCCCGAGGCAAAGGAAGCCGGCGGCCTGTCGGGCCGGCCAGCTTTCCAACGCTCGACGGTGATGCTCGCCCGCGTCCACCAGGCGACCGGCGGCCAGATCCCACTGATCGGCATCGGCGGCATCGACAGCGGCGAAACGGCACTGGCCAAGATCCGGGCCGGCGCCTCGCTGCTGCAGCTCTACACGGGCCTCGTCTACGAAGGGCCGGGACTGATCCAGCGCATCAAGGACCATCTGGCGCTGGCCGTGCGCCAGGCCTCGGCCCACTCCATCGCCGATCTCGTCGGCCGCCATGCCGAAGCCTGGGCCAAGAAGCCGCTGGAATGAGGCCGATGCGAACGGGCCCAGACCCTGCCGCGATCATGCCTCTGGCAACAGCGCCAACATCTCCGCTGAATACAGGCCGCGCGCCTCCTGCATCAGCGGCGCGACCGCCGCGGCGAACTTGGCCAGATCGGCCGCGCTCAGCTCGATGATCTCGCAGCCGGCCGCCAGGATCGCCGCACGCGACTGCACATCCTCCTTCACCGCTTCACCACGCTGCCAGGCCACCGCTTCTTTGACCGCCACCCGCATCGCGGCTTGCAACTTGGGCGGCCAGCCGTCGAACTGGGCGCGATTGAAGAAGATCGGCCGCGACAGGTAGAAATGGTTGGTCACCGAATGGAAACGGTGGAAAGCGTGCACGCCGTAAGTGACGGTGTTGGCGAACGGATTTTCCTGCGCGTCGATGCTGCCGGCCTTGACCATGGCGATGGCCTCGGACAGGTCCATGATCATCGCCTTGGCGCCCAGCAGCTCGAAGGTGCGCGCCTGGATCTTGCTCGGCAGTACACGGATGGTCAGGCCCTCGAGATCGGCCGGCGTGCGCACCGGGCGCACCTTGTTGGAGATGTGGCGGAAGCCATTTTCGAACCAGCCGAGAATGCGATAGTCCATTTTGGCTTCGATGGCGCTGACCAGGGCTGCGCCGAACGCGCCATCCATGGCGGCGCGCGCCTGTGCGTTGCTGCGAAAGATGAACGGCAGATCGGCAATGCCGAGTTCTGGCACCCGTTCCGTCAGGTAGCTCGACGACTGATAGCCCAGCGTCAGCAGCCCGCTCTCGACCAGCCACAGGATCTCCTCGCCCTTGTACTGTAGGTCCATGATGTTGAAGGCGTACTTGACATCAATCTCGTTGCCGAACTCGGCCACGAGCCGATCACCAATCAGCTTCAACGAGCGGCTGAAGCTGGTGGTCGGCGGGCCATAGCCGCCCATGCGGATCTCGATCGGCCGGGTCATGGATCATGCCTGTGTTGAGGGGAATATTGCGACCCTAGACCGCCTGCCGGCGGAACGGCAAGGCCCCGCCTGGAACAGGCCCCGCCTGGGACCATGACGCCCAGCGAGCCGGCGAAGCGGTCGTTTCATATAAGGCTTGAGCGCGGACACACGCTTGCCTCGCCACCCTGCCCTCTTTACGATCGGGCGGGAACCGCAAGCCAGGGGCCGAGCCAACAACCAACCCGCTGAACTGCACCTGAGCCGGAGGAGGCAACATGCGTCGTCGCGATGTATTGAAGGGCGGATTGGCCCTGCCGCTCGCCGCTGGTGGGCTTGGCACTCTGTCAGCGGCGCAGGCGCAGGAGCCGTGGCCGGCGCGCAACGTCACCATGATCGTTCCTTTCCCGCCGGGCGGGCAGGCCGACCTCGCCGCGCGCCCGATCGCGGAGGCGCTGAAAAATCAGCTGGGCCAACCGTTCATCGTCGAGAATCGCTCGGGCGCGGGCGGCGCCACCGGCAACGCAGCCGCCGCGCGCGCGGCACCCGATGGCTATACGCTGCTGATGACGCTGGCGTCGCTGGCGGTGCTGCCCGAAGCACAAAAGATGTTCGGGCGCACGCCGAGCTACGAGTTCAACCAGCTCGAGCCGATCGCCCGCGTGCTGGCCGATCCGACCGTGCTCGCCGTCCACGTCTCGACGCCCTGGAAGTCGGTGCAGGACCTGGTCGAGGACGCCAGGAAGCGGCCGGGCGTCATCACCTATGCCTCCTCGGGCTTCTACGGGGCCCTGCACGTCGCCATGGAGATGTTCACGCATTCAGCCGGCATCAAGCTGTTGCACGTCCCCTACCGCGGCGGCGGTCCGGCGCTGGCCGATGTGCTGGCTGGCCAGGTCAACGCGCTGGCCTCCGCGCCGGGGCCGATCCTGCAGCACAAGGACCTCTCGGTCCGTGTGCTGGCCAGCTTCGGGGCGAAACGCGTTGCGGCCTTCCCCGACGTGCCAACCTTGCAGGAACTCGGCTACACGCAGGTCGAGTACTACCTGTGGGCCGGCTTGTTCGCACAGAAGGGTGTGCCGGCGCCAATCGTCACGCGGCTGCGCGAGGCCATGCGCAAGGCGATGGTCGAGCCGGCGGTCACCAAGGTGTTCGATGCCGTCGGCAGCCCGCCTGCCTATCTCGATGCGCCTGAGTTCGCCCGGTTCATGGAGACCGACAACGCCCGCCTGATCGCCGCCGTGCGCAAGATCGGCATGATCGAGGGCAAGCTGGAGTAGACAGGGCCGGTGTCTGACGCTTCGCGTCTGACACCGCGTGTACCACCGGTGCCTGGGTGTCTGAGCCGGAGCGTCAGACACCTTCTCAACACCGCCCACACTGGAATTGCCGCCGTCCTGGCCCCATACTCGGGCCATCGACTCGCAACCGCACGCTGGCGGCTGCGTCCACCTCGTTTCTGCCTTCCGGAGACTTTCATGCATCGTCCCGCCGCGATGATTGCTGCACATGCCGCCGAGACGGCCAGCATCGACAGTTCCGACCTCGGCCAGATGCCGGAATGGAACCTCGACGACCTCTATGCCTCACCCAAGGATGCCGCCGTCGCCCGTGATCTCGAGAAAATGGCGGACGATGCACGCCGCCTCAAATCGACCTATCAGGGAAAACTGGTGCCCATCGGCCGCGATGGCGCGGCCCTTGCCACGGCGATCATCGCCTATGAGAACCTGTCCGAGCTGATGGGCAAGCTCGCCTCCTATGCCCAACTGCTCTATTCCGGCAACCAGGCCGACCCCGATCGCGCCAAATTCTATGGCGATGTGCAGGAGAGGCTCACCCAGATTTCAACCGACCTGGTGTTTTTCGAGCTGGAATTCAATCAGATCGCCGAAATCGACCTGGCTGAGGCGGTAAAAGTACCCGCGCTCGCCCGCTACCAGCCTTGGCTCGACGATCTGCGCAAGGAAAAGCCGTACCAACTCGACGAAAAGCTCGAGACGCTGTTCATGGAAAAGGGCCAGACCTCGCGCGGCGCCTTCAATCGCCTGTTCAACGAGACCATGACCGCCTTGCGCTTCAAGGTCGAGGGCATCGCCGAGCCACTGGCCATCGAGCCGACGCTCAATCTGCTCTCCAATGCCGACCGGACCAAGAGGCAGGCAGGCGCCGAGGCGCTGGCGGTGACATTCAAGGACAACGTGCGGCTGTTCGCGCTGATCACCAATACGCTGGCCAAGGACAAGGAGATTTCCGACCGCTGGCGTGGCTTCGCCGATGTCGCCGACAGCCGGCATCTGGCCAATCGGGTCGAGGCCCCCGTGGTCGAGGCGCTGGTGTCCTCGGTGCGGGCGGCCTACCCGCGCCTGTCGCACCGCTATTACGTGATGAAAGCCAAGTGGCTCGGCCTCGACAAGATGGCGCAATGGGACCGCAATGCGCCGCTGCCCGAGAAGCCCGAGCGGACGATTGCCTGGCCCGAGGCGCAGGAAATGGTTCTGTCCGCCTACGGCAAGTTCGCGCCGGAGATGGCCGGTATCGCCAGGAATTTTTTCGACAAGCGCTGGATCGATGCGCCGGTGCGCCTTGGCAAGTCACCGGGCGCCTTCGCGCACCCGACCGTGCCGTCGGCGCACCCTTACGTGCTGCTCAACTACCAGGGCAAGCCGCGGGACGTCATGACGCTGGCGCACGAACTTGGCCACGGCGTGCATCAGGTTCTGGCGGCGAGCCAAGGCCCGTTGCTGTCGCAGACGCCGCTGACGCTGGCTGAGACGGCATCCGTGTTCGGCGAGATGCTGACCTTCCGTGCCCTGCTCGACGCCACCACCGACACGCGCGAGAGGAAAGCGCTGATCGCCGGCAAGGTCGAGGACATGCTCAACACTGTCGTGCGCCAGATCGCGTTCTATGCGTTCGAGCGCAAGGTGCACGAGGCGCGGCGGGCCGGTGAATTGACCAGCGATCAGATCAACGAGCTGTGGATGAGCGTGCAGGGCGAGAGCCTTGGGCCCGCGTTCGAGTTCAAGCCCGGCTACGAGGTGTTCTGGACCTACATTCCGCACTTCATTCATTCACCGTTCTACGTCTATGCCTATGCCTTCGGCGACTGCCTGGTGAACTCGCTCTATGGCCTCTACCGCGAGGCGCATCCGGGCTTCGTGGCCAAATATTTCGATATGCTGAAGGCGGGTGGCTCGAAGCACCACTCGGCGTTGCTGGCGCCGTTTGGCCTCGACGCCAGCCAGCCCGAGTTCTGGAGCAAGGGCCTCAACGTCATCGCCGGCATGATCGACGAGCTGGAGGCGATGGAGAAGGCGGTATAGGTCGCCGTTTTGGCGCCCCCGGCCCTGCTCCGGCAGGCAGGCCCGGGGCTGATCGAGACCGATTGCTGCCACGGGCGGGCGGTTCTGCACTGCGCGGCTGCGACACCAGCCCATCCACCCGACCGCGACAGCCGTACGCGATCCGATCGCGGGGATTGGCCCCATGATCAGATACTGTGCAGCAGCCTCGAGTGTGATCGCGACCGATCAGCGCGAGTAGAACTCAACCACCAGGTTGGGTTCCATTTGCACCGGATACGGCACATCCGACAGTGCGGGTACGCGCAGCAGCTTGGCCGTCATCTTGTTGTGATCGGCCTCGATGTAGTCGGGAACGTCGCGCTCCGGGCTCTTGACGGCCTCGAGAACGAGCACCATGCCGCGTGATTTCTCCTTGACCTCGACCACGTCGCCAATGCGCAGCCTGAAGCTCGGAATCGTGACGCGACGGCCGTTCACCTGAACGTGGCCGTGACTGACGAACTGCCGGGCCGCGAACGGCGTCGACACAAATTTGGCGCGGTACACGAGTGCATCCAGGCGCCGCTCGAGCAGGCCGATGATCTGTTCGGACGTTGACCCCTTGGCGCGGGAAGCCTCGCCATAGACCTTGCGGAACTGCCGCTCGGTGAGGTTGGCATAGTAGCCTTTCAGCTTCTGCTTGGCCTTGAGCTGCTGGCCGAAATCCGACAGCTTACCCGCCCGGCGCTCGCCGTGCTGGCCGGGGCGGCTCTCACGTTTGTTGAAAGGGCTCTTGGGCCGGCCCCAGATGTTCTCGCCAAGCCGGCGATCGATCTTGTGCTTGGCGCGGATGCGCTTGGTCATGCGTCGATGTCCTTCAAATCCAGAAAAATAGTGTGCGTTGGCTTCACAGTGGAGCGCTCCCTCCTCTGCACGCGGCCACTTGCGGAGCCACGTGCCGACAGGTCGGGCCATCAAAGGCCGAACCGCAGGTGCGCATAGAAAACGCGGGCCTAACGAGCCCGCGCTTGGAGAAGTGTCTTACTGGCCACAGAGGGCGGCGTCAACAGCTGTACTAGCGCGCCCTCGACCAGTCTATTTCTTGGTGGTCGAAGCCGGCGCCGGCCCGGCCTTGGCGGCAGGGGGAGCCGGGGCGGCGGCCGGCACCACGCCGGATGCCTGACTGCTGCCGGTTGTCGCCGGCGGCGCGGCCGCGGTGTTGAGCGGCGGCCCCGCCTTGACGTAGGCCTGGATCATCTGCCCGACCTTCTGGCGATGCTCCTCGCTGCACGTCTGCGCGTTCGACTTGGCCTCCTCGATGACGACCTCTTTTTCGCCTTCCCGGTCCACCAGCTTGATCTTGCCGGTCAGCATCATGACGGTCGTCAGATGCAACTGGTTGATGTAGATGAGCTGCTGCTCGGTCCACTTTTTCTTGCCTTCCTCGCGCACCATCAAGGACCGGTAGTTGCTCACCTGATCGGCCGCCAGCTCGCAGACCTGGGCATGGGCCGACAGGCGGCCGACGCGGATGATCTCGCGCGCGATATCGATCGGCACGACAACCTCATCCTTCTTCTTCTTGTCGATCTCGATGGTGCGGCCGTCCGGGCGTGTAAATTTCGATGGCGTCAGCTGCCAGGCATAATCCATGAAGCTCCTGAGCGATTTCTCACTGAGTTCCTGGGCTTCGACCGTAGTGCCAGAAACGCCCACGGCAACCAGTGCCGCGGCGGCCCAAACCATCCCCGCCCTTTTCAATATCGACATCGCCTCGAGACCCTTTCCGCTGCCATCGCTGTAGCCCGCCGGCCCGCACCCGCACTTGACGCAGCGTGTGCCTTACAACGATCTCTACTTACCTCAGTCGCCGGCATCGCTCGGCTCAAAAATTGGCCAGATCATGGCAGGTCATGTGGATGGTTTCCGGCCCTGGCCTTTGCCATGGGCCAACGTGGCAACAATACCACGTAAAGTCCGCACTTCTTGCTCGGTAGGTTGCATCCGCGTCAGCATCGTCCGCAGGTTTCGCGTCATGGTGGGGCGCTTGTGCTCCGGATTGAAGAACCCGAGCCGCAGCAACTCGGCCTCGAGGTGCTCGAACAGCCCCAAAAGCTCGGCTTTGCTGGCCGGGCGGTCCTCGCCCATGTGCAGGCCGGCGGCAATTGGCGTCTCGTACGTGGTGACCCGGCCAAGGCTCGCGGTCGCGTGGGCGCGCATCCACTCGTAGCCGAGAATCAGCACGGCTTGTGCCAGATTGAGAGATGCAAACCTGGCGTTAACCGGGATCATAACAATTGCGTCGGCGTTGGCCACCTCGGCGGTCTCCAGGCCGTTACGCTCGCGTCCGAAGAGGATGCCGCAGCGCTCGCCCCTGGCAATGCGTTGGCGCATCTCGGCGACGGCCTGTTCGGGGGTCAGCACGGGTTTGCGCAGATCGCGCTGGCGCGCCGTCGTGGCACACAGCCAGCCGATATCGCCGATCGCCGCACCCAGCGTCGCGAACACTTCCGCGTCGTCGATGATGTAGTTGGCGCCCGAAGCCGCGATGCGCGCCTTCTCGTTGGGCCAGCCGTCACGCGGATTGACGAGGCGGAGCTGATCGAAGCCGAAGTTGGCCGACGCCCGCGCCACCATGCCAATGTTGTCCGCCAGTTGCGGCGCCATCAGGATCACAGTCGGCGTTTCGCCCTGGCCCGCGACAGCCTGGCCCTGGATGTGCGCGCGACGAATGCCGTGCCGCAGCTTGCGCAGAACCCGTCGCGCCCAGAACCAATAGTTCTCGCCCGACCAGGTCTTCTCCAGCGTGGCAAGATCGGGAGTCTTGCCGCTGATCGCCCCGCTGCCCAACAGCCGTACGGTCCCATCGCCGACGACGATTTCCCGGTGCCGGGCAATGAAATCATCGAGCGTCTCGATGCCTTGCGCCTCGGTTCGCCGCTTGCATCCCGCGCAGGTGACGCCGGCTGCTTCGCACTGCAACTCGGCGCAGTAGGTCAGCACGCCCTCCAGCGTCTCGCGCGTCAGGCCGGCCATCGCCAGTGCGGCAAGCCCGGTGTCGATCGACTTCTCGTGGCAGGCATGCACAATCGCGGCGACCGGCACAGCCGTCGGGCCGACACGCGGCTCGCCATCGATCGTCACGATCTCGAGGGCAGGTTGGCTCATGCCGGCAGATCCTATCATTCTTGCGGCCTGGATCCAGCCGCGCAAACCACGGGTGATGCATCAGTCTAAATTCGGAGCGTCGGACTCAATCCTGCCATCGATTCAAATCAGCTTGTTGAGGACTTGTTAACCGGTGGCATCGCCTTATCTCAGAATCAGGTTTACCTCTGGTCCATGGGAAAAGGGGAGAAGCGGCTTGCGCGGATGCGCAACAACCCAAAGGACAACTGGCAGATTGCCGACATTGAGGTTGTATGCCGCGCGTTTGACATCGTCCTGGAACCACCGACCGGGGGAAGCCATTGGAGCGTCTTCCACCCGCGCGTAGGTATTCAAACGATACCCGCGCATCGCGAGATCAAAGTGCGCTACATCAAGGAGTTCATCAGGTTCGTGGACAAGGTGACTGGAGCCGACCATGACAATTAAGCCGAAGTATTCGGTCCTCATCCGATCGCTGCCTGTCGATGACGGCGGCGGGTGGCTCGCTATCGTGCCAGACTTGCCCGGGTGCTCGTCGGACGGCGAAACACCCATGGAAGCGCTACAAAATGTCCAAGATGCAATCGAAGCATGGTTGGCGACAGCAACAAAGCACGGGCATCCGATTCCGGAGCAAGACAACTTCATTTCAGTGGCATTCGCTCAGACCATGCCCGATGACGTGAGGCGACAGGCCGAGCACATCGCCCGCCAGATGGAAGGACTGTCCATCTCGGAGCAACCTGATCCAAATCTGGTTCACGCCATTTACGCTCAAATGGCGCGCACAGCGATACGTAGCGCTCATCTCTAAGCTGCGGATTGCGCCCGGCGTTTCTTGTAGGCCTTCGGCCGCCTTAGTTTCGGCGCGCGGCTGCTATTTTTGCAATTGGCTCTGAGACACCGCCAAACCACGCCTCTTTACCCGGCAGCGCATCCACCCTACAGCGCAAACACCAAGCAGGTCGTGGTGCCGTGCGCCAATAATCGGCCTTGGGCATCGATGAGGCGGCCCTCGGCGGTGGCGGCGCGCCGGCCGGGATGTATGACGCGGCCTTCCGCGCGCACCGGGCCTGTCGTGTCAGTGATGGCCCGCACCATTTGCACCTTGTATTCGAGCGTGGTGTAGCCCTGGCCACGCTCCAGCGTCGTCTGCACGGCGCAGCTCATGCAGCTGTCCAGCAGCGTCCCAGCATACCCGCCGTGCACCGCGCCGATGGGATTGTAGTGCTTGAATGCCGGACGCCCGACAAACACGACAAAACCCGGTTCGGCGACCTCCAGATCGAAATCGAGCCCCTCCGAGATCGGTGCCGACGGCAGGCGACAGTCGCGGATGGCCCTTATCAGCTCCAGCCCGCTCAACGACCTGATGGTCTCCAGCGGGATTGAACCGTAAGTCCGCATTGGCTTTTCCAAGAGAACGTCCCTTCCTTACACGCGATCGGTCGTGCGTCACGCCGTGGCCCGGACAGGACCATGCCGGCAGCCTTGATCGGCACGCCGCCTAGAGCATTTTCCGCCAAAGTGGGCACCGGTTTGGCGTGAGACAAATGCGACAAACAAAGGACTAGCCGCGTTTCTTGGCCCTTGCGGCATTTTCGCTGTCGACCTCCTGAGCCTCGACGCGTCTGCCACTCTCGCGCGCGAACTGCAACGGCAGCTCGGTCGAGTACTTGATCTGCTCCATGGCGAAAGCGGACGAAACTTTGGAAATATCGATCCGCGCGATGAGCTTTTTGTAGAACGCATCGTAGGCGGCGATATCCGGCACGACGACGCGCAACAGATAATCGACTTCACCCGACATGCGGTAGAACTCCGCAACCTCGGGGAAATCCACCACGGCGTTGTGAAAGCGCTCGAGCCAGCCGAGACTATGCTGATCGGTCTTGATCGAAACGAAGACGGTGACACCGACGTTCACCTGCTCCGGGTCGAGCAATGCCACGCGGCGGCGAATGACGCCGGCTTCCTCCAGCTTCTGAATGCGCCGCCAGCACGGTGTCGTCGACAGTCCGACCGCCTTGCCGATCTCCGCCATCGGCTTGGTGCAGTCTTGCTGCAGCATGTGCAAAATCTTCACATCCATCTCATCGAGCATCGAAAACAGCCTCTGGATAGAAAACGCGCGTTCTAATACACGCATTGCACGTGTATCTTTTTTCTAAGGTCGCCCTGTCAATAGGGTTTTTGGTATTTTTTTCTACATTTGCCCGCCTTTATCCTTGTCTTCACCCTGGCAACGACCCTATTTAACGGCCATACCAGCATAGCGACCCCAGCGAGCCTGCCGGCATGCCCAAGATCACCTACATCACACCCGACTTCGCCGTGGCTGGCGCCCTGGCGGCGGAAGACTTCGCCGAGATCGGGCGCCAGGGCTTCAAGTCGGTCATCAACAACCGGCCGGATGGCGAGGAAGCCGGCCAGCTGACGTCGCACCAGGGTGCCGAGTTGGCCCGCGGGGCAGCCCTCGACTACCGCTTCATCCCCACAGCCAAGCATGATGTCTTCACCGATGCCGTGGTCGGACCCATGGGCGAAGCCTTGTCGACGCTGCCGGGCCCCGTGCTCGCACACTGCAAATCCGGCCTGCGCACCGCTATCGTCTGGGCGGCGATCCAGGCTGCGGGCCGCAACGTCGATGACGTGCTGACGCAGCTGCGTTCGTCCGGCATCGAACTCGAGTCACTGCGCGATGAGCTCGAGGCCATCGCCAGCCGCGCCGGCGCACGCCATGCCACATCCCCCGCATGGCCGCTCGATCGCGGCGCAGCCGCCGCTTGAGCAGCATTCGCCCTTGGACCTGGTCCTCGGGGCGCTAATCTGCATCGAGCAATTGCCGCACATCGCGTTGCAATATTGGCAACAACTCGTCGCCGAACCAGGGATTGGCCTTCAGCCAGCCGTTGTTGCGCCAGGACGGGTGCGGCAGCGGCAGGCAGCGCGGCAATCCCGGTCGGGCGTGAATCTCCCGCCAGGCCGCCACCGTGCGCGTTGTCCCAACCTTCGCGTCGCGCCCCAAATGCCACTGCTGCGCATACTGCCCGACCAGGAACACCAGCTCGAGGCGGCCAAGGTGTGCCAGCACTCGCGTCCGCCACTGCGGTGCGCACTCGGAACGCGGCGGCAGATCGCCACCCTTGGCATCGTGGCCAGGAAAGCAAAACCCCATCGGCAGGATGGCAACCCGCCGTTCGTCATAAAATTCCTCGGGCGAGGTCCCCATCCAGTCGCGCAGGCGGTCGCCCGAAGGATCGGTGAACGGCGTGCCGGAGGCGTGCACGCGCGCGCCCGGCGCCTGGCTGAAGATGCCGATGCGGGCGCTGGTGCTGACCCGCAGGACGGGACGGGGCTCATGCGCCAGAGGCAGTCCATTCGGGCACGCGACACAGACGCGGCAACATTTGATGTCGGCCAGCAGCCGCTCGAGGCCGTGCTTGCCCATGCTGCCCTCAGATGATGAGCGTCATCCCATCTTCGCCGACGATAACGTCCGGCCGGTCGACAACGTGGCGGTTGGCCAGCATCTCCGTATTCATATGCACAAGCAGCACTCGCTTGGCCGCCAGGCGCGGCAAATTCTCCGAAATGATCTTCCAGTTCATATGGTTACGGGCCGAGGTCTGGAAGCCGTAGCATTCGGCGATGAACAGGTCGGCACCGCGCGCGACGGGCAACAGGCTCTCGACCCACTCGGTATCACCCGAATAGGCCAGGGTGCGGCCCCCTGTCTCGAACCGCAGCGCCAGCGATGGCGCGCCCGAGGGGTGGCTCACCTCACCTGGCGTGACGCGGATACCATCCACCACCGCGGTTGCGTCGGGCTCCAGTTCCACGAAGTTGAGCACGAAGCGCCGCTCGATCCTAGTCGAACCAGGAAACAGAGCCTCCGCCGCGATCAGGAAGCGCTGCTCGATGCCAGCCGGGCCGGCCACTGTCAGCGGCACATTGCGCCGGGAAACGTGGTGAGCATGGATCATCCACCACACCAGGCCGCCGAAGTGATCGCCATGCAGGTGCGAGATGAAGATCGTAGCAACTTCGTTGGGATCGAGGCCCAGCCGGTTGAGGCCAATCATGGCCGTCGCCCCGCAATCGATCAGGAAGCGGCTACCGCTGGTTTCAACGTGATAACAGGTTTGCAGCCGGCCGCCCGAACCGAAGGCGTCGCCGCATCCCGCGATGGTCAATTTCATACCTTTCGCGCCCTCTTACAATCCCCTGAATCACCATCGTTAACGCACGGCGCGCACAATCGCTGTTCCCAAGGGAACACCACCCAGCCCCGGCGGCGCGCAGGCGTCACGCCTTCGCACTTGGACGAGCCGCGACCTCGCCGTGCCAACGCTCGAGGTTTTGCAGGCCTTCCGGCCGGGGAAGGCGCGCCGGCTTCATGAAATCCACCGCGACCAGCGCCGTGATGTCGGCGATCGTATAGGTGTCGCCGGCAATATAGCGGCTGTCGCCGAGACGCTGGTCGAGAATGCCGAGCATTTCGAGTGCGCGCGGCTTGTTGGCCTCGCCCCAGGCCGCCACCTGCGGCACCTCGAGATGGGCCATCGCCGGATGCAGATGCCGGAAGACATGCGCAACACAGGCCAGCAGATTGAGTTCGACCCGCCGTTGCCACATCTCGGTGACCGCCTTGCCCGTGGCCCCCGTTCCAAACAAGGCGGGCGCCGGTTGCACCTCATCGAAGTAGCGGCAGATAGCCACCGTCTCGCTCAGCACCGCGCCGTCGTCGAGCACCAGAAACGGCACGCGCTGCAACGGATTCATCGCCGTCATCTGCGGCGTTTTCAGCGCGCCCTGCATCAGGTCGACCTCCTCGAACGGCACCGCGATGCCCTTCTCCGCCAGGAAAATACGCACCCGCCGAGGATTGGGCGCCGCCCTTGTTTCGATGATCTTCATGCGAAAACCCTTCCGATGCTGCTGGCGTCAATGCCTCAGTCGTAAGGCCATCGCCGCTCGCCAGCAACCGCGCCGTGCTCACTCCGGGCGATTGCGCGCGCGCCAATCGCGTGGCCGCTCGAATTCTCCCGACCACAGGCCACGCTTGGCAGCGCGCGCTTCTCGCTCCTCGCTGGCATAATCACCATAGGCCACCGCCCAACCCGCTTCGACCATCTCCGCATTGAGCGAACGGCCGGCCACCTCGCAAACGGCAAGATGGCGGCCATACTGATCGGTCTGGCCGCTCCGGCACGTGACAGGCTGCGATCCGACCGCCCGCATCAAATGCCGGCGCGCCTCCTCGCCGCAGGGCCATGCCGTTGCATTGCGCATGCACTGCTGCCGCCCCTCGGGCGCGTCGATGCCGTCGAGGCGGATCTCGCGCCCCGCCACAACCAGGCTGTCGCCGTCGACGACGTGGGCATTCCCCTCAATGGCGCCTGTGCCAGGGCGCGCCTGCCACAACAGCACGGCCGCACCGCCCACCACCATCCAGATCAACAGCGGTGGCCAACCCCTGGGGTCCATGCCGCCTCCTCTCAGGATTTTTCCTGCTCCAAATCGCCTTATCGATAAACTTGGTGCAAGCGCTTTATCGAGTAATTAACTCCTCCGGCGGCACCCTCCGAGGCTCATGAGATCGCGTTGAATTACAAGGATCAGCGCAGGCCAAGAGCGGAGTGCGGCGCCTCGATGGGGATGCAAGACGCACATGCTGTGGACGACGCTGGGCGTGAGCGACCCGGCGCGCCACCGCGTGCGTTGCACCATCCTGGCGCGCCGCGCGGCATTGCCGTACCTGGCGGGGCTCACAAGCCCGATTTCGACCGTGAACTGCTGACCATGTTCGTGCGTAACGAGCTTGGCGCCGCCTTCACCATGCCGGCCCTCTCCATCATCTTCTCGCTGGCCTCCATGTTTTGGGCGCCTATCAACGAAGCCATCCTCTGGCTGCTGCTGGTGATCGGCGCCAAGGTCACGTTGCTGGAAGCCTGCCGCCGCTTCCTGTCCACGCCCGCCGCGGAGATCGACCCCAAGGCCTGGAAGCGCCGTTTCGTCATCTGCGAGTTGCTCAACGGCGTGACGTGGGCGGGCTTTGCCCTGGTCGGCATCGGCAGCGTGGCCTTCCCCTCCTACGGCTTCATTTTTACCTCGCACGTCTTCATTTTCGCGACCCTGATCGTACTTCTTGCCATCCGCATGACATTCGCATCGACGGTGATGCCGATCCTCTACGCGGGCACCGTCCCCATGACGATGGCCGTGCTCGTGCGCCTCGTCGTCGTGCAGGATCCGTTCTATTACGCGCTGGCCTCGATGGCGCTCGGCGTCCACATCTATTTCATCTTCCTGGCCAAGGGACTGAGCGGGACGGCGATCTCGATGCTCGAGTTTCGTTCCGAGAAGGATGCACTGATCGCCGAGCTGGAAGAAGCCAAGGCCATTTCGGACGAGGCGCGCCATCGCGCCGAATCCGCCAACCTCGCCAAGTCGCGCTTCCTGGCCAACATGAGCCATGAACTGCGCACGCCACTCAATGCCATCATGGGCTTCTCGGAGGTCATGCAAAACGAGATCCTCGGACGTATCGAGAATGCAACCTACAAGGAATATGCCGGCAACATCCACGACAGCGGGCGCCACCTATTGAACCTGATCAACGAGATCCTGGATCTCTCCCGAATCGAGGCCGGCCGCTACGAGCTGCATGAGGAATGGCTCTACCTGACAGACGTCATCGAGGATTGCCAGAGGCTCTTGAAGCTGCGGGCGGATGCAAAGGGCCTGCATGTCATCCAGGACTTCGAGTTGCAATTGTCCCAGGTCTGGGCTGACCAACGCGCCGTGCGCCAGATTTGCCTCAACCTGATGTCGAACGCCCTGAAGTTCACGCCGCGCGGCGGCACGATCACGCTCACTGTCGCCAATCTTCCCGATGGCGGCCAAGTGCTGGCGGTGCGCGACACGGGCCCAGGCATTCCGGAGGACGAGATACCCAAAGTCCTGCAGGCCTTCGGCCAAGGCGCGCTGGCGCACAAATCCGCCGAGGGCGGCACCGGGCTTGGTTTGCCCATCGTCCAGAACCTGACCGAATTGCACGGCGGCGTCTTCGAGCTGCGATCGGAGGTGGGGCTGGGCACCGACGCCATTGTCGTGCTCCCCAAGAAGCGGGTGCAAACGGCGACGCCCGCGAACCCCCAGTGCGATCAAGCCCAGATGAAGCCGTCGGCGCAGATCTCCACCCGGCCACCCCGTCTGCGCGTGACGCGCCCACCGCCGACCGTCGCGGCCGGGTAGCGCTTGGCACGTGCAGATCCAGGCTCCCGTCAGCGGCCCCGGCAGCCGTGGCCGATAAGAGGGCTCGTCCCAGCCCCGCATGATGTCAGATCAAGATCACCGCTACACGTAGCAGGGGCCCTCGATCAGCGGGTGGGCGGCGACGAATTTTTCGTCGACGGCGATGCCGTGACCTGGGCCGTCGAGCGGGCGGGCCGACCCGGTCTTGTCGAGGCTGTGCGGCGCGGCGCCGAACTTGTCGCGGAACGGATTGTAGCCCGTGACATCGCCCTCGAAATAACCGGCATTGTCGACCGCGGCCAGCGCGTGGATCGAAGCGGCCATGTTGATGCTGGTGAGCGAGGTGTGCGGATTGAAGCTGATCTTCCAGGCCGAGAGCATGGCGGCAATGCGCATGGCCTCGGTGACGCCGCCGGTTTTCGACAGATCCGGTTGCGCGATCCGCACCGCGCCGTCCTCGATCAGCCGCGTGAACTCGAAGCGCGTGAAGTGGTTCTCGCAGGCCGCCAGCGGCACGCGGCCGAGCTTGGCGGCGGCCCTGTAGTCGCGGTGGTCGTGCGGTGGGAACGGCTCCTCCAGCCAGCCGACGCCACACGCCTCGAACGCCGGCATGACGCGGCGCACGTCGTCGAGGCAATAGCCGGTGTTGGCGTCGACCAGGATCTCGATGTCGTCGCCCAAGGCCTTGCGTACAGCTTCGACACGGGCGATATCGCGATTGGGCGTGTCACCGACGCGCAACTTCAGCGCGCGATACCCCGCCGCGACGTATGCCGCCGCTTCCTCGGCGAGTGAGGCCGGCGGCTGATAGCCCAGCGAGATGCCGCCGGCATAAGCCATGATCGGCAAGGCGAGGCCATAACCCGTCCGCTGCGCCTGCTCATTTTCGAGACTGTCCCAGGGCCCTCACATCAGAGCGCTCTAGTCCTTTGTTTTCGCATTTGTCTCACGCCAAACCGGTGTCCACTTTGGCGGAAAATGCTCTAGCCAGCGCGCTTGTATTCCAACAGCGCCGCGCCGAATGCCTGGAACAAGGCGCGATTCACCGGATTGTGCTGCGGATCGTATTCGGCATGCCACTGCACGCCCAGCGCAAAGCCCGGTGCATCCGCGATGCTGATCGCCTCGATGGTGCCGTCGGCCGCCACGCCCTCGACGATCACACGCTCGCCCGGCTCGAGAATGCCCTGGCCATGCAGCGAGTTGACGTTGATGGTTTGGCGCCCGAGCAGCCGCGCGAAGACTCCATCGGCAACCAGGCTCACCTCGTGGCGATCGGCGAAAACGACGGTCGGGTCGGGATGAATTTCTCCCGTCGCCAGGCGCGGCATCCGATGGTTGATGCGTCCCGGCAAGTCGCGGATCTCGGGATGCAGCGAGCCACCGAAGGCAACGTTCATCTCCTGCAGACCGCGGCAGATGCCAAACAGCGGAATGCTGCGGGCGACACAAATCTCGACGAGGTCGAGCGCCACCGCGTCGCGGCGTTCGTCGTAGGGCTCGTGCGCGGCATGCGGTTCGGTGCGAAACCGGGTGGGATGGACATTGGCGCGTGCGCCCGTCAACAGGATGCCATCGACCACCTCGAGGAGCGCGCCGATGTCGGTGATCTCCGGGGCGCCAGCGAAAACCACCGGCAGCGCGCCGGCTACCTCCGCCAGTGCCCGCAGGTTCCTCTCCCCGCAGAGCTGCGCAGGAAAACGATTCTCGACAATATGCGTGTTCGCAATCACGCCAACCACGGGTTTCTTCATCGTTGAGGTCTCATCTCCCCGCCCGCGGATCCTTGAACGCATCTTCCAGCCGCCCCAGGGCCTCCTCGAGAATCGGGCGCGGGGTGGCAAAATTGAGTCGTAACCAGGATTCGCCACCTGGACCGAACTGCGATCCGGGGCTGGCATAAATGCGCGCCCGCTTGGCGACCCGCTCGGCGACTTCGCCGGCTGGCAGGCCGGTGCCGGAGAAGTTCACCCACGCCAGGTAGGTGGCGTCGAGGCGCATCGAGCGGGCACCAGGGGCCACGGCTTGCAGCCGCGCATCCAGCAGATCGCGATTGGCGGCAAGGTAGGGCAGCAGCGCGTCGAGCCAGACCTCGCCGGTCCGCCACGCCGCCTCGGTGGCGATCATGCCGAAGCTGTTGTAGGAGGCCAGGCCGCTGGCCGCGATGCGCCCATCCAGGCGACGCTTCAGCTCGCCATTCGAGGTGAAGCAGGCACCGGCGTGCGCGCCAGCGATATTGAACGTCTTGGTGGCGGCAACGCAGGTGATGAGGCGGTCGGCGATTTCAGGAGCGGCGGTCAGCGTCGGGGTATGCTTGGCACCGGCGAAGACCAGATCGCAGTGGATCTCGTCGGACACCAGGATCAGGTCGTGCTCGGCGCAGAAGCTGGCCAGCGCGCGGATCTCCGCCGGCGACCAGACGGTGCCGCCGGGGTTGTGCGGGCTGCAAAAGAAGACGACCCTGGTTCTCGGCGTCAGTTTCTGGCGCAGGCCGTCGAGGTCCATGGCATAGCGCCCCTTGGTCTCGACCAATTGCGCATCGAGGATCTTGCGCTCGTTGGCGAGGATGATCTTGCGGAAGGCGTGATAGGCCGGCGGGAAAACGACGACCTCGTCGCCGGGCGAGGTGACCGCCTGCAGGATCAATCCGAGCCCGGATACGATGCCAGGCGTCACGCTCACCCAGGCCGGGTCGACGCGCAGATCATGCCGCCGTGCCATCCAGGTGCAGAGCGCGGCCGCCCACGTGCCGGTATCGGCATAATAACCGTGCGTGGCGCGTTGCACCTCGGCGCTCAGTGCCTCGGTGACGCCGGGTGGCGCGGCGAAATCCATGTCCGCCACCCACATCGGGATCGCATCGGCCGCGGTGATGCCGGACAACCGCGCCATCATGTCCCATTTGGTGGCGTGGGTGCCGCGGCGCTCGATAACGCGATTGAAGTCGAACATGGCCCTGCGGCTCCTGGCTAGTACCCGATCGCGGAATTGAGTGCCACATTTCGTGGCACGAAAATGCAGCGTGAATCGGGTACTTCAGCAAGATGGCTAGTACCAGCCATTTTTGATGGCGGGTACGTTGCGTGCGTATCCATTCATCCCGGGGCGCACACGGCCGGTCAAGCGATGTCATTGTCTCGCCTCCCCTGCAATGACCGGCCGTGGGGTGTTTTCAACGGGTTCGATGGCTGGCGGCGCGACCGGACGCACCTGCAGAGCATCAAACGCCGTCTTTCGTCTCGACGACGATATAGGCTTCCTCGACGCGCACGGGGAATGTTTCCGCCTGGTAAGACTGCTCCGCCAGCGCTGCGCCAGCCTGCACCGTGACGGCATGCTGCAGCAGCCGCACGCGCTTGGGGTCGCACCATGATCGCCCGGTCCGCAGATCGAACTCCCAGGCGTGCCAGGGACAGCGCAGGATCTCGCCGGCGCGCGAATAGGCATAGTGGCCCGGCGCCTGGGAGACGATCTGGCCGGTCAGAATGCCACCGGATAGGCTCGCACCGCGGTGCGGACAGGTATCGGACACGGCAAACAGCTCGCCCTTGATGTTCAGGACGAGCACGGCCTTGCCGTCGACCATGCAGCGTTTGCGCGTTCCAGGCGGCAGCTCGCCCGCCAACGCCACCACATGCCGCGCCATCAGTTCAGCCTGTAGACCGAGTGGCCATTGGCGGCCAGGATCTGGCGCTTGCGCGCGTCGCCGATGTTGGCCGGGAAGGCGCGGAACGGATCATCGAAGTCCCAGTGCGGGTAGTCGCTGGAGAACAACAGCCGGTCCCAGCCGATCCACTCCATGGTCTCCAGCAGATGCGACCGCGTTTCGGGCTCCTCCATCGGTTGCGTCGTCACCCAGACATGCTGGCGGATCACCTCCGAGGGACGCCGCGTCAGATGCGCGACCTCGTCGCGCATCCGCTCGTAGAGCCGGTCGAGACGCCACGACAATGCCGGCAGCCAGCCGAAGCCGCCTTCGACCATGACCGCCTTCAGCCTTGGGAACCGCTCGAACACGCCCTCCATCACCAGGCTCGTCACCACCGTCTGGCAGGAGGTCGAATGCCCGGCGCCCTCCTCGACGTAATAGGAGGGCCAGCCGGCGCCGGTATAAGGATGCCCACTGGCGCCGAACACGTGGATGCCGATGGGCAAGCCATAAGCCTGGGCCGCCTCGTAGATCGGCCAGTAGCGGCGCGCGCCGAGCGGCTCCATGCTGCGCGTCAGCAGGAACACCTGAGCATAGTGCGGATCGGCGCCACACCGCTCGATCTCCGCCACCGAGGCTGCCGCATCCTCGAAGGGCACGATGACGGAGGCGCGCAGCCGCGGCTCCGGCACCGCCATCACCTCGCGCTGCCAGTCATTGATGGCGCGCGCCATGGCGACGCTGAGCTGCGGATTGATCTCGCCCTGACCGGTCATGCCCAGCGGGCCCATGATGCCGAAATCGACGCCATAGGCGTCCAGATGCTGCCGGCGCACCAGGGCCAGATCGCTGCCCGGCAGGCCACCGTCTTCGGGCCAGGCGTCCCGGCGCGCCGCGCGCGGCGCCGTTTTCGGATACGGCTCGTAGTTCAGGCCGTGCCGCTTGCGCGATCCGTAGGTCTCGAGGTGCCGCAGCCATTTCTTCTCCAGGAACGGCGCCAACTCGTCGAGATTGGCCGGCGTCGTATGAATATCCCCATCGATGATGGCGAGCCGGCTCTGGGCTGCGCGATCGGGGCGATCGCCAGCGATTGCGACAGGGTCGAGCGCTAGGGGGGCATCCAGTGTCATCGGTCAACTCCTGGAGTTTGGCGCCAGGCGGGCGTACGTGGCGCGCGGATTGTCGATGAGAATCTTACGGACCTGCTGCGATTGCAAGCCCGGCGGCAGTATATCCTCGCCGTCGAACTGCCAATGCGGGAAATCCGTCGAAAACAGGACCAGATCGTCGCTGCGCAATTGCTCCATGATGCGGGCCACGATCTCCGCGTCGCGCGGCGCATCGAAGGGTTGTAGCGTCAGGCGGACGTTGTCGCGCACAAACTCGATCGGCTCCCGGTCGATCCAAGGCACTTCGTTGCGAACGCCGCGCCAGAACTTCGACAGTCGCCAGATGAAGGCCGGCAGCCACGTGATGCCCGATTCGGTCAGCACCACCTTGAGGCGCGGGTATTTGACGAACACGCCTTCGCTGATGAAGCTGCCGAGCTGGGTGTGAAATCCGACCGACTGCGCGGCATAATCCTCGATATAGTGGCTCGGCCAGCCCGACCCCGTGACCGGATGCAGGTAGCTCGAGCCGGCGTGGATGGCGACGGCAAACCCGTGCTTTTCGGCGGCCGCATAGATCGGCCAATACTGCGCCTTGCCCAGCGGCTGCTCACCGAATACCCACAGCAAGATCTGCACGAACCGCGGATCGTGCGCGCGCCGTTCGATCTCCTCGACCGCCAGCTCGCTCGACTGCAGCGGCACCAGCAGGGAACCGCGCAGCCGCGCATCCTTGGCGAGCCATTCGGCCGCGAGCCAGTCATTGGCGGCGCGCGCGAAGGCCGCGGCGAGGTTGGCATCGCGAAACGACTGCACCGGGAACAGGCAATTCAGGATGGCGTGGGATAATCCATACCGGTCGAGCAGCGTTGCGCCGAGGGCCTCTGCGCTGGAGTCCGGGCGCGGCGATTGCTGGCGCCAGTCGGAGCGGATGGTCAGCGGCGCCCGCGCCGGATAGGCAATCGACTCCCACGAGTCGATGCCGCGCACCTTGACGGTGTCGCGCCAATGGTCGTCCATGAAGGCTGCCAGCACGCGCGGCGTCGGCGTCAGCGGATGGACGTCGCAATCGATGGCGCCCTCGAAGCTCATGCCGCCGTGCTCCCGAACCGGAATGCCCCGAGGTCCGCGACGCCGACCGGGGCCGATCCACCACCATGATCCCCCGTCCAGGACAGCCGGTCAACACATGCCTATCCCCATAGTTCCGGCGCAATCGCCAGCTACATGAGTTCCAACAAGGAGTTGGACCATGACGCACTCGATGCCGGACGATCTGTGGCGTGATTTTCCCAAGACGGCGCCGGAGTTCGAGGCGCGGTTCGCG
>CAZCGE010000102.1:0-10054 GCA_964498125.1 uncultured Devosia sp. | reverse complement strand
TGATCGGCGTCGAGAACGAGGACAATGCCATCGTGCCGCTCTACGCCGCACTCTACTCGCAGAAGGCGCCCGACTTCGTCTCCGAGAACGAGGAGATACTGACGGCCGTTCGCACAGTGGCAGCGGCGTGCCACGGCCGCGGCGTCTGGGTCGTGGATCGCGGCGGTGATCGCGGCGAACTCTATGCGCCGCTCATCGAGGAAGGACACACCTTCATCATCCGCAACAAGGGCGACCGGCACCTGCTGATCGGCCATTCACCGGCCAGCGAGGCCAAGGCCGCCACCGAGGAACTCGCACGCAGCTGCCCGATGTATTACGCCACCCATATCGTGCGCGAGGAGCAGGGCCAGGAGGTCTCCTGCCGCCTCGATTACGGCTTCAGAGCCGTGCGCCTGCCCAATCATCCCAGCACGTTGCTATGGCTCGTGGTGGTTCGAGGGCTCGGTGAAAAACCATTGATGTTGCTCACGAACATTGGAGTGCGCCGCAATCGCAAGACGCTCTGGTGGGTGGCCGCGGCATACCTCACGCGCTGGCGCATCGAAGAGACCATCCGCTTCATCAAGCAGAGCTACGACCTCGAGGACATCCGTGTGATGACCTATCGACGACTGCAGAACATGGTCGTTCTGGTCAACGCAGTGGCCTTCTTCACCGCCAGCGTGATCGGCACACGAATGAAGCTCGAGATCCTCGCGACGCATCTCATCACCGCATCCAAGCGATTGTTCGGCATACCGGATTTCCGCTACTACGCCATCGCCGACGGCATTCGTGAGGTCTGCGCCAGATCACCCCGACGCGCGATCAGGCCCCTCCAGGCGATGCCCCAGCTCGCCTTCCGCTTCCCCTGAATTTTTTGGGGAAGGTCCTGGTTGACAGCACCTTGAAAGCGGGGAAACTCCGACAACAATGGGCAGCATTGTCAGCCATGCGAAGCCCCACGAACGTCCCCAAGGGGCAAGCATGGATGTGGTTGGGCCGGTCATCTGATAGGTCGCGATCGCCGTTGCCACAGCCGTCGTAATGGCCGACTGCAACAGGCCATAGGCGAGCGGAGCGAACTTCCTTGGAATGCCAATCACCTCGCCGCCTTTCCCGCTGAGCTCCCTTCAACAGAATTGTCGAAGAGATCGATTTTGCAGTTCAATTGATCACGATGCGGAGCGGCTATTCGCGTCCGCGATGCCGAACTTTTCCCAGTAAGCGCGCGGGACGAGGTAGTTCGTTGCCATCAGCCGTTGCGCCGGTTCGCCCGATGCCAAGCAGGCGTCACGGATGGCGACGATCATCTTCGCCGCCGTACTTTCACTCCAGAACCATCCGTACAACTCGCGGCTGCCGGCCGCCGACGGTTGCGCCTGCATGGCCTCCAGGTAGAAGGCCTTCAGATCTTCGACGCCGAGCTTCAACACAGCATCAGCTGAGCGGCCGGGCAGTGGACTTGCCGGCGCCGGCTTCGATAGCCAGACGACGAGAAAGTCGACCAGCGCGCCGATCTCGAGCCCAGCACTGCCGAAGGTCGTGCGGCCGCGCCGCTGAACCGCAAGCTCGTACCAGGGCCGCAGCTCGCGCACCTCGCGGCGGACGCGGTCGGCAAGCGTCTCCTCGCCCTTGCGCTGCGGCGCGAATGCAATCGGGCACACCATCCCGGTCAGGTCGCCGGGATCGGCGGCCGGCGCCTCTTCCGCGTAGTCGGCGAGCACAGGGACGGACGGCGCCGCAAGCAGTCCGATCAGCGCGCGCAGCACGCGGGTCTGGAACGCCGCATCGTTCGGCACGCCGAGAGGACGGCCGAGCTCGTAGGGCACCCACAGCGCGCGCGGCGGGCGGATCTTCTCCGAATGCAGACGAACGAGGCTGAGGCCAGCGGTCGCCAGTCCTTCACTCTCTAGGTAGTGGCCGAGCGCGCCCACGGCGCGCGTGCAGGCGGGTCAGACAGGCACCAGGAGAACGGCGTCCACCTGGTCTTTCTTGAGCAGTCCCGCCAGCTGACGCGCCGGTCGCTCGATATGGGCCGGCGGCGTAGCGCCCATGAAGGCGTAGTGCATCTCGGCCACCGAGCCGACGACGCCATCCCGCGCCAGTTCATTCAGCCGGTCGATCGGAAAGACCACATTGTGGTCCTCCTGGAAGCCGGTGCGGTCGAAATTGGTCGAGATGTGGCTCATCACCAGATCGGCGGCGGCGAGGTCGCCCGGCAGCACCCGGTAATCGCCCGAGCCAACGCCGAACGGCGCATCACCGCGTCGCTGCAGGCCGGCGGTCGAGATGATCGCCATGCGGGACTGCGCGGCGGGTTTCGCCGGTGTCCACGGCGTCGAGGCGAACTGCGGCATTTCCATGTTGGTCAGATGCTTGCGCGTCGCCTCGTCGAAATCCGTCAGCCGTGCCATCATTCACCTCCCCGAGCAAATCCGTTCCCCGCTGCACGCACACCGTGCAGATTGCGCCGTTTCCGCTTTGCACTCATTCCGCGGCGCGCGCTTCCGACGTCCAGGCGAGCGCTCCCGCGCGGCGAACCGTCAGCATCAGGCGTGGACGGTGAATCATGGTCTGGTGCAAATAGCAGGTGTTGGCGGCCACCCGCATCAGCGTCTCGAACGCGTCGTCGCTGGCCTCGCCATTCATGAATAGATGCGTGTCGCAGGCGCTCGCTTTGCCGCGGCCGTCGGTATCGACCGCATACGGCGACGTCTGAACCAGCCGCACGCCGCGGATCGGCAGCTTCTGCGCCTCGATGTAACGACAGATCTGCGTGATGTAGCAATAGGCGATGCCAGCGGTCGCGAGTGCAAGCCCTGACGGCGCGCGGTCGGCGGCGCTTTCGTCGGAGAGATACTGGAACGAAGAGCTGGCTGGCAGGTTGAGGCCGGTCTTGCAGCGATAGAGCCCTGAGAGATCGACGAGCTCGCCCGAGCCCGTCACCTCGCGAACCACCTTGCCCTCGACAGGCGCGGTAATCGGCTCGCCGGGCTGCTTCTCGGGAAGCTTGACGATGAGATCGGGCAACGTGCCCGCGCCGGCGAGCGGCATCGGCACTTTGGTGTATTTGAGATAGGGGTCGCCCGCGTCGGGAGCAGCGGACGCCGGCAGCGTCGTCGGATTGCGGCGGCCGTTGACATAGAGCGCGAACGTATTGTCGAGATTGTCCGTCAACATCGAGAAGCAGGGCGAGGCACCGACGGCGTCGCGCACGAGTCGGCCCGCCTGCTCGGCACTGAGCGCGCCGGAGACATCCACCTCGACGGCGCAGTACTCACCCACTCCGACGCCCGTTCCTTGCACGAACGAGCCGGTCAGCGAGTAGCCGTTCTTGAGCTTCATCGACAGGCCCGTCAGGGCATGGCCGCGCTGAGCGGCGAGTTTGACGATGCGGCCGGCGAGGTCCGACTGCAGGCCGGCATTGAAGTAGCCGAGGGGAAAGGGCGCGAGATCCGTACCCTTCAGGTGCACGCCCTCGTCACTCGCCATGCGCCAGGAACTGCCGCTTGCGCCCTCATGCACAACGGATTCCTTCTGGTGCGCACCGGCCTGCCGCACTTCGAGCAGCATGGTGTCGGCGCCGGGGCTGCCGGTGACGACGGGCGATCGCGCACCCTTCGCCGTCATGAAGCAGATCGGATATCCGTTGGCATCGATTGCGGCATTCGACATCGGGGTCCTCCTTGCGAACCTTTCGAATTTTTGGTCTCGGGGCAATTCAGTCGAGCGCCACCCACTCGGTGCCGACCTTGAGGCGGTGCTTGATAAGGCCCGGCTTGACGATCACCTCGACGAAGCAGCCCTTGGTCGCCGCCGCAATCAACCGCTTCTTGTCCTCGAGCGAGGCGCCGCCCTTCAGATCGATGTCGAGCAGGAAGCCGACGCCCTTGCTCTCGTAGGGGTGCTTGGCGCTCTCCATCTCGGCCTGCCAGCGCGCCTGGCAGTCGACCGTGAAGTCGCCGACGTCGATGCCGAGCCGCTTCGAGAAGGCGCGCAGCTGCGTCATCAGGCAGGTGGTGAGACCGCTGACGAAATAGGCCAGCGGATAGGGCGCGGTGCCGTCGCCGCCGTGGTAGGCGCCTTCGTCGGACGGCAGGAAATCCGTACGCGGGGCTGCGCCGCGCAGATGCACGGTGCAGTCATTGCGAAACTTGGACGTGTTCGAGCCCTCGGCCTCGAACAGCACGTCGAATTTCATCTTGGCCATCGCTTCCTTCCTCCTTTGCCTACCGCCGTTTCGCAATCACGCCATCGTGCCGCGGATCGGGTAGCTCCGCTCCTGGATGATCTTGATGCCGTTGAGAATGCCTGCGAGGTCGGGACGTGCGAACGGCGCATTGGAGATCTCTAGAATATGCACCCTGCCATCCGGATTGACCACAAATAATCCCGGCTCGGCGAACGGACGGTCGGTCTCCTGGGGCGAGCGCGGTTCGGAGATGTAGACCCCGAGCGCGCGCATCTGCTCTTGGGAAAGGCCGTAGCCAACCGGGAACCGCCAGCCCTGCTCGGCCACATCCGTCTCGGCCTTCTCCTTGGGGTCGGCGGACACGGCGAGCAGTGCCACGCCGGCGGCCTTGAAGTCGTCGGCCATGCCGTCTAGCGTCTTGAAGTACTTCTTGCAGAGCGGGCAGTGCTTGCCGCGGTAGACTACGAGCATGCGCCAACCCGGCATGGCGGCCATGTCGGCTTGACCGCCCGAGACCAGCGACACGGGCAGGCTCGGCATGGCCGCGCCGGCATTCAGTTTCATCGACATCAATCATCTCCTTTGCTTGAGCATGCTTTGACGATTATGCCCGAGTCCGAGGTTCGGTCCGGGTTTCTATCAGCGTGTCGCCGAGACCGAGCGGCGCGAGTGCAGCGTTTGCGATGCCAGTGAGCAGCTTGCGGTGCGGCTGCGTGCGCGCCAGCACCCGGATGCCGAGAAGGACCGCCATCAGATGATCTGCCACCTGGGCGCAATCGACGCCGGCCGGAAGCTTTCTCCCGGTTTGCGCGGTCAAGAGGCTGCGCTCGAAAAAAGCTCTGACCTGCTGCAGGTGTGCATCGACGACGAAGGCGATCTCGGCATCGTGCGGCGCGATTTCGATCGCGGAATTGATGAGAAAACAGCCGCGCCGCTGCGGATCGCTCGCCGACCTCTCGATGACGTCGGCGAGGAACGCACCCGCGCGAGACCGCGCGGGCAGCGCTGCCTCGAGCCGGGCAATGCGGTCGAACGTGAGATGCTGGCAGTAGTGTTCGAGCGTTTGCTTGAACAGACTGCGCTTGTCGCCGAACGCGGCATAGAGGCTAGGTCCCGCAATTCCCATGCAGTCAGTCAAGTCGCGCAGTGACGTCCCCTCGAATCCGTTCTCCCAGAAGCAGCCCATGGCAGCCTCCAGCGCCTCGCCCGCATCGAATCCCCTTGGCCTCGCCACGCTCGCTCCGAAAGTTTTGCCCGCAATTTTTGCTGGTCAGCCATTCTTTAGCATGCGATACACAACCAGGGGAAGCAAGAAGTTTCCCGCCGGAAGCTGCGATGCGGACGCGGCCCGTCGATGCGAGGTGTGTCGCCGATGTCGAACAAGACGATCTCACCCGATTTTCCATTCGAGATGCGCCACATGACCGTTGGCGACAGCGAGATGGCATACGTCGATGCGGGCTCCGGCGAGCCGATCGTGCTGCTCCACGGAAATCCGACGTCATCGTATTTATGGCGCAATATCATCCCCTATGTGGCGCCACTCGGCCGTTGCCTGGCGCCGGACCTGATCGGCTTCGGCCAGTCGGGGCGATCGCCCCGATACCGCTACCGGTTCGCCGACCAGACTGCCTATCTGGACGCATGGTTCGAAGCCCTGGGGCTTACGCGCAACGTCATTCTCGTCGTCCACGACTGGGGTGCGGCACTCGGCTTCTGGCGCGCATGTCGCCATCCCGACAGCATTCGCGCCATCGTCTACATGGAGGCCATGGTCCGCCCCCGGTTGTGGAGCGACATGCCGCCCGAGCGTGTTGCCGTGTTCAAGAAGCTGCGCGGGCCCGAGGGCGAGGGCATGGTGCTCGACCAGAACTTCTTTATCGAGAAGATGTTGTTCGAGGCCGGCATCGTGCGACAGCTGTCGGAGCAGGAAAAGGCCGTCTACCGCGCACCGTTCCCGACGCCCGTTTCGCGGCTGCCGACACTGATCTGGCCGCGCGAGATTCCCTTCGAGGGCGAGCCGGCCGACAATGCTGCGATGGTCAAGCGCTATAGCGACTGGCTGGCCGCCAGCGCGCATCTGCCAAAACTGTTCGTCAATGCCGAGCAGGGCCATGGCCTCGCTGGTGCCGCCCGCGACTTCTGCCGAGCCTGGCCCAATCAGCGGGAGATAACGCTGCCGGGCAAGCACTACCTGCAGGAGGATCATCCGCACGAAATCGGCGAGGCGCTGGCCCGCTTCATCGCCGAGGTTCGCAGCGCCGGAGGGGCGTGATGCCAACGGACAAGCCGATCGAGCCGCGCATGCTCTATCAGAAGCGCTTTGCCACGGTGCTCGGCCGCCGCATGGCCTATGTCGACGCTGGTCACGGCGACCCGATCGTGTTCCTGCACGGCAACATCACGTCGAGCTACATGTGGCGCAACATCATGCCGTGCATGGAGCCGTTCGCGCGCTGCATTGCCATCGACAACATAGGCCAGGGTGACAGCGAAAAGCTGCCGGGCTCGGGCCCCGGCCGTTACCGTCTCGCCGAGCATCAGCGCTACATCGACGCCATCATCGAGCAGTTGGACCTCGGCAATCGTGTCACGCTGATGCTGCACGATTGGGGCGGTGCGCTCGGCTTTACCTGGGCGCGCAATAACCCGCATCGGCTGAAGGGTCTCGCCTACATGCAGACGCTGATGGGCGACCAGCGCCGGGAATACTGGCCGCCGGCGGTGTCCGACCTGATGCGCCGTTTCAAGTCGCCGGAGGGCGAAGCGCTAGTTCTTGAGCAGAATTTCTTCGTCGAGAAAGTGCTGCCCGGCATGACGATCCGCAAGCTGCCGGAGGAAATCTGGAACGAGTACCGACGGCCATACCGCAATCCCGGCGAGGATCGCCGCCCGACACTGAGCTGCCCGCGCGAGATCCCGGTCGAAGGCCAGCCCGCCGACGTGCTGGCGACGATCGAGGCCTATGTCGCTTGGTTATCTGCATCGCCGTTGCCGAAGCTGTTCATCAACAGCGAGCCGGGCGCCGTGTTGAAGGGCCACCTGCGCGACAAAGTCCGCACCTTCCCGAACCAGGTCGAGATTACGGTTCCCGGCCTTCACTACATCCACGAGGACAGCCCACACGAGATCGGCGCGGCGCTGGCCGAGTGGTACAAAAAACTCACATGAACGAAGTCAAGCAGTGGAGGATATCAGTATGGTGACGATCAAGGAAAAGACCACTGTCGTGACGCGCGTCAAGGGTGCCTGCCCGACGCACTAGAGCGGTTTCCACCTGATATGGGTCACTACGAGTATCCGGCATGCCGAAAATAGTTGGCGCACTCCTCGGGCGCAAACGTTTTGAGGAGCTTGCCGATGAGCTTCATCAGCGCCTTCACGGTGCGTGCCGCTCCCTTGCGCAGCGCCGTCTTCAGCTTCGAGAATGCCATTTCGATCGGATTGAGGTCGGGCGAGTAGGCGGGCAGATAGCGCACCTTGGCACCGGCTGCCTCGATCGCTTCGCGCACGCCATCGATCTTGTGGGTGCGCAAGTTGTCCATGAAGACGATGTCTTTCTTTCGCAGTGTCGGTGCGAGGACCTGCTCGACATAGGCGAGGAACGACGGCCCATCCATCGCGCCGTCGATGACAGTGGGCGCCGTGAGGCCATCGATGCGCAGGGCGACAACGAGCGTCAGCGTCTTCCAGTGGCCGTGCGGCACTTGTCCGACGAGGCGCTTGCCGCGCGGTGAGCGACCGTGGTGCCGGACCATCTTGGTCGTGACCGCCGTCTCATCGATGAACACCAGACGCGGCGCATCGAGGCGCGGCTGCTCGGCTTTCAGTTCGGCACGCGCGGCGGCGACGTCAGGACGATTCTGTTCGGCGGCGTGCAGAGTTTTTTTTAAAAGTGATGTCGTGCCGTTCGTAGAAGCGCCAGATCGAGCTTGTTCCGGACTTCAGCTTCTTCTCGGAGCGCAACCGCGCGCGGATCTCCTTCAGCGTCAGGTCCGGCTCCGCGGCAACGAGATCGAGCAACCACTGCCGATATTCATCGAGCGGCGAGCGGCTGTGGCCGGTGCCGGGCTTGGCCTCGACGCTGCCGGTCGTCGTCCAGCGCTCGATCCAGCGGATCGCAGTCGAGGCGCCGACGCTGAGCAGGCGCGCCGCCTCCCGCGCGCTCTCGCCCGTCTCGACAATCGAGACCGCTCGCACTCTGAGGTCCTTCGAGTATCCCTTCGCCATCGCGCGCGCGCGCCGTTGCCGTCGGAGGAATCTGAATCTGATTTGCGCGCCGGAGGGAATCCCCTGTAACTGTAATGATTCACATCAAGCGGAAAGCGCTCTAGCGTCGTGCGATCGCCTAGACTAACTTGCTGGCCATTGAGACGGGAGACGTGGTGATATGCGCCGTGTTGGATGGGCTGCACTTGTTTTGGTCTCATCAATACTCTCCGCGGCACCAACGCATGCCCAGAAACGCGTGGCGCTCGTGATCGGCAACTCGGCCTATCAGCATACGCCGTGGCTTGCAAACGCGACGAATGATGCAACCGACATTGGGGCCGCGCTGAAGACGCATGGCTTCCAGGTGATCACAGGGTTTGATCTCGACAAGCCTGCATTCGATCGCAAGGTACGTGATTTCGCTGCGGCCTTGAAGGGATCTGATGCCGGCCTCTTTTTCTATGCCGGCCACGGCCTGCAGGTCGCCGGCCAGAACTACCTCGTCCCCATAGACGCGAAGGCGGAAGCTGCGGAAGCTCTCGATTTCGAGATGGTGAGGGCTGATGTGGTGCATCGCATCATGGAGCGCCAGACCAACACCAACATCTTGCTGATCGATGCCTGCCGCGACAACCCGCTCGCGCGCAACTTGGCGCGCTCGATGGGTACGCGATCGTCGGAGGTAGGCCGCGGGCTTGCTCCGGTCGAGTCGGGCATCGGCACGTTGATCAGCTTCTCCACGCAGCCTGGCAACGTGGCGCTCGATGGAACAGGGCGAAACTCACCCTATGCGGGCGCGCTGGTCAGGCAGCTGTCGAGCAGCAGTGACGACTTAAGCGCCATCCTCATTGCCGTGCGCAATGACGTGATGACAGAGACGCAACGTAAGCAAGTACCATGGGAACACTCAGCATTGACCGGCCGGTTCTATTTCAATCCCACCGCACAGACGGCAGAGCCTCCGAAAGTCGCGCCTCCAGTGTCGAAGGCGCAGGAGACAAAAACAAGCGCACCCGCCAAATCGGCCGATGCGCGTGCAGGCACTTGGATTATCAGACGGCTTAGCCCAGGATGCACGTATAAGGATTACTCGTTCGATGTGACCATCTCGAACGGCGCTATTACCGGCAAGGCGGGCGCGGGCGTTTTGACCGGCTCAGTGGATACGGCGGGAAAGATCACCTTTTCCCACCCTGCCGCGGGGGCAGGAGGGACCAAAATCAATTATTCGGGTAGCCTAAGCGCCAACTCGGGCACTGGAAGTTTCGTTCAGATTATTGGCGGTGCAAAAGCGGCATGTGCCGGAACCTTCACCGCGACGCGCCAATAGCGGCTCGAGCAGAGATCTGCGGTCCATCATGTTCATCTGCCGGACCTCTGGGCAAAAATTCCCTCCACCGTCAGTTCGCCGACTTTGGCATAAGCCTGTCGCGCTCGCGCGCGGCAAAGGGCGCAACAATCTGCGGGTTTGCTGATCGTACAGGTGGCTCCCGTGCGTGAGCGCTTGATGCGCCGCATTCGTCGGCTCCTGGCCCAGGGCAGAAAAACGTCGTTCAGCCTGGCATCGACGCGATCGGTGTCTAAGCGGACACGCGCCCGCCTTGTTGATCGACCCTCCGATTCCTGAGGTTCTTCGACCGTGGCGAGCACGTCTCTACCACGGGT
>CAZCGE010000101.1:0-26447 GCA_964498125.1 uncultured Devosia sp. | reverse complement strand
GTACCGGCCTGGGTCATGGCCCCCGCAAGCTCCACGTTCAATTCGAGACCAAGTTGCGTGATGAGCCGCTCCAACTCGATCCTATAGGCCTTGTCGTTGGGTGTGAGCTCGGGGCCGACGATCCTGAGGCGTGCCCTCTCTAGACCTGGCCGTCGTACCACCTCGGCCATTGCCTCGATGAGCAGCGCGACGTTCTTGCGACGCGACACGCGCCCGACAGAGACGATCTCGTTGCTGGCCAACCGGTCGCGCGGAATATCGAACAGCGCCGTATCGATGGCTTGCCCAATGACACGCTTCTTTGGGCTGTCGATGCGAAATCCTTCTGGCGTCGATGTCACGATGCGCGAGGCGAACGCGGTCGACAGATGTAGCTTCCATGGCACGGAGCCGTGAGCATACCAGAGCAGCACGGGAATGCCGCGGGCGCGCAGATAAGGACCGATGCGGTAGCACCACTCGTGCGCCATGTGCACAAAACACACGTCGGGCCTGAACCGCTCGATCATGCCGATCAATCGCGGCAGCATCACCCAGGCGGCACCCAACCGGCGGGGCACACCGAACGGTCGGTGCGGCATGGCGTCAAAGGTCAATCGAGGTGGGGCATCGAACGCACCCAGCCATTCAGTGAAGACGTGCACATTTTCCACCCGCTCGGCGAGCGACGACGCGACCGCCGCTTGCCAAGGCAGAACGGGACTGTTCCGGTCCAGCGCAAAATTAATGAGGAGCACGCGGAGCGGCGCGCGTCCCTGCTTCCAGAGTTCGTTACCAACAATGAACTCCTTTTCATGTGCCTGTTCAGGCATGTCGCAGCGCAAGTGTACGGGACGCCATCTCGCGCCACAGGTTCATCGTGTCGCCCATCCTCGGTTCGCTCTCGACCCGAAAGCGGCGATTGAGCTGATCCTCCACCTCGAGCCAGAAGCGCTTGAACTCCTGGCCCTGTTCGGCCGGCATCGTCTTGGCGAGGGACTTGAAGCTTCCCAGATTCTCGTAGCGGTCGTCGACAATACCTAGGCCTGCGTCAGTCACCAGTTGTTGGATGGCATCGGCTGTGACGCGCGCCTGGTAGCGCTCGATCCGATTCAGGCGCGGCCACAGCCAAGCCAACCTATTCTGGAGTGTGACCGCCAGACTCGCCCGCCAGCCCCGCAACTCGTCAAGATCGAGCGAGGTGCGGAAATGTCCATCGTCGTAGTTGAGGTAGAACACTCCATCGGTCGCCAGATGCCGCTTGGCATGGCGCATGTAGGTGGGCTTATCGTAGACGTGCTCCAGAACCGAGAAGCTGACGATGTAGTCGGCGCCCACTGCGTTGCGATCAAATTCGTCGCTCGTCAGGACGCGTGCTGTCCGATCCGCAAGGCGCTCGCGCATGACGGCACTCGCCGCCTCGTCCGGCTCGTAGCAGACGAGCTCGAGGCCCGGCCGCGAGGCCAGCACATCCGGCCAATCGCCGCCCCTGCCGGCGCCGTAGTCGAGCACAGTCACGGCCGGCCGCCTGTCGGCGACAATTAGCTCGATGACGCGTGCTTTTGCCGCGTTGCCGATCCAGTAGAGCACGTTGCCCATCCTTCCATGCCACCTAGTGGCTCAGTCAGCCGAGCCTTAATGCCCGCTTGTCGCGGTGCCGGCAATGCGGCAGCGTGTTCAGGAAGCATTCAGCTTGACGCGAGCATGACATAATTGTGGAATTCCTGCATGGCCGCAGTGGCTGAGCAGCGAAGTTGAGGGCAGATGATGAGACGATTGGGCATCACGGCATGGCTTACCGGCGCTGTCACAGCGCTTCTGGTCGCGGGTTCGGCCCTCGCCACCCCCTTGGCCTTGCGCGACGGCGTCGATGTGCCGCGTGGCAGCGCCGTCACGAAAGTCCACGAGGGCTGCCACTACGACAATCGCTACAGCCGGCGCTTTGGCTTACACAACCATTCGAACGCGGACTGCCGCCCCGAGGCCGCGCGCCCTCGCGGACGTGACTACGAGCCTCGCCCCGAAGGCCGTGGCGGATACGGCGGCGGTCATCCTTGCCACTACGATTGCCGCGACAGCCCGGAATTCGGCTGGCACAACCACTCCAATGCCCAATGCCGTCCCGAGCCCTGCAGGGGGCGGTAGCGCCGTGCCATAAGCAACTGAACTGAAAGCCAATCGGCGGTCTCGAAAGTGTCAGGAACTGGCTGAGCTTCCGAGTGCGCTATGTTTCGAGAGTTCATTAATTTTGATGAGCAACCACACGACATTCAACCGCATTCTTGGCAACAGGCTACAACAAAAGCCATCAGGCAGTGAATTCATCGTGTCGTTTCAGAAGTCGGACAACCTGCCTTCCTGAATTGAATGCAGCTCAGCGCGGCCCACGTCTCTCGCAGTCCCGGTTTGCTGACGTGATCCAGTGAAAAGCTGTCGAACAGGATGATGCGAGAACGAGTACACGGGGTTCCAGGCTTGGGGCAGCCCCCCGCAATCCCGGCCGATCAAGAGAATGTGGCTGCGCCAGCAGATCTGCCTTGGACGCTATTTGGCCTGGTGCGGGCGGAGAGGAAGCAAGACGGAGTGAACTCTACGCACTCTGCACATCCTATGCACCGGTGGTGCATACGCCCGCGCTGGGCGCGCTCGACAAGCAATTGAATTGCATAGAGAAAGAGATCGGTCTGGCCGCATACAGCAAGGTATTCAGCCTGATTGGGCGGGGACGAAATATCTATCCGAAACAACGCGCTGACGTTCGGAGACGGCGTATATGGCTAAGGCATTCGGCATTTGCCGCCGCGCCCGCCTCTCACAGCTTGGATGCAAGTCGTCGTCGAGCCCATGGCGTCGACAGAATCTCGCCCATATCAGATAGGAATAACAATCACATACCGGTTCGCGGTTACTTCCCGATTGGCGAGCCAATCATTTCAAGTACTTGACCGATTCACCCGCCCGACTGCCCACTTGGGGGGCATGCCGGGCCGTGCACGCGCCGCATGGCCGCGGAATTGCGGTATCGCGCGGTCTCACGGCGCATGGTTACCGCGCCTTGGTCCAAGGCGGCAGGAGTGGTGGGCCCGGCAGGATTCGAACCTGCAACCAGACGGTTATGAGCCGTCAGCTCTGACCATTGAGCTACGGGCCCGCCGAAGCAGAGTTCCCTAAAGCGGCCTTCCCGATTTTGGGATAAAACTCTGCGAAAACAAAAGACTCCAAGCCGGCATTCGTTGGCCTTGCAACGAATGCCAGCTTCGTCGACGACGGCAGCCGGTGGCTTCTATAGCAGACTTGCCAGCTTGAAGAAGGCCGTAGAGGCGCCGCTTTTCTCTGCTAACCTGATGCCTGGGTAGAAGTCTGGCGACCTGCAATGCACCCGTCGATCCTCATCCACCGCCGGACCACAGTCACGACCCTGTTAGCGGCGGTTCTGACACTCATGGTGGCGCCGATGCCGAAAGCGCAGGACAAAGCTGCCGCAACGGGCGGACGCACCTTCGAGCGGACCGTCAGCGTCTCGGCCACCGGCTCGGTCGCCGCCGAGCCTGACATGGCTCACATCTCGACCGGCGTCATCTGGGAAGCCGAGACCGCGCGCGAAGCCCTGGCGGGGAATTCCGCTGCGATGCGGCGGGTGATCGACGGCCTCAAGGCACTTGGCATCGAACCGCGCGACATCCAGACGGTGTCGCTCAACGTCGAGCCGCGCTACCCGAGCAAAACAACGCCAGGCAGCACACCGCAGATCGCCGGCTACCGGGTGGTCAATCAAATCAGGGTCACCGTGCGCCGACTCGTTCGGCTGGGCGAGGTGCTCGACCAGGTGGTCAGTCTCGGCGCCAATCAGATGCACGGCCTTGTCTTCGATGTCAGCGAGTCCGAGTCCCTCAAGGATAAGGCACGCAAAATCGCCATTGCCAATGCCTTGCATCGGGCACGCCTCTACGCGCAAACCTCGGGCGCGGAGGTCGGCGCCGTGCTGGCGATATCCGAGGAGATGGGCCATGTGCCGCATGGCGCGACAATGTCGCGGTCAGCGATGCTCGAATCCGTGCCAATTGAGCGCGGCAGCCAGGCGATCGAGGTGCGCGTCAACGTCACCTGGGCACTCAAGTAAGGCAATGACCGCGGGGCATTGGGCCGGCGCTTCGCCATTTGCGAGGGTCGCCATGCGCAGGGTGTCTTGTGATGATGGTCTCTCTCATGCCACCATGCGGTAATGCAAAGGCCTGATCTGTCATGACCACGCGTAAGACTCGCCGTTCCCTCGAAGAGGGCCATCAACGCAAGTTTCTCGTCATTGTCGACGAGAGCCCCGAGGTGGAGACCGCCCTGTTTTTCGCCGCCAGCCGCATCCAGCATGCCGGCGGCATGGTGGTGTTGCTCTATGTCATCCAGCCGCAGGACTACCAGCATTGGATGGGCGTCAAGCAGAAGCAGCTCGAGGAAGAGACCAACAAGGCCAAGGCGCTGTTCCGCCTGCTCCGCCGCAAGCTCAGCGCCGAAGGATTCGAGGCGTTGGCGACCGAAGAGATCATCCGCGAAGGCAAGGTCGCCGAGGAGATCGTCAAGCTGATCGACGAGGACCAGGACATCGCTATCCTGGTGTTGGGCGCCGCCACTGATGCCAAGGGGCCGGGGCCACTCGTCTCCTCGCTCGCGGCCGGCAAACTGGCCGGCACTTTTCCGATCCCGATCGCCATCGTCCCCGGCAATCTCACGCTCGAAGAGATCAAGATGCTGGCGTAGGCGCCGGTTCCGCGCGCAAGGAGAGGCAACGACGTGCCTGGACTGATGGCTGGTGCCACGTCGCTTGTCGCGCGCGTGACGGCGGGAACAGCGCTCTTCATCCTGGTGCTGGCGGCGGTGCACTCCAGTGATGCGCGCATCGCCGGCATGATGCTGACTTTTCCCGCGCTCAATGGCATCAGCCTGATGCTGGCGCCGGTCACCGACAAGCGATCCATGGCGCGGTCGATGCTGGCCAGCATCGCCCTCAACGGCGTGGTCGGCGTCGGCTACATCGTGGCATTGAGCCTCGCCGCACGCTGGGCCCTGGATGGCGCCGCGCACTGGGTCTGGCCGCTGAGCGGGCTTGCCTTTACCGCTTGGCTGATCGTCTGCTGGGGGATGTCGCGGGGTCCGCCGATCATCGACCGCATGCTGTTCCGCGGGTTTGTGGCGCTGGCGCCAGTTCTTGTCGTGCTATGGTGGGTGACGTGCCCCATCGCGCGCGCAAGCCCTGCCGGCGACGGCGCCGCCGCGCTGGTATGGACCCACGCCATTCGCATTGTGCTGTTCGCGCTGACGCTCGCCCTGCTGCTGGCGGCCTGCGAATGGCTTGGCGCAACCAACGCCGTGCTCGGGCGCCTTGGTGCTTTCCCGCTGCTGCCGCTGTTCTCCCTGGCGACGATCGCGGAAGGCGAAAGCACGGCGACAGGCGGGATGGCACGTCTGGCCGCGGCAAAGCCGGCAATGCTGCTCGGCTTGCTGCTGGCCATGGCTTTTGTCTGGGTTTACGCGAGCTTTCTCGACCGGCTCGGCCGCGCCACCCCCTCCCGATTGCGCCGGTGGACCAGCGCACTGGCAGGTCTGATCGCGGGCTGGATCGTCTGTGCCGGCGTGATCTTCGCCAGCATGTCGGCCGTCAAGCTGATTGAAGGGTGCGGGTAGGCCGGAGCGAGGCCTCTTAGCCGAGGTCCGACGCGCCGCTACCGGAATTGTCGGACCTCCCCCGGATCAAGTGTCCGGGGTCGCTACGACTGCTGCTGGAGACGCGCGCCATGAGCGATGCCGATTTGGAGATCATAGATGCGCATCATCATTATTGGGATCTGAGCCTGGGGCGGCATCCCTGGCTGCGGCCCGAGGCGCAGGTTCCGTTCCGCTATGGCGACTACAGTGCGATCAAGCGCGATTTTCTGCCGCCAGACTATGCGAAGGTCTCGCAACGCCATCGCGTCGTCGCCAGCATCACCATGGAAGGCGAGTGGGACGCGCGCGATCTCGTTGCCGAAAGCCGCTGGATGACCGACATTGCCCACCGGCATGGCACGCCAGCCGCGCATGTGGCGCGCGCAATTCTCGATCGCGAAGATGTCGAGACCGTATTGGCAGCTCACGCAGCGTTTCCGCTCGTGCGTGGCATCCGCCACAAGCCGGTCGTAGCGCCCTCCTCTTCCGCGATCGCAACCGGCACTCCCGGCTCCATGTCTGACCCGGCCTGGCGGCGCGGTTATGCCCTCTTGGCAGGGCACGGTCTGCACTTCGAATTGCAGGCGCCGTGGTGGCACGTCGACGAGCTGATGGAGCTGGTCGCCGCCTATCCCGAGACGACCGTGGTGATCAATCATGCCTTCCTGCCGGCGGATCGCGATGCCGCTGGCCTCGCCGGGTGGCGGGCCGCGATCCGGCGCGCCGCAACACTTCCGCAGGCGACGATCAAGATCTCGGGCATCGGCGTGCGGGATCGGCCGTGGTCGCTCGCCGACAATCGCGGCATTGTCGACAGCCTCATCGAGGCGTTCGGCGTCGCGCGCTGCATGTTCGCCTCGAACTTTCCCGTCGACGGTCTCACTGGATCGTTCGATACGATCTTCGATGGCTACAAGGCAGCGACTGCCGCCTTGCCGGACCGGGATCGCCGAAGATTGTTCCACGACAATGCCGTCCGGATATATCGTATCGCGCCGGATGCCGGAACCGGTCCAAGGGGTTGAATCGGTGCCAGCCCGGCGTGCGGCGACAACAAAGCCTTGCCGCCAGTGCACGCGCCATGAAATCATGTCGCGACACAGCGCGTCACGCCAGGGCGCTCACCTGGGAGAAGTTTGCATGCTGAACCGCCGCTCACGCGCTGCAATCGGGGCAATTGTGATGGCCAGCGTCCTCGGCGCCGCTTCGCCAGGGAGATCATGCTGGCGCTGAAGGTGGTGTCTGACACCCTGTCAGACACCTATGGCACCACGTTGGACTTGGCTTGAGAATTGACTGAGCCGCACAGTAATGGTGTCTGACAGGATGTCAGACACCTGCGCAACCGGAGTCCCCCCAACGTGCCGAGCAAGCCCGAAATCTTCGAGGAGCTGGAGCCCTCGCCTCGCCTGCTGATGGGACCGGGGCCGGTGGATCTGTATCCGCGCGTGCTGCGCGCCATGTCGGTGCCGATCCAGGGGCAGTTCGACCCCGAGTTCCGCCGTTATATGAGCCAGGTGATGGCGCTCTACCGGCAGGTGTTCAAGACCAGCAACGAATGGACGCTGATGATCGACGGCACGGCGCGGGCCGGGCTGGAAGCCTGCATGCACTCGGTGATCGCGCCCGGCGACAAGGTGCTGGTGCCGATTTTTGGCCGCTTCGGACATCTGCTCACCGAGATCGCTAAGCGGGCCCGCGCCGAGGTCATCCCGATGGAATGCGCATGGGGCAGAGTGTTTGAGCCCGGCCAAATCGCCGATGCCATCAAGCAGCACAAGCCGCGCCTCGTCGCCATGTGCCAGGGCGACACCTCGACCACGGTGCTGCATCCGCTCGAAGAAGCCGGCGCTGCCGCCCGCCAGCACGGCGCGCTGCTGTTTGTCGACGCCACGGCTTCGCTGGCCGGCAACCCCTTCGAGACCGACGCCTGGAAGATCGACATGGTGGCCGCCGGCCTGCAGAAGTGCCTGTCGGGACCGCCGGGCATCGCCCCTGTCAGTTTCAACGCGCGTGTCGTCGAGGTTCTGAACCACCGCAAGCACATCGAGGCGGGCATCAAGCCGCCCGACCTGATCGAGGGCAACGGGCCGATCATCCAATCGAACTATTTCGATCTGGCGATGATCATGGACTACTGGGGTCCTAAGGCGCTGAACCACCACACCGAGGCAGCCTCGATGCTGTACGCGGCGCGCGAGTGCGCCCGGGTCGTGCTGGCGGAGGGGCTGGACAAGGGTTTCGCCCGGCATGCCCTGACCTCGAAGGCGCTGCGGGCCGGGCTCACCGCCATGGGCCTGGAGCTGTTCGGCGATGCCAGGTACCGCATGAGTAATGTCACAGGCGTCGTCATTCCCAAGGCGATCAAGCATGGCGACAAGGTCCGCGCCGAGTTGCTGGAGGATTTCGGCATCGAGATCGGCACCTCGTTCGGGCCGCTCAACGGCCGGATCTGGCGCATCGGCACCATGGGCTACGTCTGCCGCAAGGCCAATGTGCTGCGCTGCCTCGCTTCGCTGGAGGCGGTGCTGCGCCGGAACGGGTACACGGCGCCGGCCGGCGCCGGCGTCGATGCCGCCTACGAGGTGTACAATGCCCAAGCCTGAGCCGAAGAAAGCCGCGCCGAGCCTGCTGGACCAACCCATCAGCGTCATCAACGTCGGTCTGGAAGGCTTCGCCACCGAGCTGAAAGGCCTCGGCGTTCCGGTCGTGCATGTGCAGTGGTCGCCGCCGGCGGGTGGTGATGCCAAGCTCGCGGCGCTGCTGGCGAAGCTTGGGACGTGAACGATGCCGCCGAAAATTCGCGAGTTGATCGCGGAATTGGAGGCAGCCGGAGTCTCCGACCGGGGTGGCAAAGGCAGTCACCGCAACTATGTCCACCCGAACAGGGCCAAACCAGTGACGATTTCAGGCAAGCGCGGCGAGGACGCCAAGCCATACCAAGAGCGCTTGGTGCGCAGTGCGATAGTTGAGGTGAGTTCATGAAGGACAGCGCGCGTTACGCAAAAGTGGTCGACTGGTCTGAGGAGGACAATTGCTACATCGGAACGGCGCCAGGCCTTCTGGACGGCGGTTGCCACGGCGACGACGAGCGCAAGGTCTTCGACGAGCTGTGCGAGATCGTGGACGAGGTCATCGAGCTGTACAAGGCCGATGGCAAGCCCTTGCCGCCGACGACGGCCGGAAGGTGGCAGAGACTGGCGAAGGCTCTCGAAGCAGCCGATTAAGCGCGAAGCCCAACGACGCCGTTGCTCCGCGTTGGGCTTCACTGCGCAAGGGTTCCGCTCAACCTACAGCGGCTACTGGCGAAGTTGGGGAGGTGCGTACTCAATGCCACCCAAGATTCGTGAGTTGATTGCGGAATTGCAAGCGGCTGGATTCGCAGACCAGGGTGGCAAAGGCAGTCACCGCAATTTCAAACATCCCAAGATCAGGGGTCGTGTTACCCTCTCCGGCAATGCCGGCGCCGATGCCAAACCCTATCAGATCAGGGAAGTTCAAAAGGCGATGGAGGAGTCGAAAAAATGAAGGACAGCGACCGCTACGCCAAGGTTGTCGAATGGTCCGAAGAGGATGACTGCTACGTCGGACGTGCGCCCGGATTGATCTACGGCGGATGCCATGGCGATGACGAGCGCAAGGTCTTTGATGAACTCTGTGAGATTGTCGATGAAGTCATCGAAAGCATGAAGGCGGAAGGAGATCCGTTGCCGCCACCGACCATTGGCCGCGGGTTGGTCAAAGCCCTCGAAGCAGCCGAGTAAAACGGGACTATGTTGTGGCCTTCATCTCCGACACCATCGATACCGCCAACGCCGAGGCGCTGAAACGTATCCTGTCGGCCGACCCGTGGCTGGTCGATGTCGTGCCGGCGAACAGCGTGCTGAAGGATCTGCCCGACCGCACCATCCTGCATGCCGGCCCGCCAATCAGCTGGGATCGTATGTGCGGGCCGATGCGCGGCGCCGTCACCGGCATCGCCGTGTTCGAGGGTTGGGCCAAAGACCTCGCCGACGCTGAGACAATGGCCGAGAGCGGCACATTCCGCTATGAGCCCAACCACCATCACGGCTGCGTCGGGCCGATGACCGGCATGACCACGCCCGGCCAGATGCTGATGGTGGTCGAGAATCGCGCCTTCGGCAATCGCGCCTATTGCGCCATCAATGAAGGCCTCGGCAAAGTCATGCGCTTTGGCGGCAACGACGCCGAGGTGCTCGATCGTATCCGCTGGCTGACCACTGGCCTCGGTCCCATGCTGGGCGCCGCTTTGCGCGAGATGGGCGGCATTGCCCTGAAGGCCGTGATCGCCCGTGGCCTGACCATGGGCGACGAGATGCACCAGCGCAATGTCGCCTGCTCCTCGCTGCTGTTGCGGCTGCTGGCGCCGGCGCTGGCCCGCGTCGCCACGGATAAAGACGAACTCGCCCGCTCGCTGGCCTTCATCGGCGCCAACGACCAGTTCTTTCTCAACGTCGCCATGCCGATGGGCAAGGCGATGACGGACCCGGCGCGCGGCATCATGGGCTCGAGCGTGGTCACCGCCATGTCGCGCAACGGCACCGATTTCGGCATCCGCGTCTCCGGCACCGGCGACCGATGGTTCACCGCTCCGGTCGAGATGCCCCAAGGCATGTATTTCCCCGGCTATACCGAGGCCGACGCCAATCCCGACATGGGTGATAGCGCGATCGTCGAGACCGTCGGCCTCGGCGGCTTCGCCATGGGTGCGGCCCCGGCCGTGGTCGGTTTCATCGGCGCCGGCAACGCCTCGGAGGCTGCCGTTTTCACGCGCAGCATGCGCGAGATCACCGTCGGCGAGAACGCCGAGTGGACCATACCGGGCATGGACTACAAGGGCGTGCCGACCGGCATCGACATCCGTCTGGTGGTGGAAACAGGCATCGTGCCGACCATCAACACCGGCGTGGCGCACAAGAATCCCGGCGTCGGCCAGGTCGGCGCCGGCGTGGTCAAGGCGCCACGCGGCTGCTTCGAGCAGGCCCTGGTCGCTTTCGCTGAGACGATGGGGGTGAAATGAGCGTCGTCGTCAACGAGGTCCGCCGTGGCTCCTACCTCGACTCGATCGCGCTGATGCGCATGACGCGGGCGGTCACGGCCATGGCCGGCGTGGAAGAAGCCGGTTTGATGATGGGCACACCGGCCAATCGCCGCATCATGGCGGATGCGGGTGTGCTGTCCGCGGATGGCGAGGCGGCGGCGCCAGGCGATCTCGTCATAGCCGTGCGCGCCAAGGATCGCGGCACGGCCGACGCGGCGCTGGCGGAAGCCCGTCGCCAACTCGATCAGCCGCGCAAGAGCGCCGACGGCGCAGCGGCCTGGGCGCCGCGCAGCATCCGCTCGGCCATTGCCGCCGCACCCGATGCCAACCTGGTGCTGATCTCCGTTCCCGGCGCATTCGCTGCCGCCGAGGCCAGGAAGGCGTTGAACCGCGGCCTCAACGTACTGATGTTCTCCGACAACGTACCTATGCCTGAGGAAGTCGAGCTGAAGCGCGAGGCGCGCGAGCGCGGCCTGCTGATGATGGGGCCGGACTGCGGCACCGCCATCATCGGCGGCGTGCCGCTCGGCTTTGCCAACGCCGTGCCGCGCGGCGACATCGGCATCGTCGGCGCCTCGGGCACGGGTATCCAGGAGGTGAGCTGCCTGATCGCCAACAACGGCGGCGGCATCAGCCACGCCATCGGCACCGGCGGACGCGATCTCAAATCCGAAGTCGGCGGCATCACCACGCTGATGGCAATTGACCTGCTCGATGCCGACCACGGCACGCGCCACATCGTCGTCATCTCCAAGCCGCCGTCGCAGGAGGTGGCGAAGGCCGTGCTGGCGCGCGTGGCCAAGTCGAGCAAGCCATTCACCGTCTGCTTCGTCGGTGGGCTCGATATTCCCGCGCCAAGGAATGCGCGCCTCGTCTCGACGCTAAAGGCCGCCGCGGAAAGCGCCCTCGGCCTGGAATTGCCTCCCGCGCATGGCGGTGCTGTGCCGCAGCGCAAGCGTGCGGGCAAACTGGTGCGCGGCCTCTTCGCTGGCGGCACGCTGTGCGCCGAAGCCCAAGTCGTGCTGCGCGACGCGGGTTTGCAGGTGGCCTCGAATGTGCCCATTCCAGGCGCTAACCAGCTTGGCAGGGCAGCAAGCCACACCATCATCGATCTGGGCGACGACGAGTACACGCAGGGCCGGCCGCATCCGATGATCGAGCCGGCCGTGCGCGATGCGCCGATGGCCGCCGCCCTGTCCGATTCCAATGTCGGCGTGTTGCTGGTCGACGTCGTCCTCGGTTACGGCGCCCATCCCGATCCGGCCGGTCATCTGGTCGCGCAGTTGGCGCGCTGGAGGCCGGCGGACCGCACCGTCATCGCCTCGGTCACCGGCACGGAGCAAGACCCGCAGCGCCGCAGCCTGCAGGTGCAGCGCCTCGAGCAGGCGGGCGTGATCGTGGCACCGTCGGCGTTCGATGCGACGACCTTCGCCACGGCCATCGTCAAAGGCAAATCACGAGGAGGATGACATGGCGAGAACATCGTCCGTCATCGGCAAGGACGCGGTCCCCAAACGCCTCGTCATCGCCATCGGCGGCAATGCCACGCACCCCGAGAACATCTCCGGCACCTCGGACGAGCAAAAGCACATCGCCAAGCAGACGGCCGATGCGCTGCTGCCGCTGGCGATGCTCAAGACCGAATTGATCATCACGCATGGCAACGGCCCGGTGGTCGGCAAGATCCTGATGCGCCAGCAATTGGCGAGTTATCGCATCCCGCCGATGACGCTCGACATTTGTGTCGCCCACAGCCAGGGCGGCATCGCCTATCTGCTGATGCAGGCCATGGAGAATGCCCTGCGCGAGCACGACAATGACCGCCACGTCGCCTGCCTGCTGACCCAGGTCGAGGTCGATCCCGACGACCCCGCGTTCAAGGACCCGACCAAGTTCATCGGCCCGTTCTTCGACAAGGAGCAGTCGGACAAAGTCGGCGCCGAGTTCGACTGGATCATGAAACAGGACGGCGATCGCGGCTGGCGTCATGTCGTGCCCTCGCCGATGCCGCGACACATCTGCGACATTTCCTTGATCAGTGCTCTGTCCAAGCGCGGCACCATCGTCATTGCCGGCGGCGGCGGCGGCATCCCCGTGATCCGCGGTCCGAAAGGTGTGCGCCACGGCGTCGAGGCGGTCATCGACAAGGATCTGACCACGCAGCATTTGGCCCTGACGCTCGGCATCGGCACCATCATGCTGCTGACGGCCGTACCGAAGGTCGCCGTCAACTACGGCAAACCCAAGCAGCGCTTCCTCGATCGCGTGACGCTCTCCGAGCTGAAAAAACTCTATGCCGAAGGCCACTTCCCGCCGGGCAGCATGGGCCCGAAGATCGACGCGGCGATCCGCTTCATCGAGGGAGGCGGCGCGCACGTCGTCATCGCCCGTCTCGACCAGGCCGTGCCCGCGTTGCAAGGCGAGACAGGCACGCATATCGTGCCGGACGCGACATGATCCGCCTCACCGCTTCCTCGATCGGACCGATTGCAGCCGAGATCCTGACCGAGGGTCGCGAGCTTGAGGTCGTGGCCGTGTTTGAGCGCAGTTTCTATCTGTTGGCGCACGATGGCCTCGTCTGCATCGGCGCCGAAGACATTGGACGGGGTCCCATCAATGTGACGCTGCGCGACGCAGACGCTGTCGTCTGGCCGAACGCGGGCGTCTTTCCCGAGGCCAAGGGCCGCGCCCACGCCGACCGTCTGGTCATCGGCGAGACATTCGTCACGTCATTGAGTGCCGCCGAGCGCTGGCAACCGCCGCCTTGGGCAGCTTATGACCCGGACGCTGCCGGCAAGGGGCTCGAGGCGCTGCGCGCACTGGCTGCCGGGCGCTTGCCGGAGGCAGGCCTTGCACCCCTCGTTTTTGCGCCCGACAGCAAAGGCGCACGCACGCCCGTGGCGCGTGCGGCGGTATCGCAGGTAGCAGTTCTGCGGGCTGGGTTGCCGCGTGCGCTGTCAGCCGGCACTTTCGATGCGGAGTCGCGGCGCTCGCTGACACTGCTGCTCGGCCTAGGCCCCGGGCTGACACCCTCCGGCGACGATTTGATCGGCGGCATCCTCCTGGCCCTGACCGCGCTTGGACGACCCGATCTGCGCGATGCGCTGTGGCACATCTTGGCGCCGGAGCTCAACGATCTGACTACGGAGATCAGCGCCATGCATCTGTCGGCTGCCGCCGACGGCCTCGGCGCGGACGCCATGCACGGCATCGCCAATGCCATTCTGGCCGGTGACACCCATGCGGTTCCCGGGCACCTCGACCGCATCGCGCGCATCGGCCACTGCTCCGGCTGGGATACGCTCGCTGGCTTCACCTTGACGATCGGCGCGGCGCTGCTGGGATGAGAAAGCGTCTCACCCCTGCTCGGACGCCAGCAGCACGTGCTCGCGCGTCAACGCAGCGATGGTCGGACATCCGAGAATAGCCATGGTGCGCGTGATCTCGGCCTCGAGGATTTCGAGTGCACGGCTGGCGCCGGCCTCGCCCGCCGCCGCCACGCCGTAGAGCGTTGCCCTGCCGATCATCACGGCATCAGCGCCGAGCGCCATGGCTTTCAGCACCTCGCTGCCGCGGCGGAAGCCGCTGTCGACGATGATCTTGATGCGGTCGCCGGCTGCGGCCACCACCGCGGGCAGCGCATCGATCGGTGCGATCGCGCCGTCGCTGGAGATACCGCCGTGATTGGAGAGCACCACGCCGTCGACGCCGCAATCGGCGGCCAGCAGGGCATCGGCCGGATGCTGCAGGCCCTTGAGGATCAAGGTGCGCGGCCACATTTCGCGAATCCGCCGCACGAAGTCCCACGTCATCGTGTCGTTCTTGATCAGATGCTGGCGCGCCGCGGCGAGCGGCTGGTTATCGAGGACCGGAATATTGACGTAGCGTGGCAATTGACCTTCCGCCAGCATGTAGCGGCCCATGGTGCCCAGCAGCCAGCGCGGGTGCAGGGCCGCGTCCAGCACTGTCTTCGGCGTCAGCCGAACCGGGAAGGTCATGCCGTTGCGCACGTCGAATTTGCGATTGTAATAGACGATGCTGTCGACGGTAAGCACCAGAGCCTCGAAGCCGGCATCGCGCGCGCGTACCACCGTCTTCAGCGACTGCTCCATGTCCTTCCAGACGTAGAGCTGATACCACTGCCGGCCGCCGCCCTCCCTCAGAATGGTTTCCATCGCCGTGTTGGCGGTGCTCGACAGCGTGAACGGTATGCCGGACTTGGCCGCGGCCTTGGCCAATGCCGTCTCACCGCGATACCAGACGTAGCCGGCGGGTCCGGTCGGCGCGATGATGATCGGCAGTTTCTGCGATTTGCCGAACAGCGTGATGGACGGATCGCGCGCCGAGACGTTGTTGAGAACCCGGGCGCGCAGCTTGATGCGCTCGAGCGCGGCGCGATTGTGCTGCAACGCGATGTCGTCCTCGCTGCCGCGATCGATGAACTCGAACAGCCCGTGGGTCAGACGGCGCCGAGCCATCTGGCGCAGATCCTCGATATCAAGGGCTGCCTGGGACAGATCGGGCATGCGGCGTTCTCCTCGTGGCACCCTTGTGGTGAACGCAGTGGCGGGCGCTCTGACCAAGTATGACCAGAGGTTGGCCTTTGCCGCCAGGGTCGGGAGGCAATTTGTCCAAGTCCAATTTCTCGATTGCCTGCCCCCCAAGGCATCCGGCGCGCGGCACGGGCTTGACCTCGGGCACGGCGAGTGCAACCTGATCGAAAGACACGGTGGGAAGCGCCCAGCAAAGGAGAACAGCGATGGATCTCGGGATCAGGGGCCGCAAGGCGATTGTGTGTGCAGCCTCGAAGGGCCTTGGCAAGGGCAGCGCGATGGCCTTGGCGCGCGATGGCGTCGAGTTGACGATTTGCGCGCGCGGCGCCGAGGCGCTGGAAGCGACGGCCAAGGAAATTCGCGCCGAGACAGGCGCCAAGGTCACCACGGTGGTCTGCGATGTGACGACGGAGGCCGGGCGCAAGGCATTGCTGGCGGCCTGCCCGTCCCCCGACATTCTGATCAACAATGCGGGCGGTCCGCCGCCTGGCGATTTCAAGAACTTCACGCTCGACGATTGGCGCAAGGCGGTGGAGAACAACATGATCTCGCCGATCGCCCTGATCCACGCCACGGTCTACGACATGATGGATCGCGGTTTTGGCCGCATCCTGAACATCACCAGCGGTTCGGTGAAATCGCCAATCCATCAACTCGAGCTGTCCAATGGCGCCCGCGCCGGCCTGACCGGCGCCGTCTCCGCCCTGGCGCGACGCAGCGCCGCGCGCAACGTCACCATCAACGCGCTGCTGCCGGGCCAGTTCGATACCGACCGATTGAAAGGCTCGACCATCAAGTACGCCGAGGCTCATAAGATGTCCGTCGAGGAGGCACATAAAGTGCGCCAGCTCGACATCCCGGCCAAGCGCTTCGGCAGAGCCGAGGAGTTTGGTCAGATGGCGGCGTTTCTCTGCTCCTCGCACGCTGGATACATCACGGCACAGAATATTCTGATGGACGGCGGGCTGTTTACCGGAACGTTATAGGATTGGGCGCCTGCGACAATTTAAACTCGTAGGCATTCAATGGCTTGCGAGTTTTCTCTATTTTCGATGTTGACGTCTCATGCCGCCGATGCTTCGGTGCCGGCGTCAGAGGGCGTGTGCCCTTTTTCTGTTAGCGACAGATGGGTACTGACGCCCTATTGAGGACGCACTTTAATTCGTTGAGCCCACTGAAGGTCGGAAAACACTTTCCGAGCCGGCTTGCGGACAGCGCCTCAGACTGCAATCCCACCGTTTCCGCCTGAGAGCGGGACAGCAGTTGCCGATCTGTCGCGTGTCATGAGTGGAGGACCTATGAAACGAGCTTTGCTGAAGAGCGCGCTCGGCGCGTTGTTTATTGGTGCTTTGGCGATGCCGGCCAAGGCCGCGACCAACATCGAAGGAGACTGGATCAACGCTGCATTGGGCACCTACGGGGTGCGCTCGATCGCACACACCCAGGAGCCGGTCAAGAGTGCACGCCCGCCGTCCCGGGCGGTCAACAAGACCGTCGATAAGCCGGCACCAAGAGTGCAACGCAAGACCCCCGCTGGCGCATTTGTCGATACGGGGCTCGGCGGCCAGTCCGGTGTAGCCTCCTATTACTGGCAGCCGCAGCGCGTGGCATCCGGCGGCATGTTCAACCCGAATGCAATGACGGCCGCTCACAAAACCCTGCCGTTCGGCACCAAGGTGCGCGTGACGCATCAGGCCACCGGCCGCGCCGTCACCGTGACCATCAATGACCGCGGCCCGTATATCGCCGGCCGCGTTATCGATCTGTCGCTGGCTGCTGCTGGCGAACTCGGCATAAAGAGCGCCGGCATCGCCAAGGTCAGCCTGACCGTGCTCGGCAGGTAGCAGAGGTCGGGGTCAGACCCATGGGTCTGGCCCCTTCTCGAGCAACACCCTGTCCTCAAACGCCCCTCACCCCCGGGCGAAGGCTCCGCAAGACGCATCGTATGCGCGCCGCAAGGGGTCAGACCCATGGGTCTGACCCCGACCGTTAAGCGATCAGCCCGTCGAAGGCCGCAACGCCCCCGCTATCGGGGAAAATACGCGAACCGAGCAGCCCCTCGGGCAGCCCGAGGTGATCGCGCAGCGCGCCCTTCAGCACCGCCCGCAAATCATGGGTCGCCTTCAGATCGCGGCCTTCATAGAGCGATGCTTCGGTCAGGCCCGGCCAATCGGCCAGCACCCGGCCGCCTTTCACCGCCCCGCCCATCAGTACAGCGACCGTCGCCGTGCCGTGATCGGTGCCATCCGTGCCGTTGATCCGCGCGGTACGGCCGAACTCGGTGACAATGACGACGCAGGTGTCTTTCCAGGCTGCGCCCAGGCCGACATGCAGCGCATTCAAGGCCTGATCGAGCCCTGCCAGATGATTGGCGAGCATGCCCTTGACCGCACCTTCGTTGGCATGCGTATCCCAGCCGTCATAGGCCAAGGCCCCGATCCGGGGTCCATCGTCCGCACTCAGAAAACGTGCCGCCGATTGCGCCGTCTCGATGAAATTGGCATAGAGACGTGGCGTTCCAGCCTTGGGCTGGGCGCTACTTTGCGCGCCGCCAGCCGTCCCCACCCGCTCGAGTTCGAGGCCGGTGGCCAGGCTCTTGGCAAGCCGCGGATCCTGCAGGGCGTAAAGATCCATCAACCGCGCGATCGTCGAGTCGCGCAGTGGCATGTTGTAGACCTTGGTGCTCATCGACAGCACCGGCGCGGGGCCGCGCATGATGAGGGGCACCATGGCGCCAATCGAAAGCCCCTTCTGTGGCCCGACGAGATTATCCGATGGCAGAACGGTCAGCGCACGATTGAGCCAGCCGTCCTCGACTCGGCGTTCGGAGGCCAGACCACCTTCCAGAACATCCTGGCCGTCGAAATGCGAGCGTCCGCGATAGGGCGTCGCGACGGCATGGACGAACATCGCCTCGCCCTTCCGGTAGAGGCCATGCAGGAATGGCATGCCGGCATTGAGCGCGAAAAAGCTGTCGAGCGGCAGCCCGGCTCCCTCCCCCAATCGGGGTATCGCCAGAATGCCGCGCATGCGCTCGTAATTGGGATCGCCGACCGGCGCCACCATCGCGATCCCGTCGAGGCCGCCACGCAGCACAATGGAGAGGAAACGCGGGTCACGATTCGAGGCGGCCACAACCCGTGGCGCATGGGCCCACAGGGCCAGCGTTGCGCCGCCACCGAGCAGAAAACCGCGCCGGCTGAGTGCACTATGCTCCTGGCAGCTCATGGCCTCATCTCCTCTGGAATTCCGGCGACATGATCAGCAACGCAAAGGCTTGCTCGCGTGCTTCCGCACGCGCCACCGCCTGCCGCGTAGTCTCACTCAGCGCGTCGCCAAACAGCGCATCCGCCAGTGCGCGCGGGTCCTTACCCTGTTGCGTCAAGTTCAGGCCCAGGCGCTCGGCGATGCGCAGACGCTCGCGCAGCGCCGATGGCCCCGCCCAGCTTTCATCGCCATCCGGCCAGCCTTTCGGCGAGGGCGGCCGCCACAGCGGCTGCCCGAGCTGGGCCATCAGTCTTAGACGCTCCAGCATCGGCATATGGTCGAGACCGAAGGCGCGCTGCAACGCCACCATGAAGTCGTACGGCGGCACGACCTTTTGCGGTGGCGCGCTCCAGGCCTCGTCGGAGTTCAAAAGGGCGCGGCTGACCATCGCCAGATCGCCGCCACTATTGCGAAACGCCGCCTCCAGCCCCAGGACCAGCGCCGGCGGCGGCTCGTCGGCAACGAAATGAATCGCCAATTTCCGCGCAATGTGGCGCGCGGTCGATGGATGGCGTGCCAGATCGGCGAGGCAGCGTTGGCCCGCGGCCACCGCCTCGTTGCCATAGCGCTTGCCGAGCACGGAAAATGTGCCGGGCTCATGCCGATTGACGGCGAACTGAAATTGGCCGGATTCGGCATTGGTTGGATTGGCCTGGTGTACGGTCCAGCCGGTGATGAGGCGCGCCAGATTGGTGACATCGGCCTGGGTGTAGCCGCCGTTGACGCCCAGGGTATGCAGCTCGAGGATTTCGCGCGCCAAATTCTCGTTGAGGCCCCGATCGCGCGCGCGGCCAACCGGACTGTTGGGACCAGTCGACGCTTGGTTGTCCAGATAGATCAACATGGCCGGATGTTGCTCGACGGCCAGCAGCATGTCGGCGAACCGGCCAAGCACGTGCGGGCGAATGGCCTCGCGCTCGAAGGCGCCCACCAAGCCGAGCACAGGACCCTTGTTGGCGTTGACGCAAAAGTGGTTCGACCAGAACATGACCAGCCGCTCGACAAACCCATCTTCGATCGTTGCCGCATGCTCGATGCGGGCCGCCAGTTCGCGCTGGAACGCATCGCGGCGAATCTGCTGCGGCTTGTCGATCACCGATTGCGCGACCTTGGCTTGGCCCGCCGGCGCTTCTTTCGATTGACTTGCATCGCCAGCGGTCATGCTGTCGCCCGCGCCCATCATTGCACCGGTTGCCGACGCACCATCCGCCGTGGCCGTGCCTTTGAGCTGCTTGTTGCCATCCTCGATAAAGGATTTGGCCATCTGCAATTCGCGGTTGGCGCGCTGGGCGTTGGCAAACACCACATGGCTCGGCTCGAGCGCGGCGGTGGTGATCAGGGCGGCATCCTTGCGGTCCAGCGCCTGCGAGAGATATCCGCGAGCATCACTGCCAATACGCTGCAGATCGCCTGGCTTGCCGCCGAGGCCGAACCGGCGGGTGGCGGTTATGGCATCGCGAGTCGACATGCTGTCACCTCTCGGCGATTGTCAGGGGATCTCACAAGCCCTAACGGACCTTGATGGCGCTTCCGTCGCGGTGCATCTAGCTGATTCTGCCCCTAACAATGCGGCGCGCTTGTGGATAGGCGGCGCTGTGCCTCAATCCGAAACGACACAAGGTTGCCGGCACCAGCCATGACCTGGGCTGCCGTTCTGACACTGGGACTACTCGCCGGCACCATCGGTGGCGTGATCGGATTCGGGTCGAGCATTCTCTTGATGCCGGCGCTGGTCGTCGCCTTCGGCGCCAAGGAGGCGGTGCCGATCATGGCGATCGCGGCGCTGATGGCCAACGCCGGCCGGGTCGCGGTCTGGTGGCGCGACAACGACTGGAAGCTGAATGCCGTCTATTGCTTGACCGCCGTCCCCGCCTCGGCAGTGGGCGCACGCCTGCTGGTGGCGCTCGACGCCAGAGTTGTGGAAGGCGCGCTCGGCGCGTTTTTTCTGACGATGATCCCGATGCGGCGCTGGTTGGTGGCGCGCGGCCTGCGGATTGGCTTGCCCGGCATGGCACTGGTCGGCGCCGGGATCGGATTTCTATCGGGCATGGTGGCCTCGACCGGTCCGATCAACACGCCGTTTTTCCTGGCTTACGGCCTCATCAAGGGCGGATTCCTGGCAACCGAGGCGGTCGGCTCCATGGCAATTTCGCTGACCAAGGCCGTTGTGTTCCAATCCTTCGGCGCGCTGCCGGTCGAGGTCATCGTGCGCGGCTTGATCGTCGGCTCGTCCCTGATGCTCGGCGCCTGGGCCGCCAAGAGCATCGTGCTCGGCATGGACCCGGCCCGGTTCCGCATCATTCTCGAGGTGATGATGGCGGTCTCAGGTGGGTTCATGCTGTGGTCAGCGTTCATGTAGGCGGGACTGCTCTGTCCTGAAATACAAGCCGGCAAGGCTTTGCAACGGCGGATCGGGTCGTGTCATTCAGTGGTGAGACAAAAACGCAGTCGAAAGAATGCATACAGGCAAAACCGCCTTGCCGGCTTGCAGAGCACCGCGTCGCGCCGTTCCACAAGAATGCAGTTCGAATTGGCATGAGAGACTGGAAAAAGCGGGCACCCACCGGAGGTCTCGAGCCGGCAGGTGCCCGAGTTTCGCCATCCGGTCCGAAGTCGGACGGCGAAGCGGGACAAAACGTACTAGGACAGACCGGGACCAATCGCGACCTGACGCAGGCGGCCGGCCAGATCCTCGATGCGCGTCAGGTAGGACGCGCGAAGACAGGCTTGATCGCCACCACAGGCATCGCGGAACGCCAGAAACAAACGCTGCTCGTCGTGCAGGAGCAGGCGCTCCCGATCGCCAAGCGAGATCAACAGCCAGCCGTAAAAACGCGACAAACGCTGATCGAGCTGGTTCAACTGCGCATTTGCGCAGACTATTTTTTCACTGACCGTTTGCGCCGCGGCGCACGTCCGGTCGCCGGCGCCGGCCGCTGATGGTGACAACGCCAGAGTTCCGGCGATCGCGAGACTGGTGATCAAGACCTTCATGACGCAGCTCTCCCCAAGGCTTCGGACCAGGAAAGAGGCGGCGCGATACGCGGGACTGGTGCGCCGCCTCTGACACCATGGAAGATGCCCGCGGCGGCGCGGAATGTGGAGGCGCCCGGCCTGCAATCGGCGGCAAACGGCGATACCGGGCGATGCCGCAACCTTCCCAATTGCGTGCAAGGGTTGATTTCCGGTACTTTCCGGCAATGGCGCCTCGGCACCTCGAGCCCTGCAGCTGGTAACCAATGGCCCCCATGAGCGCTTCATCGCCAAAGCCCGTCCGTGAAGCCGCGCTGCAGCTCATGCGCACGGCGATGATCGAAAAGAAGCTGACGCAAGCCGAGCTGGCGGATGCCAGCGACTGCCATGAGAAGACCATCCAGAACCTGCTCAACGGCCGCTCGGTGCGTGACCAGACGCTGTTCGATGTCTGCATGGTGCTTGGTCTCGACTACGAGAAAGTGCGCGCGGCCTGGCAGGGGGCGGAGCCGGCTTCGCCCAACGAACTGCAAGGTTCGGGCGGCACAGCATCGCCTGTCTACATGGGCGCCTACACCCAGGCCGCCGTCGATCACTACATCGGCAGCTATGTGACGATCCGACCGGCATTTTCGGTCCCGGATCAGATCATCGCCTATCGCACGGACATCACCTGGGACCCAGAATGGCCGAGCCTGCTGTTCCAGGAGCGCGAACGTCCCGACACGCCCTATTCGCATCGCGGCCGGCTCTATATTCCCGCCTCGTCGATGTTCATCCACCTCGTATCCTTGACGAAAGGCGCGATGCGGATGATCGTCGTTTCCCAGCTCGATCAGGCGCAACGCATGTGCGGCCTGATCACGACGCTGCACAAAGCCGGGCCGACGCTGGTGCCGGTATCGGCACCGATCGTCTACCTCAAGCAGACTGCGATCGAGCCCGGCGCGCTGGGCGAACTCAAACCTCCGCACAAGGCTTATGCCGCATACCGCAAGTTGCTGCGGGATGCGACAACCGACAACTATGTCAAACTGATCGGCGGTTAGGCGACGCCCAACGCCTGTCACATCGGGGGGCTATGTCACGTCGGGGCCAGGCACCCCGCCACGAAGCGCGCAAAGGCACGCGCGCGATGCGAGATGGCGTGCTTGTGCTCCGGCGTCAATTCGCCGAACGTTTGCGTCTCGCCGTCGGCCAGGAACATCGGATCATAGCCGAAGCCGAGCGAGCCCCGCGGCGGCCAGACGAGGTGGCCATGCACGCGGCCCTCGAACACCTCATGATCGCCGCTTGGCCAGGCCAGGCACAGCGCGGCGATGAAGTTGGCGCGGGGACCAGGCTCGGTCCACGCCCCCTTGGCGCGCACCTGGTCGGCCACCGCGCGCATGGCCATGGCGAAGTCCTTGCCAGGCCCCGCCCAGCGCGCCGAAGTGATGCCCGGCGCGCCGCCGAGCGCCTCGACTTCCAGCCCGCTGTCGTCGGACAGTGCGGGAAGCCCTGAGCCCTGGGCTGCGGCAACGGCTTTCAGGCGCGCATTGCCAGTGAAGGTGGTCTCCGTCTCGACAGGCTCGGGCAGCGCCAGCTCGCCGGCCGAGACGACGGTGAGGCCATAGGGCGCCAGCAGATCGCGGAACTCGGCCACCTTGCCGGCGTTGTGACTGGCCACCACGAGTCGCATGCCCGATGTCAAACGCGCGACCATTCACAGCCTCCAGATTTTCGGCTCGGCAAATTCCAATCCATTGCCCGCCGGGTCGCGGAAGTAGATGGAGCGGCCGCCGCTGGGCCAGACGAAGTCAGCCTCGATGGCAATTCCACGCGCTTCAAGGTGCGCGCGCCACCGGTCGATTTCGTCGGCTGTGGCGGCAAAACAGATGTGCCCTTCGCCCTTGGCGCCATGCGGCGGCACCGGCAAAGTAGCGCCCGCCGGCGGCGGCTTGACCGTCTCGTCGGGGTTGAAGATCAGCAGCATCTGGCCGCCACAGCGGTAGAAGATCTGCCGGCCGGGCTGTTTGGAATAGAGCGGCAATCCGAGCACGCCCGAATAAAACGCCTCCGCCGAATCCAGATCGGTCGCATAGAGGATGGTCTCTAGGATGGCGGATGGGGACATGGGTGCGCGGTCGGTGGTCTGCATGAGCTAGAGCATTTTTCGCCAAAGTAGGCACCGGTTTGGCGTAGAAAATGCGACAAACAAAGGACTAGAGCGCTTTCCCCTGATCCAATTGGAGTGGAAAGCGCTCTAGCCGGTAAGCTAGCCGATCAGCGCCAACGTGCCCACAGCCTCTTGCCTGCGGCTCAACTGGCCGCGGCCGATGTCGCCACACCGCCTTACCACCAGCGGCGATGCCAGCGGCTCCAGCGCGCCTCGCCGTCGTGCTTCTCCGCGTAGATGTGGCGGCTGGCCTGGTCCTGGGCATGGCGGATCTGCGCGTGCTCGTAGCGGTCGATGTGGCCATCGCGTTCAGCGCGGCGCTCCATCTGGGCTATGCGAGCCTGCTCGGTCTGCAGGCGGTAATACTCGCTGCGGGTGATCTGGCCGGAGCGCAAGCCCTCCTGGATGCGGTGCTGCTGGTAGGCTTGGCGCCGGTCGATCTCGTCGGCCGAGGCGGGCGCGGCGGCAAGCAGCGCGGTGGTGGCAAGTAGGGTGGCGGTCAGGGCGGTCGAGAATTTCATGGTGGTACTCCCGTTGGCGGATGTTTGAGCCTGTGCTCCAGTCAAGCGGCGTGCGATACACCGTTGATCTTGAGACTCAATTTGCCAGGGTCGCCTTGAATGCACTCTGAATGGCGCGGTCAGCTGCCGTTCATGTGGACCGATTGCGCGCCCGCATCATCTCCACGAAGCGCTCGAACAGGTAATGGCTGTCCTGTGGTCCGGGGCTCGCTTCGGGGTGATACTGCACCGAAAACACCGGCTTACCCGTCGCTTTCAACCCACAATTTGTGCCGTCGAACAACGAGACATGGGTTTCCTCGACGCCCTTGGGCAGGCTTGCGCGGTCGACGGCGAAGCCGTGGTTCATCGAGGTGATCTCGACCTTACCGGTGGTGATGTCCTTGACCGGGTGATTGGCGCCGTGGTGGCCCTGGTGCATTTTCGTGGTGCGCGCGCCAAGAGCCAAGCCCAGCATCTGATGCCCGAGGCAGATGCCGAACACCGGCAGGCCCGAAGCGACGAGCTTCTTGATTTCCGGCACGGCGTATTTGCCGGTGGCTGCCGGATCGCCCGGACCATTCGACAGGAAGACGCCGTCGGGCTTGCGCCCGAGCACGTCCTCCGCCGTGGCCGTCGCCGGCACCACGGTCACGCGGCATCCCGAAGTGGCAAGGCAGCGCAGAATGTTGCGCTTCAAGCCATAGTCGATGGCGACAACGTGCAATTCTGGTTGCGATTGCCGCTGGTAGCCTGTCCCCCAAGCCCAGCGCAACTCGTCCCAGCTGTAACTCTGGCCGGAGGTCACGTCCGGCACCAAGTCCATGCCGTCGAGACCTGGCCACGCCTTGGCCTCCGCTTTCAACCGGTCGAGGTCAAATCTGCCGGATGGCTCGTGCGCGATGACGCCGTTGGGCATGCCCTTGGTGCGGATCAGAGCGGTCAGCGCCCGTGTGTCGATGCCAGTGATGGCAATAATGCCGCGCGCCTTGAGCCAGCGGTCGAGTGGCTCGGCCGCCCTGTAATTGGACGGATCGGTCACCGCGGCTCTCAGCACCACACCGCGCACGCCGGAGCGGACCGCGAGGTTGGACGTCTCAGTGTCCTCGGTGTTGGCGCCGACATTGCCGATGTGCGGGAACGTGAATGTGATGATCTGACCGGCATAGGACGGATCGGTGAGGATTTCCTGGTATCCGGTCATGGCGGTATTGAAGCAGACCTCGCCGACGGCATGGCCGGTGGCGCCGAGCCCATGCCCGCGGATCACGGTGCCATCGGCCAGCACCAGCCGCGCCGTCGGCGGCAATTCGGTCCAAGGTGCAGGTGCGGACTGTGCGGTATTGGGCATGCCGAGGTCTCGAGCTACGGGTTGCGCAAGATCGCAGTCAGGCTCACAGTTGACCCGAGGCACGGCTTGCTGCAGTGCAATGAAGGAACGGCGGGAACCTAGGTGAAGGGCCGCCAGGGGTCAATGACCTGCGACGCAAGAACTGGAGGACAGACATGCGCGAGCGCATCAACGAGGCCGTCAAGTCGGCGATGAAATCCGGCGACAAGGCGCGGTTGTCGACGCTGCGGCTGGTCACGGCTGCCCTCAAGGATCGTGAGCTGGGCATCGGCCAGGGCGCGCCGGCCGGCGGCGGGGCGCTGAGCGAGGCGGATATCGTCGCCGTGCTGCAGAAAATGGTCAAGCAGCGCCGCGATTCCATCGAGCAATACACGGCCGGCGGCCGACCGGACCTGGCCGACAAGGAGCAGGCCGAGATCGTCGTGCTCGAGGAATACCTGCCGAAAATGATGGACGAGGCCGCGACCAGGGCGGCCATCGCCACCCTGATCGCCGAAACCGGCGCGGCGGGGCCCAAGGACATGGGCAAGGTGATGGGCGCGCTCAAGCAGAAATTCGCCGGCCAGATGGATTTCGGCAAGGCGAGCGCGTGGGTGAAAGAGGTGCTGAAGTAGCGGGCGGGCGAGCAGAACAAAGCCAGTCGCAACGCACAACCTCTCAGGCCACCTGCCGCACGTTTGAGGGCACACAGCCCGCCACAGCCAGCGTCGACACCGAGCAAGGAATGACCCAATGACGGGAGCGTCGTCGCAGGCAAGGGGTCAGACCCATTGGCGCTAACATAAGGGTGCTACCTATCGATCTGCGTCCCCGGCCGAAGCGGCGGTGGCCGCGCAGAGCCGGGGCCTTCCCCATCTCAGAAGAGTGAAGACCCCGGATCATCGCGTTCCGACCTCGCGGTCGGATC
>CAZCGE010000100.1:0-13367 GCA_964498125.1 uncultured Devosia sp. | reverse complement strand
CGGTGCAATACGCCTACGGCCGCGCCTTCGGCTATTGCACCCTACGGCGTTACAATGGCGATGATCCGTAGGGTGCAATAGCCCGACAGGGCGTATTGCACCACGGTGGCGCGAACTTGGGCGTGGCGGCGCAATACGCTCCGCTGCGCTGCGCTATTGCACCCTACGGTGCTGACCCCGCCAATCGGCGCTTGCGCGTTCGATCGAATGGACATACATTGTAATTACATTTTCTCACACAGCGGGCCCTATCATGAAGATCGACCTTGTCCGCATCGGCAATTCCAAGGGCATCCGATTGCCCAAGGCCGTCATCGAGCAGTGCGGGCTCGAGGGCGGCATCGAGATGGCGGTGCGCGGCCAGGAGATCGTGTTGAAGGCCGCGCGGACCAGGTCCATCCCCAGGGCTGGCTGGTCGCAGGGCTTCGCGGACGCCGCCTCGGCCGAGTCGCTGCTGGGTGATTTCCCCAACGCCTTCGACGACGCGGAATGGAGCTGGCCGGACCGGGCGAAGCGCAAATGAAGCGCTTCGACGTCTACCTGATCCGCCTCGAGCCGACCGAAGGCTCGGAGATCGCGAAAGCGCGCCCGGGGGCAATCATCTCTCCTGACAGCATGAACCGCGCGCTGCGCACCGTCGTCGTTGCGCCGCTGACCTCCACGTCGAAGCGCTGGCCGTCGCGTGTCGCCTGCCGCTTCCGCGGCGTCGATGGCCAAATTGCACTCGATCAACTTCGCGCCGTGGACAAGTCCCGGCTCATGCACCGCCTCGGCAAGCTGGAAGCCGCCACCGCCAGCGCCGTGAGTGCAACGCTGGTCGAGATGTTCACGGAGGAGGGGGAGTAGGGCTCGATGGGGTCAGACCCGCCGGGTCTCTCGCATTGAGGTGGACCAAAATGCAGCGTACGCAGCATGCCGCTGGCGGGCAACCCTCACAGCCCGGCGCGTTCAGTTGCCCATGCACGGGATGATCATGATCGGCTGCCTTATCCAATTGCAGAGATTTGCAACGATTATCTTAAGCAACCCAACATGCATTGCGTGCACTGTCCCGGTCGCGAATAGGCGCGGTCAAGGGAGGTCCTCACGGCATGTCAGGCGCGAACATGGTTGCTTGGAAGCGCCAGAACAGCACGTCCATCCTTGTCGAAGTGCGCCTGCTTGATGGCGCCGAGTTGAAAGGAACAGTTCTCATCCAGCGTGAGCAGACTCTGAAGGATGCCTTCAGCGGACCCGATCCGTTCGTCGACTTCGAATGTGCCGTCAGCGGCGAAATGGTGCTGGGCAAGACCGCAATCGCCATGGTGCGCCCCTGCAAGCAGGCGCAGCCCGATCATCTGGAGCGACGGCTCAAGATGCTCGAAAAAAGCGACGCCTTCACTGCGCTCAAAGTTGCCAAGACAGCGGATCGGGCCAAGGTCTGTGATGCGCATCTCGCGCTGGCCCGCATTTATCATGCGGACCGTTACGCGACGTCGGAATTGCCGGCCGAGGTCCTCGAATATTTCCAGGCCATGGCACGGCGCATCGACAGCGCCAAGGCCGAGCTGGACCTGTTGATGGAGCCGCGGGAGACATCGGCGGCCATACCCGCCGTGGCTTGAACCGCGGCCCCATATCCCCGGGCATCAAACCCCAGCGCGCTATTTGCAGGCGCGCTGGCGGGCTGTGCAGTTGGTGAGGCCGGTTTCCGGCTGGCACTTCATATTGATCTTGCCGGATGCGGTGGCGCCCATGCCGCTGATCGAATTCTTCAGTGCGGCCTCGGCCATGAACTTGGCCAGGTCCTCGGTGATCATCGTTGCGGTGCCACCGGCCAACACACATTTCTTGGCCTGCGCCATTGCAACACTTGCCGACGCCACAATGCCGGCGGTCAAGGCGCAAACGGCAACGACGCGATTGAAGCTGCTCATTGTCAGGCTCCCTTTCTGCTGATATCCGCGAACACTACGCCGATGCGAGGCGATGCGGCCAGTGGCTGGCGTCAACATTGAACGCCTGCCGTGTCCATTGCGCCACGCCGCCCGAATCAACCCAGAATTTCCCGCGCCGCGCGGAAGGTGTTGGCATAGGCCTCAACGCTGTCGCCGATGGGATCGGCGTAACCGCCGCCGATGGCGATCGATACGGGAAGGGCCCGGCGCCGGCACATCTCAAACACCAGCCGATCGCGCTGCATCAGTCCATCCAGCGTCAGGTCGAGCCGGCCGAGCCGGTCGCTGGCCAAGGCATCGGCGCCGGAGAGGTAGAGCAGGAGGTCTGGCTTGAAGGATTCGACAGCCGGCAGCACGTCGGCCAGCGTGCGCAGATAGTCCTCATCGCCGGTGTGATCGGGCAATCCGACGTCGAGGCTGGACGGCACCTTGCGAAACGGAAAATTCTTCTCCGCATGCACGCTGATGACCAGAACGGCGGAATGCGGCGTCAGGATCGCGGCATTGCCATCGCCCTGATGCACGTCGAGATCGAGAATGGCGATGCGCCGCGCGCGTCGTTCAGCGATCAGCGACAGTGCGGCGACGGCGAGATCGTTGAACACGCAATAGCCCGAGCCGAAACCGTGATGCGCGTGGTGCGTGCCGCCCGCAAGCTGACCGGATAGGCCATGCGCCAGCGTCGCGCGCGCCGCGGCCACGGCGCCGCCGACGGTGGCACGCGAGCGCGCCGCCAACACCTGGCTCCAGGGCAGGCCGATGCGGCGCTCTTTGTCCGCCGTCAGCGTGCCGCCGAGCACGGCCGCTATATACTCCGGATCATGCGCGCGCTGGAGGTCCTCGACGCTGGCCGGCGGCGAGGGCAGTAGTCCCACGTCATCGAGGATGCCGTCCCGCAGGATGCGGGTGCGCAGCATTCGATACTTGGCGGCCGGAAACCGATGGCCGGGCGGGAGGGGAAGATCAGGCGTATCGGGACAAAAGAAGGGCAAGGGATGCGACCAGGTGTGAATGGCGACTGCTGGATATACGCTGGACAGCATGCCGCCGCCATGCGCGCGCGCCAGGCGAAGATGGCCGCGGACCGGCAGCCCGCTCACGGCGTCTTGGCCGTCCGCACATCTTCCAGGAAACCACGCAAATCCTCGGTCATGTGGTGCACGTGTTGCGGTGGCTGCCGCCAGCGCTTGATCTGCAGCTGCACGGGATGATCGAAGTAGCTCGAATGCACCAGCACCGTGGTCATGCCGAGCGCGTGCGGCGCTTCCAGATTGTGCGGCATGTCCTCGAACATGGCCGACACCGAAGGATCGACATTGTGCGCCTCGAGCATGGCGTCATAGGCGGCGGCCTCGGGCTTGGGCGTGTAGTTCGAGCTGACGATGTCGCAGATGTCCTCGAACAGGTCGAGCACGCCGAGCTTTTCCGCCACGCGCTCGGCATGGCGGCGCGAGCCATTGGTGTAGATCAGCTTGCGGCCGGGAAGGGCGTCGATCGCCGCGCGCAGCTCCGGGTGCGCCTTGACCGGCGTCAAGTCGATGTCGTGCACGTAGTCGAGGAACGGCTTGGGGTCGATCTTGTGCACCGTCATCAGGCCATTCAGCGTCGTGCCGAACTGCTTGTAGTAGGTCTTCTGCAGGTGGCGGGCCTGCGCGAACGGCACGCCCAGCAGGCGGCCGACGAACTCGCCCATCTTCTGATCGATCTGGGCAAACAGGTTGCAGTCGGCCGGATAGAGCGTGTTGTCGAGATCGAAGATCCAGACGCGGGTGCGGGCGAAGGCGCGCGGGGGCGACGCGGGGGGCTGGTCCTGCCCGTCCAGCCCGTCGCCAGCCGCTGGTTTGTCATACTGTGCCATTGGCCTTGGTGCCAAAACTAGCTATATGGCAGGGACACCACGGCGACAGGGAATCGTCAAGGGCATCGGTGTCGGCCGTGTCGACCCCCGCCCAGGCACCGGCAATCGAGCTTCGATTTAAACGGCTGGTCAGAGTTGCCAGGATGAGAAGATGATCAAGGTTCTGGAAGAGGCGATCGAGAAGGTGAAGGCGCTTTCCGCCGAGCGGCAGCAATATGTAGCCGAAGTTCTCGAAGAGATCGCGGCCGAGGATGACCTCTATCGGTTGACTGACACCGAACGGCAACTGGTGCGAGAGGGAACGGCTGAACTGGACCGGGGCGAGTACGCGACTGATGCTGCGGTCGATGCCGTGCTCCGTCGTCCCTGGGCATGACGGTTCGCTTCTCGCCGCGTGCCCTTGCTGATCTCGAGGGCATCCGCGCCTACCTGATTCCGCGCAGCCCACAGGGTGCAGAGCGCGTGCGCAGGGCCATCGTCGATGCCATCGACCAGTGTGAGCGCGATCCAAGGACAGGGACCGTGACCGACGAGCCCGGCTTGTTTCGTCGACCTCTGCGGAAGTATCGCTATACGATCTTCTATCGATCGCTGCCGGCACGCGATGGCATCGAGATCGCGCGCATCGTGCATGGTGCGCGGGTGAAGAAGCTCGGGGAATTACCGGCGGACGAGTAGGGTTACGCGGTCGCGTCAAGGGCAAGCATTTCATGGGTGGTTGAGTACTGCCTGACCTCCGGTAAGCCACACCGCGCGGCTCCGGCGGTTCGAATCGGCTATGCTCCTCAATCAACACCATATGGAGCTTGCTGATGCTCACGACACTCGACGAACTAAAGCGGCTGCACATGCAGACGTGCCGACGCGAGCGTGACCGAACCGCCGAGGATCTGGCGGCCTATCGCGCAACGCGACGGATTGGGACCGGGACGGGCAGGCACCACGTCGATATGACCAGCGAATTGATTGCAAGTCTAGATGTCGAGATTTCGCAATACGATGCTCTAATCAGGCAGTACGAGCGCGAGCTACCGGCAGCTTAGGCCGCCAGCACGGTCTCATGCTGCATGTAGTCGGCGGCGAAAGCCAGCGCCGCCCGCAGGTCGTCCACCGTCAGTTGCGGATAGGCTTCGAGCAGGTCGGTGATCGTGCGGCCGGCGTCGAGCTTGCGCAGGATCAGCTCGACCGTGATGCGCGTGTCGCGGATGCAGGGCTTGCCCATCATCACACCGGGGTCGGCGGAAATACGGGTGTGTGTCATGTCGTAGGTCCAAGTTTTTCTATTCTGCGTTCCATGTTCGTCATCCCGACGAAGGTCGGGACCCACGGCATGTTTCAACTCTGACTGTGGCCCGTCGTGGGTGCCGGCCGTCCATGCGCAGCATGGCAAACGCCATGACGCCGGCATGACGAGCAAGCGGGAACGGCACGAGCACTACCGCGCCGGCTGCAGATGGGACCACGCCGCATCCTCCTCCGGCCGGTTCCAATCCTCGGCGAGCGAGGGCTCGGAAAGGCGCGCGCATTCGTCGACCGCGGGCCTCGGCTCCTCGTCCAGGATGGTGACCAGCGCACGTCGTGCCGAGGCGATTTCCACCGGCTCGAGCAGCCTGACACTGCCGCCTTCTTCGATTACTGCCTCCAGAGTCCGCACCATGACGTGTCCTCTTTGCTGCCGCGCAACGATAACATGGCTACCACCGAATCGCTAACGCGACATGCGGCCTGATCGGGCACCCGGGCGAGCTTCTGATCGACACGCGCGGCACGGCGGTGATGAACCTACCCCTACCCCTACCCCTTCGCCTGCCCCGCCTCGCCGACCAGGGTGCCGACCCCGTGCTCGGTGAACAGTTCCAGCAGCACGCAGTGCGGCACGCGGCCGTCGATGATGACGACGGCCTCGACGCCGGCTTCCACCACCTCGATGCAGCCCTCCACCTTGGGGATCATGCCGCCGGAGATGGTGCCGTTGCGGATCAGCTTCCTGGCTTCCTCGATGGTCAGCGCCTCGATCAGCGTCTTGTCCTTGTCGAGCACGCCGGCAACGTCGGTCAGCAGCAGCAGGCGCTTGGCCTTCATCTTGGCGGCCAAGGCGGACGCGAAACTGTCGGCGTTGATGTTGAGGGTCTGGCCGTCGCGGCTGACGCCGATCGGCGCGATCACCGGGATCAGGTCGGACTTGGAGATCACCTCGACGATGTGCGGGTTGACCTCTTCGGGATCGCCGACATAGCCGATGTCGACCGCCTGCATGATGTTGGACTCTGGATCCGGCAAATGCGTGATCTTTTTGGCGATCATCAGGTTGGCGTCCTTGCCGGAGATGCCGACCGCCTTGCCGCCCTGCTTGTTGATGGCCGAGACGATCTCCTTGTTGATGGCGCCGGCCAGCACCATCTCGACCACTTCCACCGTCGGCTTGTCGGTGACGCGCAGGCCGTTGACGAACTCCGACGTGATCGCCAGCCGCTTCAGCATGGCCCCGATCTGCGGGCCGCCGCCGTGGACGACGATCGGGTTGATGCCCGACAGCTTCAGGTAGACGATGTCCTGGGCGAAGGCCTCGGTCAGCGCCGCGTCGCCCATGGCATGGCCGCCGAACTTGATGACCACGGTCTGCTCGTCGTAGCGCACCAGATAAGGCAGGGCTTCGGCGAGGATGCGGGCCTTGGCGTGCGCCGACACCTGCGTGGCGCTGGCCGCGTCCTTCGACCCATGCTTCGACCCATGCTTCGGCTCTGGGGCTTTTGTCATTGTCGGTCTCGACAGTGGTGCTGGGCGGGATTGGCGCGCGCACGCGACACCAACGGCATGGCAGGTCTTTATACGCGCCGGGGCGCACCCTCAACGGATTTCCCTCACAATCGGCTGCTAACCACCCCTGCGGACAAATGTGGGCAGCGTTGTGCCCCTGCAACGAAAAATCAGCTAAGTTCCGGCCGCGCGCCAAAGATTCGCCGCCGATCCGGCTTCGGGAAGCATTAAGAGTGATCGGAGCGGCATAGGAGACCACTTGATGTCGCAAGCGATCGGCGATGAACCGGCACGAGTGTCGATGTCGCCAAACCTGACAGCGACCTTGACGCGCGCGGCCAACTTTGCGCGACAGCAAAGCCACGCGCGCGTGACGCTCGAGCACCTGTTGCTGGCCTTGACCGAGGACGCGGAAGCCGCGCTCATTCTTGCTGCCAGCACTATCGCCGTCAACGAGATGGCAGCCGTGGTCGCTGCCCATTTGGCGAGCACCGAGGCGGCGGTGGAGACGAGCGGCGCCAGCCAACTTTCCATTTCACCTGACCTCAAGCGTGTGCTGGACGCTGCAGGCGCGGCCGCGCAGCAGGGCCGCCGGCAGGTCAATGGCGCCATCGTGCTGGCGGCCATCGTCGGCGACGGCAAGAGCGTCGCTGCCCAGTTACTGCGCGCGCAAGGCCTGACATTCGATAGCGCGATCAAGGCTTTGCAGCGCACGGTCCAAGCCGGCCCGGCGCCGCGTTCGCAGCCGGCCGTATCACCGTCGCCGCAGCAGGCCGTGCCGCCGAACGCCCCGGCGCCGGCGATGATGGCTCCGCCCCGGTCCGCGGTTCTCGATCCCGGCGCACAGCAGGAATCGGCCAGGCGCCAGCCGCCGGCAAGCCAACCGCCGCCGCCTGTCGACGCCGAGGCCGCGCCCGCGGCAGTGCGGCCACCACCCCTGCCAGAAGTCCGCACCGCGCCCGAGGCGGCGCCCCTCGGTTCTGGTCCATCGCCGCATCGACACGAGGAGGCGCCTCGGGTCGAATTGCCCGTGGAGGTCGTGGCTTGGCCATCGCCCGACCCCGCGGGCCCGCAAGACCAGCAGCACAATCCGGAGCCAGAGCCACGCGCCGCCGCGCAGCGGGATCGGCCGCGCGGTGGTCAGCACCAGCGGGTGGACACGCCGGCTGAACGTGAACGGCCACGGCGCCAGTCGAAGCCGCCACCGGAATTGACCAACCGCAAACCGGCGGCCGACGCCAGCGACGCCGCGGGCGGCCAGCTCATCGAGAATATCCCTCGCATGATGCGCGTCGGCACGCTCGTGGCCGTCGAAGTGCGGCTCGTGCGCAACGACCAGGGCCTGGCCAACGATGCGCCCAATCAGCATTATGCCCAGCTCGCCGCTCGCGCGATGACGGTGCGCCTGACGGCGCCGTCCGGCGACTTCCAGATCGAGACGGTCAGGCCTGAAACGCAGTGGATCGAAGGTCCGCTACCCGGCCAAGGCCAGGCGCTGGCGCGCTGGCACTGGATGGTGACGCCGCTGCACCACGGCGAGGTGCATCTGCAAATTGCTGTCTCGGCGCGATGGGTCGGGCCGGAGGGTCTTTCCGCCCACATGCCCTTGCCCGAGCAACTGGTCACGATCGACGTGCAGCGCGACATCGGCGGGAGCTTGACGCGGCTGTTCGGTTGGATTGCCGTGGCTACGGCCGGCGGCGTTCTGGCGCTGGCGGGCCGCTGGCTGCTGATGCTGTTGACGTCAGGGCGGTCATAGCCTGCCGGCGTTCTGCAATGTGTCCGGTGGGGGACACGTGAGCTACTTTCGCTCCGGCGCCAACAGCGACAACCCCAGCGCGGCGCGGCGCGTCAGCCAGGGCGACGGCCGGTAGCGCGGCTCGCCGTAAAAGTCGAAAAGCCGCCGCAGGATGAAAACGATGCGCTTGGGCCCGATCGCATCACCCCATTCGAGCGGGCCATAGGGGTAGGACAGGCCGAGCTTGGCGCCCTTGTCGATGTCGGCGGGCGCGGCGATGCCGCGCTGGGCGATCTGGCAGGCGATGTTGACGATGTGGGCGACGAGGCGCTGGGCGACGAAGCCGGGGCTGTCGTTGACGACGACCACGGACTGGCCGTCGGCGGCGAGTGCGGCATGTGCGGCATCGCGAGTGGCGGCATCGGTGGCCGGCGTCACCATCAGCGTGCGCGGACCCTTGAGGCCGAACAGCATGTCGACGGCGACGGTGCGCTCAGGCTCGAGCCGCAAATCGAGCGCCGCCGTCGTCAGGTCCCAGCCGACGGGCGTCAGAATGATCACCGCCTCGCGGCTCGGCGCGGGTCCGGTTTCGACCGTGCTGCCGCCCTTGGCCAGCAGCGCCGCCAGATCGCGGCTGAAGTCGGGGGTGCTCTCGCTCGGCCGCAGCCACAGCGGACGCGCGGCGCGCGGTGGCGTCGGCCGCGGCGCCGCCTCGACCTTCTTGCCGTCCTGATAGGCGTACCAGCCCGTCCCGGTCTTCTGGCCGTACATGCCGGCATCGAGGCGCTGGCGCAGGATGGACGACGGCGCATACATCGGCTCGGCGTAATATTGGCCCCAAAAGCTTTCCATCACCGCCACCGAGACGTCGGCGCCGACCAGATCGAGCAGCGTGAACGGCCCCATGCGGAAGCCGGGCGCGCCGGTCATGATCCGGTCGATCTCGTCGAACTGGGCGATGCCTTCGGTGACCAGGCGCGCGGCCTCCGGCACATAGCCGCGGCCGACATGATTGACGATGAAGCCGGGACTGTCCGTGCACAGCACCGGCTCGCGCGTCATGCGGCGACCGACGATCATCAGCGCCTCGGTCACCCACGGCGCCGTCCTGAGGCCTGGGACCACTTCCACCAGCTTCATCAGCGGCACGGGATTGAAGAAATGCAGCCCGGCGACGCGCTCCGGCCGCTGGCACTTGGCGGCGATCGCCGTGATCGACAGCGAGGAGGTGTTGGAGGCGAGGATCGTCTCGGGGCCCGCCATCTGATCCAGCTTGGCGAATAGCGCCTGCTTGACGTCGAGTTGCTCGAGAATGGCTTCGACGATGATGTCGGCCTTGGCGACCTCCTCGAGCTGGCTCGCCACCGTGATGCGCTGGACGGCGGCGTCCGCGTCGGCCTTGGCGATGCGCCCCTTGTCGGCGAGGCCCGCCAGCACCTTGGCGATGGCGACCTTGGCCGCTGCGGCCGCGCCCGGCTTCTCGTCGTAGCAAACGACGTGGCAACCGCCCTGCGCCGACACCTGCATGATGCCGCGGCCCATCGAGCCGGTGCCGACGACACCGACCACGAGGTCGGGTTTGGATGCGTCGAAGGTCATGGGTGCCTCGTGTCGGTCGCAACCGGGCCGCTCGCCAGGGACGGGAAACGGGTGGAGGCGCGATCTAAGCAGAGTTTTCCGGATAGACCAATGGCGCCGATCTCGCCGCATTCCGATCCCGGCGGGTGTCCGCACCACCTCCGACCGCGACGGGCGCGGAACGCAGCAGGATAACGGTGGAGGTGGGCCATAAGGGTGCATTCGGGGCACGCGCAAATCCCCTCTCCCCGTACTTACGGGGAGAGGGTTAGGGTGAGGGGCGGCCACTGGTTCGGCCGAAAATTGTGCAACAGCCGCTGACCGAGGGTAAGCTGCCGTCGTCAGGGCGTGAACGAGGCAGTGCGAAGGCGTCGCGATTGACCCACACCGACCGTATTTGTGTGTTTCGGAACCGGACATTCAGCTTTGCTAAATCGACCACAACGAATCGGCTCTAAACTTGCTCGCAGCGATGTTCGTCCCTGATCCGATTGCGTGTAGGGGATGCATGTCAGCCAGCTGACTGCCCTTGCGTACTCTCGATTTTCCCTTTCAGGCTGCGGATTTCGGCTTTGAGCTTCTCAATCCGCCCATCGCGCTCGGCAAGTGCCGCGGCGACATCGGCGGCCTCGAAGCGCTGCGGAATGTGCTGCGGGCAATTCGAGTCCCAAGCGGCGACGGTGAACATCACCACCTGCTCAGGGCGGGCTTTGTAATTCGCCGGCATGAGCTTCGCGGTCAGCTCGGCATCGGCCTCGTCGATTCGTGCCGTGCCCCAGATCTTGATCCGCCGCCGGTTCGCGTAGTCGATCAGGAACAGGTAGGCCTTCGGATTGTCCGCCAGGTTCCCCGTCGTGATGTACTGGCGGTTGCCGGCGTAGTCGACAAACGCGATCGTCTTGTCGTCGAGCACACGCAGAAAGCCGGCTGGCCCGCCGCGGTGCTGGATGTAGGGCTGGCCGTCGGCATTGGCCGTAGCGAGGAATATGCTGGTCTGCGCCTCGATGAACTCAGCGAGATCCGGCGTAATGGTGGTGGCCCATGATCCGTTCTCCTCCATCCGCGCGTAGGCTTTGCGCGAACCCTTCTTCGCTTGCAGGGCTTTAATGGAGCCGGTGAAGGCTATGTCGCTTGCGAATGTTGTCTGGCTGTCCACGGCTACCTCCTCAAAGTCCAAGCGCGCTCAGTCCAGGGTGATCGTCCGGCCGACGTCCCAGGGGCCAATGGAACTTGCGGTCGGCGTCCCGGATCGGCAGGTCGTTAATGCTGGCAATCCGCACCTGCATCAGGCCGTGCTCGTCGAATTCCCAGTTCTCATTGCCGTAGCTGCGGAACCAGTGGCCGCTGTCATCGTGCCATTCGTAGGCGAACCGCACCGCGATGCGGTTGTCGTGGAATGCCCACACCTCCTTGATGAGCCTGTAGTCGAGTTCGCGCACCCATTTGCGTGTTAGGAAGCGCTCGATGTCTTGGCGGCCCTGCAGGAACTCCGCACGGTTTCGCCACCGAGAATCTGGCCTATAGGCGAGTGCGACCCGGGCCGGATCCTTGCTGTTCCAGGCATCCTCGGCCATCCGCGCCTTCTGTGCTGCTGTTTCGGCGGTGAACGGTGGCAGTGGGTGCCGGGCTGTAGAGGTAGTCATGGGGCAACAGGCGTGTCAGGTGGGTGGACGACGCGGCTCCGCGCTGGTCGCAGAGCCGCTGTGATGCTTCAAGCCGCTCTGTCACGGACTGCCACCACCGGGAAGTCGATGTCGGTCTTGGCAACCTCGTTGATGTAGTTGGTCCAGGTATTGAGCGCGACGTGCTGCACGATCTCGATAACCTGCGCGTCATCGTAGCCGGCGCCTTTGATGGCGCGTACATCCTCGTCGCTGACATGACCGCGGGCGGTGGCGACTTTCGTGGCAAAGCGCACGGCGGCATCAGCCTTCGGATCGTTGGAAGCGCCGTTTCTGTTGGCCATGATCTCGGCATCGTCGAGCTTGGCGAGGTTCTTGCCGAGATAAGTGTGCGCGGCGAGGCAATAGCCACAGCCGTTGATCTCGGCGACCGCCAGCGCGATGCGCTCGCGGGTCGGGGCCGCCAACTTGCCCTTCGCCAGCGCACCGGAAAGGCCGAGATAACCTTCGAGAGCTGCAGGGCTGTTGGCGACTAAGCGGAACAGGTTCGGCACGACGCCGAGTTGCTTCTTGACGGCTTCGAGCAGTGAGCGCGACGCCATCGGCGCGTCTTCGATAGTGGCTGGGGTCGGGAGGCGTGACATGGGGATGTCCTTTTGATGGCTGGGTTCAATCAGTGGCTGACTCCGGCAATCTATGAACTTCCATCATTCGGCAGTAGACGCTATGTTTTGGAGTCACCCTTCCGTTTTTCGAGAGCCATATGAATCGTCTCGAAGCCATGTCTACCTTGTTGGCCGCCGTCGATGCCGGCAGTCTGTCGGCCGCCTCGCGCAAGCTCGGAGTGCCTCTAGCCACGGTCAGCCGCAGGGTGTCCGACCTCGAGGTCCACCTGCGCACGAAGCTGCTCATCCGCACCAGCCGGCGTCTTGAACTTACGGATGCCGGGCGCTCCTATGTCGTCGCCTGCCGCGATATTCTCGCATCCGTGGAGCAGGCCGAGCACACTGCATCGGGCGAGTTCGTGGCACCAATGGGAGACGTCGTCGTCACCGCGCCGATCGTGTTCGGCCGGCTGCACATGCTTCCGGTCATCGTCGACTTTCTCAATGTCTATTCCGACATCAACGTTCGGCTGGTGCTCACCGACAGGATCACCAGTTTCATCGAGGATCACGTGGATATTGCGTTGCGCATCGGCGCACTGCCGGACAGCAGCCTGATCGCGACGCGCCTCGGCGTCGTGCAGCGGGTAGTGTGCGCAAGCCCGACATATCTTGCCGCGCACCGCCCAGCCCCGTCGCGACCGAGCGATCTCAAAGAACATGCATGCATCACGTTCGAGGGCCTGATGTCGCCGACCGTCTGGAGCTTTCGCAACGGCAGGGCGGAGGTGTCGGTCACCGTCAAATCGCGGCTCGTCGTCAACACCGCCGAGGCGGCCATCGACGCCGCGGTGGCAGGCCTCGGGGTAACCCGAGTCTTGAGTTACCAGGTAGCAGACGCGCTCCGTGCGGGCACGCTCAAGACGATCCTGGGCGCGTTCGAGCCTGCAGCATCACCCGTCAATCTGGTCTATGCCGGCCAGGGCTTGTTGCCGCTCAAGACGCGCGCCTTCGTCTACTTTGCAACGGAGCGTCTTCGGCGCAAGCTCCGATAAGGTTGACGGGGTAGTGAGCCCAAAGAGTTCGTCCGCTTCTGAGATGAGTTCCAGATCCGAATGATGCACCCTATTGTGTGACGGGTTTCGGATGCCGGCCACACGGACGTCTCCACGCGCACCGAGGCCGGCGTTCGAAAGCCGCCAGGGAAGGAAGGCGCGGGGTTTGGGGCACCCGGATCAGCGGGCGCTATGGGGATTTCGCAGGCTCCGTCGG
>CAZCGE010000099.1:0-8295 GCA_964498125.1 uncultured Devosia sp. | reverse complement strand
GGGAAGCTCCCGGGCTTGAGGTGAGGTTCAGAACCCCTCGATCCTCAAGACGGGATGCTTCCCATCCCGTTACCGTGCCGCCATGCCTCCATCAGGCACGGCCTGTCGCCTCAACACTTTCCCGCGAGAGCGGGTTCGTTCTCTGGCCCGAAGCCGAGATGGTCGTCCGCGCCAATAACCTACGCGATCGGGTGAGCTGCGGACATGATGTGGCAGAATGTCGCAAATCGTCCGCAGCTGACAGTAGACCGACCGTCGTCGCTGGGGTACCTTGACCCGTGCAGATGACCCAGTCCCTTCGTTGCGGCCACAGGTCGCGTTGGTCCGGAGCTGGGGGTCCTGCTGAAAGTCGACGCCTTCGCGGGCCCGTCTTTCCATTGTCAGTGGCTTTCCACTTGTTGGGGCAGGGCTGTGGTGGCTACCATGGCGCTCGACGGGTGCCTTGACGACACTGAGCCCCATGCTAGTGGTCAACCTCGCCGACACGAGAGCACCACAGCCGCAGGGGTGTCTGGCTTCGATCGTAATTGCCGGCCGACTTCGTCGGAATCTGCATGGAGCCGATCATGCTTTGGATCTCGATGCGCCAGGGATGGCCGAATATCATACCTATCGTGGCAATCGCCGCGATCCCGATCGTGACGGTAATCGGGATGTTGCTCTAACCCGATCCATGCATCAGAGCGATCTCCTTTCGACGGTCTGACGGCGGGCGCGGGTAATCGATCCGTCTCCGGCTGAAGACTGTTGAGCGGCGAGCCAAGCCAAACAGCCCGTGTTGCCAGGTAGGTTGGGTTTAAGCCACGTGGAGCACGGTCGTTCAAAAAGTGTTGCAAAATTACGCAGCGCCTACAGAACGATTAGCGCCTGAATAGCCGGGTGTGGCCCCTTGCTGCCCGACGTATGCGGAGGATCTCACTCACGGTATCGGGTAGACAACGGACGCACTCGGCACCCGTCCCTCACCTTCACGCTGCTGCGTCTAGAGACCGGCATCGGCGCGCTGGAGCCCGGCAATCTCCCTGATCTCGTCGTGCTGGATTGTGACTACCTGACGGTGCCCGTCGGGCAACTCCGAGAGATACAACCGGTCAAGATCATGGTCGGTGGGAAATCCTGCCCCGACGCGGTATGAGCAATGCGTGTCATCGTTACGACAGCTCTTGTGCCGAAGTGCTCAAACCTCAACGCAGGTGCCCCAATGAAACGATCTGCCACCGTCGCCATGCTCGGCCTTCTCCTGACACAGTCGCCCGCACTCGCCCAGGGCTGTGACGCCGGTCCGGTCGTCGTACAGATCCTTGGTTCCGGTGGACCGGCGATCAACCGCTTCCGGTCATCGACAAGCTACTTGCTGCGCGTTGACAGCCAGTCCAAGGTTCTCATCGACATGGGCGGTGGAGCGTTCGGCCGCTTCGGGCAGGCCGATGGCAAACTTGCCGATCTCGCGATGGTTGGAATCAGCCACCTCCACCCCGACCACGTGTCGGATCTTCCAGCTCTGCTCTGGCTCAGTCATCAGTCGCGCAAGGAACCGTTGCCCATCGTGGGACCGTCGGGGAACGACGCAGCGCCGGATTTTCAGACGTTCCTCAATCGACTGTTCGACGAGAAGACGGGCGCCTTCCAGGTGCTGGGACCCGTGCTCGGCGCCAAGCAAGGCACTAGCGGTGGCGGTGTCCCTCTGAAGGTATCCGTCATCGATGCGACGAAGGCACAGGCCACCACAGTGTTCGAAGCTGATGGCCTGACCGTCACGGCATTGGGCATTCCCCACGGGCCGATGGCGACTCTGGCGTACCGCGTGACGACCAAAGGCGTATCTGTCGTATTCAGCTCGGATCAGACTGGAACCAACCCCAACTTTGTTGAGTTCGCAAAAGGCGCGAACGCTCTGATCATGCATCTGGCGATCCCAGCGGGCGCAAAGAACCCGCTTCACGCGGCTCCCGAGGTCGTCGGCCAGATTGCGCAACAGGCAGGCGTCGGGCATCTGATCGTCAGCCACGTCGGCCCGTTCAATTTGGAGCCTGCCATCGCCGAGTTGAAGACCAAGTATTCCGGTCCGCTGACGGTCGGCGCGGATCTGCAGTGCACGGCTGTGAAGTGATCGGCCCCTGCTGCGAAGATAGCGGTGCAATATAACACGGTGAACTCGGACTATCGTCCGTGAGAACAGCCGCTTATGGCCCATCTCGACGACTGCGCCCTTCTGACGCATCGTCCGCAGCTGAGTGCATCGCGTCGGCGTTCGCCGTTCGTGCCTTGACCGGCAGCTATCGGGTGTGGAGGATGAGTGTGGGCCAGCGTCATCAATCAACGAGTCTGACCCAGTCCTGCCGTCGCGCAGAGGTGATCAGCCTATTCTGCAAATCCGTGACGAGCGGACGGTGGTTCGACGATACCGAAACCGACGATGGATAGAGACCAAGCCGAGTTACTGCCTGCAGCCCTCCTGACGGGGACCCCGGTGCCTGCGGCCGCGTCCGTGACGGGCCGGCATCCGGATCCCTCAACAGTAGTGATCGTCGACCTCGGTGCGATGATCGGATAGATTCAGAGCAGATACGCGTCCCGATACCGTTTCAGAAATCCCTTCAAGCGATCCGATTTCGCCTGCGTGAAGATAACGTCAGGGCTGCCCTGCTCGACGATCGAGCCCTCGTCCATGAACACGACTCGGTGCGCCACATCCCGCGCAAACTGCATCTCGTGCGTGACCAGGATCACCGTCATGCCGTCGGCTACGAGTTGTCTGACGACCTCCAGCACCTCGCCGACCAGCTCAGGATCGAGCGCCGAGGTCACTTCATCCAGAAGCATGAGCTTCGGCCGCATGGCGAGCGCGCGCGCGATGGCGACTCGTTGCTGCTGCCCGCCAGAAAGGCGGATCGGAAGCTCCTCGATCTTGTCCGACAAGCCCACGCGCGCCAGGAGCTGTCGTGCCAGCGCTTCGGCTTCCGCCGCAGGCACGCCCTTCACCCGCACCGGCGCGGTCACGACGTTGCGCAAGACATTCATGTGCGGAAACAGATTGAAGCTCTGAAATACCATGCCGATCGTGGATCGCATCGCGGCGACCTCGCGCTCGGCGCGGCGAACGCGCCGTCCACTGCTGTCAACCCGATATCCAATCACCTCTCCGTCGACGGCAATCTCGCCTGTCTCGTATTCTTCGAGAAGATTTATGCACCTGAGCAACGTTGTCTTGCCGGAGCCGCTGGGGCCGATGATAGCCACTGCCTCCCCTGCCTTGACGTCGAGCGAGATGTTCCGGAGCACAACGCGCTGCCCAAAGCTCTTCGATACATTGCGAATGGCCACGCGCGGCGCAGCCGCGGAGCTGCTGTCAGTGGGCATAATGGCGACTCGCCTCCAGGCGGCGAGCAACTGCCGCGAGCGTAAAGCAAATGCAGAAATAGATCAGCGCCACGCCGCCAAGAATCTGGAAAGGCGCAAAGGTCCGCTCGACAACTTCGCGGCCGGCGAGCGTCAGCTCCCAGATGCCGATGACGGAAACCAGGGAAGTCCCCTTTACGATCATAATGCAGATATTGATGAAGGGCGGGGCGGCGATGCGCAATACCTGGGGAAAGACGACGATGCGCAGCAGCAACGCTTGATGCATCCCCAGGCAACGCCCCGCATCCCATTGGCTGCGGGGCAGGGACAGCAGCGCGGCGCGGAACACCTCGCTCATGAAGGCCGCATAATAGAGGCTGATGACCAAGATGCCGCCGGCGAGCGGCGGCAGGTCGATGCCGGTATATGGAAGCGCGTAGTACATGACGAAGAGCAGGATCAGGAGCGGTACCCCTCGCAGGACGTACACATAGCCTTGCACGATCCAGCGGACCGGCCTCGCACCGAAAACGCTTGCCAGCGCCAGCGTTGCTCCCCATAGCGCCGCAAGCGGGATTATTCCCAAGGAGAGCATGCACGTCATACCAGCGGCCTTGAGGAGATACGGGAGGCTCTCAAAGAAAAATGGGGCGAATGACCAGCCGCTCATTGCAGCACCGCCAGGCGCCGCTCGGCAAAGCGCGTCAGCAGGACGATGATCGACGTGAGTGCGAGGTAGATCAGTGCGACTGTGAAGAAAATCTCATAGACGGCAGCGGAACGCTCGCTCATCATCTTGCTGACCTGGGTAACCTCTGCGACCGCGATAGCCGAAGCGAGTGAGGTGTCCTTGGTGATGAAAATGCACTGGCTGCCGAGAGGGGGAACGATCCGTGCGAGCGCCTGAGGCCAGATCACGATGGTGAAGACCTGCCAGCGGCTCATGCCCAGAGACTTGCCGCTCTCGGCCTGTTTGATGCTCACCGATTCCAGCCCGGCACGATAGATCTCCGCGATATACCCGCCGTGCTGAAGCGAGATCGCGAGCAGCGCCGACGCAAAACCAGACAGGGCAAATCCAGCCATCGAGAAGCCGAAATAGATGAATAGCATCTGCACCAGCAGCGGAGTGTCCCTCACCACCTCGATATATGCGACCGCTAGCCAACGCAGCGGTCTGCCTGGCGCGGTCCGGAGCAATACGACGAAGAGCCCCCACCCGAGCGAGCATACGATGCTCAGGATCGCCAACTCGACCGTGATGGTCAACCCTTCGACAAACGTCGGGATGTTGCGGGCAATGTAAGAAAGGTCAATCGGCATGTGCTCCGATCCGGCGACGGTGACGGATTACTTCGGCGCCTGCTCGGGCAAGTAGAAGCGCTGCGGCGGCGGATTCTTGCCGAACCACTTGCGGTATAGGTCTCGGTAATCCGAATAGCGCGAGCTGTAGCGATACTCGCGGACAGTCGTATCGAGGAAAAGCCACCACTGGAAGTCGCCCGGCTTGACGAACAGGGCGTTGCTCATCACCTCGGTAAGCAATTCCGGCAGCACCTTGAACTCGCCGTTTTCCAGTGCATAGTAATCCAGTATCGGCTTGTCGGCGTATACCCCCATTGCCCTTCCACTCTTCAGCGCAAGAAACAATGCACTGGGCGCCTCGAAATTGAGCAATTTGGCGTTTGGAAAATACTTCTTGGCGGAGTCCTGACTTACAGGCGTATTGAGTGCCGCGACGGTGACGTTATCCTTGTTCACATCACTGAGCGTATTCAGGCCAGCGTCTTTGCGTACGATGAGTGCGCTGGCGCTGTCCATGTAAGGCGTAGTGAACGCAATCCGAATAGCGCGCTCGGGATAGATTGTCGTCGCGGCGATGCCGAAATCGACCTTTCCCGACAGCACTGCCGGGAAGCGGCCCTCGGCCGTCACCGACACGAACTCGATTTTGTTGGGATCGCCCAGCAGAGATTTGGCGATGAGCCGGGCAAACTCGACCTCGAAGCCGGTGAGCTTGCCATCCTTGTCGATGAAGGCCATCGGCGGCGACGTGCTGTAGGCCCCGACAATCAGCTTGTCCCGCTTCAACACCATGTCGAGGCGAGACTCCTGAGGCCCGGTCTGCGCGGTGACCGCGCCTGACCACATCACAACCGCCGTGGCGATGGTCGCGAGTCGTGTTCCAAATGCCATATGAACCCCAGATTTAAAGGCGCCGACTGACGACACTGAACGTCGCCGTTTCGCTGGTGCCGTAGCGGTCAAAGATAATCGGCAACGGACGGACGTTATCGATAAAAACCATAATCGAGATGACTCGGCGTGGCAAGACCGCTGAGCGGACCGGTGACAGGACGTTGTCGCCGGTAAGCGAGTTGTCCGGGTTCTGCAGCACACGCGATGTCCGGTCATCTGTAGGCTCTCGATGCGGGCGGCTTTGGCGGGCGCAGGATCGGCAAGGACGTGCGCGACGAGAGCGGGAGAACGACAAAGGTCACAGACGCTTTCCGTCGCCGGCGACGGTGGGAGCTTACTCGGGCCGAGGCCGGCGAGCGGCTCGGCACCTCGGAGCGAGCCCTCAAGAGCTGGCAGGTTCGCCAGCCGAACGGGTTGCGGCTGGCCGGCATCGAGACGGTCGCGGCCGCCAACCAACTCGTCATCGGCAGAAGAACATGACCGAGCCGACTTCGGCGTGGCAACGCTGGACGGAGTTCCTTCCATCTGCACGAGTTCGAGTGGCCGGGCACGTTCTCAAGCCGGCCGCATGTCTCAATCGGGCAGGCCTCGGCCAGCGGCAGCGTCGGTCGCGCGGCTGGCAGTCGAGATCGCGACATGCGCTGGAAATAGTCGTCCCTCCAGGATCGGCCAGAGCACCTCGGTCAGAATACCTCGGTTGTGATCGCCTGCGACTTACGATACCCTTCAGCAAACTTCGTCAGGAGTGCACCATGGTCGGCGTCGGCTCCCAGAAGGATGCGGCTCTCAGCAATTCGGGGATCGAGGCTGCCTACCGCAGGCGGACCCCGAGCTCGGCCCAGCTCGCGGCCGAGGCGCGCGAGCTGCTGCCGAGTGGCATCGCCCACGACTCCCGCCATTTGAAACCCTACACCGTCTACATTGATCGGGCGCGCGGATCACGCAAATGGGATGTCGACGGCAATGAGTACATCGACTATTTCGGCGGCCACGGCTCGCTGTTGTTGGGGCATTGCCACCCCGCCGTGCTCGCCGCGACCCATGCGGCGCTCGAGGGAAGCACCCAATTCGGAGCCAATCATCCGCGCGAGATCCGTTGGGCCGAATGGGTGCGCCGGCTCATTCCTTCCGCCGAGCGGGTGAGGTTCACGGCCTCCGGCACAGAAGCGACAATGATGGCCGTTCGGCTTGCGCGCGCGTTCACTGGCAAGCCGAAGCTGGCGCGGTTCATGACCCACTATTCTGGCTGGTACGACTCCATGACGCCGGGCTATGCGAACCATTTCGACGGAACGCCCACCACGGGCGTGATCGCCGGCATTGCGGAGAATGTGATCCTGCTTCCGCCCGGCGACGTCGCGGCCATGCGGGAGGCATTCGGCGCCCACGACGACATCGCCGCCGTTATTCTGGAGCCCACCGGGTCGGCCTTCGGTACGGCCCCGCTCGCGCCGTCGTTCCTCACCGCGCTACGCGAGGAGACGGAGAAGCATGGAATCCTGTTGATATTCGACGAGGTCGTGACCGGCTTTCGCGTTGCGCCCGGCGGAGCGCAGCAGCATTTCGGGATCATGCCGGACCTGACCGCTCTTGCAAAAATTCTTGCTGGTGGATTGCCCGGAGGCGCGGTGTGCGGGCGGCGCGAGATTCTCGACGAGTTGGATTTCGAGGTCACGGCGCTCAAGAAGCGCGAGAAGATCAAGCACCAGGGCACGTTCAACGCCAATCCGGTCTCCGCCGCAGCCGGTATCGCCGCGCTGGAGATTGTCGGAACCACGGACGCCTGCGCGCGTGCCAATGCCACCGGGGCTGCGCTTCGGGACGCCTTCAATGATGTTCTCGCTTCGGAGAACGTGCCGTGGGCGGTCTACGGGACCTTCAGCAGCTTCAAGTTCTTTCTCAATCCCAAAGGGCGTCCCGTTCGACCCGGTAAATTTGACCCGCTGAGCATCCACTTTCGCGAAATACTCGAACAGCCCGAAGGGCTCGCGCGGAAGTTCCGTCTGGCCCTCCTGGTCAACGGCGTCGATTTAAACGGCAAGCTCGGCGGGATCATCTCATGCGTTCACAGCCGCGAGGATGTCGACGAGACCGTTGCGGCCGTGCGCGAGAGTATCCGTATGCTGAAGGCCGAAGGCGAGCTGTAGGTCCATTTACCTTCCGTCGAGTGGCTCGCTGCCACCTGCGATGGTTGTAGTGCGGATGGCGGGCCAGAGGGCGGGAACTCTCGGCGAAAAGGCCGGATCATGCGCTACGCCGGCCGTGTTCGCCTGTCCGGCGGGAGCAGCTTGAATCGTGCTCGCAGTGCGACGAGCTCGCGGTCGTTTTGCCTCGCACGACGGCGGCGCGTTCGGCGACTGGTAAGTGCGCTCGCTGGGAGGGCGCGCCACTTCGGCGCCTCGAACGTAATGAAGCGCCAGCTTCGCCATAGACGGGGTTGGCGACGAGCTGATGCAAGGCACCGATGCCGCACAGGCCGCTCTGACGCGTGCAATAACCGTGATCGTTGAGCCACGTCACGATGACGTGCAGGCCCTTCGGGCCTTGTCCGTAATACCCGCCCTGCAGCAGATTGATGATCAATCGTACCTGTTCGCCCTCGATTGGATTAATTGTCAACGCCGGAGTAAAATTGCATCGGCGGGCCGGAGCAATAATCCATCAGTCTTGAACGCATGAAGGCCCCCGCGCGCGGGGGCCTTCATGCGTTCGCATCGTCTTTTTCAGCCCCGCTCTTCTGCTACCGGAGCGTCG
>CAZCGE010000098.1:0-53750 GCA_964498125.1 uncultured Devosia sp. | reverse complement strand
GAGGAGTTCTCGGCCCGCTTCCAGATTCCGCTCGGCACGCTGCGTGACTGGGAGCAGGAGAAGAGCAAGCCGGACGCCGCCGCCTGGGCCTATCTGAAGGTGATCGCGCGCAACCCCGAAGCCGTCATGCAGGCGCTCGGCGCCACGCCCGAGCCGGCATTGGCGGACGCAGAACGAACCCCCGAAACCGCCGCCTCCTGACAACATCGAGAGTGATCGCCCATGGCTCGCCTACCATATCTCGAGCAATCCGATTTGCCGCCCGAGCACCAGGACCTGCTCAAGCGCAACATCACGCTCTACAAGCAGTTGGCGCATAGCCCGAAGATGCTGCGCGCATTCCAGGGCGTCGGTTACCACATTCGTTTCGGCAGCACGATGGACCAGCGCCTGCGGGAGCTGGCCATCCTGCAGGTCGGCTGGTTAGCGCGTTCGGCCTACGAGTGGTCGCACCACATCAAGATCGCCTACGATTTCGGCGTCACGGACGCTGATATCGAGGGCCTGATCGCCGACACGGCGGGCAAGCCCAGCGCACTCGATGCATTGGCCCGGTCCGTGCTGAAGGCCGCGCGCGAAGTGACGCTCGACGGCAAGATGAGCGCAGCCTCGTTCGCCACGCTGTCGGCGGCCATGACCAGGGAGCAGCTCGTCGATCTGACGGTGACCATGAGCTTCTACAACGCCGTGGTGCGGATCCTTGCCTCGCTCGAGATCGATGTCGAGCCGGACTACCAGAAATATCTGGACAAGTATCCGCTGCCGAAAGGGTGAGCGGCGTAGGGTTGTAGGGTGCAATAGCGCAGCGTATTGCACCGTGGTCTCTGCGTGGCGCCACCGCCAGTGCAATACGCTGCGCTGCGCTACGCTATTGCACCCTACGTCCCTTCCTTCAGGAATTTGTCGAAATAGGCAATGGTCTTCTTCAGACCCTCCTCGAGCTGCACCGTCGGCTGCCAGTCGAGCGTCTCGCGGGCCAGTGCAATATCGGGGCAGCGCTGTTTAGGATCATCCTGCGGCAGCGGCATCGAAACGATCGTGGATCGCGACCCGGTGAGCGCGATAATGCGCTCGGCAAGCTGGCGGATGGTGAACTCGTTCGGATTGCCGATGTTGATCGGGCCGGTCAGCTCGGCGGGGCTATCCATCAAGCGCAGCATGCCCTCGATCAGATCATCGACGTAGCAGAACGAGCGGGTCTGGCTGCCGTCGCCGAAGATGGTGATTGGCTCGCCGCGCAGCGCTTGCACGATGAAATTCGACACGACGCGGCCGTCGCTCGGGTGCATGCGCGGGCCATAGGTGTTGAAGATGCGCATCACCTTGATCTCGAGGCGATGCTGGCGAAGGTAATCGAAGAACAGCGTTTCGGCGCAGCGCTTGCCTTCGTCGTAGCAGGAGCGTGGACCGATCGGATTGACGTTGCCCCAGTAGGACTCTCGCTGCGGATGTTCGACCGGATCGCCATAGACCTCGCTGGTGGAGGCCTGCAGGATGCGGCATCTGAGGCGCTTGGCCAGCCCCAGCATGTTGATTGCACCGTGCACAGAGGTCTTGGTCGTCTGCACAGGATCATGCTGATAGTGCACCGGCGAGGCCGGGCAGGCCAGATTGTAAATCTGGTCGACCTCGACATAGAGTGGGAACGTCACGTCGTGGCGCACCAGCTCGAAGCGCGGATGATCGATCAGGTGATCGATGTTGCGCTTGGTGCCGGTGAAGTAGTTGTCGACGCAGACCACCTCGTGTCCGGCCGCGATCAGCCGGTCGCACAGATGCGAGCCGAGGAAGCCGGCGCCTCCCGTGACCAAGATCGACTTGCGGTTCAGCATTCGGTTTTTCTTTCGCTGTGGCCTCGGTTTCCAGTATTTGGGCCATACCGCCCCACACGGCTTCGGGCAACCCCCTCTCGTAGGCGTCGTCCAACTATGGCCGTTTGGCGCACGAACTGGTAGGCCGATATGCATGTAGGACGGCGTCTCGCCACAGGGCAGAAAGCGGCACTGCAATCGGGAGAGGAGATCTGGCTATGAAACTCGTGACCTTCACGACCGGCGGTGGCAGTCCGCATATCGGCGCACTGGGCGCCGATACGACGTCGGTGGTCGATTTCACGGCTGCGGATGGTTCGGCCCAGTTCGCCAGCATGCTGGGGCTGATCAATGCGGGCGCATCCGGGCTTGATGCCGCCCGGCATTTGCACCAGGCGGCCCGGCATGTCATCGCGTTGGAGAATGTGCGCCTGCTGGCGCCCTTGCCCGAGCCGCGGCAGATGCGTGACTGCATGGCGTTCGAGAAGCACCTGATTCAGGCCCGTGAGCAGTCTTTCCGCCGTATGAACGCCAAGGCGGCAGATCTGGAGGCCAAAGTCGAGGCCGCGCGCACCGAAGGCCGATTCAAGCCGGCGCCGATCTGGTACAAGCAGCCGATCTATTACAAGGCCAACCGCTTTTCCGTCATCGGCACCGGCCAAGACATCCTCTGGCCGCGTTTCGCCGAGTTGCTCGATTACGAACTCGAGTTCGGCATCGTCATTGGAAAGACCGGCAAGGATATCGCCAAGGATAAGGCCCACGAGCACATCTTCGGCTACATGATCTTCAACGACGTCAGTGCGCGCGATGCGCAAGCAATCGAAATGGCGGGACAGCTCGGCCCGGCCAAGGGCAAGGACTTCGACACCGGCAACGTGCTGGGCCCCTGGCTCGTCACCGCCGACGACATTCCCAATCCCTACAATCTGACAATGGTGGCGCGCGTCAATGGCGAGGAATGGTCGCGTGGCAACAGCTCGACCATGCACCACAAGTTCGATGACATCCTTGCCCACATCTCCATGAGCGAGACGCTGTACGCCGGCGAGTTCATCGGTTCAGGGACCGTCGGTGGTGGCAGCGGGCTGGAGAGCAATCGTTTCCTGAAGAGCGGCGACATCATCGAGCTGGAGGTCGAGAGGCTAGGCGTGCTGCGCAATCGCATCATCAAGGGCTAGTACCCGATCGCGCAGCCAATAAGGTGACTGACATGAGGTCGGGCACCTGCTGCAACAAGCTAGGCTCGACGCGCCCATCGGGCATATTAACCGCGCACTCAACTGATCATCGGCTCGCCGGGCGCAAATGCCTTGATCGCCAGGGCGTGAACCCTGTGTTGCAGCTCTTCGGCCAGCGCCGCATTGACCAGCCGGTGGCGTTCCAGGCGCGACTTGCCGGCGAAGGCCGGCGCCACCACCAGCACACTGAAATGACTTTCGCCGGTGCCGGGAGAAGAGCCGTGTCCGGCATGCAGATGCGACTCGTTGAGGACATCGAGGCGGGTCGGCTCGAGCGTCACCATCAGCCGTGCGCGAATGTCGGCTTCAACAGACATTAAGCACTCTCCTGTCAGGATCATGGGCACCTGCACGCCAGCCGATCGCACGGATGATAAAGCCGACACGCGGCGGCATGCCGTGATCTTGGGTCAAGGTGGTATCACGTTGCGGCCACTGTTATGGAACAGGCTTTTTGGGCGAGAGTGTGCGATAGTGTGTTTTGGCCGCCGCGGCAGATATGTTTGCCGCGCGGACTTGTGCGCCGGACGGCGTTTGGACCATAGTGACCGGCATGAAGCTCGACTCGAAATATTTCGATAGCATCCGCTCCAAGGCCCGCAGTGAGGGCGCCCAACCCGAGCCCACGCAGCATCCCAGCTGCCAGTGGAAGGGGTGCCCGGCTCCAGGCTTGCATCGCGCGCCGATGGGACGCGGCCGCGACGGCGAGTACTATCTCTTTTGCGTCGAGCATGTCCGACGCTACAATGCGACCTACAACTATTTCGACGGCATGAGCGATAACGAAGTCGCCGACTTCCAGAAGGATTCGCTCACCGGCCACCGGCCGACCTGGAAGGTTGCCGCCAACTCCGGATCACAGGGAACCACGCAGAGCGCGGGTCGCACGGGTGCCAGACCACGCGCCGCCGATCCGCACGACTTTTTTGCATGGCGGGCCCGCAAAGAACGCGAGGCGCCGCCGCAGCAGCGCCGCAAGCTTCGGCCGATTGAACGCAAGTCATTGGATTGTCTGCATTTATCTGAAAGCGCCACGCGCGAGGAGATCAAGGCGAAGTTCAAGGAGTTGGTCAAGCTGCACCATCCCGACGCCAACGGCGGCGATAAGCGCTCAGAGGACAAGTTGCGCGAGATCATCCAAGCCTATAACTATCTGAAACAGGCGGGGCTGGTCTGACGGGCCCCACTCTCATGTGACATTCCCCGCCGTTCGACTTTCCATGACACGCGGTCTGCACGTCGATGGCAGGCCAACAGGCAACACCTAGCATCCGGATCACGACAAACATGCGCGCCCAATCCCAGGTCGGGGCTCACGCCGGTGTGCCCGGCATGCCAGACATGAAGCTGTCCGTACGGCAGGTGTTCGGCATCGACAGCGACCTCGAAGTGCCCGCCTATTCGAAGCCTGACGAGCACGTCCCAGACTTCGATCCGGATTATCTGTTCAATCGCGATGTCACGCTCGCCATCCTGGCCGGCTTCAAGCACAACCGCCGCGTCATGATTCAGGGCTACCACGGCACCGGCAAGTCGACGCACGTCGAGCAGGTGGCGGCGCGCCTCAATTGGCCGTGCATCCGCATCAATCTCGATAGCCACGTCAGCCGCATCGATCTGGTCGGCAAGGACGCGATCGTGCTCAAGGACGGCAAGCAGGTCACCGAGTTCCGCGAGGGCATCCTGCCCTGGGCGCTGCAGCACAATGTTGCGCTGTGCTTCGACGAGTACGACGCCGGCCGTCCCGACGTCATGTTCGTGATCCAGCGCGTGCTCGAGGTGTCCGGCAAGCTCACGCTGCTCGACCAGTCGAAGGTGATCCGCCCGCATCCCGCGTTCCGGCTGTTTTCCACCACAAACACCATTGGTCTGGGCGACACGTCGGGCCTCTATCACGGCACGCAGCAAATCAACCAGGGTCAGATGGATCGCTGGTCGATCGTCTCGACGCTGAACTACCTGCCGCATGACGACGAGGCGCGCATCGTGCTGGCCAAGGTCAAGGCTTTCAACAAGTCGGACGCCAAGAAGAAGCAGGTTTCGAACATGGTGCGCGTGGCGGACCTGACCCGCTCGGCCTTCATGAATGGCGACCTGTCGACCGTGATGAGTCCACGCACCGTGATGACCTGGGCCGAGAATGCCGAGATCTTCGGCGACATCGGCTTCGCCTTCCGGCTGACCTTCGTCAACAAGTGCGACGAGCTGGAGCGGCCGCTGGTCGCCGAGTTCTACCAGCGCTGCTTCGGCGACGAGCTGCCGGAGAGTGCCGCCAACGTGGCGCTGAGCTGAGGCAGCGGGCAGCGGGCAGTGGGGCAATCGTGCTGCTGCTGCCTCGAGTTGTGCTACGCTACTGCTAACTGCCCTTTGCCAACCGCCCGACCCCCATGCCCCGCCAGAGCACCAAGCGTCCGCCCACCCTGTCCCGTGCGACCCGCTACGAGGACGACCTCTATTCGTGGGTGCAGGAGCAGGTGGCGCTGCTGCGCGCGGGGCGCATGAGCGAGATCGACGCCCTCAATGTCGCTGAGGAGCTGGCCGACGTGGGCAAGACCGAGCTTTATACCCTGGAAAGTGCAATTGCTGTCCTGACCCATCACCTGTTGAAATGGGATCATCAATCCAAACGGCGATCTCGCAGCCGGGAATTGTCGGTAAGAGAGCAACGCGACCGAATTGCGGATGTGCTCGAGGACAACCCTGGCCTCAAACCTCGGCTCTCGAAGGCCATGGCACGAGGTTATAAATACGGACGAGTTCGAGCCTTGGACGAGACCAAACTGCCGGACGATGCTTTGCCCGCGAGCTGCCCCTACTCGTTCGACGAGATGATGACGCGCCCGATCGTCTATGTGCCGCCGCCTGTACGAAAGCGCAAAGCGCGTCGAGAAAAATAGCCGATGACAACAAAAACTCGAGTCAAGCCCCCCACCCGGCCCCGCACCCGCTACGAGGACGACGCCTACACGTGGGTCCATGAGCAGATCGCACTTTTGCGGTCCGGAAATCTGAGTGAGATCGATACGTCGAACATCGTCGAGGAGCTGTCCGACGTGGGCAACGAGCTGCGCTTCAGGCTGGAAAGCGCCATCGCGGTGCTCACCCAGCATCTGTTAAAATGGGATTTTCAGCCCGAGCGAAGGTCGCGCAGCTGGGAGCAGTCGATTGCCGAGCAGAGGCGGCAGATCCAGAGGTTGCTCAGGCGCAATCCGGGTCTCAAATCCGTACTCTTGGAAGGCATCGAGGAGGGCTTTGCCGACGGTCGAGGTCGCGCGCTGGTCGAGACCAAATTGCCCAAGAATGCGCTGCCGCTGTCCTGCCCCTACGCATTCGAGGACATGATGAACCGTCCGATCGAGTTCGAGCCGCAGCCTGCGCCGAAGCGGAAGAAGTCCTGATGGCCACTACCGCCCGAGCCAAGACCCCGACGCCGCCCCGCACCCGCTACGAGGACGACGTCTATACGTGGGTGCAGGAACAGGTGGCGCTGCTGCGCGCGGGGCGCATGAGCGAGATCGATGCGGAGAACATCGCCGAGGAGCTGGCCGACGTGGGCAAGGCCCTGGTCGACGAACTCGAGGAGACCATCGTCGCGCTGACAAAAAACCTGCTCGTCTGGGACAATCGACCCGAGCAGCGCGCGCGCAGCCATGAGGCAATGGTGCGAATGCACAGGCGGCAAATCCAGCACGTTCTGGACGACAACCCTGGCATTTCGGCTGTCCTGCCGGAGGCAATCGAAGAAGGCTACGCCATCGGCCGGCTACGTGCTCTCGGTGCATTGGGCTTGGCGGACGAAGCACTACCCGAGGCTTGCCTCTACACCTTCGACGACATGATGACCCGCGAGATCGTGTTCGAAAAATGAACGCGTTCGAGATGTACCTTGCACATCATCGGATCATCCGACCCGACAACCGACCTTCACGCCGCCTTCTTGCCTTGCGATGCAGCTACGAAAACTGCTAGAAATCCCCGGTCGGGAGTGCCTCGGTTGCACGTCAGGCGGGTGTATCTCAATGGTAGAGAAGCAGCTTCCCAAGCTGATGACGAGGGTTCGATTCCCTTCACCCGCTCCAATACCGTCATTCGATGAACCGATGTTCGAACAACGCGCGCTCAGTCGACCGCCGGAATGATCTTGCCGGGGTTCATGATGTCGTGGGGATCGAGCGTGGCCTTGATCTGGCGCATCACCGAGACGCCAGCGCCCAGTTCGTCCTCGAGATATTTCATCTTGCCCTGGCCGACACCGTGCTCGCCGGTGCAGGTGCCGCCCATGTCCAGCGCGCGGGCGACCAGCCGCTCCAGGAACCCTTTCACCGTTGCGATTTCGGCGGGGTTGGTCATGTCGATCATGGGTTGCGCATGGAAATTACCGTCGCCGACATGGCCGACGATCGGCGCAATCAATCCGCAGCGCTTGATGTCGGCCTGCGTCTCACGCACGCACTCGGCCAGCCGCGAGATCGGCACGCAGACATCGGTCGCCAACGCCTCCCTGGCGGGCCACGTGCCTTTCACCGACCAGTAGGCATCGTGGCGCGCTTTCCATAGTCGGCGACGATCCTCCTCGCGCTCGGCCCAGTCGAACCTTTGCGCGCCTTCGCTGCGCGCAATGGCCTCGAATTGCGCCACCTGGTCTGGGGCCGAGACCTTGGTGCCGTGGAATTCCAGAAACAGCGTCGGCACTTCCTCGAGCGTCATTTTCGCGTGGCGATTGACGGCGTAGACCTGCATCTCGTCGAGCAATTCGATGCGGGCGATGCCCAGCCCCAGTTGGATCGCCTGGATCGTGGCGTTGCACGCGCCCTCGACGGTCTGGAAAGGGCAGACGGCGGACAGGATGACCTCGGGGATGCCGTAGAGCCTGAGCCCGATCTCGGTGATGACACCGAGCGTGCCCTCCGAGCCGACCAGCAGCCGGGTCAGATCGTAGCCAGCCGCCGACTTGCGCGCCCGCCCGGCGCTTTTGACCACGCGTCCGTCGGCGAGGATCGCCGACACGTACAGGACATTCTCGCGCATGGTGCCATAGCGCACGGCGTTGGTGCCGGAGGCGCGCGTCGCGGCCATGCCGCCGATGGTGGCTTCCTCGGCGCCCGGATCAACAGGAAAGAACAGGCCCATGTCGCGCAGGTGCTCGTTGAGCTGTTTGCGCGAGACACCGGGCTCGACGCTGCAATCGAGGTCGCGATCATTGACCGCGAGAATGCGGTTCATGCGTTGGAAATCGATGGAAATGCCGCCGCGCGGCGCATTCACCTGACCTTCCAGCGACGTGCCCGCACCAAACGGGATGATCGGTACGCGATAGCGTGCGGCCAGGCCGACGATTTCGGCAACGTCTGACTGGCTCTCAGGCCAGACCACGGCGTCGGGCGGCTGATTGGCGATCCAGGTCAGCGTGTGAGCATGCTGGCGCCGTATCGCCTCGCCAGTCTGGACACGCTCGCCGAAACGCTGGCGCAAAATGCCGATGACCGCCGCAACCCGCTCCGCCATTCCCTCCGCCGCCATACCCGCCATCGTCATTGCCTGCGTTCCCCTTGTCGTGCGGCCCTTCGCCGGCACGGAATGCTAAGGCCCTTGTTGCAGCGTTGCAAACAATCCAGCAGGGCCGGCGCGGCGCCTCTTGATGTGTCCCTTTTGCATCAGGAGCCATCACATTGTTTTAGCAGCTGATATTTCCGCGTCTTTCTTTGCATTCAACAATACAGTAGAAGAGCACTGGAAGCCGGGGGCTTCACGTAACAAACAGGGAGTGCGTAGCATGTTTCGGAGGCTGATATTGACAGCCCTCGCTCTCGTGGCCGTCGGCGTATGGTCCGCCGCCGAGGCGCAAACGGGCGGCGACAGGTGGGTACTGATGGGCACGACGGAAGTCGACCTCAGCAAGGGCAAGGATCTCGTCGACGTGTCGAAGGCGAAGGGCCGGGTCAAGGCGATCCGTCTCGAAGCCGAAGACAACCCGATCGTTCTGACCCGTGTCCAGGTCATCTATAACAACGGTACGCTGCACAACGAGGATCGCCGCATCAATCTGTTGTCCGGCGAGCGCACCAAGCCGATCGACCTGCGCGGCGATGAGCGCTTCATCGACCAGGTGAACTTGGTCTTCGAGCCCAACACAGCCGCCAAGGGCAAGGCCTCCGTCGAGGTCTGGGGCCTGCAAAGCCGCGGCGGCGCGACAGCGGCTCGCACCACGCCCGGCGTGACGCCATCGCCGGCCGCGATGGCGGCGCCGCCTTCCGCGACACCTGCCGCACCCAGCAGTGCCATCGCTGGACCTGCAACGGTCGGCACCAAGACAACGGCTCAGCCGGGCCAAGTCACGGCCGCCGGCGTCCTGTTCGGCTCGCAAAAGGTCGGCTTCGGCGTCGATCGCGATGTCATCCGCGTCGGCGGTGAGATCGGCAAGTTCGATCGCCTGCGCCTGCGCGTGCTGGATAACGATATCCACATCAACGAACTCAAGGTCATCTACGCCAACGGCGAGCCCGATTCGCTCGCCATCAACGAGGACTTGAAGCTCAGCACCTACACCAAGTGGCTCGATCTCAAGGGCGACCGGTTCATCCGCGAGATCCAGTTCAACTACCGCTCACGCCCAAACGTCAAGGGGCAGGCGACGGTGGAAGTGTTTGGTGATTATGCCTCAGGCTGGCTCGGGCCGCAGGGCGAGGGCCGCAAGTACAATCAAGGCTGGGTGCTGCTCGGCGCCCAGACTGCCGGCTTCGTCGGCTTCGACAAGGACGTGATCCCGGTCGGCAAGAATGAGGGTGGCTTCAAGCGGATTCGCGTCACCGTGCGTGACCGTGCCATTACCCTCAACGAAGTGCGCGTGGTCTACGCCAGCGGCCAGGAAGACGTGACGCCGGTCAAGTCCCGCGTCGATGCCGGCAGCACCTATGGTCCGATCGACCTCAAGGGGGGAACCCGCGTCATCACCCAGATCGAGGCGCGCTACCGTAGCCGGTTGATCGACCCGAGCGCCAAGGGCAAGGGCCGCGCGATCGTCGAGGTCTGGGGCCAGCACTGACCCTCGGTCACACGTGATCGCGAGCTATCGCAATGCAGGGGGCCGCCGCTAGGCGGCCCTTTTTTCACATGCACCCCTGCATTTTCCCTCAGCTTGGGCCACGCTTCAAATTTTTGGCGCCCACACCGTCAAAGCCAAAGCGGACAGGGATGTGATCCGGCTCGGCCCCGACGCGGGCTCGTTTCGCGGCATTCAACTGCGCGTCAAGCCACATGCGATCGACATCGCTCGAACCACGAACTCAGCCTGTCGCCATCGGATCGGTTTCACCATGGTCCTTGGCTGCGGCAGGCTTCAACGGCTTGATGCGGACGGCCGTGATCTTGTTGCGATTGCGGCGCAGGATCTCGAAGCGGTAATTGTAGAAGGTGAACACTTGGCCCGGCTCCGGGATGGTCTGGGCCTCATGGATCACCAGGCCGGCGATGGTCGTCGCCTCCTCGTCCGGCAAATCCCAGCCCATCTGCCGGTTCAGATCGCGTATCGTGATGGCGCCATCGACGTTGACCGTACCGTCCGTCTGCGGCCGGATGGCGGTCTCGTGGGTGTCGTGCTCATCGGCGATCTGGCCGACGATCTCCTCGAGGATATCCTCGAGCGTGATCAGACCCTGCACCTCGCCATACTCGTCGACCACCAGCGCCATCTGCGCCTTGCGCTTCAGGAAGGCATTGAGCTGGGCCTTCACGCCGGTGGTATCGGGCACATACCACGGCGACGTGGCAAAGCTCATGACGTCCAGTTTGGAGACATCCCAATTGAGCTGCCCCAAGGCTGCGAGCAGATCCTTGGTGTGCAGGATGCCGATGATGTTGTCGGGCGCCTCGCGCCAGACCGGCACGCGCGTATACTGAGACTTCAAGACATCATCGATGATTTTCTCCGGCGGGTCGTCGGCGTTGACCCGCTCCATCTTCGTGCGATGCACCATGATGTCGAGCACCTGCAGATCGCGCAGGTCGAGCACGCCGCCGAGCATCTCGGCATCATGCCGTGCCACCGCCCCTTCCTTGGTTTGCAACTGGATGGCGCCGCGGATTTCCTCATGCGCAGCCAGGATGTTGGCGGCATCGTCCTGCCGGCTCGGCGTCAGCTTCAGCAGTTGCCTGACAATGAACTGGATCGCCATGGTCGCGGGTGTCAGAACGACGATAACCAGCCGCATCGGCGGCGCGACAAGCAAGGCCGAGCGATCAGAGAACGCCAGCGCATAGGTCTTGGGCAGGACGGCGGCGAAGATGACGATCAGGATCGTGACGATGATCGAGGCATAGACCACGCCGACCTCGCCGATCATGCTGACAGCCAGGTTGGCGGCCAGCGCCGCCGCCAGAACATCGACCAGCGTATTGCCCAGCAAAACCGCACCGATCATCTTTTCGGGAGAGCCGATCAGGCGATTGACGAGGGCGGCGCGCGTGTTGCCCTCCTGCTCCAGTGCATGCATCCGGGCCCGCGACGCCGCCGTGAGCGCGGTCTCCGAACCATTGAAAAATGCCGAGAGAACGATCAGCACGCAGATCGCAAGCAGCGTCAGAATGATTTCCAGTGGCATCGTGTTTGCTTCAATCCTCGAGCAAGAGTGCTGCAACCCGCCGCAGCGTCGCAATCCTCCGCGGCAGCGCGAGTCGGCCGACACTATCACGGCTCTTGCGCGGACCTGAAGACGACTGCGATCGGCGCTTTACAACCGATGTCACCCGCATCAAGTTCAAATGCCTGTACCCACGACTTCAGGCACCTGGTGCCGACACCGGCGCAGGGTCGCAACAGGATTGAGGGAGCACGAAGAGCATGCCGAGCGGTCTCGACAAGGAATTCCGGACCCTGCACGAGTTCGTCAAGGCGGCGCGTCTGCGGCTCGATGCCTCCGTATGGGACTATCTGATCGGCGGCAGCGAGACGGAAACCACGCTGCGCCGCAACCGGCTGGCTCTGGACAGCATCGCCTTCCGGCCGCGCGTCTTGCGCGATGTGTCGAAGATCGATGCTTCCCGCGAGTTCCTCGGCAAGAAGGTGCGTCTGCCCGTGCTGCTGGCGCCGGTCGGCGGACTGCCGTCATTCGAGCCGGGCGGCGGCGTCACGGTGGCCAAGGGCGCCAAGGCGTTCGGCATTCCCATGATCCTGAGTTCGGTCAACGCCGCCCAGATCGAGGCCATCGCCAAGGACTCCCCCGGTTTCAACATGTTCCAGCTCTACGTGCGCGGTGACGAGAAATTTGTCGATGCACACGCCGAGCGGGTTATCGCCGCCGGCTTCGACGCCTTCTGCATCACCGTCGATTCGGCGATCTACAGCCGCCGCGAGCGCGACATCTCCAAACGCGCCAACCTGCCCTGGCGCGGCAGCATCGGCGGCATGGATTTCCAGGCGGCATTTTCCTGGAAGGACGTGGCGCGCTTCAAGAAGAAGCACTCCATCCCGCTGTTCATCAAGGGCATCGGCACGGCCGAGGATGCCCGCATCGCCGTCGAGCACGGCGTCGAGGTGGTCTATGTGTCGAACCACGGCGGCCGCCAGCTCGACCACGGGCGCGGCAGCATCGAGGTGCTGCCCGAGGTGGTGGACGCCATCAAGGGCAAGGCCATGATCGTCGTCGACGGCGGCTTCACGCGTGGCACCGACATCATCAAGGCGATCGCATTGGGCGCGGACGCGGTCGGCATGGGACGGCTCTACTGCTACGCCATGGCGGCGGCCGGCGCCGCCGGCATCGAGCGCATGCTGGAGATCCTGGAGATCGAGGTTAACAGCTCGCTTGGCCTGCTCGGCGTCACCTCCTTTGCCGGCCTCGACAAGAGCCACCTGCACTTTGGCGCGCCGATGGTCGCCGACCCGCGCGTGCACAGCGCCTACCCGCTGCTAAACTTGGACGATCCGGGGTATGGCGGACGGTAGCAGACAAGACGAGCGTGCCTGACTTGTGCTATGAGGAAACATGAACGCGAGATCGAAAGACTTGGTCGAGGAAGTCGAGCGGCTGCCGGCCAGCGAGCGGATCAAGCTCGTCGAGCATCTGTTGGCAACGCTCGACAAGCCCGACCCCGAGATCGACCGCGCGTGGGCCGAGGCAGGAGAGCGGCGGCTCGATGCCTATCTGCGCGGCGAGACCACCGCGCGTGATGCCGAGGATGTGCTGGCCAGGCACTTGAAGCCGTGACCGTCCGGTTTCTCGCGGAGGCGGAAACCGAGCTGGACGAGGCCGTCGCCTATTACGAGGCTCAGTCTTCTGGCCTGGGTCGGGTCTTTGCCCTTGTAGTTCGCGATGGCGTGGCCAGGATCGAGGACTATCCGAAAGCCTGGCAACGCATTGGTCCGCGTGTTCGCAGATACCTTATCAACCGCTTCCCCTATGCCATCGTTGACGCGGACCTTCCGGAAGAAAACGTGATCGTGGCGGTCATGCACCTGCATCGGCGCCCGGACTACTGGCGGAAGCGGTTGGATCAAGTGTAGGGGCTGGACCATCACCGGATGCGAGAAGTGCCACCTGCACTTTGGCGCGCCGATGGTCGCCGACCCGCTGCTGAACCTGGACGATCCGGGGTATGGTGGACGGTGAAAACCAAGCCGGAGCGGCTGCACCGCCGGGTGTACCGGCCCGCCGCTCGTCGGACGCCGACGAGAAGGCCGCGACGCGATGGGCCAAGGACGGTCATGATGACTTTGTATTTTGCAACCTCAGTCGTCGAGTTGCGGCAATGTCGAAAGAGCAGCAGGTTCCGGCGGGGCCAGTCATCACTGACGCTCCTCTCCGACGCCTATTTGCCACGCTTCCAAACCAGCGTCGCGGTTCCGCCGACCGATGAGGCCACCGTGTATTTGAGTTCATCACCGCTCAACGTCAGTGCGCGCTTCTGCTCCTGACCATCCCAATTTGGAAACGTACTACTCTCGACTCGGAAAATGATTGCACCATCCGACACTGTATAGGTCCCGAAGTGAGCGATGCTGCCTCCGACGATTGCCTTGTTTTCCTCACCGGTGCCTGTATCTCGATTGTTGGTGGCGAATTTCGGTAATCCCGGTCGCGTCAGGATTAGTGTATAGCGACCGTTCGCATCCAACGTCATCATACCCTTCGGTGTCGGTCCAAATGGCTCGACCTTCTTATCGCCTTGGACTATGTTGGCTGAGACAATCGTGTAAGTCCCCACGACGTCTTTCGCAGTTTGGGCGACACCATCGGACGCCAACAGGAAGACGCACGACATCGCCGCGAAACAGCACTTCAAATTGCGGATAACATTCATCGACAGTCTCTCCGGTCAAGGGTGCCGCACCAGTGCGAGTGAGCGAACTTAGCAGATGTGTAGCATCCATAGAACCCGGGACCTTCCGCTCAGGGTGAAATGCGACCGTGCCCGCAACCTCGAACGTGAGAGTGGCGGAAAAATACTCGTAGCCCGCAGGAGCCCATGCTGCCCGACGTTTCCATCTATCTCGGCATTGCCCTGGCCGGCCTCGTCAGCTTCCTGAGCCCATGTGTGCTGCCGCTAGTGCCGCCCTATCTCGGCTACATCGGTGGCACGTCCATCGATCAGATGACAGGTGAGAAGGGATTGGATGCGCAAGTCTGGCGGCGCGTCGTGCTGGCCTCGGTGTTTTTTGTGCTGGGCTTCACCACGGTATTCGTCGGCCTGGGGGCGGGCGCCTCGGCCTTCGGCCAGCTGATCCAGACCTACAAGAACCAGCTATCGATGCTGGCGGGGGGTGTCATCATCCTGTTCGGCCTGCACTTTCTGGGCCTGCTCAAGATCCCGATCCTCTATAGTGAGGCGCGCTGGCATGCCCAGACCAAGGGCGCGAGCCTCACCGGCGCCTACGTCATCGGGCTCGCCTTCGCCTTCGGCTGGACGCCGTGCATCGGCCCGATCCTGTCGGCGGTGCTGATGGTGGCCGCCAACGAGGCCACTGTCGGTTCCGGCGTCGCGATGCTGTTCGTCTACTCGCTGGGGCTCGGCATTCCGTTCATCATGGCCGCGGTGGCGATCCGGCCGTTCCTGACTTTCATGCAGCGCTTCCGCCGCCACCTCGGCGCCGTCGAGAAGGTGATGGGTCTGATCCTGGTCTTGACCGGCATCCTGTTCCTGACCGGCTCGCTCAACTGGTTCGGCCAGTGGCTGATCGAGACCTTCCCGGCACTCGCCCGCATCGAGGAGCTGGTGGCGCCCGAGAAGCTGCAGACCGACATCATGAAGAAGGGCCAGGGGCGCTGACCTGCCATAGTCGCAACGCCGCGCCGAGCTTCATTCCGCCGCTTCGAGGGCGGTCGCGACGGCATTCGGGTTCCGGGCGATGACCTTGAGGTAGCTGAGGGCGGCCTGATCGGGGTCGGCGCGGTGCCGCTCCCAGTCGCGCAGGGTGTCGAGGGGGATGCCGAAGCGGCGCGCGAACTCCTCCCGCGACAGCCCGAGCTTCCAGCGCACGTGCCAGGCAAAGGAGACGCGGCGCATGCGCGCGAGCTGCTCCGGCGTGCTCGGCTGCGCATCGGGATCGGACAGGGCGGCGATCATCACCTCCTCGTCCGTCATGGGCGGTTCCCATTCTGCGTCGGAAATGGGCAGCAGACCGTTGTCGTCATGCCAACCGTCATCCTTAAGGTAACGCTTGCCGGTAGTAGCGATCTTCTTCATGGCGAGAGGCCTTACGGGCCGAGATGATGCGAATGATGTTGTCGTGCCGTTGCGTGAAGACGACGAATAGCATTTGGCCCAAGACAAGCCCTATGGTGCGCCATCGCTCCTCTTAGGGATCGCTTGCGTCGACTGCCATGTTGCGATTTACCGATCATCGGCCCACGCCTGTCAAGGACAACGGCCCATCATGCCTGTACCTTCGCCCCCCATCGCGTTGACCATCGCCGGCTCGGATTGCTCGGGCGGCGCCGGCATCCAGGCCGATCTGAAGACGTTCACCGCGCTCGGCGTCTACGGCGCTTCGGTGCTGACCGCGCTGACGGCGCAGAACACGTCCGGCGTTAGCGGCGTGCATGCCGTCCCGTCCGCCTTCATCACCGCCCAATTCGATGCGGTGATGACCGACCTGGCCGTCGGCGCCATCAAGACCGGCATGCTGGCAACGCGCGAGACGGTCGAGACCGTGGCCGATGGCCTCGTCCGCTACAGCCACCTGCCGATCATCGTCGACCCGGTGATGGTGGCGACGTCCGGCGACGTGCTGCTGGCGGCGGATGCCATTCAATCCATTCGCCGCCGGCTCATTCCATTGGCCGAGGTGATCACGCCCAATCTGCCGGAAGCGGCCCGCCTGCTCGATACCGCCATTGCGACCACTGAGGCGGAGATGGCCGTGCAGGGCCGTGCCCTGCTGGGGCTCGGCGCCAAGACTGTGCTGATCAAGGGCGGCCACGCGGAGGGCGATGAGGCGGTCGACCTGCTGTTCGCCGCCGAGGGCGTGATCCGCCTGGCGCTGCCGCGCGTCGCCACGCGCAATACGCACGGTACCGGCTGCACATTGGCGGCGGCGATCGCGGCCCTCATGGCCGCCGGCGTTGCGCGACCAGACGCTGTGCGCCGGGCGAAGCAGTTCGTCTGGGAGGCACTGCAGTCAGCCAAGGACATGCGTGTCGGGCAGGGCCATGGTCCGGTTGACCACCTGTTCGGCATCCGCCGCGCACCGCGCCCGGTGTAGCGACGGCAGGAAGGGGCTCGACGGCGACGGGTGTTGCAGCATTGCATCGCCAGCGGGTTCTGTTGCAACAGCTACCTTGCGGGAGGACGGTTGTTCTGCGTTAATCATAGTTGTGTCGTGGCGGTGACGCCCGACGTTGCTCTCCGGGGGGAGAGCCGGGCCTTGCGCAGCTTTTGCCGCAGCCCGGTTGCGCTGAGAACCGGCCCGGCTCGTCCGGGCCGGTTTTCTTTTTCAACAGGTTCTGCCCAGGCCATCGGCGCGGTCCGTCGTGCCGCACGTGCGCGTGGCAAAGTTGCCTCAGTGATCAGCAATAGCGACGCCGCCGCCATGCAGTCCAATGCAATTGAATTGTGCTGTGGCGGTACCGGCAGGTAGTTTGTGGCCACTGTGTGGCAAGCGACACCGCTTGCTGCTTTCAGAATTTGGCCTTCGCTTGGGGGGATTACATGCGCAGGACAGGCAAACTCTCTCGTCACGCCGCCCGCTGCCTGGTTGCTGGCGCCGCGCTGACGGCCGCCGGTGGAGTGGTGATGGCCGGCGGCCTGGCGGTGCGCGAGCAGTCGACGACCTTCCAAGGCACCTCGTTCGCCGGCAACGGTGCGGGCGGGGCTTTGAGTTCGAGCTTCTGGAACTCGGCGGCGATCTCTCAAGCCGCGCCGGGCTTGACCTCGGAAAGCTCCTATACGCTGCTGGTGCCCAATGCCAGCGTGACGTCGCAGACGGGGACGGCGACGCCGACCGGTTCCAGTGCGGTGGGCCAAGAAGTCGATTTCGGCCGGATAGCCGCGCTCTCATCGAGCTATTATGCCTATCGTCTGAGCAACCAGCTTGTCGCCGGAATGGCGATCAATGCGCCGTTCGGGCTTGCCAACGAGTTCGACGATCCCAACTGGGCCGGCCAGATGCACGGGCGCTCGGGCAAGATCTTCACGCTGAACGCCAACCCGATGCTGTCCTACAACCTGACGCCGACGTTCGCCCTGGGCATCGGCGCGCAGATCCAATACGCCAAGATCACCTTCAAGGCCGCTCCGGCATCGTCTTTGGCACCCCTGCCGACCCAATCCAGCGCTGGTTTCGAAGTGGATGATATCGGCTTTGGCGGTACTGCGGGCGCACTGTGGACCCCAGTCCCCGGCACCACGTTCGGCGTCGGCTACCGCTCGCCGATCAAGCACACGGTCGAGGGTGATTTCTTCAAGGTGGGCGGCATTCTGAACGCTCCTGTTGTCCCTGGGGCTTTCCCATTCCGGGGCGTTGGCCTCGAGGCCGACATCACCCTGCCTGAGATGGTGACGCTCAGCCTGCGCCACGAGTTGACCAAGTCGACGCGGCTGCTGGCCACTGTGGAATGGACCAACTGGAGCCGGCTGCAGACCGTCGACTTCAAGGCCACGAGCGCGGGTGGTGCCGCCATCGCACCCATTGCGGTCGGCCAGACAGTCTCCCGCTTCGACTTCAACTGGGACGACGGCTGGTTCTTCGCGCTCGGCGGCGAATACGACTACTCGCCCAATCTGACGCTGCGCGGCGGCGTCGCCTACGAGATCTCGCCGATCCGCACCGCCGAGCAGCGCTTCACGCTGATCACCGATAGCGATCGGGTCTGGGTCAGCGCCGGCTTCAACTACAAGATCACGCAGAGCACCTCGGTGGATGTCGGCTACTCGCACATCTTCTTCGACGATGCGCCGATCAATCGCGCGACGACCACTTCGGGCGCCGCTCGGGCCTTCGTCGGCTTCGCCGAGCAAAGCGTCGACATCCTCTCGGTCGGCCTGAAGACGAAGTGGTGAGCTGGCGGACTGGTTTTCGCAGTGGGAATTTCCGAGCGGCCGGTCCTCACCGGCCCGTCTGTCCTATTTGGTAGCGCTGTTGCCCTTGGTGGGCCCGCGAAAGGGAGATAGGCGTCGTCGAACGGACAATTGACGAAGACGTCACGATTGAGAACGCGCGAGCGAGCCGACACCCTAGCCAAGATAGTAAGCCTGCACGGCACGCTCGATCGCAGCCGCTTTCTTGCCCTTGAGCTTGGCCGGGGTCTTGGCAATCCTGATATTCTTGAACGCCCTGGCGGCGTCCAGAGCCTTGGGTGACCAGGTCGCGAGGGGTGCGGTGGGAATCTTTTTTGTTCGAGACATAATGGCAATTTAGCACAACGCCCCGCGGTCCGCCACGGGCCCGGCATGTCGCAGCCCATCAAACCTGCGCGCAATGAGAGCGACGCGGGGATGGTGTGCTCAAGATGGAAAGACTCTATTCTTCGTACTGGCGTCAGACGGCCTGCGGCTTGTGCGGCGGCGCCGCGTTTCAGGGAACCATGCCATGCCCCCGCGCCTGCCGACCTACGCCGATATCCTCGCCGCCAGCGACCGCATCGCGCCCTACGCCGTGCGCACGCCGTTGCTCACGCACCCCGCCCTCGACGCGCGGGTCGGTGGACGCATCCTGCTCAAGGCGGAGAGCCTGCAGCGTGTCGGCGCCTTCAAGTTCCGCGGCGCTTACAACAAGATCGTCCAGGTCGACAAGGCCGCGTTCCCGGGTGGCGTGGTGGCGTGCTCCTCGGGTAATCACGCCCAGGGCGTGGCGGCGGCGGCGACCCTGTGCGGGCTCGAGTCCGCCATCGTCATGCCGTCGGACGCGCCGCGCCTCAAGACCGAGCGCACGCGCGCCTTCGGCGGCGAAGTGGTGCCGTTCGATCGCGCCACCGAGGACCGTGACGCCATCGCCTTGCGGCTGTGCGCGGAACGCGGCGCGGCGATGGTCCACCCCTATGACGACCCTGATGTGATCGCTGGTCAGGGCACCGTTGGCCTCGAGCTGATGCAGCAGGCCAAGGCGCTGGGCGTGACGCCAGATGCCGTCCTCGCCAGTTGCTCGGGCGGTGGACTGATTTCGGGCATCTCGCTGGCCGTCAAGCAGGCCAATCCCGCCACCGTCGTGCACAGCGTCGAGCCCGCCGGCTTCGACGACATGGCACGCTCACTGGCCAGCGGCCGGCATCAGCGCAATGCCGCGCTCACCGGCTCGATCTGCGATGCCCTGTTGGCGCCGACGCCGGGCGAGATCACATTCGCCATCGCCAAGGCCAATGTCGCCGGTGGCCTGGTGGTGACGGACGACGAGGTCCGCGCCGCCGTGCGCTTTGCCTTCCACGAGCTGAAACTGGTGCTGGAGCCCGGTGGAGCCGCCGCGCTCGCGGCCGTGCTTTCCGGCAAGCTTGCAACGCGCGACCGCGTCATCGCCGTCGTTCTATCAGGCGGCAATATCGATCCGGATACGCTCGCCCGGATTCTCGCGGGCTGACACGTCGGCAGCCGGCTCGGGCGAGGTTGGCCGCCCAGTATCGCGCGGCGTCGTGCTGCAAGCGCGCCTTCGGCACGAGCGCCCTACTTGAATTCCGGTGGCGCGAACGGGGTGGAGCGCTCCTCGCCATCCCCCGACGTCGGCAGCGGTATGGCGCTCGAGTCCAGCGATGAGAGCGGCACCCGTGGAGCCGGATCGGCGCCGGCTACCGGCGGCAAAGGCGGGAGCGCAGGGGCGGCCGCCGAGTAATGGGCCATGCCTGGTCCCTCGTCATCTGACCGAATCTCGTGGGAGATGGTCTCGAGCAGGCCAGCCAGCCGACCGCCAGCCTGATCGAGCGATGTCGCAAGAGCCAAAATACGCTCGGAATTCTGCGCCTGCTGCATGCTCATGGCATAGATGATCGAGGCATGCTTGGCGATGGCCTCGCACGCCACGGGATCGACCTCTTTCGACTGCAGGCCCCAAACCAGGTTGTGCATGTCTTCCGCCGCGGCCTGGATGGCAGCCATCGCCGTGGCCGGGGTCTGCTTGGATGAGCCTGCGTCCCGTTGGGTATCCGCCGGCTGCTCCGCCTGGCGGCTCGTCAGCTCCTCGCGGGTCTGGGCAAGAAAAAACCGCAGCTCGCCGATTTCGGACTGCAGTTGGCCGAGCAGCGCCGGAGGCTGGCGCAACGACGATTGCAACTTGCCGATGGCATCCTCGAGCAGGCGACTATCCAAGCGGCGCGAGCGACGGCCGTGCTCGGAGAGGAACCAACGGCCCGTGGTCGAACCGAGTAGCGCGGTCTCGATAGCGCGGTACTCTTGCTCGATATCGAAGTCTGGCGTTGTCGTCGTCGAAGTTTGTGACATCGGTTCATCCTGCGGAAGTCGTATCTTGCGGCGCAGTCTAAAGTGATTCTCGGGCCGACATGCGCGGCGGATTGGCTGCTCTCCATGTTTCTATTTTGGTAAAGGATTGGTTGCTACTGGCGTGGACACTGGGGGCATGAGTTTGGAACCGTCGCGAGATGGGCAATACGCCGTGCGCGTGGGTGCGTTTTTCGGCGCGCTTTTCGTCTTCTATGGTGCGCAACTGCCCTATCTGCCGGTGTGGCTCGACTGGCGTGGGCTATCCTCCACCGAGATCGGCATCATATCGGCGGCGCCACTGCTGCTGCGTCTGGTGGCGACACCGACGGTCGCCTTCCTGGCGGACCGGTCCGGGCGGCATCGCACGATCCTGATTTTTCTTGCCTGGTGCGGATTGGCCGCGATTCTACTGGTGTCGCAGTCGACCACATTCTGGCCCATCCTGGCGTTCGCAATGCTGGCCGGGTTGTGCCTCTCGACCGTGATGCCGCTGACTGAGACGGTGGCGATGGCCGGTGTGAAGCGGGCGGGACTCGACTATGGCCGCATGCGGCTGTGGGGCTCGCTGACGTTCATCGGCGCAAGCTTCTTGGGTGGGGTGGCCGTCGACTATTGGGGTGCTGGCGCCGGCATCTGGGCCATCATCACCGGTGCGGCACTGACCGTGGCTGCCGCCCATTACCTGCCGCGCCAGCAACGCGACGCCGCTGCCGGTTTGTCACGTCCGCGGCTTCGGTTCGGCGACGTGCTCGGCCTGATGCGCACGCCGCAGATGATCGCCTTCTTGATTGCCGCCGGCGCCGTGCAGTCAGCGCACGCCGTGCTCTACACCTTCGGCACGCTGCATTGGCGCGGGCAGGGCATCACATCAGCCACAATCGGCGTGTTGTGGGCGATTGGCGTCGGCGCCGAGATCGTGCTGTTTGTCTACTCGGGCGCGGTGCTGCGCCGCATCGGTCCGATCCAGCTGTTGCTCGTCGGCGCCGCGTCGGCGGTCCTGCGCTGGCTGGTGATGGCGTTCGATCCGCCATTGGCAGTGCTGCTGCCGCTGCAACTGCTGCATGGCGCGACCTACGGCGCGGCGCACCTGGGCGCCATCCATTTCATCGCCCGTGCCGTCCCCGAGGGGCAGGCCGGCACGGCGCAGGCACTCTATGCCACGATCACCGCCGGCATCGGCATGGGAGGCGCCATGCTGATCGCGGGGCAGGTCTACGACGCCTGGGGCGGCCGCACCTATCTGCTGATGGTCGCGCTTTCGCTGGCAGGCCTGGTCGCGGCCTTCGTCTTGCGGCGCCTCTGGCAGGGCGGCGAGATCACCGGCCGAGTCGTGCCGAAGGCGCACTCCGCCACGATGCTTTGACAGCTGCGCCCCTTCCTGCTGTCATCAATCGGTGCACAGTACCGGCCGAGGAAATTGCCGCCATGCAGATCAATTTGCCCGACGTCGTCGCGGAAGTGACGGCCGCCTACACGCGATACAATGCCGCGATCGACGTTGGTGACGCCGCCACGTTGAATGAGCTCTTCCGCAATGCGCCGGAGACACTGCGCTATGGCCCGACGGAGAATCTCCAAGGCTGGCAGGCGATCAGCACCTTCCGCTCGACCAAATGGTCGGGTGGCCAGCGCCGCCTCTATGAGACCATCGTCACCACCTACGGGCGCGATTTCGCCGTCGCCTCCACACTTTACGATCGCGCCGACCTGAAGGGCCGCATGGGTCGGCAGATGCAGACCTGGGGACGTTTCCCGGAAGGCTGGCGCATCATCGCCGCCCACGTCAGCATCATCGATCCGCCGAAAGAGTAGAATGATCTATCCGCAGGTGCTCGCAAATGGAACGGAGCGGGGTGCTGGCGGCATCCTCTACGTTATCGGCTATTCGACGAGCTTTCGCTGGGATTGGCTCCGCGTATCGTCGAGGCGCTTTCCGAGCGGCCGCGGCAGATTAATCGTGCCGAATTGGCGATACTTCTGGTCGAGCAGGATGTCGGTAATGCGCTGGAGTTGGCGAGCCGCGCATTTGTTAATGATCGCGGAGACGTAACGCTATCGGGCCCGGCACGGGAGCTGGCCGCCAACCCGGCGGTGCGCGATGCCTACATGGGGCTGGCGTGCGCGTACTTACAGATTCTGCAGCCGGCGATAAGAGTTGTCGCGGCGCCCGAAAGTGCGCGAACGACGGTTCGTCAGCCACGAGATGGCCAGCGAGGCCGACAACACCATGAAGAGCGAGACCATCAGCGTGTTCTCCGCCATCACGAACCGGTCGAGTACGTCCATTGCAAGGTCATGAACCCAGTACATTGGTAAATCACTCCCCTCAATTACGGCAGTGCAGGTCGATCATGTTTTACGCAATTTCACGCAAAATGCAAAGCAAATTGGCTAGAGTTAGTTAGCGGTTAATCTGAAAAAACGTTAGTGTTTGTCCGGAAAAATGCGAGAGTTCCGTGCGGCGCATGAGGCCATTGCCGTGCGCGGGTATTTTTCAGCAATAAGGACGGAATAAAAATATCAACTTCAGCTTCGACGGCGGCAGCTTGCGCAATCCGAACGGCGTAATCCATGGCCGGCCGTGGCAAGGCGGAGGTTGTCGATCGATGATCGGAACCGCTTCGTCCTGATCTGCCACAAATTGACAGACGCCGTCAGCGCGCAGCTGTCGCCGCCGCAGATCGCGCCATGGACGCTGTTTCGGTGACATCGAGCGCGGACGCGAACACCTTGGCGCCGAAATCTGCCGCCATGCTGCGCGCGGGCTGCTGCGAACCGCCGCGCGATGGCGTATCGCAGGCCCCGCGCTCCGCCAGTGATCACGGTGCGCTTGCCCTTTGGCGAGACGAGATCGGCAATGCCGGGCTGCGCCAGGAATTTGAGGTCGAGGGTCATTAGCAAACCATGTCAGAGGGTTGCATCAGGCAATGCACAGGCACTCGCTGTTACTGACATTGCGGGCGTGGCGCCTCCGTGGCAAGGCTACTGCACCGACCGCAAAGCCAGCACGTCGTCGCAATCGTGCTGCAGGTGCGTGCGGTCGCGTCTTATGGCAAGAAGGGCCGGTGAGGGTTTCGTCGGCCTCGGTATGACCGGAGCCAGCAGGCAGGACATGGTGCGCAAGGACAGGCGGATACGCCGGCCTGGCCACCGGAGCGGAAGAATGCATGGGTAAAGCGCTGACCTACATCGGCGGGATACTGCTCGCGGTCTTGAGCGCGCTGCTTCTCGTGCCGCGCTTCGTGGATTGGAACGATTTCCGCGGCGCATTCGAAGAAGAGGCCTCGCGCATGCTTGGCCGTGAGGTCCGCGTTGGCGGCGGGGTCAATCTCTGGTTGCTGCCGACCCCCTACGTGCGCTTCGAGAAACTCAGGATCTCGGATACGGCCGGCACGCTTGGCGAACCCTTTTTCCGGGCTGAAAGCTTCACCATGGGACTGGCCGTGGCGCCGCTGCTGCGTGGTGCGCTGGAAGCCACCCACATCGAGCTGAGCCAGCCGGTGCTCACACTCGAGGTCGATGCGGAGGGGCGTGGCAACTGGCGCGAAGTGGCATTGGCTCCGGCGGCAGCCGCCCTCTTGCCGGCGGAAATCCGTCTCAACTCGGTCGACATCGTCGACGGCGTGCTGGCCATCAAGGGTGGCAGCGAAGGCGAACTGGTGCGGCTGACGCAGATCAATGGTGAGTTGTCGGCGGACAACCTGGACGGGCCCTACAAGTTCCGAGGGGTGGCGAGTTGGCACGACGCTGTGCGCGAAGTGCGACTGGCGACGGCTCGGCCCGATCCGGATGGCACATTGCGCTTCAAGGCGCTGGTCAAGGCGCTGCACGCCAGCACGAGCTATACGCTCGATGCCAAGGTCAACGACCTGGCGGGCCGGCCGCGAATCGAGGGCGACCTGGTCGCCCGCGTGCAACTTCCAGCCAGCGCCGCGACAGCCGCTTCCGGCGCGTCGCGCAAAGCCGAAGCCGATCGCGAGTTCCTCGACCTGCGTTCAAAGATCCAAGGCGATGCCTTTGGCCTGACGCTACCCGAGATTACGATCTCGTTCGATCAGAGTGGGCAGCCGCAGCTCATGACCGGGACGGCGGATGTCGCCTGGCGCAACGGCATGACGATGAAGCTGGGATTCGGCTCGCGATGGCTCGATCTCGACAAGGTCGCTGGTCAGGAGCCAGGCACGGGCCCCATGGAAGCCGTGCGGGCGCTGTTGCCCTCGCTGGTCGAACTGCTGCCGGAGGTTGGCCAGGTCGACGCCAGGTTGACCATTGACCAGGTCAACCTCGGCGGTGAAGTGGCCAGCAACTTGCTCGTGCATCTGGTGCGCACGCGCGGGCCGATGCAGGTGCGGGAGCTGCATGTCGGTCTGCCGGGCGGCTCGCGCCTGGAGATGAGCGGATCGTTGACAGCATCAGCGACGGCGGAAGCCAGTTTTCTCGGTGACATCGCCCTGCGCGGGACCAGCTATGCCCGCTTTCTCGGTTGGGCTGCCAAGGGGCAGACCCTTGTCGATACGCGCAACGATGGCCCCTTCGCGGTGCAAGGCCGCCTGGGCATGAGCAACAAGGCGGTCGAGGTCTCGGGACTCACTGCCGAATTGCTGGGCGCGCCACCGCTGACGGGCGCCATCAGCTACGTTTGGGAGGGTCGCCGACGGTTCGATATCCGCCTGGAGGGCCAGCAGGTCAATTTGTCGGCCATCCTGCCTGGAAGTCTTGCCCCGGCCAATATCAAGGCTTTGCTCTGGCCGGGGCTGCCGGGGGATGGCGTCGCGCCTGCCAAGCGGTCTTCGATTCTTTCGGAATTCGACGCGCGGACCGCGGATGCGCGCGTCTGGATCAAGGCGGCTGAACTCAGCGACGGCGAGCGGGCGCTGCGCGATGTCGATGCGGTCTTTGCCATCGAAAAGGGTCGGCTGCAGGTCACATCGCTGCGCCTGAGCACCCTGGAAGGCTTGCGGTTCGATGTCGAGGGCGAGATTGCGGATATCGCCGGTGAGCCGCGCGGCGTGTTGCGCGGAGATCTGTCGGCGACCACCGCGGCGGGCCTGGAAGGCCTGCTGGCCGCGTTCGATCCAACGTCGTCGGCCGATGCCGAGAAAGGGCGGCTGGCCAGGCTCGAGCGGCTAGCGCCAGCACGGCTCGCAGGTGCGCTGCGCTATGGCGCGCGCGGCGGCGCCTCGGTGGATCTATCCCTTGACGGGACGCTGCGCGGCAGCCGCGTGGTCGCACAGCTCAATTTCGACAATGGCCTGGCGCGTTGGCGCGAAGGGCTGGTCGACACCAGCGTTACCATCGACGGCCTTGGTACGGCTCAGGCCATCACCGACGTTCTGCTCGGCGAGGCAAATTCCGCACTGAAACTCGAGGAGACGCTGACCGGCGGGCAGCTGGCATTCAAGGCGGCTGGCCGGCCCACGGCGGGCATGCTTGCCGCAGCTGCGCTCAAGGGTGATGGTCTGTCGCTGGAGTTCGATGGCCGGGTGAGGCTGCCAGGCGGTGGCGCTGGGCAGGACATCGAAGGAACCGCACGCATCGAAGCCCACAGGGCCCAGCCCGTGCTGACACTGATCGGCCTCGGCTCGGTCGGCAGTCACCTCGACGTCGGCGTGTCTGGCCTTGTGGATGTCGCATCCAAGGCGGGTGTCGTGCGCATTACGCCGCGAGGCCTCGCGGTGGGCGGCAGCGAGATTGCCGGCACGATGACCGTGACGCGGCAGGCCGGCGCATTGCCGGCGGTCGAGGCCAGCATTCGCACGGCTCGGGCCAACGTCGGCGGTCTGTTGGTGGCAGTGTTGGACCGCCAGCGCGTCGGCGCGCGTGACTCGAGCAATGCAGTTGCTGCCAGTGATCAGATTTGGCCGGAGGCGCCGTTCAATCTGGCCGTGCTCGACGGCGTCCGTGGCCGGCTGAAATTCAGCGTCGGCGCGCTGGCACTGGCGGATGGCCTGTCGGTGCACGACGCAGCATTCGACCTCGAGTTGGCGCCGGGGCAAGTGACTTTGACCGATCTCTCAGGCCGGGTCCTGGGCGGCAGGCTCAATGGGCGTCTGGCTTTGGAGAAGGCGCAAGGCGCAGGCGTGGCCTTGGCAGGCGCGCTGCGCATGGACGACGTGCAACTGGAGGCCATCGCCGGCAAGGCCGCGGCGAGTGGAACGGCTGGCCTGAGTTTGCAGTTCTCTGGGCGCGGACTCAGTCCGCAAGCCCTGGTGGCGGCGCTGCAGGGCAAAGGCGAGATTGCGCTCGGCGCTGCGCAACTGCACCGGTTCTCGCCATCGGCGCTGCCGCTGACCATTGATGGTCTGCTCGATGGCACGATCGAGGTCGCCGGAGAAGCCCTGAAGAAGCGGCTGCGTGAAGGACTGGCCAATGGCACGCTGACGTTGCCGCCAAACAAGCTGGCGATCCAGATCGGCGATGGCGCGCTCAAGCTGCAGCGCCTCGGCTTCGAGACGCAAGACGCCCGCGGCAGCATCGAGACGGTCATCGAGCTGACCTCCTTGCGCCTGGACAGTGAGTGGCGTGTGGAACCCAAGGCCGCAGCCAATCAGTCCGCAGGGGCAAGTGCTGCGAGCAAGGCGCCATTGCCCGGCATCAGCTTGGTCTATGTCGGCCCATTGCGGCAGCTGGAGAGCCTGGAGCCACGCCTGTCGACCGATACGCTCGAGCGCGAGCTGACGGTGCGCCGCATGGAGCGGGATGTGGAGCGGCTCGAACGCTTGCGGCGCGAGGACGAAGAGCGTTACCGGCGGGAGGTAGAGCCGAAGCGCAGTCTCGATGAGGAACGCAGGCGCACGAACGAAGCCGCTCGAGTGCCGGCTGCGACCGCGCCGGCGCCAGATCCGCGGCTGCAGGCCCAGCCTTCCGGCTCAACCGCCAATCCGCTGGTTGTCGCGCCATTGCCATCGGCGGGGCCGGCGAAAGACGGCCAGGCCGTCGGAGAAGGGCCGCCGGCTGGCGACAACGGCGCGCCACCGACGGACTTCCAGAAGCGTCCAGGCCGCGCCGGGCCGCCAAGGACCGAGGTGCAGCCCCGGCAACCGGCGTTCAATCCATTCGGAGAGCGGTATTTGGGCGCCAACTGAGCAGGCCAACTGAGCGGGCCAACTGAGCGGGATTGCTTCGATCAAAGCGCATCGCGGCGCGCAGAGCCTGCGCATCCGCCTCACGGCAGCCGGGCCGCTGTCGCCTCGACCTCCACCTTGAATTCGGGCCGTGTGAAGCCGGAGACGACCAGCAGCGTCGAGGCGAAGGCGTCGCCGGCAACGTAGCGGCCGCGCACAGCGCCATATATAGGGAAATAGGCACGGTCGGTGACGAAGGCGGAGAAGCGCACGACGTCGGCGAAGGTCATGCCGCCTTCGCTGAGTATCGCCCCGATGTTCTCGAAGCACAGAACGCATTGCGCCTCGATATCCTCGGGGACGGTGTCATTCGCCGCAACGCCGAGCTGGCCCGAGGTGACCAGCAATGCAGCGCCCGGTGGCACAAGCACACCGTGGCTGTAGTGGGCAAAGGGTGGGCGAATTGCGCCTGGCTTCAGGGCTTTTTTCATCGGCATGGGCATCGGCCTTTCGCGGAGCAAAGGTATGCGAGCATGCCCGGCCATTGCGGTCTTGCGCAAGACAGCGCGCTGTCCGATGGTTCGCGATCTGAGACGTCGACGCAAGGGGCCGCCCCCGGCTATGCGAGAGGATCGGCATGTCTAACGTTGCTCCAACGTCCAACTGCTATGTTCTCGCCAATGCCAGCGTGCCGGTTGATCTGTTGGCTGGCGTCACTCTCGAGACCAGCGGGCCGGATCGACTTGCGGTCTGCGATATCCGGGTTGCCGCCGGCCGGATCGACGGGATCGGTGCGGCGGGAAGCGGGCGCGCGGCGGGGCAAGAAGTCATCGATCTCAAACGCGGGATCGTCCTGCCCCGTCTGGTCGATATGCACACGCACATCGACAAGGGACATATTTGGCTGCGAAGCCCCAATCCCGATGGCACGCACACCGGCGCCCGCGTCTCGGTCGCGGCGGATCGCGAGGCGCGGTGGACGGCCGACGACGTGCGTGCGCGCATGGATTTCGCGCTGCGCAGCGCCTATGCCCACGGTACCGGCGCGCTGCGCACACATATCGATTCCCTGGGCAAGCAGGCCGCCATCTCCTGGCCCGTCTTCGCCGAGATGCGCGAAGCGTGGCGTGGCCGGATGGAGTTGCAGGCCGTGGCGTTGTACCCGGTCGATGTGGCGGTGGACGACGAACCCCAGTTCAAGGCTCTGGCGGCAACCGTCGCACGACACGGCGGCTTGCTCGGCGGTCTGACGTTCACCGGCGCGCTGCCAGACGCCAAGCTCGATCTGGCTTTGGACCGGATCTTTGCCGCGGCATCAGCGCACGGCCTCGATGTCGATCTGCATGTCGATGAAAGCGACTCCGCCAATGCGCGCTCCCTCGAGCCCATCGCGCTGGCAGCGCAGCGGCACAAGTTCAAGGGTCGCGTCGTCGTCGGCCATTGCTGCTCGCTGGCGCTGCAGTCCGATGCCGATCGCGCCCGCGTCATCGCGCGCGTCGGTGAGGCCGACATCGCCGTTGTCTCGCTGCCGATGTGCAACATGTACCTGCAGGACCGCACCGCCGGCCGCACTCCGCGCTGGCGCGGCGTGACGCCGCTGCATGAGCTGGACGCGGCTGGCGTCGGCGTGGCGATCGCCTCCGACAACACGCGCGACCCGTTCTACGCCTATGGCGACCTCGATATGCTGGAGGCATTTCGCGAGGCGACCCGCATCCTGCATTTCGACCATTCGGACCGGGCATGGCTGCGTCTGCTTGGCGCTGCGCCGGCCGACATCATGGGCCTGAAAAATGCCGGCCGCATCACGTTGGGAGGAGCAGCGGACATGATCGTGATCGGTGCGCGCACACTCAACGAGTTGCACTGCCGGCCATGGTCGGATCGCACGGTCCTCATCGCCGGCAAGGCGATCGAGCGTAAGCTGCCGGCCTATGTGGAGCTGGATGCGCTTGGGTCCTGATCGCGCATTGCCGGCACATTATTCGGCGAGTTGGAGTGGCAATTCGAAACTCGAAGGAGCATAGTACCCGTCTCTCAATGGTTGCCGCCGCCCGCCAAGGCCCGCTTCTCCCGCGCATAGCGCACCAGCGCCAGGAAGCGATAAATGCCGTGCACGAACTTGCCATACGGCATGGTGATGAACAGCGCGAAAACAACGCCCAAATGCAGCGCCAGCAGCAGTCCCATCGCCGGCGTCGCGCGCAGCACCAGCAGCAAAAGGCCGGTCAGGCTGGTCAGGAACAGCATGGCGAGAAAGGCCACATCCATGCCAAGGCGGGGCGCATCCTGCAAGGCGGGATCGCGCTGCAGTTTTTCCCGCAGCAGTCCGACGGGGCCGATCAGCAGGCCGATGCCGCCGAGCGTGCCGAGCAGCACCGGCAAATCCCACCAGGGGTAGGGGGCCTGTCGCGCCAGCAGGTAGTGGTAGAGTGTGGCCACCGACGTTGCAGCAAAGCACATCAGGAAGCCGTAGAATGTCAGGTGGTGATAAAGGCGGCGATTGTCGGTTGGCCGCTCGTCCTCGGAATAGCAGCCAATGCCGCCGCCATCGAGATAGCGCAGGCGGGACGCGTCCTGCATCGCTTCCCACAGTGAACCAGGATCGGCCAGTGGCCCGACCGGATCGCCGATGTCGCGCCAGAATGCGCGCGCACCCATGACGGTGGCGAGGATGGCATACAGGAATGCGGCGCCAAACAGCCCGGCCATCGTGTTGTGTGGCATCAGCTTATAGAACGCGCCCGGCCCGGTGTGCGCGGCGAACAGCACCGATGCATCGTTCCAGTGCACGAAACCGGCAATGAACACGGCAACGCAGAGCGCGGCGATCAGGCTGACGGCAAGCCCATTGCGCGCGAACAGCCCCCTGAAAACCCCCGGCCAGGCATAGGCCGCATAGGATTCCGCCCGGACGATCGCCAGCGTCTGCGGCACGTTGACGTTATACTCGTGCGGCGGCGAGAACTGGCAGTCGACGTAGCAGGCGCCGCAGCCATGGCACAGGTTGGCGAGATAGTTGAGATCGCCGTCGGGGAACGCGCGCCGCATCTCCATCGCCGGGAAAACAGCGCACAGCCCCTCGCAGTAGCGGCAGGAATTGCACACCGTCATCAGCCGGTCGGCTTCCTGCAAGGCTTCAGTGGCGTGCATGGATTGCGGCCTCCCGGCCCGCGATGCGCCCGAAGACGCTGCCGATCGTCATGCCGATGCCGGCGGCATAGCCGCGGCCGAGCACATTGCCGGCCATGATCTCGCCGGCGGCGAACATATTGAGCGACGGCGCGCCGCCCTGCATCAGCATGCGCGCCTCGCGGTTCACCCGCGTTCCCAGATAGGTGAAGGTAATGCCGGGACGCACGGGATAGGCATGGAAAGGTGCCGTCTCGATGCGTCGCGCCCAGTTGGTCTTGTCGGGTGTCAAACCCTCGGTGCGGCAGCCATCCAGGATATCCGCATTGAAATTCCCTGGCTTTACAGCGGCATTGAACTCGGCAAGCGTCTTCTCCAGCGCTGCCGGATCGAGCGTCAGCTTGCCCGCAAGCTCGGTGATGGTCGGAGCACTGATCGGTGGAAACAGCGAGGGCATGAACAGGGTCAGCGCCGGGTTGTCGAAGACGATGTAGGCGATCTGGTCCGGCTGTCCGGCGACGAGCCGGCCCCAGATGGCATAACGCTTCGGCCAGATGTCCTCGCCCTCGTCGTAAAAGCGTACGCCATGCTTGTTGACGACGATGCCGAACACGACGCAGTCCAGCCGCGTGATGATGCCGCCGTCGAACCGCGGCGCGCGCGCGTCGATGGCGACGGCGTGGCATTGCGTCGGATCGCCGATCGGTTCCACCCCTTTGTCCAGCAGCGTTTTCAGCACCCGGCCTTTGTTGTAAGCGGTGCCGCGGATCAGGAAATTATCGGCGGCGGGCCCCCAGTATTCCTTCAGCCAATCGATGTTGGCCTCAAAGCCGCCGCTGGCCGCGACCAGGGTTTTGGCGCGCACCGTGGCCACCGCACCATCCATCGATACGGAAGCGGAGCGGAAACGGCCATCGCCGATATCGAGATCGATCACCTCGGCATCGTAGGCCACGTCCACGCCGAGCTGCTCGGCTGTGAGGTAGAGCGCGTTCAGCATCGCCCGGCCGCCACCGAGGAAGAACGAGTTGGTGCGGCCGAGGCTCAGCGTGCCGCCGAGCGAGGGCTGGAAGCGCACGCCCTGCTCGGCGATCCAGGTCAGCATCTCCTTGGACTGGCTGATCATATAACGGGCGAGCTGCTCGTTGGTCTCGCCGCCGGTGACGAGCAGCAGGTCCTGCCAGAACTCCTCCTCGGGGTAGGGGCCCGACAGCGTATCTGTGGCGGCATCGTGGGCGCAGCGCATGTTGCGGGTGTGCCGCGTATTGCCGCCGCGATAGAACTTCGGCGCCGCCTCCAGCACCAGCACTTTCGCGCCGGAACGCCGCGCGCTGATGGCGGCGCACAGCGCGGCATTGCCGCCGCCGACCACCAGCACGTCGTAGACTTGGCTCAGATCCGCCATCCGCCCCCCTGCGGCTCGTCCGCCGCTTCGCCCCGAACTGTATCCCGGCTCGGGTGGTGCTGTTCAAGTGATAATTGCGCGCGGCGGCCGGGCGCGGCTATGGTGGCCGCTGGTTTGCAGACCACAACAACTCGAGGGACGAACGCCCATGGCAATCGGCAACAAGACATCGGCCACGCACGACACGATGAAGGACTACAAGGACATCCTGTTCGAGGTGAAGGACCAGGTCGCCTGGGTGACGATCAACCGGCCCGAGGTGATGAACGCCTTCCGCGAGCAGACGCTCGACGAGATGATCGACGCGCTGTCCGCGACACGTTCCGACCCGATGATTGCCTGCGCGGTGATCCGCGGCGCCGGGGAGAAGGCCTTCTCGGCCGGCGGCGACTTCCACGCCATGATGAAGCTGAACCGCGCCAACGCCCACATGTGGAATGACCGCATGCTGGGTCTCGCCATGACCATTCGCGGTCTGCCAATCCCGGTCATCGCCATGGTGCACGGCCCCTGTGTCGGCGGCGGCCATGAGGTGGCGCTGTGGTGCGATATGGTCATCTCGGCCGAGGACGGCGTGTTCGGCCAAACCGGCGCCCGGGTCGCGGCCTGCCCGACGGTCGGGGCCACGCAGTACCTCCCGCGCATCGTCGGCGAGCGGCTGGCGCGCGAGATGATCTTCCTCGCCCGCACCTTCAAGGCCAAGGAGGCGGTCGAGGTCGGCCTGATCAACAAGTGCGTGCCGAAGGCCGAGCTGATGGCCGAAACCCTGAAATGGTGCGAGACCATCAAGGGGCATTCCGCGCAGACCTTGCGCGCCACCAAGAAGTCTCTCAACCACGAGTCCGATCAGCTCTACGCCTCCTGGCAGCACGGCATGGAGCTGCTGGCCAACATCTGGGGCACGGAGGAGAGCATCGAAGGCATGCAGGCCTTCCTCGACAAGCGCAAGGCCGACTTCAACACGTTCCGCCGCAAGAACAAAGCGGCGCTCGATACGTACCTGGATGACTGCCGCAACGACCGCAACGAGGCGCCGAAGAAGAAGTAGGGCGGCTTCGGTCGGCCCCGGACTGTGATCCGGGGGAGGCCCACCTCGGGCCGAGGTCCGACACGATTGTGAGATCGGCAGCCGGGTGCCGCGCCCATGCAGGACACCATGCAGGACAAGCATTTCGAGTGGGATGACGACAAGGCGCGCGCTAATCGCGTCAAGCACAATGTCGATTTCGAAACCGCAAGGCTGGTCTTCGATGATCCAGGCGCGGTCGACGATGCCGACGAAACGATGGATTATGGCGAGTATCGTTATAGTGCCGTTGGAATGGTGAATGGGCTGCTGATTGCTGTATTGTACACATTGCGAGACGAGCGGATCCGCATCATCTCGGCGCGGCCGGCGTCACGAAAGGAGAAATTGGACTATGCCCGATACAACCCGTCGAGGTGAGCATGCTGTCGCTGCCGGCGGCAAGACCGACTGGGCAAAGTTGGAAGCAATGACCGACGAGGAGGCGGAGGCGGCTGCGCGCGCCGATACGGAGTTCCCGCCACTTGCGGAAGGCCGCTCCATGCACCCAATGGCGCGGACCAAGCGTATGCGCCGTGCTCTCCTGCTCAGCCAGGAAGAATTCGCATCGCGCTACCACATCCCGCTCGAGACGCTGTTGGCATGGGAGCGCTACAAGGCCGAGCCGGACGCCGTCGCCAACGCGTTCCTCGATGCCATCGCCGCCGATCCGGATGGTGTCGCCAAAGCGCTGGCCGTGTCGCCCGTGATGGCGTAGGTCGGAGCGAGGCCGCCCTTCGCGGCCGAGGTCCGACGATCCCGGGCACGTCGCGTCGGACCTCGGCCGGTCTCGCTCCGGCCGACCGGCCGGGACCGGCCTTGCTCCGACCTACGCATCGCAAACCAGGAGCCCCGACATGACCAGCATCGCCGTCTTGGACGACTACCAAAGCGTGGCACTGACCATGGCCGACTGGTCGGCGCTGCGGCGCGACCATCAGGTCACGGTGTTCAACCGGCGCCTCGGCGCTGACGAGGTGGCAATAGCCCAGTCCCTGGCCGGATTCGAAATCATCGCCATCATGCGCGAGCGTACGCCGTTCCCGGCGAGTCTCATTGCGCGATTGCCGCGCCTGAAGCTGCTGGTCACCACCGGCCACTACAATGCGGCCATCGACACTGATGCCTGCAAGGCGCGCGGCGTCACGGTGTGCGGCGCCGGCGCCTCGGGGCAAGCCACCGCCGAGCTGGCATTTGGCCTGCTGCTGGCGCTGGCCCGCAACATCCCGTTCGAAGCGCAGGCGATGCGGGCGGGCGCGGTCTGGCAGACCACGGTCGGCCGCGACATCAAGGGCAAGACGCTGGGCATCGTCGGGCTCGGCCGGCTGGGCGGTCACATGGCGCGCTTTGGCCAGGCCTTCGGCATGAAGGTGATCGCCTGGAGCCAGAACCTGACGGCGGCAAAGGCAGCGGCAGGTGGCGCGGAGCTGGTCAACAAGGATGATCTCTTCCGCCGCTCCGACGTGATCTCGATCCACACGCGCCTGTCGGACCGGACCCATGGGCTGGCCGGCGCCCGCGAGCTGTCCCTGATGCAACCGACGGCTTTTCTCATCAATACCTCGCGCGGGCCAATCGTCGACGAGGCAGCCTTGCTGGCGGCGCTGCGCGAAGGCCGAATAGCCGGCGCCGGTCTCGACACCTACGACATCGAGCCACTGCCGCTCGATCACCCTTTGCGCAAGGAGCCGCGCGCCATCCTCACGCCGCACCTGGGCTATGTGACCGAAGAGACCTACCGCTCATTCTATTCCGGCATCGTCGCCGCCATCGAAGGCTGGCTCGCCGGCAAGCCGGTGGGGGTCATCGTTTAGACGTACTGCGTCATGAATTGATTAGCCGCGCTGACCGGAAGGTTCGCGCCGTCATGGACGTGGTGCCGGCCACGATCAGAGCCTTGTTCGCCATTGGAGTACCCCGTGCTGACCTTCTCGAAGGGCCGTCGGCGCATTGCCCAGCGCTTGGCCAAAGAATACAATGACGCAATTCTATGAAATGCCTGCCGCAAAGGGTTGGCGAGCCGGATCGGAATCAGATGAGCAACACGACCAACGGCGCGCCAGCCGCAGCCCTTGCCACAAGGCTGCGCAAATCCGGACTGCGGCCCACCCGGCAGCGCCTGGCGCTCGGAGTCTTGATGTTCGACACCGGCGACCGGCACTTCACGGCCGAGATCCTGCATGAGGAAGCCGTCGCTTCAGGCGAGCGCGTATCGCTCGCTACCGTTTACAATACGTTGCATCAGTTCAAGCGCGCGGGCCTGCTGCGGGAGCTGGCAATCGACGGCTCGAAGACGTATTTCGACACCAATACGTCGAACCACAGCCATTTCTTCGTGGAGCGCGAGGGGCGCCTGCTCGACATCCCGGGAGAGAGCATCCATGTCGCCGGCCTGCCCGCGCCGCCAAAAGGCATGCAGATCAGCCATATCGACGTGGTGGTAAGGTTGGTCGACAAGCCTGGCGAGTGAGCCCCGGCGCCCCACCTCGCGGTGCGCGGCGGTTCATTTCACCGCCTCGCCATCGTACACGCCCCACATCTTCTTCTGCTCGATCCAACCGCGGTATTGCTCGATCGCAACGCGGCACCAGCGGCCATTGCACGACACGATGCTGGCGATCACGCCGGCTTCGACGATGGCGACGGCGCGACTGCTATCGCTGTCGCTGTCACGCAGGCTGACCTGCGGCGGCGCCACGTTCGGCTTGACCTCCCAGGGCAGCACCAGGGCCGTGCGCCGGCCGGAGAGGAAGGATTGCAGCACCCAGCCCGTGGCCCCATCGGCGTCGCGCACTTGGCGCCAGCCCTCGAACTCCTGCACCACCTCGAGCGGCAGACCGGCGCGCCGATAGACCCAGGCCGTGGGGTATTCGGTGCCGGGACCCTGGCGCAGGTTGACGCGATCCGATTTGAGGCTGACGAACCGCGGCAAGGGCAGGCCGCTCTTGGTCGATCCCGCCGGCACCTCCGTCGCCAGGGCCAGCGCCGGCCACAACAACGCCAGCCAAAGCAACGCCGACAGGGCGAAAGCCATGATCTTCCCGGCGGCTTGGCTGCATGATCGCATTGGCCGTCCATTCCCCGCTTGGCCGACACGAAATCTATTCACCTGATTTCAACGCACGCTTCAAGTCCCGCTTGGTTCCGGCAGCATGACACAGAGGGATGTTGTGTCCGCGCACCACCCTGCCGGTAACCCAAGACACGTCACGCCACTTTGTCTTCCCCATGGCATCTGTTAGACACACTGCACATGGAGGCCTCGCCGGGCCTTCGCCACTCCAGTGCGTGGCGCGACCCGGCGTACATTCGAGCCGAATCGCAATGCCAAACAGCGTCAAGAAACCCCTCGTCATCGTTACGCGCCAGTTGCCCGATGTGGTCGAGACCCGCATGCGCGAGTTGTTCGATGCGCGCCTGAATACCGACGATAAGCCCATGTCGCAGGCCGAGCTGATCGCAGTGGCTGCAACAGCCGACGTGCTGGTGCCGACCGTCACCGATCGCATTGACAAGGCGATCATCGCCCAGGCCGGGCCGCAGCTTCGCCTGATCGCCAATTTTGGCAACGGCGTCGACAACATCGATCTGGATTCGGCACGCAACCGCGGCATTACCGTCACCAACACGCCGGGCGTGCTGACCGAGGACACCGCCGACATGACCATGGCGCTGATCCTGGCGGTGCCGCGCCGGCTGGCCGAGGGCACCGCGTATTTGAAGAACCCGCGCAACCATTGGGGCGGCTGGTCGCCGACCTGGATGCTCGGGCATCGCATCTGGGGCAAGCGGCTCGGCATTATTGGCATGGGCCGCATCGGCCTGGCCGTGGCCCGGCGCGCCAAGGCCTGCGGCCTGCAGATCCATTATCACAACCGCCGGCGCTTGGCCGAGGATCTCGAGCAGGAGGTCGAAGCGACCTACTGGGAGAGCCTGGACCAGATGCTGGCGCGTATGGACATCATCTCGGTCAACTGTCCACACACGCCGGCGACCTTCCATCTGCTGTCGGCACGGCGCCTGAAGCTGCTGAAGCCGACAGCCTATGTCGTCAATACGGCACGCGGCGAAGTCATTGACGAGAACGAGTTGGCCCGCTTGCTCGAAGCTGGCGCCATCGCCGGGGCGGGTCTCGACGTGTTCGAGCACGAGCCGGCGGTCAATCCCAAGCTGCTCAGCTCAGATCGCGTCGTCGCTCTACCGCACATGGGCTCCTCCACCATCGAGGGCCGCATCGACATGGGCGAAAAGGTGATCATCAACATCAAGACGTTTCTGGATGGCCACGCGCCGCCAGACCGGGTGCATCCGGCGATGTTTTAGGTCGGCATTCAAAGCAGGCGTGGCCTATGCAGCACCCTCGCATCGCGACCGATCCCAAGATCATGCTCGGCAAGCCTTGCATTAGAGGGACCCGTATCACCGTAGAGCTGTTGCTGAAGAAGCTTGCAGCCGGAGATACGATGGCCGAGATTCTCGATGGGTATCCGCACATTACCGAGGACGACATCAAAGCTGCACTGGCTTTTGCGGCCGACCTCGCCGGTCGTGCCGCGCCAGCGGCCGCGGAATGAAGCCGCCGCTCTTTGCGGACGAGTCGGTCTACGGGCCAATCGTTGCGCGGCTCCTGAATGACGGCTGGGACGTCGTGCGCACCGTGGATCTATGCCCAGGAGCAGACGACGATATTGTGCTCGATCAAGCCGTCGCGAGTGGTCGGGTGTTGCTTACCGAGGACTTCGATTTCGGCGACTTGGTGGTCCGTCGAGGCCTTCCGGCGGCTGGGGTTGTCGTGCTCGACCTCGATCGACTGTCGGCGCGTCGGCGCGTCGGCGCGTAGACCATGCAGCTGCGCGGCTGCACGATCTCGCCAGCACCCTTGTTGGTCACTTCATAGTCATCGAGCCTGCGCGTGAGCGCATCAGGGCTCTGGCATGGCTGCCTTGCAATTGGCGCCCCTGTTGGTCGACCATGCGAGTGCGCCCGGCCCGCGCGACGGCGTGGGGCACCGACCCCGCCTCGGCGATAACAAGCTGGGCGGGGTTCGCTTTTTTGGGGCACCGTCGCCGACTTGGTGACCTAAGACCTGACCATGTGCATCCGGCGACGTTTTGAGGGGGTCGGAGGTCGCCACCGGCCGCCTAACGGTCACGGTGTACGCGCCCGCCCTCACATGCGGTTGATCTGCGCCGCGTTGTGCACGACATCGTATTCGCACACCAGGCCAGCCGCCTTCTCATTGGTCAGCGACAGCACAAGGTAGAGATTGCGATAACGCGCATTCCAAAGGTGATGGTCGACTTGCCAGAGATGGACATCGAAGCCGCTCTTGCCGACGCTGAGGCGAATATCGGTCGCGCGTGACCAGGACACCGCCTCGCCGCCAGGAGCCTGCAGCTTGGTGTCGCGCTGGCACGCCTGGATCGCCCGATCACGATAGGCCGCGACGATGACATCGCGCGCGGAAGCGCGGAACAAGTACTCCGACGTGCCGATCTTGGCCGCGGCAAATAAAGCCAAGACATAGACGACGGCCTTCATGGCTGCAGGTCCGCTCGATGCATGTGTTTGGGGAGGATGCGGTTTGGCCCGCAATCCACCCTCCGCTTCGAGCTAAGACCAACAGAGTAAATAAAGTGTTGCCGCCGCCGAGCCTACTTCATCTCGGTCAGCATTGTACCGATGCGCTGTATCGCTGCCGTGATGTTTTCGATCGAATTGGCGTAGGAAAAACGCACGTAGCCCTCGCCGCAGATGCCGAACGCCGTGCCAGCAACCGTCGCGACGCCGGCTTTCTCCAACATCATGTCCTGCAATTCGCGGCCGGTAAGGCCCGTGCCGGTGATGTTGGGAAATGCATAGAATGCACCACTTGGGTCGACGCACCGGAAACCGGGCAACTGGTTCAACAGCGGCACGATCGCGCGCCGCCGCTCATCGAATGCGCACACCATGGCGTGAACAGAATCCTGCGGTCCTTCGAGCGCGGCAATCCCGGCGAATTGGGTTGGCGCATTGACGCAGGAATGGCAATTGACGGCCAGCCGCACCACGGTCTCGACGAGCGCCTTCGGCCACACGCTGTATCCCAGCCGCCATCCCGTCATCGCGTAAGTTTTCGACCAGCCATCCAGAAGGATCGTGCGATCGGCGATTTCGGGATATTTCAGCAGGCTTTCATGCTTGCGCCCGCCATAGAGCAACAAGCTGTAGATTTCATCCGACAGAATGGCGACGTTGGGGTGGCGGACCAGTCCTGCCACCAGCTTCTTGATTTCTTCCGGCGGCGCCGCCCCACCCGTCGGGTTGCCCGGATTGTTGAGAATAATCAGGCTGGTGCTCGGCGTGATCTGAGCCAGAACTTCCTCGGCATTGAACGCAAAGCCATTGTCCTCGCGCAGCACGATTGGTACTGGTTTGGCGCCCGTATACTGGATCATCGAGCGATAAATGGGGAAGCCGGGATCGGGATACATGATCTCGGCGCCAGGCGCGCCGAACATCAGAATCGCGAAAAACATGGTCGGCTTGCCGCCCGGCATGACGACGACCGTATCGGGATCGACGTTGACGCCATGACGCCGCTTCAAATCGGCAGACACCGCTTCGCGCAACGGCAAGATGCCCTGGGCAGGTGTATAACCGTGATGGCCGTCGTGCAGGGCTTTGATCGCCGCCTCGACGATGTGATCGGGGGTGCGAAAATCCGGCTGGCCGATCCCCAGATTGATGATATCGCGCCCCTTGCGCTGCAGCTCCGCGGCTTTCGCCAGGATTTCGAAGGCGCTTTCGGTTCCGAGCCGCTTCAGATTGTCGACCAGCTTGAGCATTGGTACCCCCGGTTGTCATTGCCGCAAACAATGGCATGCGACACTTCAGTACGGAAGGGGCAGGCTGGATTCAAGCCGGGGCGACCTGACGCACCAGCGCATGCGCCAATGCCAAACAATCGAATGACCAAGTCCGCGCCCGATGAATCCCGATACTTCTGTGGCTTAACTCGCTGAATCGATTCAGTTTCGGCCTTCGCCACTCACGCCTTGCCGTCATGCAATTCCACCAATGTATCCAGTTCACTAAATAGATATACGCAGGCAACACGTGCATGATGAGCTCTAACTATCCGGCAGAAACACATATTCAGTCGCCGGCCAGACCCAGACCGACTTTTTTCCCACCAGATTTTTGATTGCAAGTGGTACCTTAGGCCGCCATTAATAGGTTAATGACCGGGACCTTCGGTCCAAAGTCGAAAAATGTCACCGAGTGCACTGCCCTTTTGCTTGCGCAAACGATCAATATCAAGGTAAAACTCAGGCATGAGTTGATTGGCATTTATTGCAATGCTACCAGCCTCAATGCGACTGACATCAGGAAACAGGAGTGACGGCATGAAGGACTCTCAGCTCGAAAAAATGAGCTTGAAGGAGCTGACGGATCTTCGCGAGCGCGTCGGCAAGATGATGATTGTCCGGCAGCACAGCGAAAAGGCCAACCTCAAGGAGGAGCTGATTGCCCGGGCGCAGGAAGCGGGCTTCAATATCGGTGATCTCTTCCCGTTGGGCCGCAAGGTGGCCAAGTCAAAGGGTTCGAGCGGTTCTCTTTATCGCAATCCAGATGACCCAACGATGACGTGGTCTGGCCGTGGTCGCAAGCCGAAATGGCTGTCGACGGCCACCGGCGATATCGAACGGTTCCGCGTCCGCTGATCGGCTGCGTCACTCGCGGACGACGCGCGCCGGCCCTTTCGATCGTCGATTGACGCATCGGGCTTGCACGGGACATGCAAATGGCCGGGTGGCATACCGCCCGGCCATTTCTTATTACGCCATCAGTCCAGTTTGGAGCAATACTCGACCAGCCACTTGGCCGTGCGCAACAGGCGCCCATCATCTTGGCGCTGGGCGATGATCTGGACGCCAAGCGGCAAGCCATCCACTTCCAACAACGGCAGGCTGATGGCCGGTACGCCGAGGAAAGTCCAAATCCCGCTCACATTCGTCGTAAAGGGCGCATCGATTTTTGGCGCTACGTTATCCGAAGATAATGTGAGGATGGCGGTATAGCCGGTCAGGATATCCTGAATTGTTTCATAAGCCGGCTCGCGCCTGGCCAATGCCCCTAGGTAGGCATCGGCGGGGAGCTGGCGACCTTTCTCGACGAGCGAGCGGGCCAATTCGCTCATCTGATCGCCATGGGTGTCGTAGATCTTGCCGTAATGCACAGCAATTTCGACCGACATGACATCCTGCTGGTGTTTCAGGAGATCGCCAAGCGAAACCAGTTCGATCTCTTGGCAGCGGTCGCCCAGCGCCTCGAGCAGTTCGCCATAGGCCTCTCGAACATCGGGGCTGGCCGAATCCCAGAAGGGGGATTTGATGAAGGCGAACAGCGGCGGCACAGGGACCGGCTCGCGCGCCATGGCCAGCAGGGAAGGTCGGCTGCGCAGATAGCTCACCGGATCGTCGGGGTCGTGCGCCGCCATCGCGTCGGTGAGGAGCGCGAGATCTTCCACCGATCGCGCCAGCACGCCGACGGTGTCGAGCGTCTGCGATTGCAGCAGGGCGCCACGCCGCGAGACGAGACCGAACGTCGGCTTGAAACCCAAGACGCCGCAGTACGACGCCGGGCGGATGACGGATCCGGCCGTCTGCGTGCCAACCCCGAGCGGCACCATCCCGGCGGCGACGGCTGCGGCCGAGCCAGAGGAGGAGGTCCCGGGATTGCGGGTGATATCCAGCGGATTGCGCGTCTTGATGGGCCCCGGATTGGCCAGCGGCGAGGACACCGATTTGCCCATGATGACGGCGCCGGCGCTGCGCAACTGGGCGACGAGGAAAGCATCCCTGTCTGGGCGGCGCCCCTTGAAGGCGGCGGGAAAGCCGTGCTCGGTCGGCATGTCGGCGGTGTCGATGATGTCCTTGATGGCAACCGGGACGCCGTGCAGCGCGCCGGTGCCCTTGCCCTCGCGGCGTGCCACGTCGCTCGCGCGCGCCTGCTCGAGAGCCTGCTCGGGATCGAGGTAGGCAAAGGCCTGCACCTCGGGCTCGCGCGCGGCGATGCGATCGAGACAGGACTGTGTCAGCGCCTCGGAGGTGATATCGCCACGACGCATGGCGTCGGCGGCAGCGGTGGCCGTGAGGGCGGCGAGGTCGGTCATCACTCGGCATTATTGTCGTTGGCGCGCAAGGTTTGCACGAAGTCGGTGATCAGCAGTAGCATCACGACGACGACAATGATGATCAGCGGCAGGGCCGGCACCCACAGCAGCATGATGCCGAGGAAGATCAGCACCAGCAGAATGCCGATGATGCCGGTGACAAGGTTGGTCATGACGGTTTCCTTTTGCCTTTACGCGGTGCCTGGGACGCGGTCGCAGCGACTTCGCCGCCGATGCGTCGGCGATTGTTGCGCCCAAGTGTATTGACGAGCCAGCGCGCCGTGCGCAACAGGCGCGCGTCGTTGTCGCGGCGGGCGACGAGCTGCACGCCGAGCGGCAGGCCACGTTCGGACTGCATCAGCGGCAGCGTGATGGCCGGCGTGCCGAGATAGGTCCAGATCGTGCAGAAGATCGGGTTGCCGGTGCTCTCGAGGCCGAGCGGCGCCTCGCCCGGCGCTGCCGGCGTGAGGATCGCGTCGAATTCGTCGAAAACAGAATTGAGATTCTCATTGAGCGGGGCGATGGCGGCGACCGCGGCGAGGTAGTCGATCGCCGGGCGGGCGCGTCCCCGCTCGATGAGCTGCCGCAGCTGCGGGCTGAGCTGGCTGCCGCCCTTGTCGAAGTCGCGATTGAGGTTGTGCGCCATCTCCACCTCCATCACCACCCGGTGCATGTCGATGGCACGCTCGCAGCCGGCGCCGAGTTCGACCTCCTCGATGCCGCCGCCGAGCGCCTCGGTGAGCTCGGCGAACGCCGCGCGGGTGACCGGCTCGGCGTGCTCCCAGGCGGGCGAGCGCACGAAGGCGAGACGCGGCGGCAACGGCGGCTCGCTGGCCGCGACCGACACGAACGGCGGCGACGCGATCGGGCGCGTGTCCGGATCCTCCTCGTCGAACCCGGCCAGCGTCGCGGCGAGCAGCGCCACGTCCTCCACGGTGCGTGCGAACACGCCGACCTGGTCGAGCGTGCGCGACAGCAGCAGCGCGCCGCTGCGTGGGATGAGCCCATGCGTCGGCTTGAAGCCGACCACGCCGCAGAATGCCGCCGGTCTGATCACCGAGCCATTGGTCTGCGAGCCGATCGCGCCGGGCACCATCGCGCTAGCGACGGCGGCGGCCGAGCCGCTGGAGGACCCGCCGGGCGTTCGGCCGTGATCGCAAGGATTGGTGGTCTTGCCTGGGTGGAAATAGGCGTACTCCGTGGTCACGGTCTTGCCCATGATGACGGCGCCCGCCGCGCGCAGCCGGGCGACGGCGGCGGCGTCGCGGCGCGGGGTCCGGCCGGCCCAAAACGGCGAGCCCAGCTCGGTCGGCATGTCGCCGGTGTCGAAGATGTCCTTGATGCCGACCGGCACGCCGTGCAGCGGGCCCAGGGGTTTGCCCGTCTGGCGGTGCAAGTCGGCGGCTTCGGCTTGGCGCATGGCGTGCTCGTGGTCGAGGAACGCCCACGCCCGCACCTTCTCGTCGACCTCCTTGCAACGCGCCAGGCAATCGCCGACCAGCTCGGCCGACGTGATGCGGCCTTCGCGAATGTCGGCGGCGGCCTGGCCGAGGCTGAGTGCACTGAGGCTCATGCGTCAGGGTTCCCGCTGCGCGGCAGGCCGTTCACCTCGGCTTGTAGAGGTAGTCGGGCAACCACAGCGCCAGCCCGGGGAAGATGTAGACCAGCGCCATGGTGATGAACACCATGAACACGAACGGCAGGGCGCCCCGGAAAATATGCGTCAGCTGCACTTCCGGCGGGGCGACACCTTTCAGGTAGAACGCGGCCATCGCCACCGGTGGCGTATTGAACGCGGTCTGGGTGTTGAGCGCGACCAGGATGCCGAAGAAGATCGGATCGATGCTGAACTTGTCGAGGAGCGGCAGGAAGATCGGCACGAAGATGATGATGATCTCGGTCCATTCCAGCGGCCAGCCAAGCAGGAAGATAATGGCCTGGGTCATGATCAGGAACTGCGTCGACGACATGTTGAGCGAGAGAATGAAGTCCTCGACCACCTTCTGCCCGCCAAGAATGGCGAACACCGCCGAAAACGTCCACGAACCGATGAACAGCCAGCACACCATCGCCGAGGCGCGCACGGTCAAATAGACCGACTCCTTCAGCATCTGGTAGTTGAGCGACCGGTAGGCGGCGGCAAGGGCCAGGCTGGCCAGTGCTCCCGCGGCGGCCGCCTCCGATGGCGTCGCCAGGCCGAACAGGATCGCACCCAGAACCGATATGATCAGCAGCGCGAGCGGCAGGAACGCGGTCGCCAGCGCCCACATGACCTCGCCGAAGGGAATGTCGGTCTGTTCCTTGGGCAGCTTGGGGCACAGCGCCGGATTGATCATCGCTCGCACGATGATGTAGACGATGTAGAGCCCGGCCAGCAGGAACCCCGGTATGAAGGCCGCGGCATAGAGCTTGACGGCCGAGACGCCCGCCGTGGCGGCGTAGACGATGAGCAGGATGCTGGGTGGGATCAGGATGCCGAGGCAGCCGCCGGCGCAGACCACGCCGGCGGAGAGCTTAATATCGTAGCCGGCGCGCAACATGGCCGGCAGAGCGAGCAGCCCCATCAGCGTCACCACCGCGCCGACGATGCCCGTCGCCGTCGCGAACATCGCGCAGGTGATCATCGTCGCCACGGCAAGCGCGCCGGGGACGTTCTTCATCGAGATCTGCAGCGCATTGAACAAGCGATCGAGGATGTTGGCGCGCTCGACCAGATAGCCCATGAACAGGAACAGCGGCACCGCCACCAGAACGTCGTTCGACGACACCTCGAACGCCTTCTGCACCAGCAGTGTGAAAACCCGGTTCTCGTGGAAGGCCTGACCCGGCGAGAAGTAGGCATAGAAGCCGAAGCCAACACCCATGGCCATCAGCGTGAACGCGATCGGGAAGCCGAGCATGATGATGAAGATGAACAGTCCCAGCATCAACATGCCGATTTGCGGGTCGGTCATGCTCAAGCCCCCTTGGCCAGTTGCCGCGTCTCGCTTTGCGCGGCGAGCTGCTGTTTCTCACGAATGACCACCGACTCCGTCTCCTCGACGTCGTGCAGCCGCTGCGGCCACTCGCCCTGGCGGATGCACAGGATGCAGCGGATGATCTCGGCGATGCCTTGGATCAGCAGCATCACGCCGGTCGCCGGGATCAAGGATTTGAGCGGAAAGACGGGCACACCGGCGGGGCTGAAGATGCTCACCTCGCGGAACTGAACCGACATCTGCGCATACCTCCAGCCGGCGTAGATCAGCGCGCAGACGGCCGGGAGGAAGAAAATGACGTAGAGAACGAGATCAAGGGTGGCCTGCGTGCGTGGTGGCAGGAAGCGATAAATCACGTCGGCGCGCACATGTCCGTTGCGCGACAGCGTGTAGGCGCCGGCCATCAGGAACATGGCGCCGTAGTTGATATAGCTGAAATCGAACGCCCAGGTGGTCGGCTGGCCCAGGACGTAGCGCACGAACACCTCGTAGCTGATGCCCAGCGTCAAGACCAGGATCAGCCAGGCGAAAGCCTTGCCGACCCACATGCTCAGCGAGTCGATGAAAAAAAGGAAGTTCCGCATGCGTCTCACCCCCCGGGGCGTCGAAGTACTTTTCTCCTCGCGAAAAGGCGGCGCTGCGCGCGCCGCCCCGCGACTGAGTTTCCGCACATGACATATGCGGGCGCCGATGGCTTCTTACAGCTCCAGCTTGCCGAAGTGATGCTCGTAGGCGCCGCGGTAGTCGGTGGCGTTGAACAGCCCATAGTAGACCACTCGCTTCACCCAGGCCTTCTGCGAGTCCATCACCTTCTTCATGAAGGGATCCGTGCCGAGCTGGGCGATGAGGCCGTCCCAGGCCTTGATCTGCGCGTCGAAGACATCCTTCGGCGTGCGCAGGACATTGACCTTGTCCTTCTCCCTGAGCTCCACCAGATCCTTCGAGTAGTAGTCCATCGCCTTCCACTCGTTGGCGGAGGAGACGGCTTCGGCGGCATACTGCAGGATCGCTTTTTGCTCCGCCGGCAGGGCGTCGAACTTGGTCCTGTTGAACATGATCTCGAAGTACTCGGTCGCCTGATGGTGGCTGCCCATCATGTAGTTCTTGGCCACGTCCTGCGCGCCGAAGCGGCGGTCGGAGGTCGGGTTGTTGAACTCGAAGGCGTCGATGACGCCACGCTCCATGGCCGGCACGATCTCGCCACCCGGCAACTGCGCCACCGCCATGCCCATCGCCTGCATCAGATCGGCCGCCAGACCGACGGTGCGGTACTTGAGGCCCTTCAAGTCGGCCATGCTTTTGACCGGTTTCTTGAACCAGCCGAGCGGCTGGGTCGGCATCGGCATGACGAAGAAGCTCTTGATGTTGATCTTCATGATCTGGGTCTGGAGCTCTTCGAACAGCTCATAGCCGCCGCCGTTGTGGATCCAGCCCAGGCCCTCGTTGGCGTTGAAGCCGAACACCGGACCGGTGCCGAACAGCGACGCGGCCTTGTGCTTGCCGTACCAGTACACGGTCACCGTGTGGGCGCCGTCGAGTTGGCCGCCATGCACGGCGTCCAGCACCTGGAAGGGATGCACCACGGCACCGCCCGTCAGGAAGTCGATCTTGAGCCGGCCGCCGGCCATGTCGTTGACGCGCTTGACATAGTCCTGCGCCATCTCGTTGAAGACGTCCTTGGCGCCCCACGAACCTTGCATCTTGAACGTCACGGTCTGCGCGCGGGACACGTTCGGCATGGCGAGGCCGCCAGCCGCCGTGACGCCGACGGCGAGCGCGCCGGTTTTCAGGAACTTGCGGCGGGACGCATTCTTCGGATTGTCAGTGGCTTTGGTCATTTTTTGAACCTCCCAGTTTTTACCGTGACTTCGTTTCGGCCTCTGAAGACCATCGTCGTACTTTAGCAGCGCGGCAATGACAATGCGCGCATTTTTTACGATACGGCCGCGCGACCCGCTTACTTCGCGGGCTGGCTAGCCGGCGCCGCGGCGGCGTCCTTCAGCACCGGCAACCAGCGCGCCACTTCGCTTTCCACCAGCTTCTGCAGCGCTTCGGGCTTCCGCCCGGCCTTGTCGGGCAGCACGCTGCCGAGTTCCAGCAGCCGCTTGCGCGTGGCCTCGTCGTCGAGCGCCTTGTCGAGTGCCGCTACGAGCGTGGCGACGACATCCTTCGGTGTGCCCTTCGGCGCAAAAATCGCATTCCATGCCGAGACCTGATAGTCGGGCAGTCCCGCCTCCTTGGTCGTCGGCACGTCGGGCAGCGCGGGTGACCGCTCGGCCGTGGCGATGGCGAAGGCCGTGATGTTGCCGCCCTTGATCTGCTGCACCAAGTTGACGATCTGGTCGCAACCGAAGTCGACCTGGCCGCCGACCAGATCGTTCAGCGCCGGGCCGGTGCCGCGATAGGCGACGCGGGCTGTCTTGGAGCCAATCATCGCCTGAAACAGCGTGCAGGTGGTGTGCGACACCGAACCGACGCCAGCGTGGGCCTCGGACAACTTGTCGCCCGAGGACTTGAGCAGGGCCACGAACTCCTTGAGGTCCTTGGCGGGCAACCCTTTCTTGCCGACGATCAGGATCGGCGTGCCGGCGGCGAGCCCGATCGGCTCGAAATCCTTGGCCGGATCATACTTGAGGCTGGGGTAGAGGGCGGGCGCGGCGCCATGGGTCCCCATGTGTCCCATCATGAGGGTGTAGCCGTCGGGCTTGGCCTGCGCGCCGCGCGTGATGCCGGTGGTGCCACCGGCGCCGGCGACGTTCTCGACCACCACCGATTGGCCCAGCGTGCGGCTCATGTGCTCGCCGACGATGCGGGCGACGATGTCGGTCGGCCCGCCGGCTGCGAACGGCACGATCAGGGTGATCGGCTTCTCGGGATAGGCAGCCCAGGCCGGAATTCCGACAGCCAACAAAACCACTGCGGCTATCACGCCGCGCGGAAAGGCAGGTCTCAGCATGTCAGCCTCTTTTGTTGCTTCAAGCGCATCAATTGCATGTCACCGCATGTGCCACATGGCCATTGTACATCGGCCGGCGACGATCGAGCCTTCTTTCGCACAAGTCGCCTCACTTCACTCCTGGAACACCACCTCGCGGCTCTTGCGGATGGAGGGCAACAGCGCGATGATGATGAGGATGAATGCCAGTGCCAGCAGGCTGCCCGACAGTGGCCGCTCGACAAAGGTCATGAAGCTGCCGCGCGAGATGACCAGCGCCTGCCGCAACTTCTCCTCCATCAACCGCCCGAGCACGAAGCCCAGCAGCATCGGCGCCGGTTCGAAGCCGAACTTGAACAGAAAGTAGCCGAACATGCCGAATACGGCCGTCATCATGACATCGACCGGCGAGTTGTTGATCGAGTAGATGCCGATGCAGCAGAACAGCACGATCGCCGGGAACATCAGGCGGTAAGGCACCTGCAGCAGCTTCACCCACAGGCCGATCAGTGGCAGGTTGATGATCAGCAGCATCAGATTGCCAAGCCACATCGAGGCGATCATGCCCCAGAACAACTGCGGCTGCTTGGAGATGATCTGCGGGCCCGGCACGATGCCATGAATGGTCATGGCGCCAACCATCAGCGCCATCACCGCATTGGGCGGGATACCCAGCGTCAGCAGCGGGATGAAGGCCGTCTGCGCGCCGGCATTGTTGGCCGATTCCGGACCAGCGACTCCCTCGATGGCGCCCTTGCCGAAACGCGAGGGATCCTTGGCCAGCTTCTTTTCCAGCGTATAGGACGCGAACGGTCCGAGCACGGCGCCGTTGCCCGGCAGCAGGCCAAGGAAAGCGCCCAGGAAGGTGCCACGCGCGATCGGCCAGGCCGACTGCTTCATCTCCGCGGCACTCGGCAATAGCCTGCCGATCTTGGCCTTGACGACATCGCGCGTCTCGGGCATCTCCAGGTTGCGCAGGATCTCGGCGAAGCCGAACATGCCCATGGCGATGTAGGCGAAGTCGAGCCCGTCGGAGATCTCCTGCCAGCCGTAGGTCAGGCGCTCCTCGCCGGTCTCCAAGTCCGTGCCGATGGTCGAAAACAGGATTCCGACCAGGATCATGGCCATCGCCTTGGGCACCGAGCCGCGCGCCAGCACGACCGCGAACATCAGGCCGAGCACCATCAGCGAGAAATAGTCCGCTGGTCCAAACAGCAGCGCCATCTTGGTCAGCGGCGCGCCGAGCGCGGCAATGGTCAAAGTTGCAATCGTGCCGGCGATGAACGAGCCGATGGCGGCGATGCCGAGCGCGACACCGGCGCGCCCCTGCCGCGCCATCTGATGGCCATCGAGCACGGTGACGACCGCCGTTGCCTCGCCGGGGATGTTGACCAGGATGGCCGTGGTGGAGCCGCCGTACTGGGCCCCATAATAGATGCCGGCGAGCATGATGAGCGCACCGATCGGATCGATGCCGAACGTGATCGGCAGCAGCATCGCAATGGTTGCGACCGGCCCGACGCCGGGCAGCACGCCGACCAACGTGCCGATCATGCAGCCGAGGAAGCAAAGCAGAATGTTTTTCAGAGTCAGCGCGACACCGAAACCAAGCGCCAGATTCGAAACAAGATCACCCATGGCCCGGGACCCTCAGGATTTAAGCTGGATGATGATACTATTGAGCAGTTCCCGGACATTGTCGGGCAAAATCGGGATCGGCAGTCGCAGCATGTAGGCAAACAGTATGATGCAACCACCCGTCAGCACCAGGGAGAAGATGACGATCTCCTTCAAGCGCACGCTCTTTTCCGCGAACGCCGAAATGATCACACAGAGCGGGCCTGCGAAGGCAAGGCCGAGCGTGCGCACGGTCGCGGCAAAAACGAGAAGCGAACTCAGGATGAAGACCAGTCCGCGGATCGACCAGCGCTCGAGCAAATCGCCCTTCGTGATCAGCGACTGCAGAACGAGCAGCACACCGAAGCCCGCAATCATCGCCGAGATCACTTTCGGCAGCATGCCGGGGCCGACACCCGACATGGTGCCCATGGACAGCTTCCAGCCGCCCGTGAGACCGAACAGGGCAATGGCGAGCAAAAACAAGCCCGCGGCAAAATCCTGCGGCGATTTAATAAAGCCGCGACCTCGACCTGGCGCTGGCGGCAACGGATCTCCCGACATCAATCCTCCCAGTTCGTCGCTGCGCCGTGGCCACGGCGTTCTGCTTCATGCTCCCGTCACACTAGCTTGGCTACGGCGTTCCGTCTATGTCGCCCGAGTAGTTGACGAATTTACCGCAGGAGCCCCCGTCCATTGACTTGGCGGATGCTTAGGACTTTGCTTGAGCAGAGTTTTATCGCAAAACCGCGAGGTACACTTTTGCGAACTCTGCTGAGCGGCGACGCCGACTGTATGGGAACCGCGCATGGCGCAGCAAGGCATGCTAAAGTTTGCCGCCGCGGCGCCCCTCAGCCCACGTCTCTACCTGACCGTCGAGGCGGCGCATCGACGGTCACAATCATACCGCAGGCAACCGTGATCGAACCGGTACCCCAAGAGATGGTCTATGGCGCGGACCGCTGGCGGATAGACAGCGCCGACAGCCGGCTCCGGCTGCAGACCCTGGTGCGCCTGCGCTGGTTTGCGGTATTGGGTCAGCTGGCAACGATCGGCATCGTCTATCTGGTCTTTGGTTTTGACCTTCCGGTGGGCCCTTGCCTCTCGTTCGTTGCGATGTCGGCGTGGCTCAATGTTTACCTGCGCGTGCGCTACCCCGCGCGCTACCGCCTGTCGGCGAGCGTGTCCTCGACGATGCTCGGATACGACGTCGTGCAGCTTGCCATCCTGCTTTATCTGACCGGTGGCATTGAAAATCCCTTTACGTTCCTGATCGTGGCGCCGGTGACGGTCTCGGCGGCGACACTGCCACCGCGCAATACGGTGCTGCTCGGCCTGTTGGCGGCCACCGCCACGGCGCTGCTGGTGCCCTTCCATTGGTCGCTGCCGTGGTTTCCCGGTGATACACTCGAATTGCCGCGGCTCTACCGGGTCGCCATGTTCGCCTCGGTTATGGCGGGCATGCTGTTTCTGGCGCTTTATGCGTGGCGGCTGTCCAAGGAAGCCCGGCAAATGTCGGCGGCCTTGGCGGCAACCGAAGCCGTGCTGGCGCGCGAGCAGAAATTGCATGCGCTCGATGGTCTGGCAGCCGCCGCTGCCCACGAACTCGGCACGCCGCTGGCCACCATCGCTCTGGTGACCAAGGAACTCGAAAGGGACCTGCCGAAAGGCTCGCCGCTGAGCGATGATATTGCCTTGCTGAGAAGTCAGTCGCTGCGCTGTCGCGAGATCCTGCAGCAATTGACGCGCCGACCGACCGAGCAGGACCCCTTGCACGGTAGTCTGAGCGTTACTCAACTTCTGGAAGAGGCTGCCGCCCCCTATCGCAAGCGCGGCAAGGACATTCGCATTGCCGCCGCCACCGCGCCCGGCAGCGAACCGCCCTATGACCGGGAACCGACCGGCCAGCGCCGTCCAGGACTGATCTATGGCTTCGGCAATCTCGTGCAGAACGCCGTGGATTTCGCCAGTTCGCGGGTAGAAGTCGCCGCGGTTTGGAGTGCGCGCGAGGTCGTCGTGACCATTGCCGACGATGGCCCCGGTTTTCCCGCCATGGTCATGGACACGCTGGGCGAGCCCTATGTCACCACTCGGCCGATGGACCGTGCGACCGCCACGGAAGGCGCCTCATCGGGCCTCGGACTGGGTTTTTTCATCGCAAAAACCCTCCTTGAGCGGTCCGGTGCCGTCCTCACGCTGGCCAACTCGGACAACGGTTTGGGTGGGGCCATGGTGCGCGTGGCCTGGGCTCGCGCCGTCTTCGAGGCCGGCGCCTCACCCATCGCCGCCAGCGACGCATGGCCCCGCCTGGCGGACACCGGGTCGCAAACCGTGCCTGGCCGCTAACCAATTTAGGCGCTTTGCTGTGCGGCAACGCTTGGGCGCGCCGCAAAAGCCAGCTATACAAGGGAGCACCACGGAGGTCGTAACGTGACGGAAGATCTATCATTTCGGCAAGATGAGCTGCCCGAGGACCGTTCCCTGCTGCTGGTCGACGACGACCGCGCCTTCTTGCAGCGGCTGGTCCGAGCCATGGAAACGCGCGGCTTCGAGGTTCGCTTTGGCCACTCGGTGGCTGAAGGCGTCGATCTGATCCGCCAGAAGGCGCCGGCATTTGCCGTCGTCGACATGCGGCTGGAGGACGGCAACGGCCTCGACGTGATCGCCGAGCTGTCGCGCGTCAGGCCCGATGCGCGCGCCATCGTGCTGACCGGCTACGGCAACATCGCCACCGCGGTGTCGGCGGTGAAGCTCGGCGCCGTCGACTACCTGGCCAAGCCCGCCGATGCCGACGACATCACCGATGCATTGCTGGCGCCGCACAACGCCAAGGCGCCGCCGCCGGAAAATCCGATGTCGGCCGATCGCGTCCGCTGGGAGCACATCCAACGCGTCTACGAATTGTGCAGTCGCAACGTCTCGGAGACGGCGCGCCGCCTCAACATGCATCGCCGCACGCTGCAGCGCATCCTGGCCAAACGTGCGCCGAAGTAGGCGGCGGGCACGGCCGGCGCCGCTGCACAGCTTGGGCCTGTCCGAACGGTGCGTGATCGCGCTATAATGGAAGCGTTCCCCAGCATGGGGAGACCGCCCAAGATCAACTGGCAGGGTCGCTTGCGGCGGTCAACCTGACGGACAATGAGGCTGGCAAGGGTATGCCCAAGTCGGCAGCACGTGACCCGTTGCGGCTATGGCGCCGTTTGAAAACGCGATGTGGCCCCATCGCCATTGTGTGGTACGGTCGAGCCACTCGCCAGACCCGACAAATCCATACAGTCCACATTCGATGGTATTCTGTTAGAATATGTGTTGGTTGAGGAGACCGTCATGATCATGACCAGTGAGCTAGAGCGCTTTCCGCTTGATGTGAATCAAATCAGTTACAGGGGATTCCCACGAACGCGCAAATCAGATTCGGATTCCGCTGGCGATAACAGCGGGGCGCGCGATGGGCAAGGGATACTCGAATGACCTCAGGGCACGGG
>CAZCGE010000097.1:0-95644 GCA_964498125.1 uncultured Devosia sp. | reverse complement strand
CGCATCGCCGCGCGCGTGATCGAGAGCCTCGTCGCACGGCCGCCCGTCACCATGCGCCAGCTCGTCGATGACACCCGGCGCTGTCGCTGGTTCCCGTCAATTCACGCGAAGCTAGCCTGAGGTAAAGGGATAGGCATGCATGGTGGGCGGGTGGGTGTTTGGCCAAAAAATCTATTCCAGAATCCAGAATTGCCGCTCGCATGCGTGCCCGCGGTGGACAGCCAAACGTCGAATGCATTGAGCGTTTCGATCAGCACGCTAAGAAGTACATCTGGGTACTCATGCCCCTTAAAAGCCTCCAGGTCGATGAAAGCAACAGGCACACGATTAAGGGTTAGGTCTGCGCGCGCTTTAAGCATCAACGAGGTTTTACCAGAACCACGGCGTCCGAATATAATTTGGTGGCGTTTGGCTTTTGATCGATCTAGTGTACCGCGCGCGGGCTCTATGAAGCGTCGTGACGTCTCTTTCGTTGCACGAGTTGCCTCCTCAACCAAAATTGCCAACCTATCAACCTCGTTGGAATTGAGAAGTTCATTGTTCTGATGTGCCATGAATGGACCGCGGTTGGCGCCAACAAGCAAGTCGCCCCGAACTTGTACACAGTCGAGACCGACGAATTCTATTTATTTTCAGGAAACTGCCGAAGCGCCGCCTCTTCTCTTTCGGGTCACGTGCTGCCGATCGTTCGGCCTGCGCGGCCCTCACGAACAATGGCAGCTTATCCCCTGGGACCTGCCGAACGCAACGACCTGTCCGAGGTTCGGGCTCGCGGCAGCTGGAGTGACGATACTGGACTGATCCACACCACGTGGAGACCGCGCCAGCCGCATGCGCCGCCGCCCATTCACGACCGCTCGGCGGACCGCCAGCCGGCTGTGCGGGCTTCCTGCTCGGAACAGAACCAGCGCTCGCCGCGACCCGAGCGCACCCTGATCCGCTCGTACTCGCGTGACCATGGCAGCACGTAGAACTTGCCGTCAGCACTGACAGCGCCCTTGATCGGGCAACCCGAAGGCGCCTCGCGCTTGGCCTCCTCCCAACGCTTGGCCCGCCACTCGGTCGGCCGCGGCGTGGTGCTGCGCCAGACACCGGCCTTGGCGCCGCGCGCTTCGGCCTCGACGCTGGTATAGCGCGCGAACATGCCTTGCTGGGCGAAGACGTGCCCTTGGCGCACCAGATTGACCGCGATGTCGGTACCCTCGACGCGACACGATGCCAGTGATCGGCCGGCTTGGTCGGCGCCAGACATCGAACAGCTGACCGACTTGCCGCGCACCACTTTGCTCAGCACCTCTTTTGCCGCCTCGCCGCACGGCCAAGTCTTCTTGCCACCGGCGCCGCAGCGCTGCTCGATTTCCGGCGCCTCGATCCCCGTCAGCCGCACGACCACATTGCCGACTTTCAGCATGTCGCCGCTGAGGGCGACCGCCCGGCCTTCGATCAGGCGTGAGCCGACGAAGGGCAGCCTCGCCAACAATGAACCACTGGCGCCCGGCGCCAGCGTGCGCATGGCGCCGTAGCCAACCACGGCAACAAGAGCCGTAACGATGAGGCCACCGATGACGACCGGGCTCGCCTTGGGCAACTTTGGCAGGCCGGCCGATATCGCCCCGAGCCACGCCGGCCGCGATTTGGCATCGGTCAGCAGCAGCGTCGGCAGCAGGCCGAGCCCGAGGCCGACAAGCCCAAGGCCACCGGCGACAATGACTTCCGTGCCGAGCCCCCACGTGATCCAGCGAAACAGCGCGGCGGCAGTAGCCAGTGCACCGATCACGAGCATGGGACCGCGCGCGCTGGAGCCGGCCATGATCCGTGCCAGCGGCTTCAGCGTCGCGCCCAGCCAGCGCGACAGCCGGCCGGGCATGGCGCCGATCCTGGCCAGGATCGCGATTGTCGTTCGCCGCAGGCGCATCGCCAGCGCCCCCGCCCCCTGTTTCAGCTTGGCGATGCCGCTCGCCCCGACCTTGGCGCCAGCTTTGCCCGCCACCTTCGCACTCGCCACCGCTGCCATCTTGACCTGCTCCAAGTTTTCACGTCGGCGCTGGCGGCGCACAAGGATGGTCGTGCGCACATACTCGCGCCATTCGAAACCTTCGTTTTTCTTCCACCAGCCGAACATGACCCACCTTCACTTCACCACCTTTGCAGGCGGCGTCACCCTTCACACTGATTCGCACGTCAGCGACATTACCTGAATTCCCGCCAATCCTTGTGTCGTTCCGCTCAATCTTAACTCGTAGTTGCATATAGCATAATTGGTGAGATCGCACGATCTGTGCCTGACATTGTTCCCACCAACCGTGGCCGGGACGACGCATTCCGGCTTTGCCATCAAATCGCCGCCGATGCCCCCCTTGATGCGCAGCATGGGGAGTTGGCGCGCCAATCCATGGGCGCGCACATCGCAGAGGGGTTGCTGGGGCGTGGGGTACTGGTTGCATCGCAATGTCGTATGGCTCGGATTGGCGCTGATCGCCATTGCCGTCAGCCCTGACCTGCGTGCCGCCTCCGGCCACGACCGCGGCATCTCGCTCTACAATATCCACACCAAAGAGACGCTGACCGTCACCTACAAGAAGGACGGCAAGCTGGTGCCGGCTGCCCTGGACCAGATCAATTGGATCATGCGCGACTGGCGCCGTGACGAAGTCACGCTCATGGATCCCGACCTGGTCGACCTGCTCTGGGAAATCCATGCCGAGCTCGGCTCGCAGCAGCCGATCCACATCATCTCGGCCTTCCGCTCGCGCGCCACCAACACCATGCTGCGCAAGACCGTGGGCGGCCAGGCCAGTGAGAGCCGGCACATCCTGGGCAAGGCCGCCGATGTGCATTTCCCCGACGTGCCGCTGCGCCAGATCCGCTATTCAGCGCTGATCCGCGAAAAAGGCGGTGTCGGCTATTACCCCACTTCCGCCACGCCCTTCGTGCATGTCGACACCGATGCCGTGCGCCATTGGCCGCGCCTGCCGCGCCCCGAGCTGGCGCTGCTGTTTCCCAATGGCGTCACCCGCCATCAACCCGCCGACGGCGGCCCGATCACCAAGGACGACGTCAAAGTTGCACTCGCCAGCGACAAAGGTCTGGCCGCGCAGGTGGCGGAGTTCCACACGCTCCGGGTCAACCCGCAGCCGATGGCGCCGAGATTCGCCATGGCGAGCGCAGGACCGCCGTCGCCCGACGCCAGGATGAACCACACCGCGACCCCGGCGCCGAAACTCGTCGCCGAGCCGCGCCTTGCCGCACGGCGCTCGACTGGACTGGCGTCTGGCGTCGAGCCGGGATGGGTCGCGGCGGCGGCCTATGACGAGGAGCACCCGGACGAACTCTCCTATCGGCCGTTCCCGGTGGCGCCGCTGCTGACGGCAACGGCATCGGCGGATGATCCAGTCCTCGCCGACATGCGCCGCCCCGACGTTGCGCGGACGCTGGAGTACCTCGATCACGTGAGCCCGGCTCTGCCCACGCGGCTGCGTCCGGGCCTGGCCGTCACCCGCCTCATTTTGCCGAATGACACCCAGGCATTCCGCGGCAAGGCGATCAATCCGCAGGCGTTTGCCGCGCTGGAAACGGGCACGCTCTCCCACCTCGCGCCGCGCACCGGCGGCCGGTAACCACCTTCGCCAATTCACTCCGCCTTGGCTACCCAACCCGCTCGAAACGGTCGGCGCGGGCCAGGTCCCAGGCATCCTTGAAGCGCGCGTTGGTGGTGCCGGACAACAGCTCGCCGGGCTGCAAGGCGGGATAGAGATCGGCGTAGGTCGCGCTCGACGTCGCCGACAGGCGCTTGCAGATGTGGTAGGGCCTGAGCTGGCTGGTGTGGGCGAGGCCCGCGGCGGCGACCAGCTCGGCCAACGCCTTCAGCGTCGCGGCGTGGAAATTGGCGACGCGCATGAATTTGTCGGCCACGACGAGCGCCCGCTGACGGGCCGGGTCCTGGGTCGCCACGCCGGTCGGGCAGCGATCGGTGTGGCAGCTTTGCGCCTGGATGCAGCCGACCGCGAACATGAAGCCGCGCGCGGCGTTACACCAGTCGGCGCCCAGCGCCATGGCACGCGCCAGGTCGAAGGCGGTAATGATCTTGCCGCTGGCCCCGATGCGGATTTTCTCGCGCAACCCGCTGCCGACTAGCGCGTTGTGCACGAACGACAGACCATCGCGCAGTGGCATGCCGACGTGATCGACGAACTCGAGCGGGGCTGCCCCGGTACCGCCTTCCTTGCCGTCGACGACGATGAAATCCGGCGTGATGCCGGTTTCTAGCATGGCCTTGCAGATCGCCAGGAACTCCCAGGGGTGGCCGATGCACAGCTTGAAGCCGGCCGGCTTGCCACCAGAAAGCCGGCGCATTTCGGCGATCATCCGCAACATCTCGATCGGCGTGGAGAAGGCCGGATGGCGGGCCGGCGAGATGCAATCCTGCCCCATCGGCACGCCGCGCGCGATCGAGATCTCACGGCTGACCTTGGCCGCGGGCAAAACGCCGCCGTGGCCGGGTTTGGCGCCCTGGGAGAGCTTCAGCTCCACCATCTTGACCTGGTCGCTGGCCGCCGTTTGCGCGAACGTCTCGGCGCAAAAGCTGCCGTCGGTCTTGCGGCAGCCGAAATAGCCCGAGCCGATCTCCCAGATGATGTCGCCGCCATGCTCGCGATGATACGGCGACAGCCCGCCCTCGCCGGTGTCGTGGGCAAAGCCGCCCATTTTCGCGCCCTTGTTGAGGGAGCGGATGGCGTTGGCGCTGAGCGCGCCGAAGCTCATGGCCGAGATGTTGAGCACGGAAGCCGAATAAGGCTTGGCGCAAGCGGGCCCGCCAATCATCACCCGGAACGTTTCGGCCGAAGGAGTTTTTGGCGCGATGGAATGGTTGATCCACTCGAAGCTGTCGCTGTAGACGTCCTCCTGCGTGCCGAACGGGCGCTTATCGAGCTGCATCTTGGCGCGCTGGTAGACGACGGCGCGCTTGTCGCGGGGAAACGGCGCGCCGTCCTTCTCGCCCTCGAAGAAATACTGCCGCATCTCCGGCCGGATCTCCTCGAACAGGAAACGTAGGTGCGCGGCGATGGGATAATTGCGCAGCACCGAGTGCCGGGTCTGGACCAGGTCGTGGATGCCGACCAGCGTCAGCCCGCCGAACACGACCAGCATCAGCGAGAACTCACGCCCCGGCATCGGCCACCAGACCAGAGTGCTGATCACGGCCAGCGTTGCCAACGCGCACACTGTCAGGATGATGAAGCGCGAGCTGAAGGGCAGCAGGAGGCGGTGCATGATCGTTTCTCCGTGGCATCGAATGTGACTATCCGAGTCGCAGCTCGACCGAGCCTTGCCACGGGTTGTATGATTGGTGCTCGCAAATGTTTGTGAAGCCCCTGTGCCATTGGAACCGCGCCCCATGCTCGCCGACTCGACGCCCGAGATCATGATTGCCGCCATCGCCCGCATGCTGAGCGGACTTGGCCATATCGCCGTCGGCGCCAGTTCGCCGATCCCGGGCAGTGCCGCGCTGCTCACACGGGCGCTGTCGAAGGGAGCAACGCGCGTCTCGCTGCTCGGCAGCCGCGAGCACAACCCGTTCACCGACGGCGGCAAGGAGTTGTTCGACTGCGCCGCGCAAGGCCGGATCGATGCCTTCTTCCTGTCCGGTGGGCAGATCGACGGCGCCGGCAACATCAATCTCGTGGGGCTTGGGCCTTATCCGCAAGCGCGCGTGCGCTTTCCTGGCTCGTTCGGCTCGGCCTACCTGTATCACCTGATCCCGCGCGTCATCCTGTTCCGCGAGGAGCACTCGCCGCGCACGCTGGTCGAGCGCGTGGATTTCATCAGTGCCGCCGGCAGCTCTCCGCCCGAGGTTTATCGACCGGGAGGACCCTATGCGCTGGTGACGGGCTTGTCGGTGTTCCGGTTCGAGCGCGACCAGGGTCGCTTCCGCTTGGAAAGCACACATCCCGGTGTGTCGGCGGCCGATGTCGAGGCAGCCACCGGCTTTGCCTATGCCGCGCCGGCCGAGGTGCCGGTCACCACCAGTCTGGGCCCCGACGCGCTGGCGCTGTTGCGCGGCCAGGTCGCCCATGAGGTCGCCGAGACCTATCCAGGCTTCGCGCGCAAGGTCTGGGGGGTGGCGTAGGCCGCGGCGAAGTGTGCGCCGGCCTACATGGACAGCACCACGCGGCCGACATTCTGCTCGGAGCGGACCATGTCGGTGGCGGCGTTGGCCTGTTCCAGCGGCAGCACGTGGTTGACGATGGAGCGCAGCAGGCCGCGCGCGGTCAGGTCCAGGCAGTCGAGGATTTCCTGCCGGTTGAAACCGCGCGAACCCAAAATCTCGATCTCGTTGTGCATGACGAGGCCGGCCGAATAGGCGGGCGCGGCGTTGGCCGTCAGTCCGACGATGACCAGGCGGCCGCCCTTGCCGAGTGAAGCCAGCCCCTGTTCCAGCGTCTCCTTCGAGCCGACATAATCGGCCACCACGTCCGCGCCGAAGCCGCCGGTCAGGCGCATCACTTCGGCGACGACGTCCACCTTCGATGCATCGATCACCTCGTGCGCCCCGAGGTCGGCCAGGGCGTCGAGCTTGGCCTGGCCGCGATCCACCGCGATGCTGCGCGCGCCGGCGAGCTTGACCACGTCGAGCATGTGGATGCCGACGCCGCCGGCCGCGCCGTAGATGACGCAGGTCTCGAGCGGGGCGAGGCGCGCCTTCCTGGCCACCTTGAACGGCGTCGCCATGGCATCGCAGATCGGCGCGATCTCGGCTGGTTTGCAGCGTTCGATCAGCGCCGGCGGCAGCTTGATCAGGTTCTTGTCGGGCACCGTCATGTATTCGGCAAAGCCGCCGTGGCGGACGTTGCCGATCATGCCCGGGCTGTTGATGCACACCGACTCGCGGCCGGTGCGGCAGAAGCGACACTGGCCGCAGTGGATGATGCAGTAGAGCGTCACCTTGTCGCCGACCTTGACGCCTTCGGCGCCAGGCCCGAGTTCGACCACCTCGCCGAAGATCTCGTGGCCGACGATGGCGGGCAGCGGGATCGGCGTGGTGCCTTTCAGCGCGTGGTGCAGGGTCAGGCCCGCGCCGCAGGCCGCCACCTTGATCAGGACTTCGCGCGCTGCCGGCCGCGGGATCGGAAGCTCCTGCAGCTGCAAGGGTGTGTTGTAAGCGTTGAGGACCATGGCGCGCATGAGCTGGCTCCGACCCGGCAGTGGTGCGTGGTGCTGGCCTCGAGCCTATGCCGGCCGCCGCGCGCTGGCCAGCGCATTCCCCGCCACTGTTAGCCCCGCCACCGCATTCTCCGAAACCCCTCCACTGCGTTCCCGGAAACCGCGCCCTGACAGGTGTTCATTGTTGCGCACATCCTTGTGGCGCGGTTATCCGGGATCTTTACCCGGTGCAGGTTCGTGACGGCCGTCCACCTGCGACCGGGAAAGATCCCGGCACCTCCGCGCGCCCGGCGCTGCCGGGCGGCTCCGGCCGGGAGGCGGAGTGAAGTGGGGGAACGGCGCTACCTCGCCCAGTCGAACGTAGGTGTCGAACGCATGTGCTGGTCCAGCCTCCGTCCATCTGCCATAATCGAGTCCTGGTCCATCGAACGCGGCCATCTCAACTCATCAGGGAGGATGAAATCCATGAAACGTCGCACCGTGCTGCAAGGTCTTGCCGCGGCGTCCGCCGCCGGCATCACCGGCTTCCCCAACGTGCTCCGCGCCCAGGCGCCGATCACACTGAACGGCGCCAGCCAGTTCAACGACGACCACGCCTTCACCAAGGCACTGACGCTGTTCGGCGAACTGGTGAACAAATATTACGGCAAGCCGGTCAACTTCACGCTGCACAAGAATTCCTCGCTGGGCCTCGAGAAGCAGTATTTCGAGTACATGGCGCAAGGCAAAGCCGTCGACTACGCCATCGTCTCGCCGGCGCACATGTCAACCTTCGCCAAGGCCGCCCCGTTCATCGATGCGCCCTTCGTGTTCAAGGGCATCGAGCACATGAACAAAGTGGTCGGGCAGAATCTCTTGAAGCAGATCGCCGACGAGGTGGCGGCCAAGGCCGAAGTCATGCTGATCGGCCATGCCGGCGGCGGCATCCGCAACATCTTCGCCAACAAGCCCTGCCGCAACCTGGCGGAGCTGAAAGGCCTCAAGGTGCGCGTACAGGGCGCGCCGATCTGGTCCAGGACGTTTGCCGCAGCGGGCATGAGCCCGACGGTGATCGCCTACAACGAGGTCTACAACGCCATCCAGAACGGCGTCATCGCCGCCGGCGAGAACGAGGCAGCCGGCGTCGAGGCCATGAAGTTCTACGAGGTCGCCCCGCACCTCAACCTGACCCAGCACGCCGTCTCGATCCGGCCGATCTGCTTCTCGGTGAAAACGCTCAAGACGCTGCCGAAGGAGTTACAGGACGCCATCATGAAAGCCGGTCAGGAAGCCGGTGACTTCGGCCGCGCACTGGAATCGAGCGAGGAGGTCATCAAGCTCGACGCGCTGGAGAAAGCTGGCAAGCTGAAGCGGGTTCCCTTCGAGGAGCGCGACGCCATGAAGAAGCTGACCGACCCAGTAATGGCGGCCTATGCCAAGGAAATCGGCGCCGAAGAGATCTTCGCCAAGATCAACGCGGCGTGATTGTTGTCTGAATCGACTGTCGGCCGTGACTGATCCTGGATCGGTCACGGCCAGTTTATGTGACCGTCCCTGGGGGAGACCGGATGACCGAAGTCGACACCGACGCGCGCCGCCTGTGGCGACGATTGACATCGGGCTATGCCAGGCTGCTCGAGATCCTGCTGGTCGGCTGCGTCGGCATCCTGATCTTTCCCGTCACGCTGCAGATCATCTCGCGCTACACCGCGCTGATCCCCTCCTACATCTGGACCGAGGAGATGGCGCGCTTCCTGTTCATCTGGACGATCATGATCGGCGCCATGCTGGGCGTGCGGGAAGCGCAGCATTTCGAGGTCGACGTCTGGCCGGAGCTGTCGCGGCGCCCGGAGGCGGCGGTGCGGATCCTCGCGCGGCTCGGCGTGCTGGCATTGGCGCTGGTGTTCGTCTGGGCTGGAATCGAGTTCACGAAATTCGCCTGGAACCGAACGTCGGAGCTGGCGGACCTGCCGCTGTGGCTGATTCACGTGGCGTGGCCGATCGCCGGGTTCACCTGGATCGTCTTCGCCGGCGAGCAGATCGTCGATGAAGCACGCATTCTGCTCGGGGGCGGGACGCAATGACCGGTAACGTCCTTTCCTCCGGACAGGCCGCCATATTGCTGTTTGGCGCGTTCGCGGCGTTGCTCGTGCTTCGCATTCCTGTCGCTTTCGCCCTGGGGCTGGCCTGCTTGCCGATCCTGCTGATCGAGCCGCGGCTGTCGATGATGACGCTCGCCCAGGAAACCTTCAACGCCTACAACTCGTTCATCCTGTTGGCGGTGCCCTTCTTCCTGCTGACCGCCAATCTGATGAGCATCGGCGGCATCACGGATCGGCTGGTCACGCTGTCGAAATCCCTGGTCGGGCACTGGCCGGGCTCCCTGGCGCAGATCAACGTCGTGCTGTCGGTATTTTTTGCCGGCATCTCCGGCTCCTCGACGGCGGACGCCGCCAGCCAGTCAAAAATCTTCATCGATGCGCAGACCAAGGAGGGTTACGACCTCTCGTTCTCGATCGCCATTACGGCGGTATCGGCGGTGCTGGCGGTGATCATCCCGCCATCGATCCTGATGATCGTCTGGGGCGGGCTGATCTCGACCTCGATCGGCGCCATGTATCTGGCCGGCATCATCCCCGGTCTGCTGATCGCCGGCGCGCAGATGCTGACCGTGCATATCTATGCCGTGCGGCGCGGCTATCCGACCTATCCGCGCTCAACCTGGCGGGATATGCGCTGCGCCGTCTGGCATTCGCTGCCGGCGCTGATGACACCGTTCATCATTGTCGGCGGCATCCTGCTCGGTTGGTTCACGGCCACCGAGTCGGCCTGTGTCGCGGTGCTCTACTCGATCGCGCTGTCCGCCTTCGTCTACCGCGAAATCGGCGGCAAACAGCTCTATAGCGCGCTGCTCGATACCGGGCGGCTGGCCTCGGTCGCCCTGTTCTGCGTCGGCACCGCCAGCGCCTTCGGCTGGCTGCTGGCCTTCTACAAGATCCCGGAGGCCCTGCTGGCCAACGTCTCGACCTGGGGCATGGGGCCGATCGCGGCCGGGTTCTTCATCGCCTTCTGTTTTCTCGTCGTCGGCTGCTTTCTCGACGCCATCCCGGCGATCATCATCGTCGGCACCGTGCTGGAGCCGCTGGCGAGGTCGGTCGATCTGCATCCAGTGCAGTTCGCCATCATCTCGATCGTGTCGCTGGCCTTCGGGCTGGTGACGCCGCCCTACGGGCTCTGCCTGATGATTGCCTGCTCGGTGGCGGGCGTGCGCCTGCGCTATGCGCTGAAGGACACCATGATCATGCTGATACCGATGATCCTTGTGCTGTGTATGCTGATTATCTGGCCGGAGATCGTACTGTTCCTGCCGAATCTGATCGTGCCGCAGATGTTGAAGTAGACGACGCGGCTCCGCTCACTCCACCAGCAGCGTCTGGTCGCGCCATGCGGCGGCGGCCTTCTCAGCCGCCAGCCGGTCGGCGCGGGAGAGGCGGGTAACGAGCTGGTCGAGTTTCTCGTCGGCCAAGCCCGAAGCTTGAGCGATGAGGCGCCATTTTGCCGCCTCCGCCAGACTTTTCGGCACCCCGACGCCTTCGGCATGCAGGTGCGCCAGCCGGTTTTGCGCGGCGGCAATGCCTTTGTTGGCGGCGGACTGCAAATAGGGCACGGCCAGGTCCCGGTCCTTGGCGAGACCGCGGCCTTGCAGCAGCAGGACGGCGTAGTCGAACTGCGCGGCGGCCATGCCCTGGGCCGCGGCGCGCCCGATCCAGCGCGCTGCCTCCAGCGCATCGTTGGGCACACCGGTACCCGACTGGTACAGCCCGCCCAGGTCATATTGCGCCGCTGCCACGCCCCGCTCGGCGGCATAACCGATGTGCTGGGCGGCGCGATGCGGATTTTCTGGCTTGCCCTCGCCGCGCAGAAACAGCAGGCCGAGATTGTAGTTGGCCAGCGCATGCCCGCTCATCGCCGCGCGCTCGAATAGCTGCGCGGCGAAGTCCCGGTCCTTCTCGACGCCGCGGCCGTCCGCCAACTGCACGCCGAGCGCGAACATACCTTCGACGTCGCCGAGTTCGGCGGCGCGTTGATACCAGCGCGCCGCGGCGCCGAAATCCTGGGCAACGCCCTGCCCCTCGGCGAAGATGCGACCGACCAGCGTATGCGCCTGCGGGTCGCCCTTGGCGGCTTCGCCTTCGGCCAGCTTCAGCGCCGTCAGATACTGGCCCTGATCGTAGGCCATATAGGCGGCGTCATCACCGCTGGCCGGCGCGCTCAGCGCCACGCCGCTGCTGGCACGCTTGGCGCCGGGCGGCTCCAGCTTCTGGCCAGTGCCGGGCTGCGCCTTGCCCTGGGGCTGGGTCTTGACGGCGCCGGGTTGTGCCACGGGACTGGACTTCGGTGGTGGCTGGGTCTTGACGGCAGCAGCGGGTGGCGCGGCGGATTTTGGCGCAACATTGGTCGACCACGAGCTGGTTTCGCCCTGCGCCAGCGCGCCCATCATCGGCGGCAAGATGCCGATCCAGGCGATCAGGCAGGCAACGTATGGCCGGAAAATCATCCAAGCCTCACTGTGCCATCGCCAGCGGCGCGATCGCCCGCAAATACGCCGAGACCATATCGCGCACGTCGCCGACCGCGGCACCGCCGGGAATCGTCAGGACGATGAAATCCGCGCCGGCATCCGCTAGGTCGGCCGCTTCTTCCAGCGAGCCGACCTCGAGGGCGACGCACGGCGGCTGGAAAATCTCGGCCCACCAGGCGATCAGGTCGAGGCGGCACGCGCGGACATCCTCCTGCTCTGGCACGCTGGCGGGGACGCCAAATCCAATGTAGTCGGCGCCGGCTTCGGCCAATGCCATGGCATCATGCCGGGAGCCGCCCGCGTCGATGCCGACAATGGCGCCGCCGCCGAGGATCTCGCGCGCCAGCTGGAAAGCGGCCAGCGGCTGCGCGGAGGCCGTCAGATGCGCGCCGTCGGCCTTGATGGTGCGGGCAAGCCGGGCATCGTCGGCCAGCAATACCGCCGCACCGGCCCGCTGTGCGATCTCGACCAATGGCCGCGCCGTTGCGGCATCGAGCGGGCGGGACGGGCTGCCCGCGATGATCACCGAGGCGATGTTGCCCATCCCCAGCGCCGCCGACAGCCGCTCGCTGGCAGCGCTGGCATCCGCCGTCACCGCCAGGCACAATCGCGTTGTCTGCCCGAGCGTCGCCATGGGGCCCGCACTCCACCTGCCTGCGCACTGCGTGTGCGCCAGCCTATCGGTTCCGAATGGGGCGGAAAAGAGACTGGCTGAGCCCTTGCCAAGCCCGCACTTTACCGCTGCTGCAGGCCGGCCTTGTCGCGCACCGCGCTCCACTTGGCGTGCTCGTCGGCGAGCAGCTTGCCGAAAGCCTCGGCGCTGGTGCCCTTGACCACCACGCCGACCTTGCTCAGCCGCTCGGCGACGGCCGGCTCCCGGATAACCGCGTTCATCTCGGTGTTGAGCGTCTGGATCACGGCGGGCGGCATGCCGCGCGGGCCGAAAAAGCCGTACCAGGTCGAGACGTCGTAGCCCGGCAGCACGCCCGACTCCATGGCGGTCGGCACGTCGGGCACGGCCGGGAAGCGGTCCTTGCCGGTCACCGCCAGCGCCCTCAGCTCGCCCGCCTGGACCTGGCCGATCAGCGCCGTCACCGTGTCGAACAGCACGTCCACATTGTTGCCGAGCAGGGCCGTGATGGCATCCGGCGAGGTGCGGAAGGGGACATGCCGCATCTTGACTCCGGCGACCTGCATGAACAGCTCGGCGGCCAAATGCTGGGTGGCGCCGAAGCCGGGGCTGGCAAAGACGATCTTGTCGGGCTCGGCCTTGGCTATCGCGACCAGCTCCTTGATGCTCTTGGCTGGATAGTCGTTGCGCGTGACGATCAGCAGGCCGGCCTCGGCGACCTGGGCGATCGGATCGAAGGCGGTCAGCGTGTCGAATTTCGGCTGCTTGGTCATCACCGAGGCGATGATCTGGCCGGCGCTCATGTTGGCGATGGTGTAGCCGTCCTTCGCCGCATTGGCGACGGCCTCGTTGCCGATCAGGCCGCCGGCGCCCGGCCGGTTCTCGATGATCACCGGCTGGCCGAGCTTCTCCTGCAGGCGCTGGGCGATGATGCGGCTGACGATGTCGGAACCGCCGCCGGCGCCGAACGAGACGATCAGCTTGATGGTCTGCTGCGGGTACTGCTGGGCCGGCGACGGCGTGGCGGATGCCGATAGTGCCGCGCATGCGGCAGCCGCGATGGACAGAAGCTTTCTCAAGTCGGTTCCTCCCCTTGTGCAGCGGCGTGGTCGAGCCGGCACGTGATATGCCCGCGCCCGTTCAGCGGACCCAGGCTTGACCGCAGCTTAGCAAGAGCTGGCTGACACGGCATCTGTTTCTCGATCCGCTGTCGATCCGCGAGCCGCGATCACCCGCGCCCACGATACGGCGCCACGCCCTGATCGGGCAGCCAGACGCCCTTGGGCGCCTCGCCGGCTTGCCAGAACACGTCGATCGGCATGCCGCCGCGCGGGTACCAGTAGCCGCCGATGCGCAGGAAATGCGGTTCCAGCAGCGCTAGCAGCCGCTTGCCGACAGCGACCGTGCAGTCCTCGTGGAAGGCGCCGTGATTGCGGAAAGCGGCAAGATAGAGCTTGAGCGATTTCGACTCGACCAGCCAGTTGTTCGGCACATAGTCGATGACCAGATGGGCGAAGTCGGGCTGGCCGGTGACCGGGCACAGCGAGGTGAACTCCGGCGCCGTGAAGCGGGCGACGTAGTGGGTGTCCGGATGCGGGTTCGGCACGCGGTCGAGCACCGCGGCTTCCGGGCTCTCGGGAAGGGCGGCCGGGCGGCCAAGAACCGTCGTCTGGGGCTTTGCTTTCGGCATGCCGTTTCTATCGCACCTCGCTCTCGCATCCGGCAAGAGCCGAGCCGAATTACGGTTTCGGGGCGGCGCGGCCGGATCGTTGCGCGATCAGAGTGGCCACGAAGATCAGCGCCGCGCCAATCCAGCCGATCGGCGTCAGGCGCTCCCCGAGCAGCAGTGCGCCCGCGATCGCCGCGAACAGCGTTTCCAGGCTGACCAGCACGGCAGCCTCGGACGGTGGCGTATGCCGCATGGCGACAGCCAGCAGCGTGAAGGTCAGCGCGCTCGACAGCAAACCAACGTAGGCGATCTGCGGCGCGGCGGCCGCAATGGCGGCAAGGCTCGGCGTCTCGAAGGCGAGCGTCGCGGCGAGGCCCAGCAGCCCGACGACGACGAACTGCAGCGCCGTGAACGCCACCGGTCGCGCCAGCCGTCCCGATACGCCGACGATGATGACGTGCGCGGCCCAGAAGACGGCCGAGGCCGCGATCAGGATATCGCCGGTACTCAGTCCGCCGAGCGAGCCGCCGCCAAGCAGCCAGGTGCCAGCGAAGGACAGCGCCACCGCTGGCCAGACGAGGCGCCCCGGCGCCCGGCGGTGCCAGGCCCAGGCCAGGAACGGCACCAGCACGACATAGAGCGCGGTCAGGAAGCCGGCATTGGTGACGCTCGCCGTGACGATGCCCACTTGCTGGAAGGCCGCGCCGAGAAAAAAGGCAATCCCCGAGTACACAGCAATTCTCGCCATCGCCCCCCGATCGACGGCCGGCGCGCGCCGCGCCTCGATCAGCGCCACCGGCCACAGCGCCAGCGCGGCGATGAACGACCGGCAGGCAATGAACAGGAATGGCCCGACATGCGCCATCGCCGTCTTCTGGAAGACGAAGGCAAGCCCCCAGATGGCGGCGCAGCCCACGAGCAGCAGATCGGCATGAATGCGGCGCATGGGGGCAATGATATTCAGCCTCGAGCCTTCCTAGCCTTCGGCGGTGCGGTCAGCTTCTTCGTCTCGCTCGCGTGCTGGCGCTCGATCTTCTTGATGTCTTCCTCGCCCGCGAGTGTCTCGGGGACGATGCCTCGAGATTTCAGACCGCCGCGAACCATTGTGTTGTTCTCGATATGCTCGGCGGCAATCCGAGCCTCACCGCTCAACACATTTGCCTTGACGTTGTGTGTCGTGATCGCGGCGCCAAGCTGCTTGGCGATGATGACGACCTCAGGGGCAAAGTCCGCCAGTGGGCGCCCTTCCGGTACGGCCCATTTGACCTTCATCTCCTGGGTGGAATTGCCGCCGAACAGGACCTCGTCGCCTTTGCCGCGAATGCGGCCGATGCCCTGTCCATCGACGCCGTGCTCGAACAGCACGCCTTGAAACCTCTTCTCGGTCTCCGTGAGTTCGTCCCGTGCTTGGATGCGAGCCGCTTCGGCAAGCCTCTGCTCGATGACCTCGAGGGTTCGGGTTGATGTCGCGAAGTATTGTTGCGCGAATGCGATCTCGGCCTTTCGCGGGTCGCCGTTCATGGCGACTAGGTAAGCCGCTCGGCGGGTCAGAAGCACGTCCTCTGGCGCGGGGCCACGCTGCTTATCTTTCCCGGCGCCGGGAAAGATCTTGTCAGGATGCCAAGGAGCAGAGCCATCACCCAGCAGAAAGTTCGCAGCTTCGTCTATTCCAGCAGCCGCGCAGCTTTCCCACGCACGCTTGATTGACCCGCGGAACCTCTCCCATTTGTCATAGCCCAGATGCCCCATCAGGCCGCGCGCTCGCCATGCCTCGGTGCCCTGGTGGTCAAACTTGCAGTCTTCAAAAGTGGCAAAAAGCTTCGCGACTTCAGTGTTCGTGGTCATTGCGTCTGCGTCCTTTTGCGCGAGTGTGCTGTCAAAAGGTCCAAGAGGTGTGGACGGCGCCTTGAAGCTGAACGCCAACGCTATGCTACAGCATCAGGCTCGCTACACCTTCATCATGTATGTTCATTCTATGTTCGTCAATTGTTTTTATGTTCTCAGATACCGGACTGCCATGCGGAGTCCGGACATCGCTTGCCCGTCGTCCGCCTTCAAGCAGCGGGCAGCGGGCCAGCCGCTCACGGCGCCTGCTGCGCCTGGACCGTCTTCTGCCGCTTGACCAGCAGCTTGTTGAGCGAGGCCAGATAGGCCCGCGCCGAGGCCACAAACAGCGCTCGGCCTGCCCGCATTCGCCGAGGACAGGACAACGCCATGTCGTAACTACGATCCTTGTCTGTCCTGCGACGTGTGCCACACGCGGACGATCTGCAACTCGTCATTGGTGAAGCGATACTAGACGACGAGGCGCGTGCCCGGTATCCAGGTCTCCCACAGGTCGCGTTCTGGGACGAAATCCCCAAACGGGGTGAGCTGGCGAGCGTTCGATCGATGAAGGGAAATTGGGGACAGCCACCATTTTCGCTCACAGAGCGTGAAACCGTAGCGTCGTTTGCCCAAAAATGGTGGCTGTCCCCATTTCGGCTACCGAACATGAGAGTTCGGTGAACGTCATTTTGCTTCGAGGTTCATCGCTTTCACGATCGGCCACCATCTTTCGATTTCGGCCTTCTGGAAGGCGGAAAGCGCTGCAGGGGTTTGCTGATCGCGTGCCAGGACCTGTTGGCCCAAGTCGGTCAGCCGTCGTCGCACGGCTTCATGTGCCAAGGCATCGACAACCGCCGCATTGAGCTTCGCGATGATCGGCAGCGGCGTGCCTTTGGGCGCCCACATCGCAGACCAGACTGAGACATGAAATCCCGGCAGTCCTGCCTCGTCCACTGTGGGGATGTCTGGCGCGGCGGCGAGTCGCGCCTTGCCGGTGACGGCAAAAGCCCTGACATTGCCGTCGCGCACATGCGGGAGCGCGTTCGGCGCCTGATCGAACATCAGGTCGATGTGCCCGCCTACCAAGTCCTGCATAGCCGGGGCCGCACCGCGGTATTGCGCGAATTGAAACGTTGTCCCAGTGACGCTCTGGAAGTACGCGCCGCTGACATGCGCAGGGCTGCCTATGCCTGCCGACCCTTGTACCGCCTTCCCCGGATTAGCCTTGAGCCACGCGACGAATTCCATCAAATCTCTGGCAGGAACGGACTTTTTCGCAATGATCACTTGCGGGTTACTGACCAACAGGGTGACGGGCTCGAAATCCTTCACGACATCGTACTGCAACTTGTAAATGGCTCCATTGAGGACGTGCGTGCCCAGGAAGCCGACACAGAGCGTGTAGCCGTCGGGTTTTGCGCGGGCGACGTTGCCGGTGCCGATCGTCCCGGCCGCGCCCGTGACGTTCTCGATGACGATCGGCCGCCCCAGGTATGTGCTCATCCGCTCCGACACGATACGTGCGATCGTGTCCGTCGGCCCACCCGCGGGGAAGGGCACAACCATGGTGACGGGCCGCGATGGATAGAGCTCCGCTACAGCATCCGTCATCTGGTTGCAGTAAACAGCAGCGGGCAGCGATGTGAGGATTGCTCGGCGCGTTATCATGATGTGCGCCTCCGAATGAGCGTGCTGGGGGTCTCGTCGGCACCCGAGCTTCGGCAGCTTCGAGACCACAATGAGGACGGTAGCACATTCCAATCGGATCTGCTTCATGCTACTGTCCGATGGGGACATATCAACCGCGATATGGTTGGCCCGATGGACGAGATCGGTCGCATTGAGCGCCGCCTCAGCCTGCATGACCTACGCATCCTGATGTCGGTCGTCCAGGCTGGCAGCATGGGCAAGGCTGCGAAGGCTCTGGCGACTTCGCAGCCAGCCGTATCGAGGTCGATCGCAGACCTCGAGCACACGCTCGGGGTTCGGCTCCTTGATCGCAGTGCGCAGGGGATTGAGGCGACGCCGTTCGGTCGTGCGCTCTTGAAGCGCGCGACCGCGATTTTCGATGAGCTTCAGCAAGGGATCAAAGATATTCGGTTCCTTTCGGATCCGAGTGCTGGTGATTTGATCGTCGGCGCCGCGATCGCCGTCGCCGAGGGATTTGTGTGCAGCGTCATCACCCGTCTTTTGCGTCGCTATCCCCGCGTCACGTTTCAGGTCCACGCCACGGACACGGCAACGGCATATCGGAACGTGCTTGATCGCAAGGTCGACCTCGCGGTCGTCCATGCCATCAACCTGCCAGCGGGAGACCACCTGAATATCGAGCAGCTGTTCCAGGACCCGCACGTCGTCGTGGCAGGCGCTCAGAACCCGCTCGTGCGCCGGCGCCGGACCAGCTTGCAGCAATTGACCGGCGAGCCTTGGGCATTGCCGCTGCGGGATCAGCCTTACGGCAGCGTTGTCCACGAGGCATTCACCTCTCAGGGGCTTGCGGTGCCTCCGATCGTCGTGGCCTCGACAATCCCCCTGCGCACGGCGCTGCTGATGACCGGCCGCTTCTTGTCCATGGTGCCGCGCGTCGTCATGAAGTTTCCGCCCAAGAGCCGGCTGTTGAGAGCCTTGCCGATCGATCTGCCGGGAACCGCCAGGCCGCTGGCGCTCGTCACATTGAAAAACAGGACGCTCAACCCGGTTGCCCAGCTGTTCGCGGACGCCGTCCGCGAGGTGGCAAAACCGCTGGGCAAGGTGTGATGCCGCTTACGGCACCTGCTGCGCGTGAATCTTCGCCTCGAGGTCGGCCCTTACCGTTTCCCACGGCACGCCCTCACCCCGGTCGAGCTCGTCGAGCGCCGCGTCGATTTCGGCCTTCTCGGCATCCGAGAGCGTCGAGTAGACGCTGGGACCGCTCCAGGCTTGCGCCATCTCGGCGAGCATCTCGACGCGCTCGTCCGGCAGCTCGTCGAGCTTGGCCTTGATCAGGTCGATGGCTTGGGCTCTGGTCATGCTTCACCTTACGATGGTTTCGCCCATAAGGGTAGCCGGCCCGCCGCTTGGCGCAGCGGACCGATCCATCGTCTCACGGTGCCTGCTGCGCCTGCGCCGTCTTCTGCCGCTTCACCATCAGCTTGTTGAGTGCGGCGAGGTAGGCGCGGGCCGAGGCGACCATCGTGTCGGTATCGGCGCCACGTCCCGTCACCACCCGGCCGCCCTCCTCGAGCCGCACCGACACCTCGGCCTGCGCGTCGGTGCCCTCGGTGACGGCATGCACCTGGAAGAGCTGCAGCTTGGCCTCGTGCGGCACCAAGGCCTTGATGGCGTTGAAGGTGGCGTCGACCGGGCCGTTGCCGGTGGCCTGCGCCGTATGCTGGCGGCCATCGATGTCGAGCGTCAGCGTCGCCGACTGCGGCCCCATGGTGCCGGCGATGACGGTCAGCGCCACGACTTTCATGCGGTCGTGGGCGTGCGCGATGCCTTCGTCGACGAGGGCCTCGATGTCTTCGTCGTAGACGTGCTTCTTGCGGTCGGCGAGGCCCTTGAAGCGGTTGAAGACATCCTCGAGGGCATTCTCGCCGAGCTCGTAGCCCAATTCCTTCAGCTTGCTGCGGAAGGCATTGCGCCCCGAATGCTTGCCCATCACCAGCGAGGTCTTGCCCATGCCGACCGAGTCCGGCGTCATGATCTCGTAGGTCTGGGTATGCTTGAGCATGCCGTCCTGGTGGATGCCCGACTCGTGCGCGAAGGCATTGCGGCCGACGATGGCCTTGTTGTACTGCACGGGAAAATTGGTGACGGCGGCGACCAGCTTGGAGGCGCGCGCCAGCATCGTGGCGTCGATACCGGTGGTGTAGGGCAGCACGTCGGCGCGCGTCTTCATCGCCATGACGATTTCCTCGAGCGCGGCGTTACCGGCCCGTTCGCCGATGCCGTTGATGGTGCATTCGATTTGGCGGGCGCCGGCCCTGACGCCGGCCAGCGAGTTGGCCACCGCCATGCCCAGGTCGTTGTGGCAGTGTACGGAGAACACCGCCTTGTCCGAATTGGGAACCTGCTCGCGCACAGCCTTGAACAGGGCGAAATACTCGTCCGGCACCGTGTAGCCGACCGTGTCGGGGATATTAATCGTGGTGGCGCCGGCCTTGATGGCGGCCTCGACGCAGCGGCACAGGAAGTCGAATTCAGTGCGCGTGCCGTCCTCCGCGCTCCACTCGACGTTGTCGACCAGGTTGCGCGCGCGCGCCACCGAGCGCGTCACCATCGCCAGCACCTCCTCGGGCGTCTTCTGCAATTTCCATTTCATGTGCACCGGCGAGGTCGACAGGAAGGTGTGGATGCGCGGGAACTTCGCATTCTTCACCGCCTCGCCGGCGCGGTCGATGTCGGCGTCGCCGGCACGCGCCAAGCCCGCCACCACCGACCGCTTGATCCGCTTGGCGATGGCCGCGACGGCCTCGAAGTCACCCTCGGAGGCGATCGGGAAGCCGGCCTCGATGATGTCGACGCCCATGGCGTCGAGGAAATCGGCAACCTCGATCTTCTCCTCGAAGGTCATGGTGGCGCCGGGACACTGCTCGCCATCGCGCAGCGTCGTATCGAAAATCACGACGCGGTCGGCCGGGGTGGGGGTATCGGTGGGGGACGACATGAAGCTGATCCTTGGAACATGCTGCCGGGCAAATTGGCCGGCGCGGGCCTGACTGGCGGTGCGGTGAAACCATCCCCTGAGCGCCCGTCCCGGCGCGGTGCGCGGGACTGCCAAGGCTCAGGGGCAACTAAGCAGCAGGCCGGGAATGAGAACGCACAACAGACCGAGGCTCGCGTGCGTGGCACGTGGCTGTGGGCGAGCGGCACTGTCGGCGGCAAGGCGCATGGGGCGATGGCGCGGTTGGCTGTTGCTGTGGTCCAGGCGCCACTAAGCCAAAACGGGGCCCGAATTGCAAGCACGAAGACGTGGTGCATCGCTCAATCCCGCCATCCATATGCCGGCATGACTCGAGGCGCCACGATGCGCCACGGCATGCGGTGCAGGTGACCGGCCATCCCTTTGCACGTTCAGTTGCCATTGCACGTCCTGGTGTTGACGTGTGCAGGCAGATGGCTCAGGCTCAGCCAGGTGCGCACGCATTGCAGCACGTCAAGGGAGGTGTCATGGCCCCGGGATCACGCGTCGGATTGGTCATATCCGCCACGTTCGCGCTCGCCCTGGGTTGGGCTGGCAACCTCCAGGCCCAACCTTTTCCCAATCGACCCATCACACTGATCGTGCCGTCATCGGCCGGCGGCCCAGCCGATGTGGCGGCGCGTCTCGTCATCGAGCGCATGTCGGCCAGTCTCGGTCAGTCGATCGTCATCGAAACGGTAGCGGGCGCTGGCGGCACCATCGGCATGGCCCGCGTCGCCCGCGCCGCGCCCGACGGCTACACCCTGCTGATTCACCAGACCGGCTTCGCCATCACGCCGGCAATTTACGCCAAGCTCAATTTCGACACGGCCAAGGATTTCATCACCATCGGCTTGGTCAATCACAGCGCCTCCCTGCTTTGCGGCCGCGAGAACCTGCCGGCCAACACCTATGCCGAGCTGGAAACCTGGATCAAGGGACCAGGCAGACCGGTCAAATACGCCCATCCCGGGCCCGGCACCTCGGGGCATCTGACGACGCTGATGCACACCAAGGCAATGGGCGGCGTCGAGATCAGCGCCATCTCCTACCGCGGCATCGCGCCGGCTGTGAACGACATGCTCGGCGGTCACATCGATATCGCCTCGGTCAGCGCCGCCGTCGCCACGCCGCTGATCAAGGCCGGCAAGCTCAAGGCGTTTGCCACCCAGGGCTCGAAACGCAGCGAGGTACTGCCGAACGTGCCGACCTTCGGCGAACTCGGCCACAAGCAGCTGGAGCGGCCCTTCTGGCACGCGATGTTTGCGCCGGCGGCGACGCCGCGACCCATTCTCGATCAGCTCAACGCCGCCCTGCGCGAAGCCCTGGCCGATGCGAAGGTGCTGGAGAATTATGCCAAGAGCAATGTCGAGGCGCATCCCGCCGCGATGCTGTCGATCGAGGCGTCGCAGGCCTACGTCAACAGCGAGCTGGAGCTGTGGGGCCGGGTCGTGCGCGAGCACAATGTCAAAGCGGAGTGAATGGCGTCAGGATCGTGTCATGATGCGGGCGAAATTCACTGCCACGCTGGCGTCGACGCGCGGTTGGCTCGGCGGCGCGTCGTCGGAGATCAAGGCTGGAGCCGGAGAAAGGCGCTCGATGCCGGCGTCGGGCGCAAGCTGATGGAGGCGACCATGATGAAGGCCATTACCGTGATGCTCGCGGTGCTGTTGGGCAGCGCAGCACTGACGATTGGGTCCGAGCCGGCTGCAGCACGTCGCTCGGGTGCCCCCTTTGCCGCCGCGCTGATTGGTGGGATTGCCATCGGCGCCATCCTGGCCAGCCAGCATCGCCGCCGGCATCACGCCTATTACCATCACCGGCCCTATCACCACTATGGCTACCGGCCGGTCTATTACGCGTCCTACGCCCCTCGCCGGCATTATCGGCATCACCACTACCGTCGGCATTGGTGAACGGAGCGGTCGGTCCCATCGCAGGCGCTACGCGGGTCATCACGCGGCGCGTTGATCGCTTTGCCGCCGGCCTCGTCACCGGCTATAAGGCGGCATGACCAGAATCGATGAGATCGCACCTAATCCGCATGTCAGTGTCGGCGGCGTGACGTTTGGCAATGACCTGCCGATCGCCGTGTTCGCAGGCCCCTGCCAGATGGAATCGCGGGCGCATGCCCTCGAGATGGCATCGGCCCTGAAGGAGATGTGCGGCAAGCTCGGCATCGGCCTCGTCTACAAGACCTCCTTCGACAAGGCCAACCGCACCAGTTTGACCAGCAAGCGCGGCATTGGTCTCAATGGTGCGATCGCGGTGTTCGCCGAGATCCGCGAGCGGTTGGGTCTTGCCGTCGTCACCGACGTGCACGAGGCAGGCCAGTGTGCGCGGCTGGCCGAAGTGGTGGACGTGTTGCAGATCCCAGCCTTCCTGTGCCGGCAGACCGACCTGCTGATCGCGGCAGCCCTGACCCAGCGCGTGGTCAAGATCAAGAAAGGCCAGTTCCTGGCGCCCTGGGACATGAAGAACGTCGTCGCCAAGGTGACGGGCAGCGGCAATCCCAACGTACTGGTGACCGAGCGCGGCGCCTCCTTCGGCTACAACACGCTGGTCACCGACATGCGCGCGCTGCCGATCATGGCCGAGATCGGCTGCCCGGTGATTTTCGATGCCACGCACGCGGTGCAACAGCCTGGCGGCCAGGGCACGAGCTCAGGCGGCGACCGGCGTTTCGTGCCGGTTCTGGCGCGGGCAGCTGTCGCAGTCGGCGTCGCGGGCCTATTCATCGAGACCCACCAGGACCCCGATCATGCGCCATCGGATGGACCCAACATGGTGCCGCTGTCGCAGTTCGGCGACCTGTTGGCGAGCTTGATGGCCATCGATCGGGTGGTCAAAAGCCAGCAGGGCGCCATCTGACGACGGCGCCCCACAGTTGCCTGGCATGCTCGAAATCGCGATTTCCCATTTGTCCGGCGGCATGGCGGTTCACGCCGCGGGACCTTCACAAAGCGCGGGCGTTGGAGCCCAAGACGGGCTTCGACCTGGCCTGCGCCACGGCCGTCACTCTGCAACCATCATGGGTGCAGAACGACCCGTCCCATCGCAGCTTGGACGCTTCGGTGACGGCAATCGTGCAGACAATGGTGAAGAGGCTCAGAGTTGCCGCACAAACGGCGACGGTGACAAGACGCTGTACGAGGACTGCCATGTAGTACCCCATGAGCACAAACCGGCGCGAACGGTTCAGTTTGAGTTGGACGTGAGGAGTTGGGAGTTGAACGCCGGCCTGGGGAGAATAAGTAATGCGGAGTTAAAGTAGCGTTAAGGTTACCAAGATCTGACCGAAGTCGGTTCGCGGCGGCATGCATGCGGATCACCCGAGGAGCCCGACGTCATGGCATTGACCCTCACCGAGCTGGCGATGCTGCTGGCTGCCGCCGCCATCGCCGCGCCGCTGGCCAAGTGGGCGCGCATCGGCAAGGTTCTCGGCTACCTGATCGCGGGGATTGCGCTCGGGCCCTATGGCGTCGGCTCCGTGTTCTCGATCTATGAAGCCAGCGAGATGCTGCAATTCGCCGAGTTCGGCATCGTCCTGCTGCTGTTCCTGATCGGACTGGAGCTGCGGCCCAAGCGCCTAATCTCCATGCGCAGCGCCGTTTTCGGGCTCGGCAGCGCCCAGGTTGCGGCAACGGCCCTGGTGCTGATGCTGTTCGGCGTCATCTTCGGACTGGGATTGGCCGCCGCCCTGTTTGTCGGACTGGCGCTGGCTTTATCCTCCACGGCGTTCGCTTTGCAGGTGCTGGAGGAAAAAGGCGAGCTGACCGCCCGGCACGGCCGCCTCGCATTTGCTGTCCTGCTGTTCCAGGATCTGGCCGCTATCCCCCTGATCGCCCTGGTGCCGCTGTTTGCCGTCGCGGGAATCGCTGCCAAGCCGAGCATGGATCTGTGGGCTGCACTCAAGGCGCTCGCGACGATTGCGGCCGTGGTGCTGGCCGGCCATTTCCTGCTCGACCGCGTCTTCCGCCTGGTCGCGGCGACGCGGGTCAAGGAGGCCACCACGGCCCTGGCGCTGCTGGTTGTGGTCGGCATCGCCATCGTCATGAACGAGGCGGGTGTATCGCCGACTCTGGGCGCGTTCATCGCCGGTGCTCTGCTGGCGGAGAGTTCCTACCGCCACCAGATCGAAGCCGATATCCAGCCCTTCGAAGGCCTGCTGCTCGGGCTGTTCTTCACGGCCGTCGGCATGTCTCTCAATCTTGGTTTGCTGCTGGGCAAGCCGTTCGCCATCGCCACTTTTGTCATCGGCCTGGTGGCCATCAAGACTGGCGTTCTGTATGGCCTGGCGCGCTGGCAAGGGTTGCCGGCCCAGCCGGCGCGCCGCCTGGGCCTCGTCATCAGCCAGGGTGGCGAATTCGCCTTCGTGCTGTTGGCCGCCGGCGTCACCTATGGCGTGCTGGGCCGGGACCAGTCTGCCTTCCTCAATATCGTGGTGACGCTGTCGATGGCGGCGACGCCCTTGCTGCTGCTGGTCGACGACGGTTTGCGCAAGACCGAGCCAGCCGCGGCAGCGGTCGGGTTGCTCGAGCCGCCACCCAGCAATGAGGGGCACGTCATTATCGCCGGCTTCGGCCGCTTTGGCCAGATCGTCGCCCGTGTGCTGCGCGCCAAGCGCATCGCGTTCACGGCCCTCGACATCAGTCCGGAGCAGATCGCGCTGGTGGAACGGTTCGGTTCGAAAGCCTTCTATGGCGATGCCAGTCGCCTGGACATCCTGGAGGCAGCCCAGGCCGACAAGGCACGCGCCTTCGTGCTCGCCATCGACGACGCCGAGGCGTCGCTGCGCACCGCCGAAATCGTCAAGGCGCGTTTTCCGGCAATGCCCGTCTACGCGCGCGCCCGCAACCGAACCCATGCGCACCGCCTGCTCGACGCCGGCGTCAAGGTCGTGCGCCGCGAGACGTTCCTGTCCGCCATCGACATCACACGCTCGCTGCTGCGCGGCCTGGACCACTCCGAGCGCGATATCGAGCGCACGATCTCGACCTTTCAGCGCCACGACGAGCGCCGCCTGATCGAGGACTACCAGCACTACACCGATCTCGAGAAGATGCAGGATCTCGCCCGCAGCGACGCGGCCACGCTGGAAAAACTGTTCGCGGAGGATACCGAGGAAGAGGCGAAAACGGAGGGCAAGGCATAGGCGGCACGCGGCGACCGGTCAGTGCCGACGCCTGGTCTCGATGTTGCCTTCACAACGGCAGTGTCGCGGCTGCAAGCCAGCCGCGCTCGCCGGGTGCGAGATGCGGCGACAAGGTTTGCAGCACGCGGGCGTGATAGTCGTCGATGACCACGGCCTCGGATGCCGACAGCAGCGCCGTGTCGATCAGCCGGCGATCGTAGGGGCACAGCGTCAGCGTCTCGAAGCCCAGCATCTCGCGTTCACCGCCAGCGATCGGCTGGGGCGGCGTCACCAGCACCAGGTTCTCGATGCGGATGCCGTAGTGGCCTGGTTTGTAGTAGCCGGGCTCGTTGGAGATGATCATGCCCGGCTCCAGTGCGACCATGCTACGCCGCGAGATCGACTGCGGCCCTTCGTGTACGGACAGATAACTGCCGACGCCGTGCCCGGTGCCGTGGTCGAAGTCGAGTCCCCTGGCCCACAGGGGCCGGCGCGCCAGCGGGTCGAGTTCGACGCCGCGTGTTCCCTTGGGAAAGCGCGCCGTGGCGATGGCGATGTGGCCCTGCAGGACCAGGGTGTAGCGCTCGCGCATTTCCTCCGTCGGCTGGCCGATGGCGATGGTTCGTGTGATGTCGGTGGTGCCGTCGCGATACTGGCCGCCGGAGTCGACCAGGAACAGCTCGCCGCCGCGCAGCTTGCGGTTGGTGGCCTCGTTGACCCGATAATGGACAATGGCGCCATTGCGACCGGCGCCGGAGATGGTGTCGAAGCTGATGTCCAACAATGCCCCGGTCTCCCGCCGCAGCGCCTCGAGGCGGCGCACGGCCCCGATCTCGTCGAGACCGCCCTCGGCGGCAGCCTGCTCGAGCCAGGCGAGGAAGCGGACCATCGCCACACCGTCGCGCTCGTGTGCGGCCCGCGTGCCCTTGATCTCGGCGGCCGACTTGATGGCCTTGGCATCGATGCAGGGGTCCTTGCCGCGCACGATTTTCTTTGCCCCGCCCAAGGCCTGCGCCACGGCATAGGCCGCCGTGGCGGGATCGAGCCGGACCTTGGCTTTGTCCCGGCGCAGTTTGGCCAGCCGCTCGGCGAACCGCACCGGCGGCGCCACCTTGGCCACCGCCGCCAGGTGCGCCTTGACCTCGGCGCTGATTTTTTCCGCCGCGATGAACAGCTCCGGTTTGCCGGTTCGCGGCACGATGGCAAAGCACAGGGCGACAGGGGTGTGGGCCACGTCCGTCCCGCGGATATTGCAGAGCCAGGCGATCGAGTCCGGCAGCGTCAGCACCAGGGCATCCTGGCCCTCGCCCGCCATCGCCTTTTGCAACACTGCGATCTTTTCCGCGGCCGACCGGCCGGCGTAGGCGAGCGGCTGCACACTGACAGGGCCCAGTGGCGGCGGCGGCCGGTCCTCGCCCCATACCTGATCGACGAGATTGCGGCGAACCGGCTTCAGCGTGATGCCCTTGGCGACCAGATCGGCGGTGCGTTGCTCGATCTCCGAGACCGTGTGCAGCCAGGGATCGAAGCCAACCACACCGTCACGCGGCAGCGTTTTGACGATCCAGTCGGAGACCTTGGCGCCGGGCGCCTCGTGAATGGTGAACAGACGGGTGTCGACCTGGCTCGGGGCCTGCAGGACATAGCGGCCATCGACGAACAGCGCGGCGGATTTGCGCGCCACCACCGCCATCCCGGCCGAGCCCGAGAAGCCCGTCAGCCATTTCAGGCGCTCGGCCGAGGGCGGCACGTACTCGCCCTGGTGCTCGTCGGCACGCGGCACGAGCCAGGCGTCCAGCTCCAGTTGAGCGAGCAGACGGCGCAGCTCGGCGACCCTATCGCCGCCCCCAGTTGCCCCCGATGCTGCTTCGAAAGTCTGAAACATGCGCGGAGATCTCCTGTGCGGGCAAAAGTCTGTCGTCAACGGTGTCGGCATCGGCCGGCGCACTTTCCGACGTTTGTGACGATCTGTGTAGCGCAACCTGCGACCGATCGTAGCCGCATGCGACAACCGCAATGCTGCGATGCCGCATTTTGCCTTTCGCAACTGCGAGCAGCACCCCATGTATCCGGCATCCGATCCGAGGTGATTGGCCGATGTCGCCACCACCCGGATTGCAACACAAGGTTGAGAGATCATGAGCACAATCAACACCACTATGGGCGCAATCGGCACCACTGAAACGGCAGTCCGGCCCGCCACCAAGGGCTTCTGGCAGCGTTTCATGGCCAAGCTCATTGCCCACCGCCAGGAACAAACCAATCGACAACTCGCAGTCTATATCAATGGGTTGAGCGATTCTCAACGCAAGGATATCGGCTACCCATCCGCCGGCGACCTGCGCTAGGCGCTGCCCAAACGCCGCCCGAAGAGCGCTGACCCGCGCCTGTGCGGAAACCATCGTTGCGCGCGGTTTGGCGAGGTTCATCGCCGAGCCGCCTGAATGCGAGTTCTGCCCGCAGAGGTTGCCGAGAGCATCGGCAACCTCTGTTGTGCACCGCAACAAGAAGGACCGAAAAAATGACCAGCACTGGCATCGCCGCCGAGGGCAACCTCGCGCGGACGCAAGAGCCGTCGCTTGCCGCCGTGGGAACTTCCTACGTCGCTACCCTACGGGCAGAATGGCAGCGACGGGCGAAAATGCGGCGCATGTGCGCCCAGCTCGAAGCCTTGGACGATCGACTGCTGCTCGATATCGGGCTCGATGAGGCCGATATTGCACGGTTGCGATCCGGCGAGCCTTTCGCGCCCTCGCTCCTGCAACGCTGATCAGCGTCTGACCAACACCAGCGTCGACCAGCCGGCGATGCGGCGATGCTGACGCAGCGCAAAGCCGCTGGTGCGATAGGCGGCGATCACCTCGGCGGCTTGCCCGTCGAGCAGCCCCGACAGCACAATCGTGCCTCCGCGGGGCGAATGCCTGGCCAATCCTTTCGCGATGGCGATCAGCGGATTGGCCAGGATATTGGCGATGATCAGGTCGAAGTGCCGGCCACGGAAGGCGCGATGCGCCATGGCATCCGCCGTGGTGATGGCGAGGCGCCCGGCAGCGATCCTGTTGTTGCGCACGTTGGCCCTGGCGACGGCGGTCGCCTGCGGATCGATGTCGCTGGCCAGCACCCTGGCATGCGGCAAAACACGGGCAGCGGCGATGGCCAGGACACCGCTGCCGCAGCCCAGATCCAGTACCCGCTCGAACGATCGCCGCCGCGTCAGCTCGCCGATAGCCATCAGGCAGCCCAGCGTCGTGGCGTGATGCGCCGTGCCGAAGGCATGGCCGGCGTCGATCTCGATGGCGTTGGGGCCGCGCGGCACGCGGTGCCGGTCGTGGCTGCCGTGGATCGTAAACCGGCCAGCCGTCACCGGCGGCAGCGCCGCCTGCGAGATCGCCACCCAGTTCTCATCGGGCACCCTTGTTATCGTCATCTGGCGGCCGATGCTGGCAGCCCGATCGGGGCCGAGCCAGGCGCCAAGTCCCGCCACGAGCCCCGCCGGATCGGGAGCATCCGCAAAGTAGGCCGAGACTTTGTGCCCGGCCACTCCCGCCTCGAAGACCGATACGGCGACGGGCACCGGCTCGAGCAGCTCCTGCAGCGCCCCGCTGAGGCTGCGCGCATCGGCAAGATCGCGCACATCGACGTCGACACGGTATTGCGTCATGTGGCCTTTGCTCTGGCTGGAGGGCGCGGCGGCCGCGTGTGAGGCGAGAGACGCCCGGCATCGGGCTTCAGGATGTGCGGCTCGCAGGCCGCCCCGCATCATCGGCGACCTCGACGCCTTCGGCATCACCCAAATCGGCGAGTTGGTCGAGCAGGCTGTCCCACTTGCGATCGATGTGCGCGGCTGCCTCTCCGGGTGGCAGTGACTGCAATGTGCCGTCTGCGTGCTCGACGACGATGCCATCGCGCAACAGGCGGCCGAGTGCATCGTCAATGTCGAAGTTGACGTTGAGACCGAAGCTGTTGGCCATATACTGCTCGATCGCCAGATCGATGGCCGGCAGGTCGCGGCGGTTGGCCTTCTCCTTGGCCAGCACACTGTAGAGCAGCATTTCCTCCTTCACGTCCTCCTCGGCGGCGCGCGCGGCGAGCTTGACCATGACGCCGCGATTGTCGGCCATGGCATGAAAATAGAGATTCTGCGCCATCACCATCATGTAGCGCTGGCGCGTGTTGAGAAAGGCCATGCCCTGACGGAAAGCGATGCCTCCGAGGCCCGCCACGGCGCCGGCAAGTGCAACCGGATTGCTGAGCGCAATGCCACCGGCGGCGATCTTGCCGGCGGTGCCGGCAATGCCCATGCCGAACGCGCCGCCGCCCGTCACGCCAAGCTTGACCTTGTCCAACAGGCGGAATTTCACGCGCGTGTTGGGAAAGATCATCTCGACGTCGCTCCTCGGCATGTTCTTGAAGAGCTTCATGTAGATATTGTCGTCCTTGACGCTGCCCGGGATCAGCGACCTGAGCTTGCCGACGATGCGCTCCGCCTCCGACTGGGCGATGCCATGCTTGGCCATCATCTCGCGCACACGTGCATCGAACGGCTTCAACTTGAACAGCACGAACAGCCGCTGAAAGATCGGCACGTCGAACTGCTCCCTGCGGCCGAATTTACGCATCGATCGACGCTGATCGCGGCGATTGACGGCGCCACGAAAGAAAATCAACAACTCCTCGAAGGCATCGAGATCGACATGCAGGTCGAGGCCGTAATGCGAGTCCCTGGTCAAGATCATGGTGACTTCAGCGGTGGAGATGCGCTGGTAATTGGCGCGCTCCAGCAGACCCTGCATCTGATCCACCACGCGTCGCTGCATGGCGGCGCGCTCGGCATTGGTGAACTGCCGCGTCATCAGCAGATCGCTGTCGGGGCTGAAGGGCTCGTAGGTCTGCTCCAGCTCATGCAATTCCGCGCTGTAGCTCTGCCGGCGCCAGTAGTCGAGGTAGAGGAAAAAACGGCGCGCCGCGACAGCCTGTCCGTTGGGCCATGCCCGCGACGCCGTCAGCCGGTCACGCAGCGCAAAGCGGGTGATGGGCAAAAAGCGCTCACGCTGGTTGGTGGCTGATCCAGCCGCAGCAGCGGCAGCGGCGGAGTGCGAGTCGGCCTGCGTGTCCTCGGCCCTTATCGTGCCGCGCGACTGATGCGCAGCATCCGCCGACCGATCCGCTGTGCGCGGCATGGCGTTGCCTGCGCCTAGAACATCAGCTGAGGACATGTTGCCGGACTCCCCTACCTCGACCAGCATCCCCGCGGGCCGGACCTTACGCGATTGCACCATTCAACCCCCGGCCCGTCCCGGCCGGGCCACTCGTCTTGGATTACCGACACTATTACCGACACTCACGGTCCGCGGCAGCAGCATTTCGACGATTATGTCCAATCCTGCGCCCGATCATGCCTGCAAGCCACACTCCCGCGCCTTCAATGAATAGGATTGGGCCTGGGAACGGACCCATGTCGAACCCGGCCAGGCCGACACCGCGGCGAATTTCCTGGCCCGCGGCCTCGGCTCGCGGTTGCCCTTCGCCTGCAGCCCCGCTATAAGGCGGGCAACCTCGCCTGCGGCGCCCCTGGAGGCCGACCGGCACTGGAGGGCCAAGATGGCCCTTTTTTCTTTGGAGATCAAGACGATGGCCGACAGCCCGACGATCGAGCTCGCCGCCAGTGCGCGCGCGGGGAGTGGCAAAGGGCCCGCGCGCCAAGTGCGCCGCGAAGGCCGCGTGCCGGGCGTGATCTACGGCGACAACCAGGCGCCCGAGGCCATCACGATGGAATTCAATGAGCTGTTCAAGCAGTTCTTGAAGGGGCAATTCACGTCGAACCTGATCAGCGTCAACATCGACGGCCGCAAGGTTTTCGTGCTGCCGCGCGACGTCCAGCTCGATCCCGTAAAGGATCTGCCGCTGCACGTCGACTTCCAGCGCGTCAGCGCCACCAGCCGGGTGCGCGTCGCCGTGCCGGTGCATTTCATCAACGAGGGCCTGTCGCCCGGGCTGAAGCGCGGCGGCGTGCTGAACATTGTGCGCCATGAGATCGAGGTCACCTGCCCGGCCCAGGCCATTCCGAAATTCTTCGAGGTCAATCTCGAGGGCCTGGAGATCGGCCGCTCGGTGCACATCTCGGCGGTCAAGCTGCCCGACGGCGTTCGGCCCACCATCACCGATCGCGACTTCACCATCTGCTCGGTGGCTGGCGCGAAGAAGGAGGAGGAAGTGGAGGTTGCAACCACGACGGCTGGCGAGGCCGCTCCCGCGGAAGGCGCCGCTGCCGCCGCACTTGCCGCCGGAGGCGACGCCAAGGCCGCACCCGGTGCGGCAGGCGCCAAAGCGCCTGCCGCCAAGGCCGATGCCAAGGCCGGCGGCGACGCCAAGAAGAAGTGAGCCCTGCGCGGCGTAGGGTTACGCGCGGCGAGGGACGTTTCCTTGGAGCGACGCCGGTGATCCGCGCGTAAGCCAACCTACGACAGGCTCCGCATGAAACTGTTCGTCGGCCTCGGCAATCCGGGCGACAAGTACGCGCGCAATCGCCACAACGTCGGCTGCATGGCCGTGCAACGCATCGCCGAGCGCCACCTCTTCGGGCCGTGGAAGCGCAAGTTTCAGGGACACGCCGCCGACGGCGAGATCGCCGGCGAGAAGGTGTTGCTGCTGAAGCCAGAAACCTTCATGAACGACTCCGGCCGCGCGGTCGGCGAGGCAGCCCGCTTTCTCAAGATCGCCGAGGCCGACATCGTTGTTTTTCATGACGAACTCGACCTGCTGCCCAGTCGCATCAAGTTCAAGGTCGGCGGTGGCAATGCCGGCCACAACGGCCTGCGCTCGATCAGCGCCCACGTCGGCAATGACTACCAGCGCGTGCGCATCGGCATCGGTCATCCAGGCAATAAGGACGCGGTCTATCACTTCGTGCTGAGCGATTTCGCCAAGGCCGATGCCGCCTGGCTGCCGCAGCTGCTGGACGCCGTGGCGGACGCGGCGGGCCGGCTGGCGGCCAACGACAGCGCGCGGTTCCTGACGGACGTGGCCAGGACGCTCGACGAAGATGCGGCGTCGAAGTCGGCGCGCAATCCCGCGGCCCCCACTGCGCCCCACTCTCCCCAAGGGGCCCACTCTCCCCAAGGGGAAAGGGCCTCGCCCCCGGCCGAGGCAGCAGCACCAAAGCACCCCACCGGCGAGCGCATGGGCAAGCGGCAGTCGGCGCTGGCGGAGAATTTGCGCAGGTGGATGAAAGGCAAGATGGGTGGCGAAGGGTAAGCCTCGCACGATCGATCGCACGCCCTGCCTTGCTCCAGCTGGATAGAGCATTTTCCGCCAAAGTCGGCACCGGTTTGGCGTAGAAAATGCTCTATGCAAACACCGGCCGAGCCAATGCGGCGCCGACGGGACCCGCGCAAAACTCAAGCCGCGCAGTCTGCCCGCTCGCTCGCCACGCCGTCTGATCGACTGTCGCGCGCACATGATCGGGCCGCGGCAAATACCTGGCCGATACCGATGAGAACGGGCTGATCGTGCTCAGCTGCGGCATCGCCGTGCGCAAGTTGGTGGAGTTCGCCGCGCCAGCGCCACTCGCCGGCGCGCGACACACCGGCCGTCACCACCACCGGCGTCGCGGCATGCAGGCCCGCTGCAATCAAACGCGCAGCCATCGCCGGCCCTGTCCGCCCGCCCATGTAGATGACCAATGTCGTCGCGGGATCAGCCAGGCCGCGCCAGTCGATATCGTCAGGCAGTTCGCCATTGCGCGCATGACCGGTGAGAAAGCGGACGGAATGGGCATGATCGCGGTGGGTGAGCGAGACGCCGAGCGCGGACGCCATGGCCAGACCGGCCGTGATGCCGGGCACCACGGAGACGGCGATGCCAGCCGCCTCCAGCTCGGCGATCTCCTCGCCGGCGCGGCCGAAGATCATGGGATCACCCGACTTCAAGCGCACCACGTGCTTGCCCTGGCTTGCCAGCTTGATCATCAGTGCATTGATGTCGTCTTGCGCGCAGCTTTGGCGTTTGCCGCGCTTGCCGACCAGCATGCGCTTGGCCTCGCGGCGGGCGAGTTCCAGCACCTCGTCGGAGACCAGATCGTCAAACAGGATGACGTCGGCCGATTGCAGGGCGCGCACCGCCTTCAGCGTCAACAGCTCAGCTTCGCCTGGCCCGGCGCCGACAAGTGTTACCCGCCCCGTCCGTGCACCGACGCTGCTGGCGACATCGGCAACCAGGGCATCGAGGCCTAGACGTGCATCGCTGGACGGTGCGGGCCCGAATGCGCGCTCGGCGAACCCTTCCCAGAACACCCGGCGCTGTGCTCCCGGCGACAGTCGCGCCATCACGGCGTCGCGAATTTGCCGCGCCAACTCGCCCCAGCCGGCCAGGGAAGCCGGCAGCAATGTCTCGATGCGCCGACGGATGGCCTGTCCAAGGATCGGCGCTGCCCCGTCGGTCGAGATGCCGATGACGACCGGCGAGCGATTGACGATGCCGCCGAACTGGAACTGGCAGAAGGCCGGCTTGTCGATGACGTTGACCGGCACGCCCGCGGTCCGCGCGGCATCGAAAAAAGACTGTGCCTCGGCCAGGTCGCCGGCGTCGGCCAGCGCGATCGCGGCGCCGGCCAGAACGGCGCGGTTCCATGGCACGGCGTGATGGGTCAATGTCCCCGCTGCCGCGCCGCGCGCAATCAGAGCCTGCAGTTCGGGGCTTGCATCGACGGCATAGATCTCGACGCGGGCGCCGGCCGCCGCCAGCAATTCGGCTTTCCAGGCCGCCGCCGGGCTGCCACCGGCAACCACCGCGCGCTTGTCGGCCAAGTCGAGAAAGACTGGCAGCTTGGCCAGCGCGCCCATCCGCGGCGGGGCGGCTTCAGCCGGCTTTCGCGATGCGAATTGCATGAATAAGCCCTCCAATTTCGGCGCGGCAGGAACCGCAGCTGGTGCCCGCGCGGGTTGCCGCGCCGACAGCCTCGATGTTGTCACCCTGGCCCGCCACGATGGCATCGATGATCTAATTGCGGCCGATATCCAGGCAGGCGCAGACGATCGCCCCACGGTCCTTGACGTCACCACCGGGCCGGCCGGCGAGCAGCTGCAAGCGGTCGGCGGGTGCGATGGCCGTGCCAAGCTGCGCGCCGGCCCAGGCACGCGGCACGCAAATGGGGGTGCGGCCAACGAAAAATGCGCCGGCCAAGCGCGCGCCGGCAAATGCGACGAAGCGATGCTGGCCGGCAGCCACATCTTGATAGACCAGCCACTCGACAGCCTCGGCATTGGCGGCCGACACCACCGTGCGCGCCAGAACATCCCAATCGTCAGGCAACTGCGCACCGGCCAGTTCGACGCGATAGCCCTGGTTCAGCGGCGCGACCGCCACGTAGTCTGCCAGGCCGAGATCGGGCCGCTGCAGGGTCAGGGCCAGGCCGTGCCAAGCCGCCGCGAAGGGGCGGATGCCGACGGGCGTGAACTTCAGCTCGGGCTGACCGGAAACCGGATCAGTCGCCGCGTTGACGAGCACATCGATGCGTGCGCGGCTGGCCAGCTGCCCGGTCCAGTGCATCGGCACGAACAGCGAGCCCGGGCGCTGACGGTCGGTCACCACGACGCGGAAAAGTCCCCGCCCGCTGGCGCTCTCGACGTCGCAGATCATGCCGGCAGCCAGACCGAACCGCTTGGCATCATTGGGATGCACCTCGACGAACGGCTCGGGGGCATGCGTCATCAGCCGCGGCGCCTTGGCCGTGCGCGTCATCGTGTGCCACTGGTCGCGAACGCGGCCGGTGTTGAGCACCAGCGGAAAGCGATCCGATACGGCGGTGGCCGGCGCGCGATAGGGCGTTGGCACGAGCCGGGCGCGGCGGTCGGGTGTGAAAAATTGGCCGTTGGCGAAGAAGCGTGTCTCAGATTGCGCCGCGCCGGCAGACTGCGGCCACTGGAGCGGCTGCAAGGCGGCATATTGCTCGGTTCCAAGGCTGGCCAGGGCGCCGATGTCGAAATCGCGTGCGCCGTCATTTCCAGTTGCGGACAGCCGAGCGTGCTCGGCAAAGATCTGGGCGGGCAGGGTGTAGTCGAAGGCTTCGCCGTAGCCCATCAGCCGGGCAACCTCCGCCAACTGCCACCAGTCGGCTCGCGCTTCTCCCGGCGCGGGCAGGAAGGCGCGCTGGCGTGAGATGCGCCGTTCGGAATTCGTCACCGTGCCGTCCTTCTCACCCCAGGCGAGAGATGGCAGCAGCACGTGGGCGTGGGCGGTGGTGTCGGTGTCGCGGACCACGTCGGATACGACCACGAAGGGGCAGCGCGCTAGCGCATCGCGGACGCTGTCGGCTTCCGGCATGCTGTCGACCGGATTGGTCGCCATGATCCAGATCGCCTTGACGCGGCCGTCGCCGACCGCCCGGAACAGGTCGACGGCCTTGAGGCCGGGCTTTTCGGCGATGCGCGGCGAGGACCAGAACGACTGCACGATGCCGCGGTGCTCTGCATTGTCGAGGTCCATGTGCGCGGCGAGCATGTTGGCGAGCCCGCCGACCTCGCGTCCGCCCATGGCATTCGGCTGTCCGGTGACGGAGAATGGTCCCATGCCCGGCCGGCCGATGCGGCCGGTCGCCAAATGGCAATTGATGATGGCGTTGACCTTGTCGGTGCCGGCCGAGGATTGATTGACGCCTTGACTATAGATCGTCACCACGCGCTCGGTGGCGGCGAACAGATCGTAGAAACGCAACAGGTCAAGCCGGTTGATGCCGGTCACGCGGGCAATCTCGGCCGTGCTCATCTCGCGCGCGGTCGCCAGCGCAGCCTGCAATCCGGCAGTGTGCCGCGCCACGAAGGCCTGATCGATCACGCTGGCGCCGTCGACGTGCGTCAGCAGGCCGTTGAACAGGGCAACATCGCTGCCGGGCGCAATGGCCAGATGCAGATCGGCGATCTCACACGTCGCCGTGCGCCGTGGATCGATGACCACGACCTTGGTGCCGCGCGCCTCCTTGGCGGCGGCGAGCCTCTGGAACAGCACGGGATGGCACCATGCCAGGTTCGAGCCGACCAGGACGACGAGATCGGCGCAATCCAGATCCTCGTATGTCCCAGGCACGGTATCGGTGCCGAACGCGCGCTTGTGGCCAGCGACCGAGGAGGCCATGCACAGCCGCGAGTTGGTGTCGATATTGGCCGAGCCGATGAAGCCTTTCATCAGCTTGTTGGCGACGTAGTAGTCCTCGGTCAGGAGCTGGCCGGAGACATAGAAGGCCACCGAGTCGGGGCCATGCTCGGCAATGGTTTCGCTGAAGCGGCGGGCAACCAGGCCGAGCGCCGCGTCCCAGCTGGCGCGCTCACCGTCGATCAGCGGATAGAGCAGCCGGTCATCGAGCGATAACGTCTCGCCGAGAGCCGCCCCCTTGGAGCACAGCCTGCCGAAATTGGCGGGATGCTCCGGGTCACCGGCAATCGCCACGCCACCATCCGCCAGCGGCGTCGCCAGCACGCCACAGCCGACACCGCAGTAGGGGCAGGCGGTGCGGATCGGATGGGCGCCCATCGGAGGATCTTGCCTTGGTTGCTTGTAGGTCGGGTCGAGCACTTCGCGAGACCCGACAACGGTTCAGTCGGTACTCGAAACGTCGGGTCTCCTGCGTCGACCCGACCTACGGGTCAGCGCGACGACATCGAGCAGAATGCGACCGGCCTCGATTCGGATCGGGATCGTCCGCGCCTGTCCTTCATCGGCGCCTTGGGCCTTGCCGGTTTCCAGGCTGATCACCCAGTTGTGCAATGGGCAGGTCACGGACTTGCCATGGACGATGCCCTGCGACAGCGGCCCGGCCTTGTGCGGGCAGCGGTCCTCGACGGCGAAAGCCTCGTCCGTGGCGGTGCGAAACACCGCGATGCAGCCGGCCGGCGTCTTGACGACGCGCGCGCCAAGCACCGGCACGGCATCGAGCGCACCGACATCGACCCAGGGGGCATCGACCCACGCGTCGCGCTTTTCCTTCTCCTTGGCTCGCTTGCTCATTCCGCGGCCTCCCTGATGGTGAGGTCGGCGAGCGGCGCGAACTCATGCGCGTCCTTGCCGCTCGCGCGCTCGGCCCACGGGTCGGTCTGCGAGAACTGCTGGGAGAACACGAAGCGGTCATAAAGCACGCGACGACGCTCGGTGTCCGTGAACGTCTGCTGGCGGATGGTATCCAAGCCGACGCGCTTGGCCCACTTGTAGATCCGCTCCAGATAGCGGCCCTGCTCGCGGTAGAGCTGCACCAGGGCGGCGATGACCGCGATCGCCTCGGCTTCAGTCGTGACGTGACCCAGCACCTCGGTGCCCTTGATGTCGAGGCCCGCGGCGCCGGCGAAATGGATGTCGTAGCCACTCTCGACGCAGATCACGCCGACGTCCTTGCAGGTCGCCTCGGCGCAGTTGCGCGGGCAGCCCGACACCGCCATCTTGACCTTGGCCGGCGTCCACGAGCCCCACATGAACTTCTCGATCTTGATGCCGAGGCCGGTCGAGTCCTGCGTGCCGAAGCGGCACCAGTCGGTGCCGACGCAGGTCTTTACCGTGCGCAGGCCCTTGGCGTAGGCATGGCCCGAGACCATGCCGGCGGCGTTGAGGTCGGCCCACACGGCGGGCAGATCCCCCTTCTTGACGCCGAGCATGTCGACACGCTGACCGCCCGTCACTTTCACGGTCGGGATCTTGAATTTATCGACCACGTCGGCGATGGCGCGCAATTCCTTGGCGCTGGTCAGTCCACCCCACATCCGCGGCACCACCGAGAACGTGCCGTCCTTCTGGATGTTGGCGTGCACGCGCTCGTTGATGAAGCGAGACTGGCTGTCGTCGGCGTAGTCGCCGGGCCAGGTGGCGATGAGATAGTAGTTGAGCGCCGGTCGGCACTTGGCGCAGCCGCACGAGGTTTTCCACTCCAGCGCCTGCATCAGATCGGGGATCGACTTGATCTTCCGCGCGACAATCAGCCGGCGCACGTCGTCGTGGCCAAGTCCGGTACAACCGCACATCGGCTGCACCGCGGCGGGATTGTAGGCATCGCCGAGCTTGGACTTCAAAAGCTGCTCGACCAGTCCCGTGCACGAGCCGCACGAGGCCGAGGCCTTGGTGTGGGCGCGCACGTCGTCCAGCGTCTTCAGGCCGAGCGTGTCGATGGCGCCGGTGATCTTGCTCTTGCAGACGCCGTTGCAGCCGCAGATCTCTGCCTCATCCGGCAAGGCTGCAACGGCCGCCATAGGGTCCAGCGGGGCGCCTCCGGCGAACGCGGGACCGAAGATCAATGTTTCCCGCATCTCGGCGATGTCGGCCCCCTTCTTCAGGAGATCGAAGAACCAGGCGCCGTCCGCGGTATCGCCGTAGAGGACTGCGCCGATGATCCGGTCGTCCTTCAGCACGAGGCGCTTGTAAATCCCCCGCGCCGCATCGCGCAGCACGATCTCCTCGCGATCCTGGCCATCGGCGAAATCGCCGGCGGAGAACAGGTTGATGCCGGTCACCTTGAGCTTGGTCGCCACCGCGCTCGCGGTGAACGTGGCGGTCGCATCGCCGGAAAGCTGGGCGGCGATGACGCTGGCCATCTCGTAAAGCGGCGCGACGAGACCGAACACCTGGCTCTCGACTTCGGCGCATTCGCCAACAGCGAAAATGTCGGGATCGTTGGTGCGCATCGTGGCGTCGACCTTGATGCCGCGCCCGACATCGAGTCCGGCGTCCACGGCGAGTCCGGAATTCGGTCTGATACCGACTGCCATGACGACGAGGTCGGCGGGCAGCCGCGTGCCATCCTCGAGCAGCACCGCCTCGACCTTCTTCTCGCCGAGGATGGCTTTGGTGTTGGCCTTGGTGATGACGCGAATGCCGCGCGCCTCGATGGCCTTCTGCAGCAGATGGCCGGCCGGAGCGTCGAGCTGGCGCTCCATCAGCGTTGGCATCAAGTGCAGCACGGTGACGTCCATGCCCTGCTCCTTGAGGCCGACGGCAGCCTCCAGGCCGAGAAGGCCGCCGCCGATGACGATGGCCGAACCGCGCGACTTGGCGGCCAGCAGCATGGCTTCGACGTCATCGAGGTCACGATAGGTCAGGACACCCGCCAGTTTGTGGCCGGGAACAGGAATGATGATCGGCAGCGATCCGGTGGCGATCATCAATTTGTCGTAGGCCACCGTCAGCCCACGCGCCGAGGTGACGGTCTTGGCCGTCCGATTGATCGCCGTAATCGACGCACCCTTGTAAAGCGTCACACCGTGCTTCACGTACCAGCCATCACCGTGGATGACGATCTGCTCGAAGCTCTTCTCACCCGACAGCAAGGGCGAGAGCATGATGCGGTCGTAGTTGACCCGCGGCTCGGCGTTGAAGATCGTCACCTCGTAGGCGTCGGGTGCTGCCTCGAACAGCTTCTCGAGCGCGCGTCCCGGCGCCATGCCGTTGCCGATGACGACCAGTTTCTGCTTCATCTGATCCGCGGCCGAGGCCGCCCCCTGCATGCGTCTATCCAGCTGCGCCGCGTTTGATGCGGTTGTGCACTCGGTTAACGGGAGCAAGTGCCATGCCAGGCTTCCGCTGACCGACTTCGTTCCTTGTATCTAATTGATAAGTATATAGAAAATAAATGCATCTCCGACTTGACTCACCCCCTGACTCGCATTGCTGCAACGCAGCAAAAATAGGCACGGAGCACAAGAATTGCCTGAAAAATAAACAAATATAATTTCCGCCTAATTTCTGTTCAACTGAGAAAATCTCGGAAAATCAGCCTTCGAGCGCAGCGGCGCGCCAGGTTCGACGATTGGCATGGCGCTTGCAAATTCCGCCTTGGTTAACGCCAAGAATGCAAGGAAACAGTCATGCCGACACCCAGCGCCGGAACCCTGCGTCTGCTCAGCCGCGAGCCCAAAATCAAGGTGCTGCACCTGAGCTGGTTGGCCTTCTTTATCACCTTCCTGGTCTGGTTCAACCACGCGCCGCTGATGGCCGCCATTCGCGACACCTTCGCGCTGACCAAGGAGCAGGTCGCGGCGCTGCTGATCATGAACGTGGCGCTGACCATCCCGGCCCGGATCATCGTCGGCATCCTGGTCGACAAGCTCGGCCCCCGATTGATGTACGCGGCCCTGCTGGCGATCTCGGGTGTGCTCTGCATCGCCTTCGCGCTGGCCACCTCGTTCGAGATGCTGGCCATGACGCGTTTCCTGCTGGGCTTCGTCGGCGCCGGTTTCGTCGTCGGCATCCGCATCATCGCCGAGTGGTTCCCGGCCAAGGAGACCGGCTATGCACAGGGCCTCTACGCTGGGCTCGGCAATTTCGGCTCCGCCGCGGCCGCCGTGACGCTGCCGACGCTGGCGCTGATGTTCGGTGGCCCGGAGGGCTGGCGCTGGGCGATCGGGACGACCGGCGTCATAGCGCTCGTCTATTCCGCGATCTACTATTGGGCCGTCACCGACACACCGAAGGGCTCGACCTACTTCAGCCCGAAGAAAGCCGGTTCCATGGAGGTCACCAGCCGGGCCGACTTCGTGTTCTACTGCCTGATGCAGGCGCCGCTGGTGCTGGCGCTCGCCGTGCTCGCCTGGAAGCTCGGACCGTCGGGTCTGAAGCTGATCGGCGCGCCGACCGAATGGGCGCTCTATGCCTTTCTGGCCATCCTCTACGGCACGCAGCTTTTCGACACCTGGCGCATCAACCGTGCCATCTTCCAGAAGCCGGTGGCAGAGATCTACCGCTACCGGTTCCGCCAGGTGGCCATCCTCGACATCGCCTACATGATCACCTTCGGCTCGGAGCTTGCCGTGGTGTCCATCCTGCCGCTGCTGTTCAAGGACACGTTCGGGCTGTCGCTGACGATGGCTGGTTTTCTCGGCGCCAGCTTCGGCATGACCACGTTTTTCGCCCGGCCGATGGGTGGCTGGCTCAGCGATCGCTTCGGACGACGGCGGGTGCTGGTCTGGTGCCTGGCGGGAACCGCGCTGGGATATGCCGCCATGAGTTTCATGGGGCTCGAGACTGGGATCGCATTTGCCGTGATGGCAACATTCGTGTGCTCGTTGTTCGTCAACGCGGGCAATGGCGCCGTCTACGCCATGTTGCCCATGATCAAGCGGCGCCTGACCGGCCAGATCGCCGGCATGGTCGGCGCTTTCGGCAATGTCGGCGGCGTGCTGTTTCTCACCGTCTATTCGGTCGTTGACGTCAGAACTTTCTTCCTCATCGCCGCCACGTCGGCGGTGCTCGGGTTGGCGCTGACCTGGCTGTTCATCGATGAGCCCAAGGGCCAGATCGCCGAGGAGATGCCGGACGGGTCCATCGCCATGATCGATGTGACGTGATCGAGAGTTGCATGAGTACACTAAACGGCCGAGGGGCAGTCAAGGCTTGCCGAAGCGTTTGTTATGTATTACGTAACGACTAACGCCTTCGGGGGCGAGATATGATCCGAAGCTTTCGAGACAAAGCGACCGCGCGGTTCGCGGCCGGAGATTTCGTCAAGGCGTTTTCCGGGTTTGCCCGCCAAGCCGAAGTTCGTCTCGATCGGCTCGAAGCCGCCAGCAACGTGCAAGACTTGGCCGCGTTGCCGGGTAACCGGCTCGAAGCCCTCAAAGGTGATCGAGCCGGCCAATACAGCATCCGGATCAACGACCAATGGCGCATTTGCTTCGAGTGGATCGCCGGCGCGCCCGGCCCCGACAACGTCGAGATAACGGACTATCACTGAGGACCCTGCATGGCCCGCACCCCCATCCACCCCGGCGAGCATTTACGTGAGGAGCTGGAGTTGCTCGGCATTTCGGCGTCCGAGCTGGCGCGCCAGCTCGAGGTTCCCGCCAACCGCATCACGGGTGTTCTCAATGGCACGCGGTCGGTCACCGCCGACACGGCGCTTCGCCTCGCCCACTGGTTCGGGACCAGCGCCGATTTCTGGCTGAAATTGCAGATGCTCCACGACCTGCGCACCGCCGAGCAAGCCTTGGCCGGAACCCTCGCGGCGCTGCCGCAACGCCGGCCGGCAACCTCGCCGCCGTAGTCGCACCAAACTACGCTCCGCGAGATGGGGTCGGCAGATCGTCAAATGGCGGGGGACGGGAGCCGCACAGCATGAGCGAAGCAACCGGCCCGCGCGTCCGCGTCGGCCAGCACTCGGTCGCCGGCGCCAAGGAGCGCAACGACGACTCCTACGGGGTCGTGGTTCCGGTCGCGGCGCTGCTTGCCACGCACGGCATCGCCATGGCGGTCGCCGACGGCATGTCGTCGAGCGAAGGCGCCAAGGAGGCGAGCGAGAACTGCGTCAAGAGCTTCCTCGAGGACTACTACGCGACCCATGCCTCCTGGAGCGTGAAGAAATCGGTCGGCGTGGTGCTGAAGGCCGTCAACAGCTGGCTCTACGCGCAAGGCCAGCGCCAGCACGACTCCGAGCGCGGCATGGTCAGCACCTTCTCCGGCCTCGTCCTGAAAGGCGGCACCGCGCATATTTTCCACGCTGGCGACTCCCGCATCAGCCGCCTGCGTGGCGGCCGTCTCGAGCCGCTGACGCGCGAGCACCGGGTTCGCGTGGGGCGCGGCCTCGAGCACCTCTCCCGCGCCTTCGGCGTCGACCAGAACCTCGATATCGACTACCGCGCCGAGCCGCTGGAAGCCGGTGACATGCTGTTTTTCACGACCGACGGCGTGCATGACCATCTGTCGGCATCGGACATCGTCGAGATCGTCTCGTCGCCCGGCGCCGATCTCGACACCGCCGCGCGGCGCATCGTCGATCGCGCCTTCGAGAAAGGCAGCACCGATAACCTCACCTGCCAGATCGTCCGTATCGATGCGCCCGGCCACGCCGACGAGTCCGCCCATCTGCGGGCGCTGACCGCGCTGCCGTTTCCGCCGGAGCTGGGGCCGGGCATGGCGTTCGATGGCTTTGCCATCGTACGCGAGCTGCACACCAGCAAGCGCACCCAGGTCTACCTCGCGCGCGATGTGGCGACGGGCGAGATGGTGGTGCTGAAGACGCCGTCCGTGAACTTCGAGGACGACCCTGTCTACATCGAGATGTTCGTCAGGGAGGAATGGGTGGGGCGGCTGGTTGCCAGCCCGCATGTCCTGAAGGTGCTGGCACCGGCCCGTATGCGGCGGCATCTCTACTCGGTCAACGAATACTTCGATGGGCAGACGCTCAGGCAATGGATGCGTGACCACCCGCGCCCGGAATTCGAGAGTGTGCGCAGCATCGTCGAGCAGATCGCCAAGGGCCTGCGCGCCTGCCATCGCAAGGACATCATCCACCAGGACCTGAAGCCCGAGAACGTGATGATCGATGCGAACGGCCTTGTGAAGATCATCGATTTCGGCTCGGCGCGGGCCGCCGGCTTCGACGAGATGGCCTCGCCGATCGCGCAACCGCAGCTTGCCGGCACCCTCGACTATACCGCGCCGGAGGTGCACCTCGGTGAGCGGCCGACCAACCGCGCCGACATTTTTGCGCTCGGAGTGATCGCCTATGAGCTGCTGACCGGGCGCCTCCCATTCAGCCGGGGCTTCGCCAATGCGCGGGATGTGACGCGCCTCGGCTATGTGTCCGCGCGGGAGGCGCGCGACGACATTCCCGTCTGGATGGATGCGGCGCTGGAGAAGGCCGTCCACAAACAGCCGGCCGAGCGCACCGACGCGCTCTCCGCCCTGGTCGAGGATCTGCGCCGCCCCAACACCGCGCTCGGCTACGACCGCCCCCGCCCGCTCATCGAGCGCAATCCAGCCGGCTTCTGGCGCACGGTGGCGCTCGTCCTGCTCGTGCTCAACATCGTGCTCGCGGTTCTGCTCTGGCGATGACGGACGCACACGACGCCGGCGCCGAGAACAAGAATGTCGGTGGTCATAGGGGATCGCGGCAGAATCGGCAGCGGTACGAATGGACCGCGGCTCTCACACTACGCACGTGCGCGAAGCCGCGCCAGCATCTTGTCGACCTCCGCCCTGCCGTGTCGATCCCCGGTGACTCCGCCATCCAGCCTGCGGTACTGTCGGTCCACGTTGGTCGACGGGGTGGGAACTGTGCCGGGCAAGATCTTCGTCAATTATCGGCGCGATGACGACGCTTCGGCGGCGGCGCGCGTGCGCGACGCCTTAGCGGCCAGGTTCGGCAAGTCCAACGTCTTCATGGACGTCGACAATCTGCTGGCGGGCCAGCGCTTCGACGAGGAGCTGGCCAAGGCGCTCGGCGTTTGCGACGTGCTGATCGCGGTCATCGGCCCGCGCTGGATGGACTTGCTCAGGGCGCGGGCGGCGAGCCGCGAGCGCGATTACGTGCGCGAGGAGATCGCCGCGGCATTGGAGCGCCGCATCGTCGTCATCCCGGTGCGCGTCGGGCGCGACGGGCAGATGCCGCCGCTGCCGCGTGCCGAGGAGTTGCCCGCGGACATCCACGAGCTCGTCCTCTACCAGAAGCACGACGTGGCGCACGAGCGCTTCGGCCGCGACATGGCCGACCTCAACGAGGCGATCGTCTCGGTGCGCAAGTCGATCGGCGGGGAGCGGCCGAGCCCGATCCGCGCCGCCCCCTGGGGCTGGATTGGCGCCAGCGTGGTGGCGACGCTGGCGGTTGCCTACGTCGGCGCCCACGCCGCCGGTTTTCCGGTGCCGTGGCCGTGGTCGCCGGCGGGGATGGGGTCAGACCCCTCACCACGAACGGCGCAGCAGACAACCGGCGGTAAACGTGAGGGGTCTGACCCCGCCGCACTGGCGCAAGCCAAGGCGCAAGCCGAGGAGGCCGAGCGCGTCCGGCTGGCGGCGGCCGACGAGGAGCGCAGGCGGACCGAAGCCGAGCTGTCGCGGCTGCGCGCGGAAGCCGCCAAGAGGAAGGCTGACGATGACGCTCGCGCGAAGGCTGAGGCCGAGCGGCAGCGCGTCGCCGCGGAGCAGCGCAAGCAAGAATTGGCCATGCTGCAGCAGGAGGAAGCACGCAAGGCGGCGGAGGCGGAGGCGGCAAGGAAGCGCGCGGAGGCCAGCGCACCCCAGCCCGGCCGCGCCTTCCGCGACTGCCCCGACTGCCCGGAGATGGTGGTGGTGCCGGCCGGCGAGTTCATGATGGGCTCGCCGGCGAGCGAGCCTGAACGAGAAAGCGACGAGACGCAATTGCGTGTCACGATCGCCCGTCCGTTCGCCGTCGGCAGGTTCGCCGTGACGTTCGACGAGTGGGATGCCTGCGTCGCCGACAGCGGCTGCAAGGGCTACAAGCCGGACGATCGGGGCTGGGGCCGCGGCAAGCGGCCGGTGATCAATGTCAACTGGGATGATGCCAAGGCCTACGTGGCCTGGCTGTCGCGCAAGAGCGGCAAGAGCTACCGCCTGCTGTCGGAGGCCGAGCGCGAGTACGTGACGCGGGCCGGCACGCAGACGCCGTTCTGGTGGGGTGCCGCGATCACGCCGACGCAGGCCAACTACGACGGCAGCGCCGATCCCTACAAGGGTGGCGGCTCGAAGGGCGAGTACCGGCGGCACACGGTTCCGGTCGACAGCTTCGCCGCCAATCCGTGGGGACTCTATCAGGTGCACGGCAACGTCTGGGAGTGGACCGAGGACTGCTGGAACGACAGCAACAATGGCAATCCCGGCAATGGCAGTGCACGGACGACAGGGGAGTGCGGTCGCCGTGTCGTCCGCGGCGGTTCCTGGGACAACAATCCCAGGTGGCTGCGCGCGGCCGTCCGCAACTGGCTCTCCACCGACTTCCGGGTCAAATTTCTCGGTTTCCGTGTCGGGCGGACGTATTAGTCTGCTCTTTTACCGTTTTACCCTTTGCAAGATTGCAGAAGTTGTGCATGACAGGGGTGTGGGGACGTAGTCCCCACCCGAATCGGTTATTTTTCTGCAATGCAGAGACCTTCAAAACAGATCAGCCCCGTTCTGGAAGAGCAATTTCGCTTCCTGCTGTGGCTTATCCCGGCACTCGATAAGTTTCCGAGAAGCCAGAAATTTCTGCTCGGTGATCGCATCCAGACCCTCGCACAAGAGGTGCTGGAAAGTTTGATCGAGGCAAACTACACGCGTGACCGGCGTCCTCACCTCGTGAAAGCCAACATGGCTCTCGAAAAGCTGCGCTACTTCGTCCGCATCTCGGTCGAAATGCAATACCTCGATAAGCGACGCTACGAGTTCGCGGCGCGATGCATCGACGAGATCGGCAGGCAGGTGGGCGGCTGGCTGAAGGCGATCAATGCCCAGACGACACCATAACCTGTTCGACGGTATCTCGACCTTCCGCGCGCTGCGGGACGCCGCCTACCGCGCTGTCCGGGGCAAGCGCCGGAAGCCTGGCGCCGCGACATTCTTCGCCAGTCTCGAGCACGAGCTCCTGACGCTGGAGCGCCAGCTGCGGGATGGCAGCTACCGGCCCGGTCGCTACGTTGCTTTCGCGGTCGAGGATCCCAAGAAGCGCATCGTCTCCGCCGCGCCCTTCCGCGACCGCGTCGTGCATCACGCGCTCTGTGCCGTGGTCGAGCCGATCTTCGAGGCTGGTTTCATCGACCAGACGTTCGCCAACCGCGTCGGCAAGGGCACGCATCGGGCAATCGAGGTCTACGAGCACTATCGGGATCGTCACGCGCATGTCCTGCGCTGCGACATCTACCGCTATTTCCCCGCCATTGATCATACGATCCTGAAATCGATGTTCCGTCGGCGCATCGCGTGCCCACGGACGCTTGCGCTCTTGGACCGGATTGTCGATGGGTCGAACGCGCAGGAGCCGGTCAATCTCTATTATGCGGGAGACGATCTGTTTTCCCCCTTCGAGCGTCGCCGCGGCCTGCCGATCGGCAATCTGACGAGCCAGTTCTTCGCCAATCTCTACCTCGACGGCTTCGATCATTTCGTCACCGAGGTGTTGCACGCGCCCTATGTCCGCTACGTCGATGATTTCGCATTGTTCCACGTCGATGCGGCCGTGCTGGCCGACTGGCGGGCGCGGATCGAGCGCTACCTCAAAGGCCGGCGCCTCAAGCTGCATCCGCGCAAGACGATCATCCTGCCGTCCGCGGTGAGCGCCACCTTCCTGGGCCTGGAGCTGCATGCGGGCGGCGGCCGTAGCCTGCCGGAGGAAAACGTGCGCCGCTTCCGCAACCGGCTGCGTGGCCTCCGCGACCAATGGCGCGCGGGCACGATCGAGCCAGAGGACGTCGACGCACGCGTGCGCGCCTGGATCGCGCATGCCGAGCAAGCCGATACGTGGCGCCTGCGCCACGCGATCTTCAGTGGCGGGCGTTTCGATCCCGCCGCAGAAGCCTGGACGGCCCCTTGTCGCCGTGTCGTCCGCGGCGGTTCCTGGAACAACAATCCCAGGAGGCTGCGCGCGGCCAACCGCAACAGGAACACCACCGACAACCGGAACAACAATCTCGGTTTCCGTGTCGGGCGCACGCTTTCAGCCAGAACCGGCGCGACTACGGTTTCGCCGGGCGAGCACTAAGCGTCCAGGGCTGTCCATGATGAGCACGGATGCGGCCGCCATTAAGTTGGCGTCGGCGCGCATGACCACGGCGGCGCCTGTCCTGGGAGACATATGGGCTCCGACAGGCGCCGCTGATCTGATCGGTATATCGCCAACCAACCCCGTTTGCCCCAGCCCTATGCCTCTGTTAGGGCTTCTCGCGTAACATCGCGAGCATCGGACCCGCCCCATGATCCCCCGCTATTCACGCCCCGAGATGACCGCCATCTGGGAACCAGAGACCCGCTTTCGGATCTGGTTCGAGATCGAGGCGCATGCGGCCTCGGCCATGGCCGAGCTCGGCCAGATCCCGAAGGAGGCGGCAGCCGCCATCTGGGAGAAGGGCAAGGCGGCGACATTCGACGTCGCCCGCATCGACGAGATCGAGCGCGTCACCAAGCACGACGTCATCGCCTTCCTGACGCATCTGGCCGAGCACGTTGGGCCCGAGGCGCGCTTCGTGCATTTGGGGCTGACATCGTCCGACGTGCTCGACACCTGCTTCAATGTGCAGTTGGTGCGTGCGAGCGACCTGCTGATCGCCGATGTCGATCGCCTGCTGGCGGCGCTGAAAGCCCGCGCCTTCGAGCACAAGTCGACGCCGACCATCGGCCGCAGCCACGGCATCCATGCCGAGCCGACCACTTTTGGCGTCAAGCTGGCCACTGCCTACGCTGAATTCGCGCGCGGCCGCAAGCGCCTGCTGGCGGCGCGCAAGGAGGTGGCCACCTGCGCCATCTCCGGCGCCATCGGCACCTTCGCCAACATCGATCCGCGCGTCGAAGCCTACGTCGCGGACAAGCTCGGGCTGGCGCCGGAGCCGGTCTCGACGCAGGTGATCCCGCGCGATCGGCACGCCATGTATTTCGCCACGCTGGCCGTCGTCGCCTCCTCGATGGAGCGGCTGGCGATCGAGATCCGCCATCTGCAACGCACCGAGGTGCTGGAGGCGGAGGAATTCTTCTCGCCGGGCCAGAAGGGCTCCTCGGCGATGCCGCACAAGCGCAATCCGGTGCTCAGCGAGAACCTGACCGGCCTCGCCCGCATGGTGCGCGCTTATTGCCTGCCGGCCATGGAGAACGTGGCGTTGTGGCACGAGCGGGATATCTCGCACTCCTCGGTCGAGCGCATGATCGGGCCTGACGCAACGGTGACGCTGGATTTCGCCTTGAACCGCCTTGCCGGCGTCATCGAGAAGCTGGTGATCTATCCGGAGAACATGCGCAAGAATCTCGACCGGCTGGGGGGCTTGCACAATTCCCAGCGCGTGCTGCTGGCGCTGACGCAGGCCGGCTCGTCGCGCGAGGACGCCTACGCGCTGGTGCAGCGCAATGCCATGAAGACGTGGGAGCAGGGCCGCGACTTCCTCACCGAGCTGAAGGCCGACCCCGACGTGAGCAAATGGCTCGAGCCGCGGGAACTCGAAGCCATGTTCGACCTCGGCTACCACCTGAAGCACGTCGACACGATCTTCCAGCGCGTGTTCGGCAAGGCGTGAGCACATTGAGCCGCCGGCAGACTGCTGGTAGGTTCAAGCGCCAGGAGCAACACGATGAATGCACGTTTCGAGCTGAGACTGGACCAGGCCGCCTTCGACCGCTGGCTCGACAACCAGCAGGGCAAGTACGAGTGGAAGGAGGGCCGCGTCGTGCAGATGGTCAACGTCACGCGGGCGCACTCGGTGATCGCCGGCCGTTTCGATTTCGCACTTCGAACGCGCCTCGATGACCGGCTGTGGACCGTGCATCGGTCCGACTTCGGTGTGCAGAGACCGACGTTTACGCGCTTCCCCGACGTACTCGTCGAACCGGTCGAGGACGACTGGCAGGGCCGCCGCTCGCAGTCGCCGATCCTGCTCATCGAGGTTCTGTCGGCCTTCTCCGTCGGTATTGATTTGACACAGAAGCCGACCGAGTACCTGACTTTTCCCTCGCTGGAGGCTTGCATCGTCGCCAGTCAGGACGAGCCGATTTGCTGGATATGGCAACGGCCGGTACGGACCAAGGACGCGCCCGATGCCGCGAGATCCTTCCCGCGGGTGCCCGCCGAGATCGCCGGTCGCGATCAGGTCATCGCCGTGACGAGCCTCGATATCGTACTGCCGCTGGAAGAGATCTACCGCGGCATCCGCGGCCCCTGAAGCGGGGAGACCCTTTCGCGGCGCCGCCGCCACGGTATGGCACGACCAGGGAATTCACGGTCGCCAAGCTGAACGCAAGAGTCATTCTGTCATGAACGCCCCTCTCGACCTGACGATGGACAAGGAGACCTTCCTGCGCTGGGTCGAGCGGCAGGACGGGCGCTACGAGCTGGAGGGAGGCCGCGTCGTGCAGCAGATGACGGGCGGGACGTTCACGCATTACCGGCTGATTTCATCATTTCAAGCCCTCTTGGGCCGACAACTCGATGTAACGCACTGGGCCGTCTTGCCGCCGGGATTTGCCGTCGATGTCGGCAATCGGGTGCGTTACCCCGACGTCGTAGTCCAGGCACTCGGTCTACCGTCAGGGGCGTTGGCGACGACAACCCCCGCGGTCGTCATCGAGATCATCTCGCCGTCCTCCGTTACCCTCGACCTCGTCGTCAAGCCGGCCGAGTACATGAGCCTCGCCTCGCTCGAAGCCTACATCGTCGCCAGCCAGGACGAGCCGCGCGTCACCATATGGCAACGCGCCGCGGGCGGGGATCGCACCTTCCCGCGCCTGCCGATCGAACTCGACCAGCGCGACGACGTCATCGCTATCGCCGCGCCAGGCCTTGCCATCCCGCTGGCGGATGTCTATCGGGGCATCCTGGAATTCCCCATCTGACGGCGCGATTGCGTGACCGATCGGGGCGTCAGTTCGCCCGTCCGCCCGGCCCGCTCTGCACGGTGGCGTCGGGCTTGAAGAAGACGTCGACGCGCATGCCCGGCAGCACCGGCGGCTGGCCATCGAGTGTGACGACGACCTCGAGCACGTCCACATCGCTCGGCCGGCGCGGACCCCGGTTGGCCAGGCGCGGCGCGGCCAGGGATTGGGCGAGGACGGTGACCTGCCCCGCGAAGTCGCGATTGGGGTAGGCGTCCGATCGCACCACGACGCCCTGACCCAAGCGGATCTTGGCGACATCGCGCTCCTCGACCTCGGCGCGGACCTGCAGGCGGGAGAGGTCGCCGAAAAGCAGGATCGGTAATTCGGTGCCCGGCGCCACGGTCTCGCCAACCTTGGCGTTGATCTGCAGCACCGTGCCATTGAATGGCGCGCGGATGCGCGTGCGCTCGATCGCGGATTCGGCTAGGCTCAACTCCGAGCGTGATCCCGTCAACGCCGCCTCGAGCCGGGTCGGCAGCGGCATGTTCGCCTGGCCCTGCACACGGCGCAGCGTGGCGCGATCCACCTCCAGCTTATCGCGCGTGGCCGCCAGGGCGTCATGGGCCTTGCTCAGCTCTTCCAGCGTGATCTTGCCGGCCCGGCGCGCTTCCGTGGCCACATCGAGATCAATCCGCAACTGGAACGCGGCACGTTCGGCCAGAGCCACCGCATCTTCCGCCTGGCGCCGCTCCAGGGCGCCGCGCTGCACAGTCTCGGCGTCGCGTTCGCGCTTGCGCACGGCAGCCTCGGCTTCGATGGCGGCATGGCGCGTAAAAAGATCCGTATCATCCAGGCGCAACAGCACGGCGCCGGATCGCACCTGCTCGTTCATGCTTGCGGCGACCTTGACGACGCGGCCGGCCGATTGCGGGCCAATCCTGACCTCGCCACCCATGGGTTCGACACGACCGGAAGCCGATGCCACCCACATGGCCTTGGGCTGCACCGTCACCGCCGACGCCACTGGCTGCTTCGACTGAACCGCGGCGGAGGATTGCTTGGCGCTTTCGGTCTTTTCGCGCAGCGTCTTCCAGGGTTCCATGGTCACGGCCATGCCCACGCCGCCAGCCAGAAGTGCAGCCAGCATCAGGGTGAACGTCGAAGAATCGAGCTTAGGCATGCAATTTCCGCTTTCTCTTCATGTCCTTGAACTCGGTCACCTCGGCCCGCCCCTGCAAATCATCATTATTGCTCTCGCTGACGATACGGCCGTCCTCGATGCGGATCACACGGTCAGCATATGCGACGATTCGCGGGTCGTGTGTCACAACCAGCACCGCGCGCCGTTCGTCCTTGGCCAGTTCGGCGATCAGCGCCATCACCGCTTGTCCGTTCTCACTGTCGAGTGCGGCCGTCGGCTCGTCGGCAAGGATCAGCTTCGGCTCGCCCGCCAGCGCCCGCGCCACCGCAACGCGCTGCTGCTCGCCGCCGCTCATGGCGCGCGGAAAGCTGTGCAGGCGGTGGCCGAGCCCGACTTCCTTCAAGGCCTCCTCGGCCCGGCGCTTGGCCTCGGCAGCCGGCTGGCCCCTGACGTCGAGCGCAATGCGCACGTTCTCGAGCGCCGTCAGCGTCGGAAACAGGTTGTAGGACTGGAAGATGAAACCGATATTGCGACGGCGCAGCCCGGCCAGCTGTTCTGGATTAAGCCCACTGGTATTTTCACCAGCCAACTGCACCTCGCCCGAGGTCGGCGACAAGATGCAGCCGAGGATCGACAGCAGCGTGGTCTTGCCGCTACCTGACGGACCCATCAACAGCGTCAGCTCGCCGGTGCGGACGGTGAGGTCGACACCCTTCAAGGCGGTGACCTGGCCGGCGCCCACGCCCAGCGTCTTGACGACATTTCTGGCTTCGACAATGGCCTGTCGTGTCATCGACTGAACACCATGGCGGGATCGATTTTGGTCACCTTGACAATGGCCGATATGGCCGAGACCGCACACATGAACAACGTGATCGAGAACAGGAACGCGGCAAGGCCCGGCGTCATGATGATCGGCAGCGCCGTCTGCTCGCTGAACAACGTCACGACGATGGCGATCCCCATGCCGAGCACATAGCCAACCAGGGCGCTGAGACCGGCCTGGATGAGGATCACCCGATGTATATAGCCCGAGGATGAGCCAAGTGCACGCAATGTGGCAAATTCGGTCAAATGGTCCTTGGTGCTCGAGTAGAGCGTCTGGGCGACAATCACCGTGCCAACCAGCAGACCGAGCAATGCGCCGCCAATGAGCGCGACGCCAGCGCCGGTGGAAAACAGCCACTGATTAAGGCTGCGATCGCGGAATTCGGCCTTGGTCAGGACTTCCGTGCCGACAAGTCGCGCGGCAAGCGCTGCGCGCACCAGCTCGCGATTGGCGCCCCGTTCAAGGGTGACCAGCAGGAATGTCGCATTCTCGGCCGGCGCCCCCAACAGCGAACGGGCCCGATTGGACGTGGTGAAGACATAGGGCGCCATGGTGAACGAGCGGATGCCATCGGTGATGGCCGTGACGCGCACGCGCCCGTTCTCGATTTGCGCACGATCGCCCAACGCCGTGACGCCGAGGTCCTGTAGATAGGTACGGTCGATGGCAACGCCGTCCGGGATCTTGATCGAGTCGACGACACCCTGCACGACATTCCAAGGCTGCAGCCCGCCGTCGTCGGGGTCGGCACCGACGACCACGACCGAGGTGCTGCCGCCACCGGGCTTGCGCCACTCCGCGAAACTCACCACCAACGGCACGACGCTGGCGACGCCAGGGGTGGAAAGCGCCGCGTGGCGCTCGCGCGCGGTCAGGTTGAGGCCGCCCTCCTCGAAGCTCTTGGCCCCGTATGTCGTAACCCACAGCTCTCCATTGGCGTTTTCGATCATATCGATGATGATCTTCTTGGCGCCGGAGTAGAGCCCGAGTTGCACCGCCACCAGCACAATCGAGAACAGGATTCCGACCAGGGTAACGGCCAGCCGTATCCTGTCGTGAAACAGATTGCGAAATGCCAATGTAAAGACCATCGGGAGATGCCGCCTATCAAACCAGGAAGTCGGACTTTGAACTGCGTTTCCGGTCACTGAGTGCGAACCCGTCCCGGGCTCAGACCAAGCTCCAGACGCACCGCCGCATGCCATACAAGGTGCACAACCTTGGCATATATAGTGGCAATGGTACGCTTGAGCTACTTCAGTAACCTTAACGACTTATGACATCTTGGTCATACTCTACTTGAATTTATATCTTATCCCCATTGTATGCACCTGAAATTTTGCCGGCGCCAAGCTGCCGCCGCGCATTCCCGGTTCGCCGCAGCCAGCGAATCACTTATATGTTGCACGATCAACTGAAATCTAGAGAGGCACGATGCTCACATACCGCCATTCAGTTGCCCGCCCCCACTTAGGCCACGCTGGCCTGGCGAGCTGCGCGCTGCTTTTGGCCATTGCCCCGGCGCAGGCTCAGCCGCAAAAACAGCCGCCGCCACCCGCATCTCGCCAGCAGCAGATGCCGCAGCAGGCCCCACTGCAGCAGGCACAGCCGCCACTGCCCGACGTTGCCGGCATATGGATCGACGACACCGGAAAGGGCGCCATCGAGATCGCCCCGTGCGGGATTGACCTGCTGTGCGGGCAGATCGTGTGGCTGCATCAGCCCCTCGACAATGCTGGCAAGCCATTGACGGACGGCTATAATCCCAACCCGAGCCTGCGCGTGCGCGCGATCTGCGGCTTGCAGGTTATCGGCGAGCTTAGGCCGATCGGTGTCAGCACTTGGGACACGGGCTGGATCTACGATCCAAAGCAAGGCAAGGCCTTCGACGTCGAAATCAGGCTGCGCGCTCCCGACCGACTGCAGGTCAAAGGCTACCTCGGCGTGAAGTTTCTCAGCGAGACTTTCATATGGACCCGTGCGTCAGCGAACCATCCGCGCTGCGAAATCGCACCGCCGGCCATGGATACGCAAGCCAGCACCCGGCGCTGAAAGCGTCTGGGCATCTGGGCGTCTGGGCGTCTGGTCATTACGCTGGCTTGGCCCGGGCAGGAGGCTTAAGCTCCCTGCCCGGCCGGTCTCAGGCGGCTGCGTTGCGCTGCTTGGCTGGCACAGGGGTGGCCGAACCGGTTGCCTTGGCGATCCGCGCCATCAACCAGGAGGCGAACTCCGCGGTCCGCTCCACGACCACATCGCGCTGCCGATCGACAGTGATGATGTGATAGCAGTCGTCCAGCACCGTCATGTGCACCATCCCGCCGAGATGCCGCTGCAGATGGAACGCGTTGTCGATATCGGCACGGTCGTCATCGCGCGGATGCATGATCAGCGCCGGCTGCGTGATCATCTTGAATTTCGGCATCAGACGGTTCACCAGCCGGCGCAGCTCCAGGATGGTGCCACCCGGCGTGCAGTATAGCCCCGCCTGCGAGCTGTCGCCCGAACTCAGCGCCTGCGCCACGATCTCGCGCAGGCGACGATCCTTGATGCCAAACGGCTCCCGCTCGATGAACGGAATGCGATTGGCGACCCACTTGGTATAGACCAGCCGGAAGAAGGGCGCATACCACGGCACCGACCAGCCGTTGAGCCACAAGGTCGGAGCATAGAGCGCGATGCCCTGGACATCCTTGGGGCGGCGTGCGGCAATTTCCAAAGCCAAGACGCTGCCCGCGGACAATCCGCCGACGATGACCGTATCGCAGTGCGTGCGCAATTCATCGAGTGCGGCATCGACCGAAGCCGTCCAGTCGCGCCACGTGCTGCGCATGATGTCTTCAGGCGTGCCGCAATGGCCGGCAAGCTGTGGCACATGCACCGTGTGGCCGGCCCGGGCCAGCCCCAGCGCGATGTAGCGCATTTCGATGGGCGTACCACCCAGGCCATGAATGAGCAGCACACCAGTGTTGCCGCCGGCGAGTTTATAGCCACGATTTTCTATTGTTGCAGTCATTGTTATCGCGTTGTCCTGCTCGTTGTTATTGTTCGCACTCGCACTCGGCGCAAGGCCATGGCTTGGTCCTTCGCCGAACATGCACTTCGCTAGAATGCCCCGCAGTTCCCTTGGTTACACAAGCCACACGACCAGACGGCTTTATGTTCTGAGTGCAGAGTGAATAAGCCTATCGACTAACGCCATTCCCAGATCGATTTCCTCCTTGGTCACCTCGATTGACGGGGCGAAGGTGACCGTATTCTTGTAGTAGCCGCCAATATCCAGGCACAGACCATAGGCCTTGCCATTGACTTCGATGCCGCCCTGGATGGCGGCCTGATTGATCCTGTCGGCGAGCTGGGTATTGGGCGTGAACCCGTCGGCCTCGCACAGCTCCATGCGCAGCGCCAACCCCAGGCCATCGACATTGCCGATGACCCCGGGATATCGCCGCTGCAGGTCCAGCAGGCCCTCCAGGAAATACGCGCCCTTTTCCGCTGTCGAGCGGGCGTAATCGCCCTCTTCCATCATCTTGACGTTCTCGAGCGCGACCGCTGTCCCCATGGGATTTGACGAATACGTCGAATGGGTCATCCCCGCGCCCCAAATCTCGGGGCGGATCAACTCCTCGCGTGCCCAAATGCCGGACAGTGGATTGAGCCCGTTGGTCAACGATTTGCCGAACACGATCACGTCCGGCTTGACGTTGAAGTGCTCCATTGCCCAGAACTTGCCGGCGCGGAAGAAGCCCATCTGCACCTCGTCATCGACAAGCAGAATCTTGCGCGCTTCCAGGATGCCTTTCAGCTTCTCGAAGTAGCCGGGCGGCGGGATGATGTAGCCGCCGGTGCCCTGGATCGGCTCGACGAAGAAGGCGGCGAACTCGCACTCGTCCGCCTTGGTGTCCATCACGCCGTGGTATTCGCTGTCGAACAGCCGGGCGAATTGGTCGACGCAATACAGCTCGCAGCTCTCGCGCTTCTTGCCGTAGGGGCAACGGAAGCAATAAGGATAGGGCACGAAGTGGGCGCGGTCGGCGAAGGCGCCGTATTTGCGGCGATAGCGGTAGGACGAGGTGATGGCGGTGGTGCCCAGCGTCCGGCCGTGATAGCCGCCCTCGAAGGCGAACATGCGCGTCTTGCCGCCGGTGTAATTGCGCACGAGTTTCAGCGCATCCTCGTTGGCCTGGGCGCCGCCAACATTGAAATGGCAGCGGCCCTTCATGCCCCACGTCTTCTCGATGCGCTGCGCGAGCCTGGTGGCAAGCTCGATCTTTTCGCGATGCAGCAGGTGGCTCGAGACCTGCGGCAGCTTATCGAGCTGCTTGTGCGCCGCAGCGTTCAGCCGCGGATTGGCGTAGCCGAAATTGACCGCCGAATGCCACATCTGCAGATCGAGATAGGGCATGCCGGCGCCGTCGTAGAGAAACGACCCTTCGCACCGCTCGAAGATCTTCGGCTTATCCATATAGTGGACCGTATCGCCCCACGAGCAGTACTCCGCTTCGTAGGCCATCACTTCGTCATCGCTCATGCCGGAAAAATCGGCAGGGCTATTGTGATGGCGAACCGAACTGTCCTTGGTGCTGGCCTTGGTGCTGGCGATGTCTTGTGCGCTCATTTTGCGACGCTCTCTCGCTGGATAACCCTCTCGGATTTGCGCGCAACGTCGGACTCGAGCCAGTGCACGAAGCGATGGCAGATCTCGGAGAAACCCTTGACCGGTTGATGCGGCAAGTCCTGCTCCCGGCAATGTTTGGCCAAGGCGCCAATGGCGAAAACCTTGTCCACGCGCCCAGCGATGCAAAAATCGGACCGCCCGTCGCCGATCATCACATGCAAGTCCTCGCGCGCATTGACGGAGAACTGGCACTTGCAGTTGCCGGACTGGGCGCGACAGTCGGTGCGCCCGTTGGGAAAGCCCAGGCGCCAGCCATCGCCGAGCCACTCCAGCCGATTGGCGAAATAGGGAATGTCGAGCCCTGCCCGATCGAGCACCGCCGCGATCGTCCGGTCGAAGCCGTCCGACACCACCGTGACCTTGATCCCCCGACTACGGCACAAATCGACGAACTCGGGGAAAGCCGGATCAATCTCGACCGTGCGGACAAAGGCGTCGAATTCCTCCGGTGACGCCCGCAATAGGCTGACTTGCCGCGCCATGCACTCGCGCGAGCCGATGCGGCCTGCCTTCCAATCCGCCTCGATATCGAGCCACGACGGATCAGCGTAGCGCTCGAATAACATGTCCGTTGCATCGCCAGGCACGATCGTCCCGTCGAAGTCGACGAACACATGGCAGTTCACATTGGATTTTGACACGTCGGCAGAACTCGTTGGTTCAATGATATTTTGTGTGCGTCGCACACCGCCACGAAGCATACCGCTGTTTAGCCACTAGGGAGTGTGCTGCCAATGGATTAAGTTAATGTAAGCACCCAACTTGCGGCGATCCGTCACAAGTTGGGTCGGATGAACCGGGAACAAATAGGGAACTTAATATTTGACCGAGCTTTGCGCACACGTTCCGACGCGTGCGGATGCATTGTGGGCGGCCGATCGGTGCCACTGTTCGTGCGTATTTGGCACCTATATTATGTCATTGACCGACGCGCCGGCCCGCGCTGCACCTGCAGCTCGCCCACTGATGGCATAGGCATCTCGGCCCGCATTGGGAGTGGAGTCACCGTGGTTCGCCCTGCCCGCCAAGCCATCTCCAGCCTGCTTGCCGCAGCCGTCTGTTTCACCCAGACCCTGGCGCCGGCTCAGGCGCAGGTCATGACGCGGGCGCATTACGAGGCCTGTCAGGCGCGCACCGACAGCCAGTTTCAAGGCGCCATCGAGGCGATCACGGTTAGGGCCTTGCAGCATGGCCTTGCCGGCACTGATTTCCGTTCCGTTGTCGCCGAGGAGTGGCGCCGTGGTGGCATGGACGAGCTGCTCGACAAGCGCATCGACATGGCAATTGCCGAGGTGCGCGAGGAGACGAGCTGGGGCCTGCTGATCCAGTCCCTCACCAACCGCGAGACCTCCCAGCAGCTAGCAACCGCCGTCGCCGAGCGTGTTTACCACTCCAGCGCCGTCAAGGCTGGCATCGAGGCGCTGGCCGAAGGTGTCGGCCGGCAGGTCGCCAAGCAGATCGAAGTCGCCACCCTGGATGCCACGCAACCTGCCATGCAGTGCCTGCAGGCTTTCCTCGGCGCGCGCTATGGCTCGACCGTTGCGCGTGTCGCAACGACTGGGACCGGCAAGGACTTCGCCATTGATCCCAGCAAGGCCGTGGCCCCGATCGGCGCCGGTGCGATTTTGGCCGAGAGCACCGAAGGCATCGCCGGCGCCGTGGTGCTGATGGTGCGGCGCCAGCTCGCCAATATGGCCTCCCGGCTCGGCCAGCGCCTCGTCGGCAGCGTGCTGAGCCGCCTGGTGTCGCTGGTCGCCGGCGGCATCGGTGTCGCCTTGATCGCCAAGGAAATCTGGGACCTCAGGCACGGCGTGATGCCGATCATCGCCGCGGAGATGAAATCCAAGGACAACAAGGACAAGGTCAAGGATGAGTTGGCGCTGGCCATCAGCGAGCAGATCACCGACCACTTGAAGGAGATCGGCGCCAAGACGGCTGAGCGCATCGTCGAAGTCTGGAAGGACTTTCAGCGCGCCCACGCCAAGGTGCTCGATCTGGCAGAGCGCAACGACGCCTTCCGCCGCTTTGTCGACAGCACGCGGCCCAACAACCTCGCCCGGCTCGACGAGACGGTCGACATCGTACTCGCCGAGGAAGCGGAGGCCGGCGTGCTGCGGCGCATCGCCGACGGCACCTTGCACCGGATCGTCAATGGTCTGCCACCCGCCGGACTGCAGATCGCACGCGATACGCGCTCAGTCGACACCGCGCTGAGCTGGGCTGGGATCGCCGGCGATGCCCTGCCCAAGGTCGTCGAGTTCGAGCTGCACCGGCGCGCCAGGCCCGAGCAGTTCACCGTGGCCTCGCTGACCCGCATCCTGGCGCTCGATGACCGCATCGCCGTGGCTCGGCTGGCGAGCCTGCCGCCGGCCGCCCGCGACGCCTTGTTCGAGCTCGACGGCAGCCACCTCAAGGCGCTGGCACGCGTCTTCGGCGACCGTGAACTCGAGACCTTGGCGAGCTATCTGACAGGCCTTGCCAGGGAGCCACGCGAGAGCATTCTCAAGGCCGCGGCCAAGACCCCCACCCGCATGCAGGTCCTCGCCTCCCAGCGCGTGCGCGACGCCATCATCGGCAGCGCTGATCAGGCCGCCGCCGTCGCCATGATGTTGCGCGCCGAGGCCGGTCTCGATGCCGGCAAAGTGCGCGAGGACGTCCAGGCCGTGCTGGACGGGCGCATCAAGCCGATCCTGCTGTGGGATCGCCACCCCATGGCCGTCAGTGTCGCCGGCATCCTGGCCCTGCTGCTGCTGCTGCTCATGTTGCGGTTGGTGTCGGGTGTGCGCCGGCCACGACCGGGCGCCGCCGCGACACCCTCCGAGGGATAGCTGAACCGATGCGCCTGGTGACGACTGATACCATCAGCGACGGCCCCATCCGCCACGGCGAGATCGTCTACGCCATGGCGGTCAGCGGCGCCAACGTGTTGCGCGATATGCGCGAGGCCATCACCAACACGATCGGTGGCCATATGACCCACTACGAGACCCTCGTCGACCGCACCATCCAGCGCGCGCTCGATCTGTTGGCTGAGCGTGCGCGCGAGAAGGGCTACGACGGCGTTCTTGCGATCCGCGTCTCGCACCCCGTCATCACCGACGGCGCCGTCGAGGTGGTGGTGACGGGCACGGGGTTCCACTTCGTGTGAGGCGGCGGGCACAGGTCGGTCGGGGTCTTCGGTCGGGGTCAGACCCTTGGGTCTGACCCCTCGATTGAACGGACACCTCGTATCCGCAAGGGGTCAGACCCGCGGGGTCTGACCCCGTCGTCAAGGCTTCCACGTCAGGAAGTTGGCGATCAGGCGCAGGCCGAGTTTCTGGCTTTTCTCGGGATGGAACTGCGTGCCGGCGACAGTGCCTTTGGCGACGATCGCGGTCACCGGCCCGCCGTAGTCGGTTTCAGCAATCACAGCCGACCGGTCGTGGGCCGCCAAGTGGAAGGAATGCACGAAGTAGGCGTGCCAGCCATCGGCGCCGGTGGCGATGCCATCGAGCAGGGCGTGGGGTTGTTGCACATCGAGGGTGTTCCAGCCCATGTGCGGCACCTTGAGGGCCGGGTCGGCCGGCGCGATGGCCTCGACATCACCGTCGATCCAGCCGAGCCCCTCGGTCACCTCGAATTCGAGGCCGCGCGTGGCCATCAATTGCATGCCGACGCAGATGCCGAGGAAGGGCCGCGCCTGCCGGCGCACCGCCACATCGAGCGCCTGCAGCATGCCGGGGACGGCGGCGAGCCCGCGCTTGCAGTCGGCGAAGGCCCCGACACCTGGCAGCACAATCCGGTCGGCGGCGGCGACGTCCTCGACGCGCGCGCTGACCACGATGCTGGTGGTGACGCCGGCTTCACGCGCCGCCCGCTCGAAGGCCTTGGCGGCTGAATGCAGATTGCCCGAGCCATAGTCGATGATGACGGTGCGCTGCATCGTCGGCCCTTCAGCTGCCGCGCAGCGGGCTGAACCAGCGCCGGCCTGCCCCGCCCATCGCTTGCGTGGCCCGCGGTATCGGGCCGGCGGTGGCCGCCAGCGTGCCTGGCCCCGACATGCCCGCGCTCGCCGTAATCACCGGCTGCCGCGGCAGCCAAGCCTCCAGGAAGCGGCGCTCGCAATCGATCCGGCTCTGCCCCGTCACTGTGCTGATCATGCGATAGCCGTTCCGCCGCAGCGTCCAGCGCTGGATGGAATCGGCTTCATAACCGACCATGATGTGCAGAGCCGCCGACGCGATCCACAGCCAGCCGAGCGGCGCCTCTGTGACCAGAAAAACCGACACCATGCCGCCATACACGACGAGGTAGACGACGAATGCGATCCACTGTTGCTTGGCCAGCAGCCAAATCGGCGTCGCAGCCAGCGCAACATAGGTGAAACCATCCTTCACGAACACCAGCTTCTCGGCGCGATCGAGACGATCGGCCGGCGGATCGGGCGGTTCGTGGACGGTAAAAATGATCACGCTGGCTGTCTCCGACCAAGTGCACGGGCCCTGCTCATGGGCCCAGGGTTCCCTTCGTGGACGGCACGCGGCCGGCCTGCCGCGGGTCAAGGGCGATTGCGGTTCTCAGCGCCCGCGCCAGACCTTTATAGCAGGTCTCGGCAATGTGATGATTGTTGTCGCCGTGGAGGGTGGCGACGTGCAATGTGATGCCCGCATTCTGGGCGAAGGCTTGGAACCATTCGCGGAACAGCTCGGTGTCCATCTCGCCGACCTTGGGCCGCGAGAAGGTGACAGCCCATACCAGGTAGGGCCGGCCGGACACGTCGACGGCCACGCGCGTCATGGCCTCGTCCATGGCCAGGTGGACATCGGCATAACGCGTGATGCCGGCGCGATCGCCGAGCGCCTTGGCCACCGCCTGGCCGAGTGCGATGCCGCTATCCTCGGCGGTGTGGTGGAAATCGATATGCAGGTCGCCCTTGGCCTTCAGCGTAATGTCGATCAAGGAATGACGCGCCAGTTGCTCGAGCATGTGATCGAGAAAGCCGATGCCGGTTGCGACATCATAGGCGCCGGTGCCGTCGAGATCGATCTTGACGGTGATATCGGTCTCCTTGGTCGTGCGCCTGATCTCGGCCTGTCGCGTCACGGGTCGTGCTCCTCTGCCATCCTGCCGCGCCAGCCCACTGTCTGGCCATGCGCCAGCGCCGGTTGCAACGCTAGCCCACAGTTGCCCGGCGGCCCCCTGGCCATTTCGCGACCTCGGCGGTGCGCCAGGCCAGGGAGGCCACGCTGCTGCGCGACGCCCGCGGGCCGCGCGCTTGCCCGGGCTCGTGCAAGCGTCTATCAGCTTGGTGTTAATCCTTCCAGTACGGCCCGAGCCCGAGCCCTCCCATCTGGGATGACCGCACGGCCAGTGGTTGTATGAGGCACGCATGATCACGATACCTGGCGCATCGGCTTCCAGCACCTGGCACGGCACCACAATCTTGACCGTGCGCAAGTCCGGCCGGGTGGTGGTTGCTGGTGATGGACAAGTGAGCCTCGGCCAGACCGTGATCAAGTCGAACGCCCGCAAGGTGCGACCGCTGGGGCGCGGCGATGTGATCGGCGGCTTTGCCGGGGCAACGGCCGATGCCTTTACGTTGTTCGAGCGTCTCGAGAGCAAGCTCGAGCAATATCCGGGCCAATTGACACGCTCCTGCGTCGAGCTTGCCAAGGACTGGCGTACCGACCGCTATCTGCGGCGCCTGGAGGCCATGATGATCGTTGCCGATCGGGAAACGACGCTGGTGTTGACCGGCACCGGCGACGTGCTCGAGCCGGAAAGGCACATCATGGGCATCGGCTCGGGAGGAAATTACGCCCTGGCCGCCGCCCGCGCGCTGATCGACCAGCCGCTGGAGGCGGAGGAGATCGTGCGCCGCTCGATGGCCATCGCCGCCGAGATTTGCGTCTACACCAATACCAACGTCGTCATCGAGCAGCTAGACAGCACGTGATCGCGCCGCCGGCTGCGGTGCCTGCTAGAGCATTTTCCGCCAAAGTGGGCACCGGTTTGGCGTAGAAAATGCGACAAACAAAGAACTAGTGACGCGCAGCGCAACACGCTCAGACAGTGGTGGTGCGCGCCTAAACAGACTTTCGTCGGAAGGCCAACGAATCATCTGCTTAGGACTTTGTTTTAGCGGAGTTTTATCGCAAAACCGCGAAGTACACTTTTGCGAACTCTGCTTAGTCCTGCAGCTGCGCCTTGACCGCGTCGGCTGCCCTGAGATCGAGTTCGATGACCACCGCCTCCATGTCCTCGCGGGCCAGCAGGTGGATATGCACCTCGGTCGCTTCGAGGTGTGCTCCCCGATAGCGCAGCTCGGCGAGATTGGCAGACGGGGCCGCATGGCCGACCCGGCCTATGCAGAGCACCACGGGCCGGCCTTGCTCGGAACGCCGTGCCAGAATGTAGTTGGCCGGCGGCAGCGGCGGGCAATCGACCAAGTTGTAGATCGTATGCACATAGACCCGGCTCGAGGCGCCGCGCCAGAATTGCATGGCGCGGGCAACATCGCCGTTGCCCAGCTCCGGTGCTCGCGCACGCAAAGAGGTGGCCGACAGCCGCTCAGCGGGAAATGACAGAACGCTTGCACTCATCACACACCCTCACCAAACACACATCACGGACCAAACACACCTGACAGACCTGCAAAAAACTCCAGCTTACCAACTCAACCCACCAGGCTCTCGACCGATTGGCGCCGGCCTGTCTGACAAACAACGATCGCCCGACGCCGTGTTATCGAATAAATCTGGCACCTTAGATGCTACAGCTGGGAAGTTACCAAACTGAGGCACGTCGCAGGCATTTTCACGGCTAGCCACTATGGCATGACTTCATGTGTCTTATCAGCCACTTCTGAGAAATTTACTGCTGCATGTGGAATACTGACGAAAAATCCATTTTTCCAATTCGTTGACCGCATAACTTCAGCCGCAACGTGAGAAGCCGCAGGCACGACAGACCCAACAACCCTCCTCGCGCACGTACTCCGGGGAGCTGCAGCGTGGACAGAAACGCATCGGCGGACTGCCCGCCCCTGCCGCCCACGCCGACCCTCGAGCGAGCGCTGGGCGATCCAGCGCCGCCGCCTCGCCCGACGGCGGCTGCGGGCTCATCGCATCGATACTGGCGGCAAGCCGAGCCGGATCGGCCCGCGCCACAGTGTCGGGTCCGGCCAGGAAGCCGATGCGGATCATGTGCGCCTCGATCACGTCGCCGATGGCGGCGAGCAGGCTCGGCACATAGCGACCGTCCATCCAGGTCCCGCCCTGCGGATCGAACACTGCCTTCAGCTCCTCGGCGACGAACGACACGTCGCCGCCGCGGCGGAACACGGCGCTGATCATCCGCGTCAGCGCCACGGTCCAAGCCGCATGCTCGAGGTTCTTGGTGTTGATGAAGATCTCGAACGGCCGGCGCCGGCCATCGCGCACGATATCGTTGATGGTAATGTAGAGGGCATGATCGCTGCCCGGCCATTTCAGCTTGTGGGTGAAACCGGCAAGTGCTGCGTCCCGCTCCAGCGGTCGCGACATATAGACGACGCCACTGCGCCCGGTTGCCGCCAGATCGCCGTCCGGCCGTGGAACTGGCGGTAGCACTTGCGGCAATGCGGACGCGCCGGAGAGCACGCTCGCGGGCGCCACGCCAGCAGGCGGCCCTGGTGGCCCGGCGGCGACTGCCGCCGCCGGCGACAACACCGCTCCGGTCACCGCATTCGGGCGATAGGTCGTGCAGCCTTTGAGGCCCATGGCGTAGGCGTCGGAATAGACGGACTTGAAGCCGTCGAAGGCGATATCGACCGGACAATTGATGGTTTTGGAGATCGAGCTGTCGACGTGCCGCTGCATGGCGGCCTGCATCTGCAGATGGGCCTGCGGCGCCAGTTCGCCCGCCGTGACGAAGGCGGAACTGAGCGGGGCCTCGTCGCCGAACCGCCGCCGGTAGCAGGCATGCGCATAGTCCTCGATCGTCGCCTCGCGCGCGTCGCCCGACGCCGACAGCAGCCGTCGCTGATAGACGTGGTCGAACATCGGCTCGATGCCGCTCGACACATTGCCGGCGAACAGCGAAATCGTGCCGGTCGGCGCAATCGACGTGAGGCAGCCATTGCGCATGCCGTGCCGGCTGATCGCCTCGCGCACATCCTTGTCGAGCGCCATGATGTTGGGCCGCGCCAGAAACGCCGCCGCGTCGAACAGCGGGAAGACGCCCTTCTCGCTGGCGAGTTCCGTGCTGGCCAGATAGGCCGCGCGCTGAATGGCGGCCATCCAACCCTCGGCCAGCTCCAGCGCGCGCGGGCTGCCATAGCGTGCACCGCACATGATGAGCGCGTCAGCCAGGCCAGTGACGCCAAGACCGATGCGCCGCTTGGCCTTGGCCTCTGCCTTCTGCGCGGCGAGCGGGTAGTTCGACACATCGATGACGTTGTCGAGCATGCGCACGGCGACGCGCACGCGCTGCTCCAGTCCGCCGAGCGCGATGGTGGCGCTGTCGGTGAACGGCTGCGTGACGAGACGCGCCAGGTTGATGGAGCCGAGCAGGCAGGCCCCGTAGGCCGGCAAGGGCTGCTCGCCGCACGGGTTGGTGGCGCTGATCGCTTCGCAATAGCTGAGATTGTTCTGCTGGTTGACGCGGTCGATGAAGATCACGCCGGGCTCGGCGTAATCGTAGGTGGCGCGCATGATGCGCTGCCACAGGTCGCGGGCCGCCACGGTGCGCCAGACCTTGCCGCCAAACACCAGAGGCCAGGGACGGTCCGCGCGCTGGGCTTCCATGAAAGCGTCGGTGACGAGCACCGAGAGGTTGAAATTGCGCAGCCGGCCGGGGTCGGCCTTGGCGTCGACGAAGGCCTCGATGTCAGGGTGGTCGCACCTGAGGCAGGCCATCATGGCGCCGCGCCGGGCGCCCGCCGACATGATCGTCCGGCACATGGCGTCCCACACGTCCATGAAACTGACTGGGCCGGAGGCGTCAGCGCCGATGCTGCGCACCAGGGCGCCCTTCGGCCGCAAGGTGGAGAAATCCATGCCGACGCCGCCGCCCTGCTGCATCGTCAGCGCCGCCTGCCTGACGCCGTCGAAGATCGCCGACAGGTCGTCCTCGATGCGGCCCATGACGAAGCAGTTGAACAGCGTCACGGCGCGGCCGGCGCCGGCGCCGGCCAGGATGCGCCCGGCCGGCAGGAAGCCGAAATCCGCCATGGCGCCGTGAAATGTCTCGGTCCAGACCGCGCGCCGCCGCTTGCCGCCGCGCTCGACGCTGGCCGCCGCCTGTGCAACGCGCGCAAACGTGGCCTCGACATTCGCCTCGACAGGCACCCCTTCAGGATCCCTCAAGCGGTACTTGAGATCCCAGATCTGCTCGGCGATGGGTGCCAGAAAATCGGCATCGCTGGCCATGACAAAGCCTACTGTTTGCGGCGCGTGCCACTATCTACCTGCAAAACGCCGCCAAGTCAAGGAATGTTCTTTCTATGTTTCTTTTTTGTTCATTGTTTCACCGAAGCAGGGTGCGTTGGCTGATGCCTGTCCAGGGCTGGCATGCATGGCCTCCTCGAGCAGCCGACTTGTGGCCTGCTCGATTCGGCTTTGCACGAGCGCCATGAACTGCTCGCGCGCCAGGCCGGGCGGGATCGGTTCGAGGATTTCGACGACGATGATGCCGGCATGGCGCGGCAGACTGCGTCGCGGCCAATACACGCCGGAATTGAGCGCAATGGGCACGCAGGTCAGCTGCAAGCCCGCATAGAGCGCTGCGACGCCGGACTTGTAGTCGGGCTCGGCGCCCGGCGGCCGCCGCGTGCCTTCCGGAAAGATGATGATCTGCCGACCCGCGTCAGCACGCGCCCTGGCATCGCGGATCATCCCCCGCAGCGCCGCTGGTCCGCGATCGCGCCGCACCAGCACGTGCTGGAACTTGCGACAGAACCAGCCATAGAGCGGGATGAGACCCAGCTCCGCCTTCATGACGATGGCTGGATCGGCAAACAGCGGGATCAGCGCGAACGTGTCCCAGGCGGATTGGTGCTTGGCGGCGATCAGGCAGGCGCTGGCTGGCAACCTTTCTTGTCCGCGCACCTCCATGCGGATACCGACGATCAGCCGCAGCCAGAAGAGCGAGGTTGCCGCATGCGCCTTCATTGCCGCCATCGCCCAGCGGCGCGGACACAGCAGCAGCGGGCTGCCCAGAACCAAGAACAGGGCCGTGTTCATATAGAATGCGACGGCGAACAGGAGCGAGCGGATCATCGCTGCCTCGCCAGCACGCTGGGGTCGGGCTGTGCGGCGTTGCTGGCCGCGGGCGCGGCCGAGGTCGCACGTGCCACCGTCAAGCGCACGCACGCCGAAAGATATTTCACATATTCGCCCGCCAGCACACGCAAACTGGCGGCATCACGCAACCACGCCGCCGTCTCGAACTCACGCGGCACCACCGGATGCGCAATGAGCTCGATGCCCGGCAGCGCATGCGCCAGCTCGGCCAGGCTGCGCGGCATGTGGTAGGACGCCGTGACGACGATGAGGCGGCGGTAGCGATGGGCGCTGGCCCATAGCCGGGCCTCGCCGGCGTTGCCGATCGTATCCCGCGCGGCATAGCCGATGTCGACGCAGCATTGGAAGCCGTTGCCGTCGAGCCCCGTCAGCCGCTCCAGATCGTCCCGCCCGGTGCGTGGATTGACGCCCGAGATCAGCAGCCGCTTGCCGTAACCCTGGCGCAGCAACCGTCCAGCTTCGCCGAGTCGGGCGCCGCCACCGGTCAGGACGACGATGCCATCGGCGGCTGCGTGGATCGGGGCGGGCAGGTGGGTGGCTCGTGTTGCAAAGTCAGCGAAGCCGAGCATGAGCGCGGCGAACCCGCACGCTGCGGCGAGCAGCACGACCCGCATAGGTGACAGCAGACCCCTGCTCATGACCCAGGCTCGTGTCCCATGGTTGCGTTGACCTCCTTCGACGCGCACCCGCACGTGCGTTGCCGTTCACAGACCAGTATTCCGTCCGCGAATTGCCGACAAGCTTAGCCCACGGCCGGCTCGGCAATACGGAGAAAAACCACACAGGGAAAACATTGGCCGAGCGTGGCGTCTGTCTGGCTGTCGCCGACGCTCGACCCAGCCTCACAACGACGTGCCTTTACTCTATCCGATTTGCACCAGCCCGTGACGGGGGCTGGCGCACGGCGACAGATCGGCGCCCGGCGTCTCCGAACCAGTCGTTGCGACGTTCTGGCTGGACATTCGGCGCGCGGGCTGGTGTCGTCCGCGGCAAGACAGCCGCCACCGGGAGAGGCCAATGCGCAGAACGACCCAGACACGAGCCGCGTCCGCCAAGCCAGCGCCCGCGAAACAGGCCGACGTGTCAACCACGGCCGAGGCCTTTGCCGCTTTTGCCGCCGACGTCGCGCGCCAACCGATCGCCAGCGACGTCGCCCACCACGCCAAGCGCGCGCTGATCGACTGGTGCGCGGCGCTGTATGCCGGTGCTGGCATGGCGCCGGCGACGCAGTTGGAGATCGCGCTCGCCGACGATCTTGATCGCGGTGCATCGCAACTCGCTCTCGGCCGCAAGGCCACACCGCGCACCGCCGCCTTGATCAACGGCACCGCCGCACACGCCGCCGAGGTGGACGACATCTTCCGCGACGCCATCTATCACCCCGGCGCGCCGACCATTGCCGCGGCGTTGGCGACGGCCCAGGACCAGGGCGCCAGCGGCGAGGACTTTCTCAAGGCGGTGATCGTCGGCTACGAGATCTCGACGCGCATCGGCGTGGCGATGGGCCGCGCGCACTACCGCTATTGGCACAGTACCGGCACCATCGGCACGTTCGGCGCCACGGCGGCGGCCGCCAGCATCTACGGCCTGGACCCGGTCCGCTTTGCCCATGCCCTGGCGACCTGCGGCACATTCGCCGCCGGACTGCAGCAGGCCTTCCGCGGCAATTCCATGTCTAAGCCGCTGCATGCGGGACGGGCGGCGGAAGCCGGCGTGACTGCCGCGCTGATGGCGCGCGCCGGCGTGACGGGAGCGCTCGGCGTCATCGACGGCGCGGCCGGGATCGGCCGGGCCATGGGCGAGGGTCCAGACTGGGGCAAGGCGCTGGCGACGCTCGGTCGCGACTTCAACATCACGCACATGACGTTCAAGAACCACGCCTGCTGCGGTCACGCCTTCGCACCGATCGATGGCGCCCTGGAGTTGCAGCGCCAGCTCGCTGTCGCCGCCGACAAAATCGCCCGCGTCCGCATCGCCACCTATCGCCCGGCGCTGGAAGTGGCGGGGCATGAGACGCCATCGACACCGGCGGAAGCGCGCTTCAGCATCAAGTACCTGGTCGCCTCCGCCCTGACGCACGGCAGCGTGCGGCTGGCGGCGTTCGAGCCGGCGCGGCTCACCGATGCCGCGACGCGCGCCCTGATGCAGCGAATCGAACTCACCGTCGATCCCGAGGTCGATGCGCGCTTTCCCGGTGCGCGTGCGGCGCGGGTCGAGGTGGAGACCACCGACGGCCGGACAGCCCGGCATTTCCAACCGACCCGCAAGGGCGATCCCGAGCAGCCGCTGACGGATCGTGAACTCAACGACAAGTACACGGAGCTTGCCGCCCCGGTGATCGGCAAGGCTCGGGCGGCGGCACTGCTCGAGCGGTTGTGGGTGATCGAGCGGGCGGCGACGGTGTCGTTGGGGTGAGCGGCGCACCCCAGCCGCGGCGCGGTGCCGCCCCAGTCGACTTGGGGCCCGGTGGACTTGGGGGTATGCGGGTCGATCAGCCCGTCGATCGATTGCGACGGGTCGATGACCCGACCGTCCGCCAGGATCGGATCATCAGCTAGGGCGTCTTTCCACTCCGATCACACCCCGGCATGCCTTGCCACAAGCAAGCTCCGGTTCATTTCTGCTGCCGGCTCTTCGCCCACTCGGTATATTTCTTGGCCTTGGCGTGGGTGTCGGCGAAGTATTTATCGTACTCCTCGCCCACCATGATCTTGATGGCGATGCCCTGGTCGTCGAGCTTCTTGACGTGATCGGGGTGCTCCATGGCTTTCTTGAGAACGTCGCGCAGCTTGGCGACGATCGGAGCCGGCATGTTCTTCGGCCCGGCGATGCCGCGGGTCGAATTCGAGATGATGGTCGGATAGCCGATCTCTTTCGAGGTCGGCACGTCGGGCAGGAACTTCGAACGCACGTCGTCGAGCACGGCGAGCGCACGCACCTCGCCGGACTTGACCCGCGTCATGATGCTGCCGACGTTGTCGAAGGCAACGTCGATGTTGCCCGACATGATTTCCTTGAACTGCGCCGCGCCGCCTTCCAGATGCACCAACCGGAAGGTGACGCCGGGCGCGGCCTCCTCGGTCATCAGGATCGCTAAGTGATCGTCGGACAGAATGCCGGTGGTGGCGGCGCGGATGGTGCCCGGTGATTTTTTGGCGGCTTCGATCAAATCCTTCATCGTCTTGTATGGGCTGTCCGCCCTGACCCAGACGACGCCCGGATCGAGCACCTGGTTGATGATCGGCGTGAAGTCCTTCTCGGTGAAGATGGCCTTGCGGTCCGGGTCGAGGATGACCGTGTTGGTCGCCGGCAAATTGATGAAGCCGATGAAATAACCGTCGGGCTTCTGGCGAATCATATCGGTCCAGCCCACCTGGCCGCCGGCGCCGCCCTTGTTGACGACGACGATCGACTGGCCGAGCTCCTTCTCGGCGATGGCGGCGACGATGCGTCCGGCGATGTCCGTCGACCCGCCGGCCGGGAAGGCGACCATCAGCTGAATCGGCCGGGTGGGAAAGTCCTGCGCGAGCGCGGCTGCGGTGCCGAGCGCGAGTGCCGCTGCGGCGCCGATGATCGCTGGTGTGAAGCGTGACATGCTGGCGTTCCTCCTTGGTTTGTCAGTCACTAGTCGTTCGATGCCTCGCGCACCTCGGCCGGCGCCAGTTGCAGCGCCGAGGCAATCAGCACCAAGGCGGCGATGACGAGCAGCGACAGGCACAGGGGGCGCGTGAAGAAGATCGAGAAATCGCCGGCCGACATCTCCAGCGAGGTGCGCAGCGACTTTTCGAGGAATGGTCCGAGGATCAGGCCGAGCACCAGCGGCGCGATCGGCAGATCGATCTTGCGCATGCCGTAGCCGATGATGCCGCAGACGATCATGACACCGACGTCGAACTCGTTCTGCTGCAGGGAGTAGGCGCCGAGCACGCAGAACAGCAGGGTGCCAACGCAGATGTACTGATAGGGCAGGTGCAGCAGGCGCGCCCACAGCCCGACCAGGGGCAGGTTCAGGATCAGCAGCAGGATGTTGCCGATCAGGAAGCTGGCGATCACCGCCCAGACCAGATCGGGACGCTCCTGGAACAGGAAGGGGCCGGGGGTCAGGCCGTTGACGATGAAGGCCCCCATCAGCACCGCGATGGTCGGTGAGCTGGGGATGCCAAGTGTCAGCAGCGGGATCATCGCCGCGTTGGCGTAGGCGTTGTTGGCGCTCTCGGGTGCCGCCACGCCCTCGATGGCGCCCTGACCGAACCTCTCCGGCGTCTTCGACAGGCGCTTCTCGAGAATATAGGCGGCAAAGGTCGGGATGATGGCGCCGACGCCGGGGATCAAGCCTAAGAAAAAGCCGATGCCAGTGCCGCGCGTGATGGCGCCGATCGAGCGTCGCCATTCCTCGCGCGACGGCAGCAGCGAGGCGAGGCTGGTCTTGACCACCTCGCGATAGGGTTTCTCCACGGTCAATAGGATCTCGGCGACGCCGAACAGGCCCATCACCACGGGAATAAAGCCGACCCCGTCGTAGAGACTGGGAATTCCGAGCGTAAAGCGCGGCGCCCCGCGCACCGGGTCGATGCCGACCATGGCGATCAGCAGGCCCAGCACGGCCATGGCAAGACCGGCCAGCAGCGAGCGTCCGGCAAGACCGGTGACGAGGCACAGACCCACCAGCATCAGCGCGAAGAATTCCGGCGGCCCGAAGCTCAGCGCAAACTTGGCCAAGGGCGGCGCCACCACGATCAGCGCCACCGTGGCGGTGATGCCGCCGATGAAGGAGCCGATGGCGGCGATGCCGAGCGCGGTGCCGCCGCGGCCCTGCTTGGCCATCTGATGTCCATCGAAGCAGGTGACAACCGAGGCCGCTTCCCCCGGCACGTTGATCAGCACCGAGGTGATGGTGCCGCCATACATGGCGCCGTAGTAGATCGCCGACAGCATGATCAGGGCGCCGGTCGGGTCGAGATGGAAGGTGAGCGGGATCAGGATCGCGGTGCCGGCCGCCGGCCCGAGCCCCGGCAGCACGCCGATCAGTGTGCCGAGGATGCAGCCGACCAGCGCAAACGAGAAATTCTGCAGGCTCATGGCCGCCGCCAGGCCCGTCGTGAGGTGTTGCAACGTATCCACTTGAAACCACCTCAAATCCCCAGCGCGCCGATTGGCAGCGGCACCTTGAGCCAATAGTAGAAGACGTGGAACACGCCGAAGCTGCCCCCGACGGCGCAGAGCGCGATGGCGAGCAGCGAGCGCGCGCCGAGGGTGAGCAGCAGGCCGGCGACGAAGGGCAGCATCGTCAGCCGGAACCCGAGCGGCTCCAACAGAGCTGCCGCCGCTGTCAGCGCGACCAGCACGCCACCGGCTTGCAAGGCCGCCGAACGGTTCGGCACGATTTCGACGGCGGCATCCGCGAGGATCGCGCCGCGCACCAGCTGCAACAGCATCGCGCCGGTCAGCACGATGCCGATCAGGCTCAACCAGAAGGGAAAGAAGCCCGGCCCGGGACCCAGCGCATCGGTCAGCGAGTAGCCAAACGAGGTGACAAGGGCGGCGATAAAAACCGCCAACAGACAAACGCACGCAATTTGCCAACCGCGTTGCACGAAACCACCCCTCCGGCATCTTCTTTTGCACGGAAGCTAACACGGGGCCGGCAGTTTGGGAAATCCGCCTTCACGGGTAGGGTGATGCCATGCATTCGCATCGTACCGTCATGTGTCGACGGCTTGGATTGAATCGCCCTGGAGCATGTGGCCAGACCCGACAGCTTGCCGTTGGCGTGCGCAATGTCAGGCCTGCTCTCGCGACCCGAAACCGGATGCCCTACCCAGCCGCGTCCGGGAACTCCGGCACCTCCAGCTCGGGCACGACCTTTTCCATGAACAGCCGCATTTCCTCCAGCACCAGATCCTTGGGTTGCTGGGCGAAGTGCCAGATCAGTGTGATGTACTCGAAGGGCTGCTTCTTGAAGATGTCGCCCCAGTAGCGGCGCGCCTCGTCGACCGTGCCGCCAGCCAGGAAGCTGGTGTTACGCATCGACTTGAATGCGGCGGCATCGGACTTGTCGGCGGGGTCGACGGAGTGGTTGGCGAACTGCGAGTAGAAATTCTTGAAGATGTCGATGTCGTACTTCATCACGCGCGCCTGGAGATCCGCCTCGTTCTTGGCGAGCCGGGTCTGGCGGACGATGTTCTGGCGCTCGCCGGGGCGGAAAGTGCGGCCGTGCTTGGCCGCCAGATCGCGGTACATCTTCGACAGCTCGATCACCGTGTCGGTCGGGTTGAAGAAGCAGGGATGGAAGCCGTGCTTGGCGCAGAACTCGATCGTTTCGCGGCTCTTGTGCACGCCAATGAACACCGGCGGATAAGGCTTCTGGTAGGGCTTGGGCACCACCGAGACGCGACGCACAGCGCCCTGTGCGTCGATCTCGCCCTTGGCGCCGGCTTCGCGCGCGATCCCAGCGCCGGTGTAGCCGACCACGCCGGTGTCGAAGGGATAAGGCGCCTGGTAATGCTTGCCGTTCAGCGACACGCTCTCCTTGGTCCAGCAGTCGAGGATCATCTCGACCCGTTCCTCGAAGATTTCGCGATTTCTTCGGTCGACGTCGCCGCCATCGGAGCTGGTCGCTTCGGTGCCCGAGAATTGACCGAGAATGTTGGTCCAGCGCGACTGGTAGCCGCGCGCGAAGCCGACGAAATACTTGCCATTGGTCAGGTGGTCGATGATCGCCGTTTCCTCGGCGATGCGGATCGGGTCTTGCGTGGCTGCCACATAACCCAGCGCACCGACGCGCATCTTGGTGATGTGGTTGGCCCAATAGGCGTTGAGCACGCCGGGGTTGGGGCCGACCTCGTAGCCCTCCGAGTGCAGATGGTGCTCGATGGTCGAGCAGCCCCACACGCCCATCCTGTCGGCTTCCTTGATGATGTCGGTCCACTCGTGCACGACGCGGTGGTACAGCTCGCTGTCGGAGCCGAGCGGACGCTTTGCCTTGCGATCGTTCTCGTCCTTGGCCGGCATCACGGGGTAGAGCTGGACGATGATCTTCGGCCTGGCCATGGGTGCGGTTCCTCCGGTGGTGGGCGCGGGGCGGCGCCTCTTTGTTTGTGCATGCGATGCCAGGATAGGGCAGGTTGCCGCGCCCGAGCAATGCGACCGCGGCCCATGCATGAGTGCCATGACTCACGAGCCGAAGTGACCGCGACGAACGGTCATTGCGATATCCAGCGGCAATGCCAGTTACGGGCGCAACAATTCCGTGATCCGGCCTACACGCCGGAGCCCAAGATCACGCAGTAGATATGCCCCTTTGGCAGCTTCTTATTCTGCTTGGGGGCGCAGACGTGCGATCCGAGATCCGGCGACGGCGTTTTGACGATTTTCTCGGGCGGCACATTCGTCCATTCGCCATCGATTTCCACCTGGACGGCGTTATCGACGACGCGGGACATCGTTGGCCGGCAATCTTCGTTGTTGCAGCATGACATGCCGCTGCCTGGCTGTTTGAGCGTCAAGTACCAGGAATGCAGGCCATCATGGCCATGCCCGTGCATGCCGTGCTGGTCTTGCGATCGAACTGTCTCTGGACTGAGAACTGCGAAAAACGCAATTATGATCCACACTGCGGGCAGCGTGCTTGATCGTTTGATCATCATGGCTCATTTCTCCAAGACACTTGGCTGAAGAGAAATATGAGCCCTCTTTGGAAACGTAGCCGTGAGCCATTGCAGCCAATCGCATTGCGGCTGCCGACGTGGTGGATGGCCCCGTGCCATTCCTCCTCTTTTTTGGACGCCTACTTTTGCGATTCGACTGCTGCTGAGTGTAACAACTTTCCGCGAAAGGCCTGTGTCACAAAAGCATCATGTGATCGGCGGCATGGACCGACATCACGGATCTGACTGACGTGGGGAGCGGTCGCAACACGAAGCACAGTGGCACTGTGTCAACGCTGTTTCCAAGTCACGCGAAAACTGCTTTGCTCACTTCAGTGCGGGCAACGTCTGTCGACGTCGATGCGCTCGGGGCGACCGTCCGCCGCCCATGCGAACAATGAGGTAAAGGATGAAACAGCGTACACTCGGCCGCTCGGGCCTCAAGGTCTCGGTCATCGGCCTCGGCCTCAACAATCTCGGCGACCGCATCGACGATAACGCTGCCAAGGAGGTCGTGCACACCGCACTCGACGCTGGCATCAATTTCTTCGACACCGCCGACCACTACGGCAAGCAGGGCGGCTCGGAGCGCCTGATCGGCCAGCTTCTGGGCGCGCGCCGCAAGGACGTCGTTCTGGCCACCAAGTTCGGCCTGCAAATGGATGAGAAGGGCTGGCAATTCGGCACCTCGCGCCGCTACATCATGAGCGCGGTCGAGGCCAGCCTGACGCGGCTCGGCACCGACTATATCGACCTCTACTACCTGCATCGGCCCGACGGCGTGACGCCGATCGAGGAGTCCTTGCGTGCGCTCGACGACCTGATCCGGCAGGGCAAGGTGCGCTACATCGCCTGCTCCAACGTGCCGGCCTGGGGCGTGTTGGATGCACACTGGACGGCCAAGACCAACGGCCTCAATCCGTTCATCGCGGCTCAGGACGAGCTGAGCCTGGTGGTGCGCGACGCCGAGAAGGAACTGATGCCGGCGCTGGACGCCTGTGGCATGGGTCTGGTGCCCTACTTCCCGCTGGCCAGCGGCCTGCTGACCGGCAAGTACAAGCGCGGCGTGCCGCCGCCAGCCGGCACGCGCATGGCCAAGATCCCGCGCTTCGCCGACCGCTACATGACCGACCGCAATATGCTGATCGCCGAACAACTCGGCGCCTATTGCGACAAGAAAGGCAAGTCCCTGATCGACCTGGCGTTCGGCTGGCTGCTCGCCAAGCGACCGGTGATCAGCGTCATTGCCGGCGCCTCCACCGGCGCGCAGGTGAAAGCCAACGTCAAGGCCGCCGAGTGGGAGCTGACCGCGGCCGAGGTGGCCGAGGTCGACAAGATCGCGCAGGGGAACGCCTGATGGAGACGCTGTATCCGCTGGCCGAGCGCATCGCCGCTCGGCTGATTGCCAGGAGAGAGAGCGTGGCCGTGGTGGAGTCATCCACCGGTGGACTGCTCAGTGCCGTGCTGCTTTCCGTGCCCGGCGCCTCCGCCTATTTCCTCGGCGGCGCGGTGTCGTACACCTACACCTCGCGCGAGGTGCTGCTCGGCATCGCCGAAGCGGATATGAAACGGCTGGGGCTGCGCTCGTCGAGCGAGCCCTACGCCGCGTTCGCCGCCGAGCGCATGCGCGACAAGCACAAGGCGACGTGGGGCCTGGCGGAGACGGGCGCCGCCGGGCCGACCGGCAATCGCTACGGCGACCCGGCCGGGCACACCTCGATCGCCATCGCCGGCCCCAGGCCGCGAACGCTGTCGATCAAGACCGGCAGCGCCGATCGCCGCGCCAACATGATCGCCTTCGGCATGGCCGCCCTCGACGCCTTCGCGGCTGCCCTGGACGCGTGACAAAATGTGTCCGGCTCGATGCCGGAACCCACAGGTCACCCGATGGCCACGCACGCGCCATCCCTGGTTGCCGAAGCCGGGCTGGCCCGGACAATACGGCACGATCTTCATCTCGGACCGGAGAGGCATTTCATGCTAACGATCGACGCGCAGGTCCATGCCTACGAGCGCAATCACCCAGGCCGGCCGTGGCACGCCGTTTTGGCGGGGCCGCCGGAGGTCACGGGCGATCAGACCGTAGCGAAGATAGATGACGCAGGCGTCGACGGCGCGATCCTGGTGTCGGCCTTCACGATGTACCGCTACGACGCCAGCTATGCGCTGGAGGTGCACAAACGCCATCCCGGCCGGTTCGCGCTGGTGAAGCCGGTCGATCCGGCTGATCCCGTCGTCGCCGAGATCATCGCGGAGTGGCAGCGCACGCCCGGCGCCGTCGGCATCCGCATGCTGCTTGTGCGCAGCGGCCTTGCCGCGGACCCCGCCGATGCCGGGCTCAACCGGGTGCTGGCGACAGCCGCCCGGCTCTCGCTGCCCGTCAACCTGCACATCGCCGGTCGGCTCGACCAGGGCATCGAGCTGATCCGCCGTAATCCCGATACGCGGATTATCGTTGATCACCTCGGCCTGGTTCAGCCGCACGAGCCGCCGGTGCTGGCGGAGCCATGGGCCGAGCTGGCGAAAGTGCTGACGCTGGCCAAACTCGATAACGTCGCGATGAAGATCACCGGCGCCTGCACTTTGTCGCGCGAGCCCTACCCCTATTCGGATATCTGGGACCCGGTCTGCCGGATGATCGACGCGTTCGGCATCGACCGCTGCCTGTGGGGCACGGACTGGACTCGCGCGGTGAACTTCCTCTCCTACGCGCAAGGCGTCGATGCCTTCCGCGCGACGAGCCGCATCTCGGACAGCGACAAGGTCAAGCTGATGGGCGCCAACACGGCGCGCATCTACGGCTGGTCGCCGCGGATGGCTTGAGCAAGAGGCATCACGTCGTGCCGATGCCCGCAAGCCTCGCGGCAGCCCGCATGTTCTAGCTGTGCACGATTCCATCCACAGCAATGCCGGCCGATCATGCGGGCGGGCTGGCGAGTGCGGGGAAAGCCACCTACCATCCCTATGCAAAGCCATTGCGCGAGGCCTGCCGATGTTCAGCCACACCGATTTCGATGGCCATGAGCACGTTGTGCATGCCTTCGACTCGGCGAGCGGGTTGAAGGCGATCATCGCCATTCATTCGACCGCCCTCGGGCCGGCGTTCGGCGGCTGCCGCATGTGGCCCTATGCCGACGACGGCGCGGCGCTCAGCGATGCCTTGCGCCTGTCGCGCGCCATGACCGCTAAGTGCGCCATCGTCGGCGTGCCCTGTGGCGGCGGTAAGTCGGTGATCATCGGCGACCCGGCGACGCACAAATCGGCCGAGCTGCTGCGCGCCATGGGCCGGCTCGTCAACAGCCTCGGCGGCCGATACGTCATCGCCGACGATGTCGGCACTACACTCGACGATCTGGCCGTCATGCGCAGTCAGACGCCGCACACCGCCGCGGCAACGGCAAGTGCGATGCAACCGGTGCCGGTGACGGCGCACGGCGTGTTCTCGGCGCTGCAAGCCGCGGCCGCGCACGTGTTCGGCACGGACGGCATCAAGGGCCTGACGGTGGCGGTTCAGGGCCTCGGCAACGTCGGCGGACCGCTGTGCGCCTATCTCTCCGGGCACGGCGCGCATCTCGTGGTGAGCGATCTCGACCCTCGCCGCGTCGATGCGGCGGTTCGTCAGCATGGCGCCAGTGCGGTTGCAGCCGACGCCATCTATGACGTCAACGCCGATATTTTCGCCCCCTGCGCCTTGGGCGGTGTGCTGTCCGCGACCACCGTGCCCCGACTGGCGGTCCGCCTCGTCTGTGGCGGCGCCAACGCCCAGCTCGACACGCCAGCCGACGCCGAGCGGATGGCGGCGCGCGGCATCGTCTACGTGCCCGACTATCTCGTCAGCGCCGGCGGCGTCATCGACTTCCATCAGGAGAGGATCGACGACCGGCCCGAAGCAACGCTGGCCGCAGTCGAGGTGATCGGCCGGATCACCGGCGAGGTTCTGGCGCAATCACGCGGCAGCGGCGAACGTCCGCTGGCGATCTGCGACGCGATCGTGCGGCAACGGATAGGCACCAAGGCGTAGGTCGGGTCGAGCCCTTCGCGAGACCCGACGATTGCTGGCGTGTGCCGCGGATGTCGGGTCTCGTGTCTCGCTCCGACCTACGGCGTCGTCGGCACGGCGGTGGGGCGCGCGTAGCCTGGAATACCGGCCGCACGCAGCGCCTCGAGAATCGCCATCCTGATCTCCGACTGCGTGTTGAGCCCACGGTAAACGTTGGTCACATGGAAACGCAGTGTGAAATCGAGCCCGGCCTGGGTCACATTGTCGAGCGTCGCCAGTGGCTCCGGCGACGGCAGAACCAGCGCGTGCCCCTTGGCGCAGGCCTGCAGGATGGTCTGCACCAGACGCGGATCGGCGTCGGCCTGGGTCGAGATCGCGATCACGACCCGGCCCACGGCGTCGCGATGCGTCCAGTTCAGCACGCGGCCCGAGATCAGCTCGGAGTTGGGCACGATCAGGCTGGCGCGATCGAACGTCTCGATCTCGGTGGAACGCACCGAGATGCGCTTGACGTTGCCCTGCTCGGCGCCGAGCACGATCCAGTCGCCGACCTTGATCGGCCGTTCGATCAGCAGGATCAGACCCGAGACGAAGTTGTTGACGATCGACTGCAGGCCGAAGCCGATGCCGACCGACAGCGCGCCGGCGACGATGGCGAGGTTGGTGACGTCGAAGCCGGCGTATGAAATGGCCAGCAGCGCCGCCACCACCGTGCCCGCATAGCCGATGGTGACGTCGATGGAATTGACGACGCCCACGTCCAGCCGCGACTGCGCCAGCACCTGATCGCGCAGCCAGCGCTGCACCAGGCGGGTGACGAACAGCATGATGATGAACAGCAGCACACCGATCAGCAGGCGGATCAGCGAGATCTTGAACTGGCCGATCTCGAACCCGAACAGCGCCTGCTTGTACCAGTCGCGGATATCGCCTTCCGAGAAGCCCCATTGCAGCAGCAGCACCGGCAGCGCCAGGATGCCCAGCAGCAGCGTCAGCGCAAACTCGGTGAGCGTCGCCAATTGCCGGCGCCGGCCGGCATCCAGGCCGAAGCGCTGCTCGAGCACCTGCCCAACCACGTGCGCGCCGCCATTGGCGTCGCGCGTGAAGGCGCGTATGGCCAGGAACAGCAGCGTGGCGACGAGGCCGACGACACCGGTCATGATCAATTGCTGGGAGACGAAGCGCCCCAGCGCCACGTAGCCGAGCACGGTCGCTACCAGGATGGCGAGGGCCAGTCCCCAGCCCGGCGCCTTCAGCCAAACCGGATGCCGGCGGGAAACGGTCTTTGGTGCGCCATCGCTGCCAGCTGTTTCAAACGGCGTCAGCAGCAGGCCGATCAGCAAGCCTGCGAAAGCCAGTGTCGTGGCCAGTGTCTGTACGACACTCATGGACAGCGGCAGATACAGCGCACGGCCAATGGCCGTCAGAGCCAGATCAGCGGCGTAGACCGCGGTAATGGCATGCAGCAGGCGGCTGATGATGCGGACGGCGCGATCCGACAGCGAGACCAGACGATGGCCTTCCGCATCGGGCGCCAGCACCGAGGACGTGAGCGCGGAGACGGCCACGAAAATAAAGATGGCCCTCAGCACCGCACTGGCTATGCGATCACCAGGATAATAGAGCAATTCCAGGCCCTCGAGCCCGCCGTAGACCGCAAGCGCCGTCAGCATGGCCGGCGCGGCGCGCACAGGCGCGATCCAGGCCGAAGTCGCCGCCCGGTCGAAGAAGGTCGGCGCCTGATTGCGCGCGCGTAGCTTCTGCGTGAGGCGGTGGGCCACCGCGCGCAGACCGAGATAGAGCGCCGCGCACAACGAAAACAGAACGGTCACCAAGACCGGCTGGCGGCCAAGCGCTGCCAACCAATCGGTGATGATGTAGCCGATCAGCCGCTCGACCTGCGGGAAGTCCCGGAAGGCATCGCGCCAGATCAATGGAAAAAGCGGGCTCGACATGCGTTCCATGATCGAGCGCGTGAACAATTCCAGGCGTAGATCCGTGATGCGGTCAATGGTCTGGCGCGCGCGCACCCAGGTCAGCTCCAGCGTCTTGATGGCGCCGTCGATGGCGGAGGCCTCTGCGTGCAGGCGCTGCCGCTCGGCCGTCACGGCGGGTGCTTCCGGCGCGCCACCCGTGGGCGGAGCTCCAAGGTGAGTGATCTGGCTCTTGACGTCGGCCAGACGCGGACGCAGGCCATCGGCGACGCGCGTGGTGTTGGTGATGACGGTCTCGACCTCATCGCGCAGGTGGCCGAGATCCTCGTTGAGCTCCTTCATGCGCGCCAAGGACTTCTCGGCGTTCTCCATGACCGACTGGAGGCGCGAGATCGCCGTCGTCACATCCACCGGTACCAGGATGGGGGGCGGTGGCGGAGGTGCCGGCGCGGTGGGCGGCGCCGCTGACGGGGCAGCGGCAGCCGGCGCGGCGGGCGCCGCGGCTGGTGCGGGGGCTGCTGGAGCCACGGAGGGGGCCGGCGGGGCCGCGGGCGCGGCAGGCTGCGCCGTGGATGGCGGCTGGGCTGGCGCGGGCGGGCTCGCCCCCTGGCCGAGAGCGGACCAGGATGGCGCAAGGACCGTCGCGCCGATCAGCGCGGACATCAGGACTCGTGTCAATCGCGGGCGTGTCATGAACATGGGCAAAATTGCGCTCGATTTCTTGGAGTTCACGGATTGGGCAGGCATGACCCTATAACGGTACTGTCAGCGGCCTGTCACGCCCACCAGTACCCGCCATCGTGCCGCGCCGGCAAAGCAGCGGCAAGACGGAACGGCACGACATGCTGGCGCGCATGTGCAAAACAAACCTGTCGGTTTCGAGGCCGATCGGCAGGCCTTGGGCCAAAGTGGCCTCACGATGCATCAACGTCGCGCGGTTGCGGCCGGGTCGGAATTTCCTTGAGCAGGCCGCCGATGCTCATGGCGGTGATCTCCTCGCGGCCGACGGCCAGCCCAGCCAGCCGCCGCTCCAGCACCCAGTCGAAGCCATTGAGCTTGGGCGAGCCGGCGCAACTCGGCACCCCGATCACATCAATCGTCCCGAGCCGGCCCAGCATGATCAGATTGCCGGGATCGACCGGCATGCCGACATGCAGGACTTCGCCATCGCAGGCCGCGACCGCGCTGGGGATGACGTCGTCGCGGTCGACAATCGCCGAGGCAGCGAACACCAGGATCGGATCAAGCCCCGCCTTGTGCATGCGCAGGATCGCCGCGCTGACGGCGGCGCTGTCGTGGGCGACGATCTCGGTTGAAACGAGTCGCGATCCGGCTGACGCCAGGCGGTCGTGTGTAACGCGCTCGCGCTTCTTCAGCACGCTCGCCTTGGTTTGCGGCAGTTGCGTCAGGATCAACCCCGCCGATTTCGCTTGGAACGGCGCCACCGCGATCAGCGGCCGGCCGCCGGCCAGCTGTTGCGCCTTGGCGAGCACCGCGTCCGACAGTGCAAATGGAATGATCTTGATCGTCGCCAGCATCTCGCCGGCCGCAACCCGGTCGAAGGGCGCCAGCGTCGCCACGGTCAGGCCCTCGTCGATGCGGTTGAGGGCGAGCAGGCGCTCGGCATCGACCCGCAGGATGCCGCTGACTTCCGCGTAAAGATTGGCGCGACCGGTGATCGCTTCGGCGACGCGAGCCCCGGGGCCGGCGACCATCTTGGCGACGCGCGCGGCCGCAGTATCCTCGTCGACATCGCCCGGCTCGAGCCGCGCGCCGATGACGTGCGTGCGCCCGCCCGCCTTGATGGCGGCCACGTCGGCAGCCGTCAGGACACGGCCTTTCTTGAACGTCGCCGCGCCCGTATCCAGCGTGTGCGCCAGCACCACGCCCTTGGCGTCATCGATGGGAAAACTGGCGAATTTCATCGGTGGTTCGAGTGCTCTTCCGGTCCGGATGCGTCGCGGGCGGCGACATTAGCACCGAATGCAGGACGTCATGATGATCTCTGTTGGTCAGGGTCGGCGGGCTTGGCTGTGCGGGATGCCGGCGGCTTGCTCCGCCGCGGCACGGATGGTGGCGATGTTGGTTGCATAGGCGCCCTTGGTGCCGCCCTTGAACACGGCCGACCCGGCGACCAACACATCGGCGCCAGCGGCCGCGACCGCCGCGGCCGTCTCGGGCGTGACGCCGCCATCCACCTCGATGTGAATGGGGCGGGCACCGATCATCGTCTTGACGCGGCGGATCTTGTCCGCCATCGCCGGGATGAAGGCCTGACCACCAAAGCCCGGATTGACGGTCATGACCAGGATCAGGTCGAGCCGGTCCAGCACGTGGGCGATGGCGCTTTCCGATGTCCCCGGATTGAGCGCCACGCCGGCCTTCTTGCCCAGCGCCCGGATCGCCTGCAGCGAACGGTCGAGATGCGGACCGGCCTCGGCGTGTACCGTGATGATGTCGGCGCCGGCGTCCGCGAACGCGGCGAGGTAGGGATCGGCCGGCGCGATCATCAGATGCACGTCGAAGATCTTCCTCGAGGCCGGCCGGATCGCCTTCACCACCGGCGGGCCAAAGGTGATGTTGGGCACGAAATGGCCGTCCATCACATCGAGATGAATCCAGTCGGCGCCAGCCTCGTCGACGCTCGCCACCTCGGCGCCGAGCCGGGCAAAGTCGGCGGACAGGATGGAGGGGGCGATCAGGATCGGGTTGGGCATCGGCGGCCTCGTTGGCGCGGGTTGCAAGACTGCGATCCAGGGCGGCCCGGAATCGCGTCCAGCAGCCCTTCTAGCCGCCCGCGCGGCCTTGCGACAGTGCGGCGTCGTTGCCGACCTCTCGAACCTCTTGAACTTGATGCGATGCGGTTCCACCGCGGCCTTGCCCAGGCGGCGCGATCCACGCCCTCCTCTTCGTCGGCGAAGTTGCGCTCGAACCATTCGACGTGGCTGTTCTTCTCATCGATCCTGCTCGCCCATAACCAGTTTTCGCGTCATCCTCCGCCTGCCATACACGATACGGATCACCTCGATGTCCTCACTGGCAATGCGATAGAAGGCCAACCATGGGCGCATCGGCCACGACCAGACGCCGCGACCGAGCTGGGGCCGCTTGCGACCCATCCTGAGAAAATCAGCAAGATTGGTCAATGATCGTTCAAGCCGCGCAATCGTGAGTTCAGCAACGGTCACGCCGTTGTTGGAAACGATCGCCGATGCGATTTTGGCAAGGTCTGCGCGGGCCGTCGGCGAGTAGCGCAACTGGCCCATGGCCCACCAGAACTCAACCGCGGGAGGCGATCACGCCCCTGACATGGGCGAAAACCTCCTCGTGCGAATACGATTCGCCGCGGTCCAACTCAGCCAACCCTTCCTCGATGAGTGGCTTGGCCCACGACAAATCGTCATCATCAATGTCGTCGTCCAGCATCATCCGCTGGATCGCAGCCGCCACCGCCGCCTCGATGCTGGAATAGTCGCCAGCGGTGACACGGGCGCGCAGCCATTCCTTGTGCTTCTCGTCGAGTTCGATCTGCATGAAGTGAAGATAGCTCCGCCGATCCGTTCCGTCAATGTTCTACATTCTGTCTGTTCTACATTCTGTCCCTACCTCTCGAACCGCTTGAACTGATGCGGTGCGGTTCCACAGCGGCCTCGCCGAGGCGGCGTTTCTTGTCCTCCTCGTCGTCGGCGAAGTTGCCTTCGAACCACGCGACGTGGCTGTCGCATCCGACCATGAAGACAACCAAGGAGTTGGCTCCAGCAATCCGATTATGATTCTCGCCAAAAGTTGTCGTCAAGCCACCTTGCACCCGAACTGCGCGAATGCCGGGTCGACGGTCACGAGTGTCAGATCGAGATCGAGCGCCTGCGCGGCTAAGAGGCGATCGAATGGATCCTTGTGGGCCACGTCGAAGCTTCCTGCGCGCTCGGCCTGAGACAGCGTGATTGGGAGCGGCAGCAATCCCGCATCGACGACGGCGCGCGTCAGGTTTGGCAGCAGCGGTGCAGCCTCTAGCCATTTTCCCAATCCGACCTTGACGGCTATCTCCCAGCCAGACGCCGCGCTCACATAAACAAGCCGCTGGCGATCCTCGATGAGGGCCTTGTGCGCCGACTGGAGGCGCTGCGATCCCCTGAGGGACCAGAAGACGATATGTGTATCCAGCAGCAGGTCCACTCAGTCTGATCCGGATTTCTCGCCCGAAAGCCACTCCAACTCGTCGTCGGTCAGGGGCGCGAACAGCCGCTCGTCCGGTATCTCGGCCAAGTGCTTCCACTGGCCGAAGATTCGCGCGGGATAAGGCGGCTTTGACGCACCCTCGGGGGCGTCGGCAACCAGCCGCACCGCGCCGTGCTTTGGATCGGTGATGCGGATCGACTCGCCACGTGCCGCGCGTCCCACGAGTTCTGACAGATGTCCCTCGGCGTCACGCAAATCGATATCTTCCATGGCTCTGCTCCTTACTTGCAGAATAGCATGCCGTGCAGCCGCAGCACACCCCTGCCTCCCGAACCCCTACCTCTCAAACCGCTTGAACTTGATGCGATGCGGCTCCACCGCGGCCTCGCCCAGGCGCTTCTTCTTGTCTTCCTCGTAGTCGGCGAAGTTGCCTTCGAACCACTCGACGTGGCTGTCGCCCTCGAAGGACAGGATGTGGGTGGCGATGCGGTCGAGGAAGAAACGATCATGGCTGATGACCACGGCGCAGCCGGGGAAGTCCTCCAGCGCCGATTCAAGCGCCGACAAGGTTTCGGTGTCGAGGTCGTTGGTCGGCTCGTCGAGCAGCAGCAGGTTGCCGCCCTCCTTCAGCAGCTTGGCGAGGTGCACGCGGTTGCGCTCGCCGCCTGACAGTAGCCCGACCTTCTTCTGCTGGTCGGCGCCCTTGAAGTTGAACCAGCCGCAGTAGGCGCGCGATGGCACTTCCTTTTTACCGCCAAGCAGAATCTGATCGTTACCGCCGGAGATTTCCTCCCACACCGTCTTCCTGTCGTCGAGATGGCCGCGCGACTGGTCGACGTAGGACACCTTCACGCTGTCGCCGAGCCTGATCGTGCCCTTGTCGGCCGTCTCGACGCCGGTGATCATCTTGAACAGCGTCGTCTTGCCGGCGCCGTTCGGGCCGATGACGCCGACGATGCCGCCGGGCGGCAGCTTGAAGGACAGCCCATCGATCAGCAGACGATCGCCGAAGGCCTTGGAGAGCCCGTCGGCCTCGACCACGACGCCGCCGAGGCGGGGGCCGGCCGCGATCGTGATGGAGGCCTTGCCGATCTCCTCGCGGCCGGCCTCCTCGGCGAGTTTCTCGTAGGCGGTGATGCGGGCCTTCGACTTGGCCTGGCGGGCTTTGGGCGAGGAACGGATCCACTCCAGTTCGCGCCTGAGCGCGCGCTGCTTGCCCTCCTCCTGGCCCTTCTCGACCTCGAGCCGCTTGGACTTCTGTTCCAGCCAGCTCGAATAGTTGCCCTTGTAGGGCACGCCCTGGCCGCGATCCAATTCCAGCGTCCATTCGGTGATGTTGTCGAGGAAGTAGCGATCGTGGGTGACCAGGATGACGCAGCCCACATATTCCTTGAGGAAGCGCTCCAACCAGGCCACGCTTTCAGCGTCGAGATGGTTGGTCGGCTCGTCAAGCAGCAGGATGTCGGGCTTGGCGAGCAAGAGCTTGGTCAGGGCCACGCGCCGCTTCTCGCCGCCCGACAGCTTGTCGACAGCCGCATCGCCCGGCGGGCAGCGCAGCGCATCGAGCGCCTGCTCGACCTGGGTATCGAGGTCCCACAGGTTCTGGGCGTCGATCTGGTCCTGCAGCGCCGTCATCTCGTCGGCGGTCTCGTCGGAATAGTTGGACGCGATTTCGTTGTAGCGGTCGAGGATCGCCTTCTTCTCCGCCACCCCCTGCATGGCGTTGCCGAGCACGTCCTTCTCCGCATCGAGCTCGGGCTCCTGCGGCAGGTAGCCGACCTTGATGCCTTCGGCCGGGTGCGCCTCGCCGAGGAAATCATCGACCATGCCGGCCATGATCTTAAGCAGCGTCGACTTGCCGGAGCCATTGAGGCCGACGACGCCGATCTTGGCGCCGGGATAGAACGACAGGTTGATGTCCTTCAGCACCTGCTTGCCGCCCGGATAGGCCTTGGAGAGCTTGTGCATGTGATAGACGAATTGCGGGTTGGCCATGAGTGGCTGGTCCTTAGCGGGTGGTGAATGGGTTGGCCGGGGTTCTAGCCCGTCGCGGCGGGCAGCTCAATGGACGTCGGTCGCGGCAAGTGACCTCGCCCAAAGCCGCGGACCCAGCATCAAAGACCGAGGTCCGCCATTCGCACGGAGATCGCAGGCGCGAGCTGGAGCGATTGAGTTGTGGCAGGCAACACCGTCACCACGCTGTCATACGTGCCGGTGCTGCGATCGGGATCACGATGCACCGTAGTAGCCAAGCTCCAAGCCTCTACCACCCAGTACTCCCGCACGCCGTGCAATGCATACAGTGTTGATTTCGTCGTGAGATCGGCGTCGAGGCTCGAGTCCGCAACCTCGACGACCAGCAGCACGGTATCGCCCTGAAGATCAGGCGCCATGATCGGCGCAGGTCGCACCATGATGTCAGGCTTGGTGTAGGTATCGTCGGAAAGATTGAGCTGCGACTCCCCGACAACGTGGACCGCGTCGGTCTCCTGCCGACGCAGATGACGCTCCAGCACCTCACGGACCAGATCGTGCCGGCGTCCGCTCGGTGACATCGGAACCATCTCCCCGCCGATCAGCTCGAAATCGTCCTTGCCGTCGAACACACCTGTGCCCGCGACCCGCTCCAGCTCGGCCGTGGTCCAGCGCCAGCGCGGCAAACCCTCCGCCGCCTGGGTCGGCGCACGGCGCCGCTGCATCGGTTTGACGTGCTCGTTCATGGTCACAGGCTAGCACGCGGCCCTCCCCTGGCAAAGGCTGGCAGTGGCAAAGGCTGGCCAGGCACGCGCCAGGGGGCATAAGTCAACAGACACTTGCTTGTCGCGATCCTGGCATCATAGATTGGCGGCGCCCGATACCGATAATCACGACCAAACAAGCCCGGGCACGGGGAGGTCTCGCCATGAAGAGCATAGTCGCGCGCCATGTGCTGCGGTTCAGCGTGCTGGCAGCCATTTCGACGTTCGCCACCCTCGCCGGCCAAGCGCCAGCCGCTGCCCAGGCCTGGCCCGAAAAAACCATCACCTTCGTCAATCCCTTCCCCGCTGGCGGCGGCACGGACATCTTTGCCCGCCCGCTCGCCGCCGAGCTGACCAAGGCCCTCGGCAAGACGGTGATCATCGACAACCGCGGTGGCGCCGGCGGCACGCTCGGCGCCGGCATTGCCGCGCGAGCGCCCAAGGACGGCTACACCTACTTCGTCGGCGCCGTGCACCACACCATCGCGCCCGGCGTCTATGCCTCGCTGACCTACGATATCGAAAAGGACTTCACGCCGGTTTCGGTGATCGCCGTCGTGCCGCAGATCATCGTGGTCAATCCCCAGCGCGTGCAGGCGACCACGCTGAAGGAGCTGATGGACTTCGCCAAGGCCAATCCGGGCAAGCTCAACTACGCCTCTGCCGGCAATGGCACCGCGCATCACTTGTCCGGCGAATTGTTCAAGATCGCCACCAAGCTGGAGATCGACCACATCCCCTACAAGGGCGCCGGCCCGGCGATGCAGGATCTGCTGGCCGGACAGGTCGACATGATATTCGACGGGCTCGGCACCTCGGCTCCCCAGATCCGAGCCGGCCGCATCCGCCCACTGGCCGTGGCGGCGCCGGCGCGGGTGGCTAGCCTGCCTGACGTACCGACGGCGGCCGAGGCTGGCGTGCCGAACTACGTGGTGTCGACGTGGTACGGTGTGTGGGGCGTGGCCGGAACGCCCAAGGACATCCTCGAGCGCATGGGAGTCGAGATCAACAAGGCGCTGGCGCTCGAGAATATGAAGGCGATCTGGGCGCAGCAGGGCGCCACGCTGGGCGCTGCGACGCCGGCGGCGATGGGCGAATTCGTCAAGTCCGAGATCGCCAAGTGGGGCAGGATATCGAAAGAAGCCAACATCAAGATCGATTGAGGCTGGATTGGATGGGCGCCACGGGGGCACCAGCGCTCCCGTGCGCGTGATCCAGTCGGCGCGATCCGATGCGTGCCGACGCCACTCCATCGGCGAGCCTGCGGCATCGCTTGCAGCGCCGGGCCAGGCACCTGATCCTGCCGATCAGCCATGTCGAAGTTCCACTTGTCACCGGACGGCCGATCGTCGATCCTTCTGGCGCATAGACGAATGGCGCATAGACGAATAATTCTTAGCGCTGCCAGGCGCACCCTCCAGGGAGGAGACCCATGCGGTTCACGACACGGGCACTAGCCCTCGCTATCGCCGCCGCCGCCCTTTGCGGCACGCCGATCACAGCCCAGGCCCAAACCTACCCGAACAAGGCCGTCACGTTCATCATCGGCTTTGCGCCAGGTGGCCCCAGCGACGTGCTCTCGCGCATCCTGTGCAAGAAATTCGAGGAGCTACTCGGCCAGCCTTTCGTGATTGAGAACAAGGCCGGCGCCGGCGGCGGCATCGCCGCTGCCCACGTGGCGCGCCAGCCCAACGACGGGTACACGCTGATGCTCGGTGCACGCAGCGTGCTGGCCGGCAACCAGTTCGTCTACAAGCAGATCAATTACGACCCCGAGAAGGATTTCGATATTGTCAGCATCGTTGGTGCACAGCCCAACATCCTTTACGTGCACCCCTCCTTGCCCGCGACCAACCTCAAGGAGTTCATCGCCTACGCCAAGGCTAATCCCAACAAGCTGAGCTTCGGGTCGGGTGGTGTCGGCACCGCCAGCCATTTCGCCGGCGAGCAGCTCAATCGCGACGCCGGCATCCAAGTCGTGCATATCCCCCACCGCGGCACCGGCCAGGTGATCCAGGCCGTGCTCGGCAACCATATCGGCGTCGGGCTGAACCCACCGACACCACTGGTGCCGTTGATCCAGGGCGGCCAGATCCGCGCCATCGCGTCGACCGCCTTGAAACGGTCGGCCGCATTGCCGGACGTACCGACATTCCACGAGTCGGGCTTCAAGGACTTCGAGCACATCGACTGGCACAGCGTGGCGGGCCCCGCGGGACTGCCCAAGACCGTCGTCGACGTTCTCTACAAGGCCACGATCGATGCGATCAGGGACGAGAAGGTCAAGAAACAGCTCACGGATTTGGGCGTCGACCTCTGGGGCACCACGCCCGAGGAGTCCAAGAAGATCCTTGCCGCCGAGATTCCCAAGCAGGAAGCCCTGGCGAGGCTCGCCGGTGTGATACGCGAGCAATAACGGCGACGGGTCCGGCCCGGCTTGCCACCAGAGCGCTTTCCCCTGTTTCAATTCGAGTGGAAAGCGCTCTGGGGTCGTGGCTGATCCCATGGTCGGGATTGCATGGTGGGCGGTGAGAGGGTCGAACTCCCGACATCTTCGGTGTAAACGAAGCGCTCTACCACTGAGCTAACCGCCCGTCCGCGCCGGTGTAGCGGTGCCGGGCCGCCAGCGCAACCCAACGCTTGGGGGCCAGCGCTTGGGGCGGAGAGGGACGATAAGTCGACAGCGAAATTTACGAATGAGGGGCTGCCCACGTCAGCGACCGCCCTTCTCGGTCGGCCCTGTGCCGCGCGCGCCGAGGCGCGGCGCGGACTTGTGCGCCCGTGGCGTGGCGGTGGCGCGTGGCTTCTGGCGCTTCGTCAGCGTGATCTGCCAGCCGAGCGCGCGGACCACGCGCATGATGGTGTCGAGGCTCGGGTTGCCGCTGGGCGACAAGGCCTTGTACAGGCTTTGCCGGGACAGTCCGGTGTCGCGGGCGAGGTCGGTCATGTTGCGGGCGCGGGCGACGGCGCCGAGGGCGCGCGCGAGCAGCACGGGGTCATCCTCGGCGATCGCGGCCTCGAGGTAGGCGGCGATATCGGCATCATCGCGAAGAAAGTCAGCCGCGTCGAACGGCGCGAACGTGACGGGGGTGTCATCGATGGTCATGGATCAGTCCTTCCATTGCGTGGCGATCGTGCGGGCGCGGGCGATGTCGGCGGCTTGCGTGGACTTGTCGCCACCGCACAGCAGGATCGCGAGCCGCTGGCCGCGCTGCATCAGATAGACCCGGTAGCCGGGGCCATGATGGATGCGTAGCTCGGAGATGCCACCGCCGACCGGCGCCATGTCGCCAGGGTTGCCGGCCGCCAGGCGGTCGATGCGGACGAGGATGCGCGCGCAAGCCCGGTGGTCCGTCAGGCCGGCGAGCCAGGCCGCGAAGACGGTTGATCTGACGATCTCGACCATGCGGATTCGTAAACTATAGACGACAATATGTCAACCACAGATTACGGATTGCGCTTGGGGCCAGCGCGTGGGGGGGCCAGCGCTTGGGCTCGGCATCGACGCAAAGCTCGGATGACGACTACAGCGCGCGGGCCGTGCCTTGCCCGCCCGTCTGCAGCGGCTCGTCGGCGTCGACGATCAGGCGCACGACGCGGCCCGGCCGGTCGCTGTCCCCGACTTCCCGGCACGTCACCATGACCTGCCGTGAACGTGTTGCGCCAAGTTCGACCGCGGCCAACGGCAGTGCAAACTCCGATACGGAGATCACTTCGAACTCAAGTGCGCGGCCGCCTTCGACGGCCATCGTGATGCGGTCGCCAACCTTGGAGAACCCATGTCCGTTCTGCATCGGCTGCGGCTCGTGTCGCGTCAGCCAGAAGCCTTCGTCGCCGGCGGCTGGCTCGAGGGCGCGGCGCGAGGTGGCGATCGCGGCCTTCGATGCACCACTGGCAGAGGCGAAGGCGCGCGCAAAACTGCGGTCAAGCAGGGCGTCGGTGCTGGTCACGACCAAGCCGGTGAGGCCAAGGACCGACGCGGCAGCCACCCCCAACAGCGCGCGGCCAGTGATCAGGCGTGGCAAAACATGGGTCATGATCTGCTCCTTCGAATCTGCGCACAATATATAGGAACCGATGGTGGAGAACTTAAGACCAACCATGGTCAAGCAGGTTTTTCTCCACATTTACCGCCTGATGGGGTAGGCGCGGCGTAAATGGCGCCAAAAGCCGAGATTGAGGGCAAACAAGGCTGAAAACGCCAGTGCAAGCATGGCCAGCGCCGTCTGCTGGCGCTCCTGACGCAGCGCCGGTGAAGCAAGCGCCAGCACATCGCGCGGCCATCCTTCAGGGTCGCCAACGTCGACGGCCGCGACTGTTGCCTGGGTCAGCGCGTCCGGCATCAGGCGCACGTCGGCGCGGGCGTCAAGGTCGCCGCCGGCGGCCCCCGCAATCAACAGGAAAAGGGCCAGGCCGATGAGGCCGTCAGCCAGGAATCGACCGGCGCGATGGGCTGCTGTCCGCTGGGTCATGGGTCAAGGTCTCCCGCATTGTTCGAGCCGCCTCGGGGCAGTCCCGCAAATAGCCATGCGTCTGTGGCCGGCATTGGCCGCCAATGTGGCGCGGCGTGAACCCTTTCATGAACGCGAGCTAAACGCCGCCGACGTGTGTGCGATGGGCCACGCTGGCACGCCCGCGGCAATTGCCGCAGGCGCCATGGCGGTCGAGGCGCCGTCATGGTGGATGACTTGGCGCCCAGTCGCGATTGGGGATGGCGCGATTGAGGATGGCGCGATTGAGGATGGCGCGATGCGAGTCTCGGCGCGGTGATGAAACTGGTCCACAATACCCGGCAGGCTCATGCCGCAAGGGAGTGCCGCCATGACCATTTATACCGGACCCGTGTTCGAGATGGCTCGGACGCAGTTCAACGCCATTGCCGATCACCTGCAAATCCCCCACGACGAGCGCCAGCGACTGCTGCTGCCCAAGCGGGCGCTGACCGTCTCGTGCCCGATCCATCGCGACGACGGCAGCATCGCCGTGTTCCAGGGCTACCGCGTGCAACATCACCTGACGCTCGGCCCCACCAAGGGCGGCACACGCTTTGCGCCGAACCTCGATATCGGCGAGGTGGCAGCCCTTGCGGTATGGATGAGCTGGAAGTGCGCCTTGGCGGGCCTGCCCTACGGCGGCGCCAAAGGCGGCGTCACGGTCGATCCGCATGCCCTGTCGCGCAACGAGCTCGAGGCCCTGTCGCGCCGCTACATGCAGGAATTGATCCCCTTCGTCGGGCCGCATACCGACGTGATGGCGCCGGACCTGGGCACCAACGAGCAGATCATGGCCTGGTTCATGGACACCTATTCCATGTACCAGGGCAAGACCGTGACCGAGATCGTCACCGGCAAGCCGGTGGTGCTCGGCGGCACGGTCGGACGGCGCGAGGCCACTGGCCGGGGCGTGGCGCATTTGGTGGCGCGAGCCATGAGCCAGCTGGCGATCGACCCCAGTGGCGCCACCGCGATCGTGCAAGGCTTTGGCAATGTCGGCGCGGTGACAGTGGCCGAGTTGGCGGCCAGGGGACTGCGGATCGTCGGGGTCAGCGATCACACCTGCGCCTACTACGATCCGCTTGGCCTCGACGCCGCGGCGCTCGACCGGCATGTCATCCAGAACAAAGTCCTGCGCGGTTTCAGCACCGAGGCCTCGATCGATCCCGGCGAGATGCTGGTGCAGCCCTGCGACGTGCTGGTCCCGGCCGCCGTCGAGCGCGTCATCACGGCTGCCAACGCCGGCCGCCTCAGCTGCCGCATCCTGGCCGAGGCCGCCAATGGTCCGACGACGCCGGATGCCGATGCCATTTTGGATCAGCGCGCCGGCGAGGTCCTGGTGCTGCCCGACATCTTGTGCAATGCCGGTGGCGTCATCGTCAGCTATTTCGAGTGGGTGCAGGACCTGCAGCAGTTCTTCTGGAGCGAGACGGAAGTGATGAAACGTTTGGAGACAGTGCTCGACCGCACGCTGGAGCAGGTGCTGCGGCGGGCGGATCGCGACGGGATCTCGTTGCGAATGGCGGCGATGGCGATTGGTGTCGAAAAAGTCCGCGACGCCAAACAGGCCCGCGGGCTGTTTCCGTGATCCACGTGCACAAAACGATCAACACGGGTTATTGTGATGGGATCGCGCCTGCGACCGCACCTTGATGGAGACGACGCATGACGAGCTTGACCCGGCGCACCGTAACCACCGGCCTCATGGCCCTGCCCGCCTCGGCCTGGGCGCAATCCTGGCCGGCGAGCCAGGTCACCCTGGTGGCGCCGTTCCCGCCGGGCGGCTCGGTCGATGCCATCTGCCGCATGGTGCAGCCGCTCTTGCAGCAGCGATTGGGCGCCACGGTGATCGTCGAGAACAAGCCCGGCGCCACGGGCTCGCTCGGCGCAGCCATGGTGGCCAAGGCCAAGCCCGACGGCTCGTCCTGGCTGTTCGTGTTCGACACCCACGCCGTCAATCCCGCGCTGCTGCCGCAAATGTCCTTCGACACGGAAAAGGACCTGGAGCCGGTGCTGCTGATCGGCACCGCGCCGCATCTGATCTGCTGCCATCCGACGCGCCCGTGGAAGAGTTTCACCGAGCTGATGGCAACGGCCAAGGAAAAGCCCGGCGTGGTGACTTACGCCTCGATCGGGGCCGGCAGTCTCGGCCATCTCACCATGGTGCAGATGACCAAGCGCGCCGGCATCTCGCTCAATCACGTGCCCTACCGCGGCGGCGGGCCGGCGCTCAACGACGCCATCGCCGGCCACGTCGATCTGATCATCGCCTCGACCGCGCTGGTGGCGCCGCAAATCGCCGGCGGCGGGCTGCGGCCCTTGTTGCAGACCGGCAAGACGCGGCTGCCGGCCTTCGGATCGGTGCCGACGGCGATCGAGACAGGCTTCGAGGGCTTCGAGTCCTACGCCTGGTGGGGCGTGTTCGCGCCCAAAGGCACGCCGGCGGAGCTGGTCGATCGCTTCGGCAAGGAGCTGGTCGCTGCCATGAACGATGAGCGCGTCAAGCGGATAATGATGGAGACGCAGAACATCACGCTGACACTCGACGGCCCCGCCGTGCTGCGCCAGTGGCTGGGCGATCAGATGCGCATCTGGGGCGCCGTCGTGCGCGACAACGGGATCAAGCCGGGCCAGTGACGGGGCAATCCACTTCCAACGGGGAAAGCCCGTGGTGGGTGCCGATCGCCCGCAAGCCAGGGTGCCCGAACCACGACGCCGGTAACGTCAAAAGGTTTGTGTCAGCAGGAAGGGAGTGCTGACGCCTTGGTTTTTGTTTTCGTGGGAGAAGACGGCGAACAGGATGCGGTCCATGCTGGTGCGATCCTGGAAGACGCCCATGGGCCTCGTCCTGCGGCG